>JAYTTF010000193.1:0-53982 GCA_043745195.1 Bryobacterales bacterium | reverse complement strand
CTCAATGTTACAAGGAAAACGAAGAACCGTGCTAATAACATTTCCCTTGACAGCGACAGCCGTCTCATGGAAGCCCGCGTGTTTCCTAGTTCTTTTCGAGTCGTAAAATAGGGAAACACGCGGGCTGTCCCCAGTTTAAAATAGGAAACACGTGGGCTTTCCCGGTTTGCTGGGCTGTTAGGCTAAAAAGGTTTTCACTTTTTCCCACATTGGTTCAAGAACATTTGTCAGTTCATGATCAGAATCCCAGACAAGGAGTTCGGCGTTTGGTTGACGCTTGACAAACTCTTTTGAGAAATCGACGGGGACAACATCGTCCTTCTGACCGTGGAAAATTAAGCACGGCTGGCCACACTTAGGGTAGTCGGGATACTGCAATCCGTCTTCCAATAATTGGTATTTGACACGGCGCTTTTGCTGGCTGCCGTAGTGGAACACTTCCATGCTGCCTTCGCGTCTCCATGCGTCGGTAACTTGAATGCCAAGCTTGTCGGGCCAGCGGCGGGCGAACCCGAAAGCTGGAGCCATTAAAACTACTCGGCGCACTTCGGGATGTTTGGCCGCGTAGAGAGTTGCCAGGTATCCACCCATGCTGGAACCGATTAGTGAGACCGGACGGCCGTGGGCTTCTTCTTCGAGAATGCGCAGTTGGCGCGTTAGGGTTAGGTTTTCAAAATCGCCCCCATCGAGAGCGGGAACGGACACCTGATGGCCGCTGGAGGAAAGGCGCTCGGCGAAGAATCGGGCCTTTCTGGAAGCGGGTGAGGAGGCAAAGCCATGCAGGTAGAAGATCACTCTCTTATGGTAACGGTCAATCGGTGCGCAACGCTGCGGCAGGATCTGCAAGGGCTGCACGGCGTGCTGGAATCCAGGAAGAGAACAGGCCAATTAGGCCTAGTGCGGTGGTGGCGAATATCCAACTGGTGGGGTCCCAACCAACGGGGGAGCCATCGAGGATGAAGAACTTTCCTAGCGCCATGGAGATAGGGAAGGAGAGCAGGCAGCTTGCTGCAATGGACAGCAGACCCCAGCGGATTGCATCAAGGGCCAAACGCGGCGGCGACGCGCCCAGCGCGGCTTTGATGCCAAGTTCACGAGTCATTTCGGCGAACGTCGCCAACAAGCTTGAGGCTAAGCCGAAGGTGACGATTAAGACGGCAAGTCCGCCGAACAAGGCCAGAAGCCAGGTGATGCTTCGTCGGGCGGTTAATGAATTTTCCAGCCGAGCAGAAAGTGGCTGCAGGCCAATGCGCTGAATTTCAGGATCGACATTCCAAATTGCTTGGGATACTTCCTTTTTCAAGTTTTCTGCGGGTAGCGCGCTGCGGATGAAGTATTGAAAGCCTTCCATGGCGATTTGATTTGAGGTGATGATGATTTGTGGTTCAGCTTGCAAGGCAAGATCGCGGTTCAACGTGTTTGCGATTATGCCGATGATGGTGTGCTGTTCGTAGGGCTGCATAGCGAAACCATTATAGAAACTGATTCGGAGCTTGCGGCCGAGCGGATCGCTGGCTTCGGAAAGATATCTTCGGACGAAGGCTTGGTTGACTACGGCGACTCTTGGAGCGCCCCAGCGGTCTGCAGAATTAAAAATTCGACCGCGAATTAAGGGGATGCCAAGCATTGCCAGCAAGTTTGGATTCGCTACTCCGATTCGTGCCAACTTCTGCTGATCCTTGGGTGTGGTTTCGCCATCCACCAAGAAGCGGGTTCGGGAAGTGTTGATAGGCAATGACACGCCTCCGGCGGCAGCGGTTACCCCAGGGATGCGCGTCAATTCTTCAATGGCGCGTTGGTGGAACTGAATCATTTTTTCATCAGTGTTGTACTTTGCTTCGGGGATTCCAATGCCGGAAACCAAGATATGTTCGGTGCGGAAACCACGATCCGCCTGGAGTAAGGTTTGAACATTTCTAAAGATCAGAATTCCTGAATAGGTTAGTGTTCCGGTGAGCGTTAATTGAACGATGGCGAGAGCGGTGCGCAGGTTTCGGGACTTTCTTGTGGTGCTAATGTGGAGGTTGGCCGTTGGCTTGGACATCAGCAAAGGCGGTAATCCACTTAGCAGGCTGGCAAATATCGCACAGGCTGCAAGTGAGAGGCCGGTTTGCCAATCGAGCGAGGCGGTACTCCAAAGCTCAAACCGGCTTAGTTCCGGATGAAGCAATGTGGAAGTGCGGATGACAGTCAAAAGCCTGGAAGCGCCGATGATTCCGGCAATGGAACTGGCCGCGCCCAGCAGTGCAAGTTGACCCATTTGCCACGCAAAGATTTGTTTAGTGGATGCCCCCAGGCACATTTGAATTGCGGCCTGACGCTGTTGGCGGGTCCATTGGGCAAGCCAGATGCCACTAGCGTTGGCCGTGGCTACTAGCAGCAGGACTAGAGCCGCCAGTGTTAGCCAGCGCAATAGGGGAAGGCGGTCCCCGAGAAGGGAGACGGTTAAGCTGCTGGAGGTGAAGTGGATGTCGCGATTTGTGACTGGGAACTGGGATGCCAGTGCGGCTGACCGTGCGTCCAAACTGGCTTGAAACTGCTGAGGACTGACGGCAGGTTTTAGTTTGACGACGGCCCCTAAGCCACCTGCGCCTCTAGCGTGCCAATATTCAGTTCTACTCAGTGGAATGTAGATATCCGGACTTTGGCCGTGATAGGGGAAATCGAAAGAAGCGGGGAGGATGCCAGCGACACGAAAGGGGACAGCGTTGATGGTTAGAGTGCGGTTTGCGAAGGTCTGGGTGCCCCCCAGCAAGCTTTGCCAAGCCCGGTGGGAGAGCCACGCCCAATTTTGATTCCCGCTTTGGTCATGAGCGGTTGTCAGCGGATGTCCTAGTGCCGGATTGACGCCTAGGACATCGAAGAATTCACCAGTGACTTGGAGGGAGAGAACAACTTCCACGTGGCCTTGCGGCTGAGTCTGGACGCCCCAGGTGCGTGGGGAAAAGACAGCTGCTGATTGAATGGCTTCGGTTCGCACATCTTCCAGGTCCATCCAGGTCAGCCCACTGGATTGGCCGGACTTCGTGGTTTCCAGCGACAGTAGACGATTGGGTTCCGGGAAGGGAAGTGCGCCTGAAAGGATTGGGAAAGCGAAAGCAAGTAATGCGCCTGCCACTGCAATTGCTGATCCGATTACTGCAATGAAGGCAAGGGAACTGGGCCAATGGCGCAATCGCTGCCGAAGCAGCAGTTTCAGATTCCACATCGGTCCATTTTACGTTAGTCTTTGCGGCGGGCGGACATCTCTTTTCCAACCGAAGTCATGGATGCTGCGTTCAGCAAGCCGACGGCTTTGGGGAACACATCGTGTTCTTCAATCTGAATGTGTTCGCTGTAAAGGGAACTGAGTTCTTCCACATCTGTCTTCAGCTTGGTCCAATCTGAAGGGCTCAGGATTCCACGCGCCGACCACAGCATTCCAAGCTGTTCGATGGTCGCTTGCAAGGAATGGATCCGAGTATGTTGCTTTTCCAGTTTGGCGATGATTGTTTTCATACCGCCAGCTTCTTTCAGCCGAGGAAACAAGCTTTCCTCCTCATCTGCGGAGTGCTTTGGAGCGGAATTCCGGAAGTAGTTTAAGCTCTGTTCAAGAGCCTTACGCCGTTCCGGGTTCAGGGGTTCGGGTTTGTCGGCCACGGTCAAAGTCTCAAGTACGCTGAGAAAATCTTCGATGCGACGATGGCAACCGGTCAAGACCCCAATGGGGTCGGTAAAGTCGGAAAGTTTAGGAGCTCCAATTTTTAGTAACATTTGCCTTTATCCAGGGTACGCTTTCCAAAACGGAAAAGCTCGTTTTAGCAAAAAAAGTATCATCTAAATAAATAAGAGAAAGGACTTATTTCCAGTGATTGCGGGATTTCAGTGCCGTGATTTGGGTCAAGTGGTGCTTTCCATGCCAGACATAAAGCTGAAGAACGTAATCCAGGGAAAACGTTGAACCGTATTGGGGATGGACGTATGTTCGGGACCATTGTGCACCCTCGATGGTTCTCCACAAGGCTGTCCAGCGGGCCTGCACTGCCGCGTAGTGCGTCAGGGCGATGGCAACGGGCAATTTGGAGTCGTCCAGCTTCGCCCAGAGGTCTTCCTCGTAAGGCTTGATCACGGGATCGATCTCTGTGAGGGTTAGTTTCGTACGGATGTAGCCGTTGGAGTGGGAATCTGGCAAATGATGGCAGACTTGACGAACGGTCCACCCTTCGGGCCGGTAGGGGGTTTCCAGTTGCTCGTTGGATAGACTGGCCACAGCCATGGCCAGTTGCGTCGGTGCGGTAGCGAATTCATCGATCATTGCGGACCGTTGGCTGCCGGTTAAGTTGTCAAGATACTGCGGTTCCCCAATGGGGTAGCGAAGGTCTTTCATTTAGATTTTGGTTTGGCGTCCTTTCATCATCTCCTCCAACTGGCGTTGGGGAAGAGCCAATTTCACTCTCACGGATTTGGCGTTCTGCGTGAGTTGCATGGAATCGAGAGCGCTGGCGAATGCGGTGATGTCCTGATTTTCACGATTGAGCTGTACCATGTTGGAGAGAAATCGCAGAACGTCGGCAAAAGCACCGGCATCCTTTTCCGTTTTAGCCGTGGCTTCCATGTTGAGTTCTACGGAACTGGTAGAGAAACGCAAACCCATGGCGGCTTGGTCAATGGCAGTTAGGAAATCCCCTTTCAGCATTCCGTCCATGGGGCCGGTGCTTGGTCTGGAATTGGATTTGGCAGGCGACTTAGCATTTCCTTTCATGGTGCTCATGGGGGCGGTTGTAATCACCCAGATGTCGTTTGATTCGCGCAGTGTTTGGATCCTGCTGGCCTTCATTGCATCGATTGTTGTTCCGCCGCCAGTGCGGCTGGCTGCTGAGCGAACCGATTCCAGGTCCCCAACAATGGCGGTGTGTCCGGCGACCATGAAAAAGCCATTTGCTTTGCTGCCTTCCTGACGGAAAATTTCAACTCCGTTCCTGATTTCAGATTGGAGCGGGCCAAAGGATTTTAACAGGCTGGTGATCTTGCTGGAATCGAAGCGACCGCGAACGATTGCAACTCCTGATCCTTCGTTGCCAGGGCCGGTTGCGGATGCGATGAGGATTTCATCAAAATCGCGCTTGGGGTCAACGCCAACGGCTTCAAAGAATCCTTTGGGGATGCTTTCTATAATGGAACGGGCAAAAGCTGAGGATTTCGCTTTCTGTACATCCATACCGGCCAGGTATTTCGCGTCTGGCATGACGAAGTTGAGTAGATTTGGATCGGCTGCAAATCCTAATTGAGAGACGGCGAATAAGGCTGAAAATAAAAGAGTGCGCATTATAGCTCCTGGTCTAATAACGGTTGAGGGAGGCTAAAAGTTCCGGCTTCTTTACAGGTACTTGTTCCACGATCTCCACACCAAACCCTTCGAGGCCGACGATTTTGCGAGGATGATTGGTTAACAGGCGAATTTTGTGAAGGCCGAGATCTGCCAGAATTTGGGCACCAATGCCGGCTTCATGCTGCAAAACGCGTTGTTGATTTCCGGTGAGCGGCGACATGGAGTGAACCGATTCCAGATGCGGTGGCATATCTTCGCGGCGGAATACTTTGTAGCCTGGGCCAGTTTGATGTAGGTACACAATTACGCCCGAGCCACTTTCCGCAATTGCCTGCATGGAGCCTTTGAGGGTGGCGGCGCATTCGCAATCTGAGGAATGAAAGACATCGCCGAAGACGCAATGGGAGTGCATGCGGACAAGCACGTTGTCCTGCTCAGCAACATCGCCCATTACTAAGGCCATGTGCGTGTCTAAGGCGATGGCGCTTTCGTATGCGATGGTTCGAAACGTACCGAATTGCGTGGGGAGAATGCCTTCGGCTTTGCGCTTTAGAAAACGCTCATTTTCCAGACGATAACGGATCAAAGCAGCAACTGAGATCATTTTTAGGCCATGTTGCTTGCAGTAGGTAATTAGATCGGGCACTCGAGCCATGGTGCCGTCTTCCTTCATGATTTCGCAAATTACGCCTCCCAGGGGAAGTCCGGCGAGACGAGCAAGATCGACGGCTGCTTCGGTTTGTCCGGCGCGGACAAGAACGCCCCCTTCGCGGGCTCGTAAGGGGAACATATGGCCGGGCCTGGCAAGGTCAGAAGGGCGGGTTTCAGGCCTCATGGTCAATTGAATAGTGAGTGCCCTGTCGGCTGCGGAAATACCTGTTGTGACACCTTGAGCTGCGTCGATCGATTCGCAGAAGGCGGTTCCAAACTGTGAAGTATTGTTTGATGTGACTAGCGAAAGGCCAAGTTCATCGCAACGATTTGGGCTCAAGGCGAGGCAAATTAATCCTCGACCGTGAACGGCCATGAAGTTAATAATATCGGGTGTTACTTTACTGGCAGCAACGGTAAGATCGCCTTCGTTTTCGCGATCTTCGTCATCCACAACAACCACCATTTTTCCTTGGCGGAAGTCTTCAACAGCTTCAACAATCGAGGCAAAGGGCATAAGGGGCAAGCTAAACGCTACCCTTTTATTTTACTACCCGGCCCAAGCCGAAGAAGCATTGCTGCTGGACATGACTCTGGTTGGCAGTGGATTGGTTTGATCCGCCGTCAGGAATGTACCTGAAATGTGATCGTGCCAGGAGAGAGTCTCTTCATCAAGGAACACCCAGAGAAGTCCAATACCCGATGCGAATATACTGAGGACGTTGGAAAGTACGCGGTGCACTCTGGCCTGCGCCTTTGGACTGCGCCCATCAAAATCGGTTAACCGTAATCGAAGGTACTGTGCGCCTAAAGTCTCTGCACCGGCTAAAGCCCAGAATAGTTGATAGAACAGCGGCAATATGACAAGCAAGGAACCGAATAGTATTTTGTTTTCCATTGGGCCGAAATCAAATTCACCGCCGCCGTAAACGAAAATTCCAGCGAAGAGAGCGATTGAGAATAGAATCATGCAAACGTCAACCATTGCAGCAAGGGCGCGGTGCATAACACTCGCAACACGGTAATCGCAGTAGAGGGATGAACGAACTTCTTGTCCAAGTTGACGGAATTCCAGCTTGGGCAAGCCAAAGAAATCCAACACACCTTGGTCGAACGTTTCAGGTTGCTGCTGCCGCTTGGGGTTGGTGGAACGTTTCCTTGGAGCGGCGGTGCGGGCTAATGTTTCACCACCGTCGATGGATACAAGCTTGCTGTTTTCGGTTCCGAACAGGCGGCGCTGGACAGGAAAGCTAGGAGCAGATGCCTCCCCTCCTGATAATCTTCCTCCTGCAAATGTTGTAAATTCGGAGTCCCGTTCGAGCACGGCAACAGGAGCGGAGACGGGCTCATTCTCGGCAACTACTTCGTATTTCCGAGCAGTAGCTTCCCGGCTGACCGGATAGTGGCCGCTGGAATAGGAGGGTGTGTAGTTGACCAAACGACGCTGGCACTTACGGCAGCGGTGGTCATTTTCAGCATTTGTGGTCCTGCAGTATTCGCAGATCATAAGTCTTTTCGGTCCCCTATTGAAATCCTAAAATCAACCAGCTTTCGGTGTTTTACCTATTGCCTATTGATCCAGGCTCCAGATCCGTGCTACGGTTTTCGATTGAAGCAATCGACCACAGCACCGACCTCCTCCACTCTTTTCCCTTTATTTCAAGCTGAAACAGCTCGAAAGTACTACTACCAAGAACAGGCCTCTAAGTTCTTTATTATGATTGGGCCTAGTATATTTCATAACATTATTCGTAAGAAATGTCACGAACTATTATTTCGTAAGTACTGCGCGTTCCTGGCACTACCCTCCATATCGGCTATTTCCCTTAGCAACTACACGGTGTTGTGCCTAGGACTTTTCTTAAGTGGAATAATTAATGCTCAGGTTAGAACGCCTGTGGTAACGGGCCCTAAAGCGATGCCGCCAGTCGTGCAGCCGCTTGGGACCAAAAGGGCACCTCTAAAGCGCATCAGTGGTCCATCGGCAGATGAAATCCGGGTGCAAGCGGTAACACAGGATGCGGAAGGAACATTGCGGAAACTGCGGGGAGCGGTGGAGATTGAGACGACGGAGTTTCTTCTGAAAGCGGATGAAGTGGACTATGACGAAGAAACGAAGTGGGTTGAAGCTCGTGGGAATGTGTTCTTCCAGAATTTTGATGGCGGGGAGGAAATTCATTGCGAAAGAGCACAATACAACATGGAAGAAGAGAGTGGCCGATTCTATGCGCCGAAGGGGAAAGCTCCGGCCAAAATAGAGGCTCGTAGAGGAGTTTTGTCGTCAACTAACCCATTTATATTTGAAGGACATTGGGCTGAAAAAATAAAGGATCGCTATATATTGTACGATGGCTTTGTTACGAACTGTAAGTTGCCTAAGCCATGGTGGCGATTGACGGGGCCGAAAATCGATATTATTCCAGGGGATCGGGCGATTGCATACCGTTCGTACTTCAAAATTAGGAAGATACCAGTGTTGTATGCGCCGGCTTTCTATAAGTCATTGGAGAAGTTGCCAAGAAGGAGTGGCCTACTGACCCCAAGCGCTGGGGTCACTACCCGATTTGGAAAGGTGATTAGTGCAGGCTATTTTTGGGCCATCAATCGTAGTTATGACCTGACATACAGGGGCCAATTGTATACTCAAAGAGGATTAAGGAATCACATTGATTTTCGCGGGAAACCGAATGATAATACGAACTTTAATTTTCTTTTTGAAGGCATAAAGGATCGCGGGAAATTGCAGGATAATGGGGAGCGGCTAAAGCAGGGTGGGTACCTGATGACGCTGACTGCGCAATCGGCATTAAAGTACGGATTTGAAGGGCATGTGAACGCAAACTATTTGAGCTCATTTGCATATCGCCAGGCGTTTTCGCAAAGTTATAACGAAGCCATCTATTCGGAGAACAACGCGATCGGTTATTTGTCGAAGAACTGGGACACCTATTCTTTCCATTTCATCGTTGCCAGGCATCAGGTTTTTGGGAGCGAGAAGCCGGATGATCAAGTGGTGATTAGCAAGCTGCCGAGTTTTGAATTCAATTCGCGGGATAAGCAGATCAATGCGAAAGTTCTGCCGGTTTGGGTATCCTTTGAATCTTCGGCATCGTTACTTCGACGCCAACAGCCACTGTTCCAGACTAGGGCTTTTATGGACAGGTTGGATGTGGCTCCGCGAATTATGACTGCGTTTCGGATTGCGGGATTCAACTTCTTGCCATCGCTCTCCGCCAGGGAGACTCACTATTCGGAGCGAAAGGATCCAACAACCTTCCAGGTTTCTGGCGAGAACATTAACCGGCGAGCTATTGAGTTTGGATTTGATATGATCCCGCCGTCGGTGGAGCGTACCTATGATGCGCCGAAATGGCTGGGGGAGAAACTAAAACATGTGATTGAACCCAGAGCTTCCTTCCGCTATGTTTCCGGAGTTCGGGACTTCAATCAGTTAATTCGTTTCGATCAGACTGATTTGATCAGCAACACAAAAGAAGCAGAGATCAGTCTTACGAATCGATTTTTTACAAAGCGAAACGGGAATATTGAGGAAGTGTTTACCTGGCAATTGTGGCAGCGGCGATATTTCGATCCTGATTTCGGCGGCGCGCTGCAGATAGGCCAGCGGAACGTGCTGCAAAGTACGAATCAGCTAACTGCATATGGATTCTTAGATCAGCGGAGAAACTATTCTCCAATTGTGAGTGCGGCACGGGCCAAGCCACTGCCTTGGATGGGCATGGAGTGGCGGGCTGATTACGATCCATTGCGGGGAATTATCACCAATACCGGGTTCACTGTGGACGCGCGTAAGGGGCAGGTATTTGCGGCTTTTGGTCACAACAAGGTTGCGAAAATTCCTTTGCTATCGCCTGAAGCTAACCAGATTGTGGGGAGAATTGGATATGGCAACGAGCAGCACAAGGGTTGGAATACCGGCTTCAATGCCGTGTACGATTATCGGCAGGGGATTCTGCAATACGCCGTGACGCAGGTTAGTTACAACACCGATTGCTGCGGCATTTCGATTCAATGGAGGCGGTTCAGTATTCCTACGCGCAACGATAATCAGTATCTGTTTTCGTTCGCTGTGGCTAATATTGGAACTTTTGGAACGCTGCGTAAGCAGGAGCGGCTTTTCTAAGAGCTCTTGATTTTTGATAGAATCGCGGGCATGCCCCCCATTGAACACTTACCCTTGCGGGATTTCGGTCTAACGAACATCCCAGCAATCCCTATCAAATTTAGTTTCCTAGAACCTGCATCGACATTCGGTAGGCTGCTTAAGAGAACCTTAGAATCCGCGCCCGCCAAACTTGCGCTTTCCAATGAATATACTATTGGCGGAAAAACAGGAACGGGGTTTGATTTTCTTTTTAACAGCAATTTCATAGATGAGATTCGAGAGGCGATTGAAACTGTCGGAGTTGAGTTGCTGAATGAAGCCAGAAGAATGCGTGCCTTCCGATCGCTATATGACTCAAAAGTTCCGGAAATTCTGGGCGACCGGTCGGTCAGGAGATTAGGCAACGAGATGAAACAGTTGCCTTTGGATCATGCTGAACAGTTTTCTATTTCATGGACGAATTTGAACAATGTGTATTTGAATGCGTTGCCACTTCTTCCTGCGTGGGCCGGGACGTTGACCAATCCGCAGGCAGCAACGGACCAGTTTTGGCCGGAAATTGCGAATTCCGGATTTGCCTACAACTTGATTCTTCCAGAGAAGTTGAATGATGCAAGAGCTACCGGATTGGCTGCTAAGTTTGGGCAAGCTTGGGTAGAGGAAGGTTTGGGTGCTGTACACGCTGCTGGACGTTTGTACGCCATCGATTTGAGTTTGTTCGAGACTCTTGAGCCGCACACTATCGACGGATTTGAGCGGTTCACTCCAGCAACCATTACCCTTATGGAACAAGATGCGGCCAGCAAGAAGCTGCGTCCGAGGGCTATTTTGTGCTGGGGCGCTGGAAACACCCAAGTCTATACAACGGCATCGAATGCGTGGCTATATGCGCTGCAAGCTGCGAAAACGTCTGTAACGGTTTATGGTATCTGGATTGGGCATGTTTACCACTGGCATATTGTTACCGCTGCGATGCAAATGGCTATGTTCAATACACTGCCTGGATCGCATGTGCTTTCGCAACTTCTTCGACCGCAATCTGGAAGCCTAATCGAGTTTGACGAAGTATTGCTGTTGCTTTGGCGATTCATCGCACCGCCAACTTCCGTGAGCACAGCACCGGAATTTTTGAAACTATGCAACACATTTGCAAATGGCAGGAGCTATTATGACGATGACCCTCGCGAGACCATCGCACGACTAGGATTGGATCAGGCGCAATTCACGCAGGTTACACCATGGGATCTATATCCCGTGGTGCAGCGGTTGTTACAGATATGGGATGCTACGGAAATCTATGTCAATGCCGTGGTTGATAGCAGCTACTTGAATGACGCGGCAGTAAAGGCGGACGGCCCATTGCAAACGTGGATGAGTGCCGCTGGCGATCCAAACGAGGGGAATGTTCGTGGGCTGGGAGCGATGGATAGCAAAGCTACTCTGAAGAAGATGCTGACCAGTTTGATTTATCGCATCACTGCTCATGGTATTTCCGCAATGAATATCTCGGCGAATCCGGCGTTGACGTTTGTGGCAAATTTCCCGCCGTGTTTGCAGAATTCACAGTTGCCAAATCCAAACGTAAATATGTCAACCGTTGATCTGCTGAAATACTTGCCCAACACTGGAGCCATCGGCGACCTTGTTTCCTTCTTCTATGTTTTTATTTACGGAAGGCCATACACACGTTTGATCCCCAAGGGTGGTGTGACGGCGAATCTGTTCTTCGGTGGAGGTCAACAAGATCCTCGAAACCAAGCATTGATTCACTATCGAAGTACGATGGTTGGTTTTATCAACACTTACACAAATGATGCCACGCAGATTTCGCAGTGGCCGATAGATGTGGAAACTTAAAAGCAAAAGAGCGGGCCACTGGGGCCCGCTCCTCTCGTTTCAGTAGAATTCAAACATTATTCAGGAATGACAAGCACGTCGCCAGGGTGAATAATCGACTTGTCGTTCACCAATTGGCCCGGATTGCCAGCGATGATTTTCGGATATTGTGCGCCGTTGCCGTAAAATTCAGCGGCGATCTTCCACAGGGAATCGCCTCCAACAACGGTGTAGGTTCTAACTGGAGGTGCCAGGCTTTCGTCGATTGACAAATCGCAAGTCAAGTCGCCAAAGCTGGAATCAGTTAATTTGATTTGGTTCCAGATATCATTCTTAACGTCTTCCGAAGGGGCTGCACCCTGCAACAACAGCTTGTTGTCCTGTACGTGGCAGTGGGCAAGTACAACACCTTTCTGCTTGATCAGGTTCAAAACGGATTGGTATTTCAACTTTAATTCGTCAACGCGTTCCATAGTTTCTCCTCAAAATTATTTTCGGGGCCGGGAACCCCATCTGTTGGTTAAAAAGTCTACCAACTGATTCTTGTATTCCGGTTTCACATTCGCGCCCCACCTCACCATCTTATCCACTTCTCGATCCCATTGGCCACGATTTAATCGTTGCTGTTCGATTACATCACTGTTGTGGCACACCATGCAGGTGGAACGAAACTCCGCTGGCAGTTCGGTTTGACGCTCAACGCCTGCTTTGACCGGAGCGGGCACTGCACTCGAAATGTTGATTCCCACCGTATGAACCGCGTTGTGGGCATAGCCTGAGGGGTTCCATTCCTGGACGAATGGTTGCAACTCTCCGGAAGCGGTCCGGGCTCGGGCCATAACTTGGTAGTAGGCTTCTTTGGTAGGCGACCAATTATAAGTCCATTGGCTCCATCCGTACTTGCCGCCGGTTGCTTTCACAACCGCAGGGCGCCACAAGCGACCGCCATCGGTGGAAATATCGACACCGGCCACTGGGGATTCGCCGCTCCAGGCAACGCCGGAAAGCTTTACCGGTCCGGGTGCAAGAGTGGTGCCATCGGCATGGCTGGCAATGATACTCTTAATCCGCAAGGATGTTAGTGGAGACATGGCGGCGGGGTCAATGGCGGATCCGGGAGCAATGTTCTTGCCCGGGTGACGGTAAGCGGTCTTCATGAAAAAGCCGTCAAACTCTTTGTCCAGCACTTCAATTTTGGTTAACCATTTCACCCAACTATCGCCGGCCCAACCGGGGGCGATGACGCGCAACGGAAATCCGTGGGAATCGGGGAGTGTTTCGCCGTTCATTTCGTAGGCGAGGATGGTATCTGGATCTAGAGCCTTTTTTAGAGGGATGCTTCGTTTGAACTCCGGCATTTTGCCAACGGGAACATCAGCTCCATCGAAAAGGATATCTCGAGCAGAAGGTTTCAGGCCACAGCGCTTTAGAACATCGCCGAGTCGTACGCCTGCCCAGCGACCATTGCCAACAGCGCCGTATTCCCATTGCAATCCAGGAACGGTTGGTTCATATAGAGCGCGGCCATTGCCGGCGCACTCCAAAACGCTCACTAATTCCACGCGAGGCATTTTCTTTAGGTCCGCTATGGTAAGCGTGACAGGATTAGCAACCTCACCACTGATAGTGAGACGCCATTCATTGATGTCCACTTTGGGTAGATAGTGATGGCTACGAACGAAGAAGTTTTCAATGGGCGTGATGGCCTGACTGAATCCAGACATGGGCATTTCCAGATCCTCTGGACGAGCAGCCCGGACGAGCATATCTTTTTTAGGAGCGGCGGAACTGAATGGCGCAGAGGCTGCCATCATTGCCAGGAGTTGCCGACGGTTGAGGAAGTGCATTCCTCATGATTCTAGCGCAAGGAGCTTACCAGGTGATTCGGAATTCGGAGATGCCGCCTTCCCGGATTTCAATTTCCTGTTCCCTGGGATCATGACCCTGTGTGGTGATTCGGATGCGATGCTTGCCAGTGGGGAGGATGAGGATTGCGGGGCTACGTTCTGACTTAACAGTGCCATCCACCATGATTTCCGAACCTGCGGGCGTGGTTACAATACTTAATTGTCCAGTGGATTGTTGGAGAGGAACGTTCAATTCGGTTTGATCGGGAACTTGGAAAACCCTGAATGCGGATTGATAACCACTGAGGTTGGCGGAAAACGTGTGACGTCCGGGAGGCAGCGTAAGCGAGCAAGGCGATGTGCAAGTAGGTGATCCGGAATCGACGATGATCTTAGCGGCTGGGGGGACTGTGGTGATGCGGACTGCATATTCTGTGCTGCCCAGGCTTTCCTTTGGTTGTGTTGCTGGGGCATCAAAGGGTTCTACTACAGTCGGCTTGCGAGGGTCGACCACAACCGGTTCGTCTTTGCGTTGTTCTGGAAAAGCCGAGGGCTTTGGTGTTGTGTCTGGAATGATTGGATCAGGCAGCGCTTCGGTTGGCTGGGTTGTTTGTTCGACGACCGTCGAAGGATTGTTGAAATAGGTGAATGCTCCGATTCCGATCGCCGACAATGTGGCGATGCCGAGGATGACCGCAAATATGCCGAACCTTGAACGATTCATTGGTTCGGTTTGTTGTTGGCGAATGAATGGCGGAGGAGGCTGGGTATCGACAGGGGCGACGATTGGATTGAACGCCATGGTTGGAAGCGACTGTTCAACTTGATGAGCTACTGTTGAGAAATCGCCCGATAGTGCTTTGACAAACGAAGTGCAGTCCTCGAATCGAGCGTCAGGGTTTTTGGACAGAACGCGAGTCAAGGCGGATTCGATGGTTGAAGAAAGTGAGCTGTTGAAATGGCGGGCTGGTGGTGGCGTTTGGGAGACAATTTGGAACAACAACGCCGGAACTGAGTCGGCTTTATAAGGTGTATGGCCGGTAAGCATTTCGTAGGCCAGCACGCCTAACGAAAACTGGTCGGCACGGGCATCTGCGGGTTTCCCTTGTATTTGTTCCGGTGCCATGTAAGTGGGTGTGCCCAGCAACGTTCCGGTGTGAGTGGTGTTTTGCGATTGCATGCGGGCAACGCCAAAATCTGCAATCTTGACAAGCCCTTCGCGGGTGACGATGAGGTTTGCCGGTTTAATATCGCGATGAATTATGCCTTTGGAGTGCGCGAAATCAAGGGCTGCTGCGGTCTGTTCAAGGATGCTGCGGGTTTGCGAAGAAGATAATTGCTTGCGCGGCAGGAGTTGTTCAAGTGTTTCACCTTGGACGTATTCCATGAAGATGAATGCCGAGCCGAGTTCTTCTTGAATGTCGTAAACGGTGACAATGCCGGGGTGAGAAAGCGAACCGGCTGATTGGGCTTCACGGAATAAGCGTTCGTGGATGCGCTGGCGTTCTGCAGGATCGGCGACTTCGTCAAGGCGAATTTGTTTTATCGCGACAACGCGGCCGATAAGGGGGTCGCGGGCACGATAGACGACGCCGCTTGCGCCGCGTCCTGCCTCGCCCTCAACAACGTAGCGGCCGATAGTTTGCATCCCTTTTATATTTTAGCAATTAAGAAATAAGGCCAGCCACGCATTGTTGCAAATAGGTCAACAGATCTTCGGGTGACACTGCAATGTCGCAAGGTAAGCGCAAAATTCCTGCGGGAGTAAATTGCGCGCCAGGGGTGCCACTCACTAAACCCATCAATTGAGTGGGATCAATTTTGGCTTCCTGATGGAACTTCACGTTCAGCATTCCCTGCCGCCGATCAATGGCTTCAATGCCGGCCTTCTGCGCAAGGCTCTTTAGTTGCGAGAAATCCACAAGTAGGCGAACAGCGCCAGGAACGGGGCCGTAGCGATCTTCCAGTTCCTCCAGCATCTTGATCCCGGCTTCGGCGTCCTTCAAATCTGCCATGCGCTTGTAAGCGCGTAACCGTTGATTCTCGTCGGCAATGTATTCAGAAGCAATGCGCAGGTCCAGGCCAAGATTCAGAGAAGAGTGAACTTCAGGGGCAATTTCTTCGCCACGTAATTCGCGTACCGTTTCCTCCAGCATCTTCATGTACATGTCGTAACCGACCGCTTCAATAGTCCCGTGCTGTTCGCCGCCAAGCAGGTTGCCCGCACCGCGCAATTCCAAATCGAGCGCAGCGATTTTGAAGCCTGCTCCCAGGTCGCTGAACTCTTTCAAAGCGGCGAGACGTTTCCTGGCAATCTCGCTCAGTTCCTTATCCACAGGCACCAGCAGGTAAGCATAGGCACGGCGATTGGAACGACCCACGCGGCCTCGCAACTGGTAGAGTTCGCTTAAGCCATATCGCTCGGCGTTTTCCATGATGATGGTGTTTGCAAGTGGAATATCCAGGCCGTTTTCCACGATGGTGGTGCAGACGAACACATCGTACTCATGGCGCATGAAGCCAAGCAGAACTTTTTCCAACGCCTCTTCACCCATCTGGCCATGACCTACGCTGACGCGACAATTGGGAATGGCGGCCTGAATGGCTGCTGCGCGGGTATAAATACTTTCCACACGATTGTGGACGAAATAGACCTGACCGCCGCGGCTTAGTTCCTGTTCAATGGCTGTCTTCACAAGTTCCATGTTGAAGTGAGCCACCACCGTATGAATCGCCAACCTATCTTTGGGTGGGGTTTCAATCAACGACATATCCCGCAATCCCAAAAGTGACATATGAAGGGTGCGTGGAATTGGGGTTGCACTCATCGTCAGCACGTCGATATTCTGGCGCAGTTGCTTTAGCCGCTCTTTGTGACGGACGCCGAAACGCTGCTCTTCATCGACTATTAAAAGTCCCAGATCGGCGAATTCCACATCTTTGGAAAGCAGACGATGTGTGCCTATTACTACGTCAACCTTGCCTGCTGCAACATCTGCCAACACCTGCTCAATTTCTTTTGCGGAGCGGAAGCGGCTCAACATTTCCACGCGGGCAGGGAAGGGGGCAAAGCGGCGTTTGAACGTCTCGAAATGCTGAAAACTAAGCACGGTTGTTGGGGCCAGCACTGCGACTTGTTTCCCGTCACCCAACGCTTTGAAAGCGGCGCGCATGGCCACTTCTGTTTTGCCAAAGCCAACATCACCGCATAGCAGGCGATCCATGGGTTGCAAACTTTCCATGTCTCGTTTGATGTCGGACATGGCCTGCAATTGATCTCTGGTTGGAGTGTAGTCGAAGGCATCTTCAAACTCACGCTGCCAATTGCCGTCGGCGGAATAAGAAAATCCTTCGGCCATTTTGCGCTGGGCGTAAAGCTTCAAAAGTTCGTCGGCCATATCGCGCATTTTGGCTTTCACGCGCGATTTGGTTTTGGTCCAGGTGACGCCACCCAGTTTGTCTAAACCCGGTTTATTGTCGCCTGCGCCACGGTATTTCTGAACCAGGTCGAGGCGTGTCAGGGGGACGTAGAGTTTGGAGTCGCCTGCATACTCCAGCACCATGAAATCGCCCTTTTGATCGCCTTCGCCAAGTTCCTTTAATCCAATAAAGCGGCCGACGCCGTGGGTCACATGGACAACGTGATCACCGGGTTTGAGGTCTGCCAGATCGGCAGCAAAAGCTGCTGCGGCGGACTTGGTGTTGACGGGATGGGCTACCAGATCGGAGGAGTCAAAGAGATCCTCTGAACCGAAGAGCGTTAGCTTTTCTTCAGGGAAACTAACGCCTCTGCGAATAGCACCTTTCGATAGCAGGACGTTCCCGGAACTGGGGCCGCTCCAACCTCGATTAGCGGCATAGGGGGCGGCTTCGGAACTATCGAGGCAAACGGTGAAGGGCAGAGAATACTCAGTAAAGACGTCTGCCAGCCGCTCAACTTCGCCGGTGGAGGATGCAAAGAAAACGGCCCTTTCCCCTTTTTCAACCAGCGACCTTGTCTCGGCAATTACTGCGGGAATGTTGCCGTGAAAAGCCATGGCAGGACGTGAGGATATATGTCCGCCGCCTTCTTCCAATGACAATTGCCGGAAATCAAGAATCGCGTTTCTGTGGATTTGTTTTTCAAAATCTTCCCACCGATAAAAGATGGACTCTGATGGAACGGGATCAAACACAGCACCGTCGTCCTTGGGCGGGGAATCGAGTCGGATCCAAAGCCGTTCTGCGGCGGCTTTTACTTGCTCGGGCTCGTCGATCAGCACTACTGGTTTTTGAACTAAATCGAAGATGCAGAAATCGCGGGGTTCGTCTTGCGCTTGGCGAAATTCCCAACCGGAAGTATAATGTTCGGTACGCGGATATTCTACAAGCGGCAGAAGAGTGACTTGAGAAACTTTCAATACCGAGCGTTGGGTATCCACATCGAACTTGCGCATGGATTCAATAAGGTCGCCGAACATTTCCATGCGAATTGGTTTGTCGGCTTCGGCGGGAAAAATGTCGACGATGCCACCGCGAATGGAGAACTCACCGACCATTTCCACGGGCTCGCGACGTTCATAGCCGATGGAAACCAAGTGTGCGGCTAAGTCTTCCTGCGAGATTTCCTCGGTGGTTTTCAGCGTCAGCGCCAGTTGCTTGTAGTATTCGCCCTTGCGAGTCCGCAGCACGGCGCTGGTGACTGGCGTGACCGTAATGGGCGCAGTGCCCATTGCCAAACGCCATAGACCGACTGCCCGTTGTTCGCTGATTTCTGAATGCGGGGAAAGTTGCTGGGCAGGAAGTACATCTAAGGCCGGGATAAGTTGTGGTCTACCGCTGGCTGCCGAATCGGTAAGAATATCGAAAAAAGTGCAGATCAATTCATACAACGTTTCGGCTTGGCGGGCACCGTCTGTAATTACGATCACCGGGCGAGAACTGGCGCGCCAGGCGTGGACGGCATATAAGGCTTTGGCCGCTGGGACCAAACCCGCAAGCGATGCGTGTCGCGAGGCGGCAAGGCGGCGCATTGTATCGTTGAAGGCTGTCCGCTTTCCTAACGACTCAAAGAGTTCAAGTATGGCTGGGTGTATCAATATTGTTTTTATCGAGCCAGAATTTCTTTTTCGATGTTCGTTGTTGAGTAGCCTGGTTCCAACGGCAGAGCCATTACCTTACCGCCTGCTGCTTCCACTTCCTCGCGGCCGGCGATGAAGTGAGACCAGTCTGCCCCTTTCACTAAAAAATCGGGGAGCACCGCGGCGATCAATTCGCGGGGCGTGTCTTCATCAAAGCTGGTGACAACATCGACGGCTTCCAGGGCTGCTGCCATTTGGGCGCGTTCGGTAAGCGTCAGCAGTGGCCGTGTGGGACCTTTCAACCTAGCCACGGAATCATCCGTGTTCAGAGCCAATATTAAGACATCGCCTAAGGATCGGGCAGATTCCAACAAGCGAATATGGCCCGGATGCAGCAGATCGTAGCATCCATTTGTGAAGACAACCATTTTGCCTGCGAGCTTCCACTTGGCTCTGGCGGCTACCAATTCTTCCCGGTTCAAGAAAACACCCATGTACTACTATTCTACTGTCTGCCTGGGGGATGAGATAATTTGAATTCATGTCTACCACCGGCGTTCATTTCGCTTTGAATCCAGAACAGGCTACTGAATTGTTGGCAGCCAAAGATGACGAAGCGCTTCTTAACTTTCTTGAACAAACAGAAGAGGCTTGGGACGAAGAGTGGCTTTTAAAGACCGACCATGCTTGGGATGCCATTCATCGCTTCTTAACCGATGGACAATTAGGATCGGAGAACGGGGAATATCCTAATCGGCTAGCCGTAATTGGTGGGCGTCAACTTTATACTGGCGACGATTATCTGGTGACGTTTGTTTCTCCCAAAGAGGTGGAAGACGTAGCGGCTTCACTCCAATTGGTGAACAGGAAAACCACCTGCGACAAGTTTTTTCTGATTGACAAGGAGGACTACGGGGAAGAAATGTCAAAAGAAGCCTTTGATATTATCTGGGCTCATTTTGAGGCTCTCCGTGCGTTTTTCATGAAAGCGGCCAAAGCCAAAAGACCGGTAGTATTTACAGTAGACCTGATTGATTTTGCTTAGCTTGCCTTGGCTTTCTTGATTTCCTCAATCAATGCTGGGACAACTTCAAACAAATCGCCAACAATGCCGTAATCTGCCACTTCAAAGATAGGGGCGTTGGCATCTTTGTTGATGGCCACAATGCACTTTGCACCCTTCATACCAACAAGATGCTGAATGGCTCCACTGATGCCAACCGCTAAATAAACTTTTGGAGAAACGGTTTGGCCTGAACTTCCAACCTGACGCTCCATGGGCAGCCAGCCATTGTCGATGATTGGTCTGGAAGCCGCTAATTCAGCACCCAAAGTCTTCGCCAGTTCTTCCACCAAAGGAATATTTTCTTTTTCCTTGATGCCGCGGCCAACGCTGACGATCAATTCGGCAGCTGTCAGATCCACCGCGCGAGTAGCTTCGCGGAATGGAGGTTCAGGTTTCGACCGCATGGCCATTGCATCATACGAGGGAGTAAAGGCTTCGATAGAGGCGCTACCAGCTTGCAGGGCGTCAACTCGGTAAGACCCGGCCTGTACGGAAATGAACTGTGGGCCGTCACCAAGAATCTGCATGTCCATATTCAGCTTGCCCTGAAACAATTGGCGAACCAACACTAATCCACCATTCTCAACGCGGCACTTCACGGCATCGCTGATCAAAACGCGGCCAAATCGAGTGGCTAGTTTTGGGGCGAAGTCGCGGACCTGATAGGTGTGCGGGAACAGAACGATTTTCGGATTGACGTGGCGAATCAGTTGCTCGAATGCCGCAGTGTAACCTTCTGCCGTGTAGTCGATTGCCGGAATAGCAAAAACACGATCCAGCTTTTTCTCGCCGGCCTCTTTTGCGTCGCCGATGACTGCAGCCGCTACAGGGAGTCCAAGGGCTGCACCTAGCTCCTGGCCAGCCGCCAGGGTTTCCCAACCCATACGGTGCCAATTTCCATTTGCCTGTTCGAGGATGACAAGAATACTCATATCACGCGTACCTCGAATTTCAATTTTTCTACTAGTTTCGCTGCTGCTTCTTTTGCTGGACCGTCGAAAATTTGCGCTTGCTTGGTGCGGCCCGGAACGTAGACTTTCAACCGAGCTACTTGGGGAGCACTGGTTGCTCCCAGACTGTCTACGGACAACGACTTCACTTCCTTCGTCTTCGCTTTCTTGATGCCCATCAAGGTGGCGTAGCGAAGCTTGTTGATGCCGCTTTGAATGGTCAGCACTGCGGGCAGTGGCATGGTGACGTATTGGAACCAGCCGTCTTCCAACTCCCGTTTTACGCGGATGGAATTGTCTATCTTTTCTACAGCCATGATGATGGTGCCGTGTGGCACTCCCATCAGTTCGGCCATGATCACGCCAGTTTGCCCGGAGCCCAAATCATCCGATTGCAGACCTGTAAGAATCAGATCGGGCTTTTCCGTATCGGCTGCAGCTGCCAGCAATTTAGATAAGGCAAGAGTGTCCAGCGAATCGAAGTGATCGCCTTCAATGTGGATTGCTCGATCGGCACCTTTGGCCAAGGCTTCGCGAATGGTTTGCGAGGCACGCGAAGGTCCGGCACAAAGCGCCACCACCTCACCACCGTGCTTTTCTTTCAATTGAAGCGCTTCTTCCAGTGCGTAGGCATCCGGCTCGTTGATTTCGTAGGTCAGATCAGCTTCGTCCACCCATTGGGCAGCAGTGTTGACCCGAATTGCGGAATCACGAGAGGGCACCTGTTTGATGGCGACCAATATTTTCATAAAACTATTCCGTGTATCGCTTGAAAATTAAACTACCATTGGTTCCGCCAAAGCCAAACGAATTAGACAATGCGTAATCGATCTTCATTGGCCGGGCAACGTTGGGAACATAATCCAGATCACAACCTTCGGAAGGATTTTCCAGGTTGATTGTAGGCGGGGCGATTTGATCGCGAATTGCCAGAACCGTGATACCCGCTTCCAATCCACCGGCACCGCCCAACAAATGGCCTGTCATGGATTTGGTGGAACTGACAGCAACTTTCGATGCATGTTCAACGAAGCAACGCTTAATGGCGATGGTCTCAATACGGTCGCCAACTTCGGTGCTGGTGCCATGCGCATTGATGTAGTCAATGCTTGCCGGGCTAATCCCAGCGTCCTTCATAGCGGCCCGCATAACACGATACGCGCCGTCGCCATCCTCGGCTGGTGAAGTAATGTGAAATGCATCGGCACCCATGCCGTAGCCCACGATTTCCGCTAGAATCTTGGCACCGCGATTTTTTGCGAACTCCAATTCTTCCAGCAAAAGGATACCGGCCCCCTCACCAATCACAAAGCCATCACGATCGCGATCCCAGGGTCTGGAAGCCCGATGGGGTTCGTCGTTGCGGGTAGACAAAGCTCGCATAGCGGCAAAACCGCCAACGCCCAAAGGAGTAATGGTGGCCTCTGCTCCGCCACAAATCATGGCATCCGCAGCTCCCCGTTCAATCAGCTTGAAGGAATCGCCCACTGCGTGAGCCCCAGTGGTGCAGGCTGTGGCTGTGGCGGAATTAGGACCTTTGGCCCCGGTGCGGATTGAGATATAGCCTGAAGCGAGATTGATAATGCTGGCTGGAATGAAGAACGGGGAAATCTTGCTGGGACCGCCTTCAAGAAGTTTCTTGTGCTCGCGCTCAATTACCTCGAACCCACCAATGCCTGAACCCACATAAATGCCAACTTGTTCGGCTATTTCCGGAGTGACTTTGAAGCCAGCCATATGCATCGCAAAATCGGAAGCAGCAATGGCGAAGTGCATGAACCTCGCCATTTTCTTTACTTCCTTTTTTTCGATGAAGTCACTAGGGTCAAATCCCTTAACTTCACCAGCGATCTTGCAAGTATGCTGCGCAGTATCGAAAGCAGTGATCAGGCCAATACCTGAACGGCTGGCTTTTAACCCATCCCAGGTCAGTTCAGTCCCGGCGCCAAGGGCAGATACAAGGCCAACGCCTGTGACAACAACTCTACGCTGCATACATTTTTGGATTCATTCCGCGCTGGCAAAGAATCACTATTTCTTGCTCTTGCCTGAAATGTAAGCCACTGCGTCTTTTACAGTTCCAATCTTTTCAGCATCTTCGTCTGGAATATCGATGTCGAAGCCTTCTTCAAAAGCCATCACCAGTTCGACGATGTCTAGTGAATCGGCACCAAGATCGTCAACAAACGATGCGGTGTCATCAACTTGAGCTTCGTCAACACCAAGCTGTTCAACAATAATCTGCTTAACTTTTTCTTCTATGGAAGTGGACATGAATTCTCCGTGCGTATTCTCTTAAAGGATTCGATTCTAGCGACTTTGACCGGCGAGCGCAACCATTGTTGCAGTCGTTGAAGGCGCATACGCCTGAGCAAGACCGGGCGGTGGTAAGAACATTCGTTTTCATTGTACTCTGTTCCGGGGCGTTTTCGGCAACTTCATAATGCAGATTAGTGTGACCATGTTCTGCCGAAGGCATTAGAATAAAGAGACGTCATGTTGAAAATCGGTTCGATTCGCTGGAAAGGGAAATGCTCTAAACATCCTCGTTATGACCCGGGGGATGCAGGGGAAGGTGGTCTGGTGGGTGGATGTACGCGCTGTTTACAACTACTGGAAATCTTCCAAAGTCACAAGAAAACAGTTGCTCTTTTGCGTGCATTTGGTCCAGTTCGTGATTTGAAGCCAAAACCGGCAGAACCAACTGAGGACCGTCAAATTCCTTTATTCAAGCAATAAATGAGCGAATCTACTAATGAGCAACTCAATCCGCCCTTAGCCAAACAATATTGGTGGCCAAGTATGGCCCAAATGGGAATGATTGGCTGGATTGCCAGTTTAGTCATTTTTTTTGCTGCACTGATTTTGGCCTTCGCGGTTACACTGCACGGTGTTGAATGGGCGGATCCGATTCGCGTTCCGGTTGCTTTATGGGTCAGCACGGTGCTTATAATTGCTAGCGCTGTCACAATGGCTGCCAGCCGCTATCAATTGAGGCGCGCCAGAATCTCAAATTACCGGCAATTGCTCTGGATCACCGCTTTTTTGGGATTCGCCTTTGTCATCAGTCAACTCGCCGGTGCCAAGGCTTTGTTTGATAATGGTATTTATACCCAAGCAAATCCTCGTGGCTCAGCTTTTTACACATTTACTGGAATTCATGGGCTCCACTTGATTGGTGGAATTGGTGCGCTAATCTACCTTTTGCGCGCATCCATAGATCTGGAAGGTGTAGGGGAACAGCCCTTGCGAAAAGCTAGAGTGAGATCTCAAATCTCAGCCTGGTATTGGAACTTTGTCTTCGTCAGTTGGCTGGTGCTATTTGCGTTCCTTTTGCAATGGGCTGGGTGACGGTTTCAGACAAATTTGACTGGACCTTAAGGTGTTTGCCGGGGTGCTCTTCCCTTTAAACTGGCACAAACTGCAAGGTATGGACTCAGCTCCCTTGCGATTGCACCAGCCCCTTGCCACCAAGGTTATTTCGGGCGTTTTCTTTCTGGCTTCGCTTGTGACCGCTGTGAGTTCGTTAAACATTCCCTGGGTCACGATGCGTGTGGTTCTTAGCCTATATTCTGCTTGTTTTGTGTTTTTTTCTTATAGGCGATTTCAACTGACTTTTTGTTCAGTTGAAATGGGGCCAACAAGCCTGAAGCTTGATTATCCCTGGAAAAGCGGCAAATCTAAGATTACATACGATGCCATTCGGCAAGCTCATTTCAGCCGATTTCCATTTGATCTGGTTGTGAGTACCGACCAAGGTGACGTACGCATCCCCAGGACTCTCGACGGTTTTCAAAAGATTTGTGATCATGTGTTTCGCTCCATCTTAGGAGGGCAGGAAAATTCCTGGCCGGTTACTGTGAAAGTTCAAAAGCCCCTGATTCTTTCAGGTGTCCTGTGTACCCTCATCACCAGCGCAATAGCCTTCCGAACGGTTCAGGGCGGGCTTACGTGGCTTGGAATCCCGCTAATGGTGTTGAGTGTGGCCTGCACAGCTGTTTTCATGGACGAACTAATTCTACGCAGATATTACTTTCACCCGGAAGGTCTGCGCGTGAAAGGTCTATTCACCAATAATTGGTACACCAAGGAAATGTTGCTTTCGGCCAATGTCACCAAAAGAACTTTTTGGAGCCGCATTGAATTTGACTTCAATGGAAAGTTGGTGACGATTGAAGATCGGCGTGTGGATACGCCCATTACCCTGATTGCAAGTCTGGTTGAACAAGGGTGGAAGTGCAAGGTGCAAGGTGCAAAGCAATCTGCGAGTGCTCATGCCAAGGTATTGCTCGCAAACGCAGACAGCGCTGTACAGAGTTAACTGCGGAAAAACCCAAAGGCAGTTGCGGGCTTTTTCTCCCAAACCATTGCTGGAAAGCAATGCATTGTTCTAAACCCTAACCGCTCGTAAAGACCCACCGCCAACTTGTTTTTCGAAGTTACGGTAAGCGATATCTGACGCGCGCCAATTTCAGACAATCCCTTGATGGATCTGCGCAGTAATTCATACCCAAGTCCTGTACCACGAAGCTTCGGGCTGATGCAGAGTTGCGTAATATGCCCCGCTTCCATGGAGATGCTGCTGGCTAATGCAAGGCCGATTGCCCGATTGCTTCCTCGATCACGAGCGACAAAGGAAGCCTCGTAACTGAAACTTCCGCAGCCTGGATATTGGATTATATTTCGTAAAAACCGCCGGGCACCTGCAACACTCCGATATTGATCGTTAATAGTGGCATCCACATGCCCAGCGTAGCTTTCGGCAATGAGGCGAGACGCATCTTCCTGCATATGATCTCCAAACGGCTCGATGATACACAAATCTTTAGGTTGTCGCGGCGAAAGCGGGAAGCAGCTTTCAGGAAGCATCATGAAATTCCTTTCAAAGACAGCCGGCAGCTTTCCGAACGCGGCAACGTGGGGCAGCGTAGAGTTAGTCAAAATCAACTGGCATTCCACTCTGGCGCAATTCCAATTGCGGATCAATTCTTCAACGGAGGCGCTCAGTAGCTGATTTTCAAGCTCAGGCGTGGAGAATTGCTTCATCACATACAGGTCGCCAATCAGCCCCTTACCTTCTTCCGCAATGAAATAAGAATAGCCAACCACATTGCCACGGAATAACAGCGCTTTGCCATTGAGCGAGTGCGTATTGGCAAAACGCCGGACCAGTTCAGCAGAACCATTGAAATTCCAATTGAGGCGATGCAGCCAAACTTGAGTTTCCTCTGCAAGCAGTTCGTCTAAACCGCCAGGGGCTACTTTTGGAAGATCAACTATTTCCAATGCCGAAGGATGAGGCTGTGCGGCCATGGGAAAATTATAACGCTGCTGGCAGGGGACCTATTGCACAGCAATAGTTACGCCCAAGGTTGACAATTTTTCTCCAACGGTAAGTAGTACCGGAACATTCCCTGAATTGGAATTGGCAGGCACTCGCACGTTCACTTGCATTGCGCCCGCAACTAATCCTGGAGCCGCACCCGCGTAAAGCACTTCGGCATCTTTACCGTCAATCGAAACTTTTACAGGAAGTAGAGGTTTGGGAAGTGGGCTTGCCCCCAATTGACCGTCGGCACCGTCAGGATCGGTTTGGCCCTCACCCGTGGCGTAAAGCACTATGATTCCACCTTTCCTGGCTGGTTTGTCGGCAGAATTTACAAAACCATCCTCATTCAAGGCCGCTGCCCCATCCGTGCCGGCCGCATTCAAAGTGAATATTGCAGGAGAACTGGCTGTTGTGGCCATAGGAACGGCATTGGAACGAACTCCGATGTATTCTACCTCTACATTGGTGGTGACGCGGTTAGAGAGGAAATACGGGGCAACAGCGGAGGTCTGGTTGGCCGACACATAGAGAAGGGGAGCGGCAACTCCATCAAACAGCACTCGTGTATTCCCGATGAACTTGGAAACGGTTCCGGCTGAGGTCAACTGTGCTCCGACAAGTGCTGCTGGGCCGATGCCGGTCCCGAAAATTGTGATTACTTCACCCGGGGCCAGCGGCCCTGGTTTATAGTTGGCACCATTGAGAATTCCTGACGCCGAAATCGCCGGCGAGGAGGAAGTGGATGGGTTTGTCACTGTTAAGGGAATTGTAAGGCTCAAAGTATTCAGCAATGCGCCAGAAGTTGTGATGTTTATGCGTCCCGTATAGTTCCCGGAAGTCAAAGAACCAGGATCTGCAACCAACCGGATGGTCGCCGGGGTTGTGCCAGATACTGGTGTAGCTGATAGCCAGTTGCCGGTTGAGGTTGCCGAGAGGCGGAATTCAAGCGGTGACCCATCACTGGTGAGGGTAATTTCAGACGAAGCGGGCGGTCCACCTGCCGTTCCACGAATCGGAACAATTGTGGAGTTCAGCAAATTAGGAAGTTCGTTCCCGATTTTCAAAACAAAGCCATCTGTCCCGCCCTGTGTGACGGGTTGGAATGCAGAACGGGTAACAGGAAAGAATTGAGAATCGGTAGTTCCGGAAAGATAAATATTACCGGCTGCGTCGAGATGGATTGCGTTTAGAAAATCGTTATTAGCTCCGCCAAAATAGGTTGAGTATGTGAGGGCGGAGAGATCTGCCGGCACTTTGATCAACAGAATATCGCGTCCGCCGGAATTTCTTCTGAAAGCATCAGCGGTGACGGGAAAGTTAGTGGAATCCGTTGTTTGAGCCAAGAGTAGGGAACCATCAGGGTGGAAACTGACCTTCAGATTTTCCTCCTGACGGTTCCCTCCGAAAAAGGAAGCGAATCTTACTTTTGTCCCTGGTGCATCTAAGGAAAAGAAAACGCCGTCAGTATTTCCTCCGCCGTAAAAATCCTGCAAAGAAGTAGCACTAGTAACCGGGAACGAGCCATTGGTTGTCGTGCCCGCTACCACGACAATACCTTTTGAATCCACCGCAATCGAAGTGCCTGCATCCGATCCTGTTCCGCCATAAAATGTTGAATATTCCAAAGACCAATTGTTTGAAAACTTAGTAGCGAAAATGTCGCTATTTCCAGCAAGTGTTTTTTGTGGAGCGTTGGCAGTTGTGCGGAAGTTTGGCGAAGACGTGGCACCGGTGACATAGAAACCGCCGTCAGCGTCTGTGGTGATGGCGGCCAATGAATCCGGGCCTGAACCGCCGAGAAAAGTCGAATAAACCAAGTCCGTACCAATGGTATTTAACTTTGCAATGAAACCATCACTATTGCCACCAATTGCACGCTGAAAGGCGTTGGCTGTTACTGGGAACGTGGCGCTTAAAGTATTTCCGATGAGGATTGGGCTCTGGTCCCTATCGAGCAGCAAGCCGGTAACCGAATCGCCAAGGGAACCTCCCAAATAGGTGGCAAACATCAGGGAAGTCCCCGTAGGATCCAGCTTTATTAGAAACGCATCCCCGCGGAAAATAGGATCTGAAGCTGAGAAGCCTCCTGCATTTGTCTTTTGAAAGGCATTGGCAGATACTGGCAGGTCTGTGGAACTGGTTGTTCCAGCGACATAAATATTCCCAATGGAATCCACCGCCAAAGCTTGCGCGATGTCATCCCGATTTCCCCCAATCACCGAACTGAACACGACATTGGTCCCAGAGGCGTTCAACTTAAAAAGAATCGTATCCAAGGAACCGCCCGCGTCGGTAGTAATTGTTGCACCTGAATTGCGAGGGAAATTAGTGGATTTGGTAGCTCCAGCTACGATTACGGTTCCGTCTGGATTCACCACCATGGCGTTCAATTGATCGTCGAGGTTCGCGCCGATGTACGTGGAGTAAAGGACGACTGGATCGATCACTAGCTGCTTAGACTTGTCATAGTTTCCGGCTAGAAAACCGACTCTGTTGGCGGTGCGCTTCACAAAGCGTCCGTCGATTTGCTTACTTCCCTGATATAACTTCGGTTTTTGGTGGCGGAGTAAACCCGTCCGAGTGTGAACAATCAAATCGCCTGATTTATCAATTTCAAGTTTCAATGCACCTGCAAATTCAAGTTGAACGGAAGCTGGATCAGCGCCTGGATCCACCAGAAAATCGTATTCCAACTGCGCACTATTTTGCTGGTGCAATTTCAAATGGACGCCCGGATAAAGATCCTGATAAAAGACCGATCCGAAATTGAGAATTTTCCTCTTCCAGGCCGATGGATCAGAACCAATGAAGTAATTGGAAAAAGACGGCTGCAGATCCTGGCCGGTGACTGAAGTAGGAATGCGTGCCCCATAGAACCGCATTTCTAAAGTGGCACCCGCAGTATCGGCAAATCGCAGACCTGACTCACCTGCCAACACTGAAACCCCTTTTGTCTTAGCAGCAAAAAGGGCAAATGAAGGTAATTGGCCAACGTTTGGTTCAAAACGTAAGGGAATGTTAAGGTGCTGGAAGGAACCGGCGAGTACTGGAACGGCTAGTAGAAAGGCTGCAAATCTCATCCCTTCTATTATCTTCTGATTGTCGAGGAGATCGGGCGGCGGGTCGAATTCCCCGCCGCCAACACATTTCAAGATTAGGCGCTGACGGTTTCCACAGGAACAGTTTCCGGTGGCGCAAGTTCATGCTTAAACTTGCACTCTTTATTAGGACATTGTGCCCAGTTTCCACTCTTCAGATATTTTTCAATCAAATATGGGCTCTTGCAATCCGGGCAAACTTCCTTAATCGGCTTACCCCATGCCACAAACTCGCATTCCGGGTATTTGTTGCAGCCGTAGAAATTCTTCCCCCGCTTGGAACGGCGTTCAATAATATCGCCTTTTTCGCACAATGGGCAGTTCACTCCAATGGTGTTCTGCTTCACGTATTTACAGGTCGGATAGTTGGAACAAGCAATGAACTCGCCGAATCTGCCGAACTTCTTCACCAACTTGTTGTTGCAACTTGGGCATTCTTCTTCAAGAGGGACGTCCGCACCTTTTTGCTTATCCCCAAGCTGTTTTGTGGTTTTGCAATCCGGATAACCAAGACAAGCCAGGAACTGGCCAAATCGACCTTTTTTCAAAACCATCCCACGGCCGCAATTGCCGCAGAATTCGTCTTCACCCTGTTCCCCCACTTCAGCCGTTCCTGTTTGCGGCAGTTCGCGAGTGCTCTTGCATTCCGGATACCCGGTGCAAGCGATGAAGCGGCCATTCTTGCCGAACTTAATCACCATCGGCTTGCCGCATTTATCGCAGACAAAGTCGGTGGGCGTCTCCATCCGCTTGATGTCTGTCATCTGGGTGGCCGCACGGTCAAGATCTACTGAGAATTTCTCGTAGAACTCCTGCATGGCGTCACGCCAATCCAGCTTGCCATCTTCAATTTCGTCCAACTGCTCTTCAAGTCGTGCTGTATATTTAACGTCGAAAATGTCGTCGAAGCATTCCAAAAGCAAGTCGGTGACAATCAAGCCCAATTCCGTTGGAGTGAACTTGCCTCCCTCTTTTTTGACGTACTCCCGTTCCTGAATAGTGGAAAGTATGGAAGCGTACGTGGAAGGACGCCCAACGCCATCAGCTTCCAACTGTTTCACCAGCGTTGCTTCCGTGAAGCGTGGAGGTGGTTCGGTGAAGTGCTGTTCCGGCTCAATCGATTTCAACTTCAGATTCTCGCCCTGAGTAACGGCCGGAAGCTTCTGCTTCAACTCATCATCATCTTCGTCCTTAGCGTCTTTACCTTCTTCGTAAACGGCCAGGAAGCCGTCAAATTTAGGAACGGAGCCGGTTGCGCGGAACGTGTAATCGGCACCTGATTTGCCCTTTGCACTCACGTCGATTGTAGTTTGATCGAAGACAGCCGGATTCATCTGCGATGCCACAAAGCGCATCCAAATCAGCCGGTAAAGCTTCATTTGATCTTCGGCAAGAAACTTCTCAACGGTATCCGGTGAGAGCATGGCACTGGTGGGCCGGATGGCTTCGTGGGCGTCTTGCGCATCTTTCTTGGTTTTGTAGACGTTCGGCTTTTCCGGTAAATACTGATTCCCGTAACGTTGGCCGATCAATTCCCTTACTTCAGTCAGCGCGTCCGCCGAAACACGCGTCGAATCGGTACGCATGTAGGTGATCAAACCCACCGCGCCTTCGGCTCCCAGTTCCACACCTTCATATAGTTGCTGGGCCAGCATCATGGTGCGCTTCACAGAGAAACGAAGTTTACGCGCCGATTCCTGCTGAATGGTTGAAGTGATGAACGGCGGCACAGGGTTCCGCTTCTTCTCGCGATTGGCGACGCTCTTAACCGTGTACTCCGCGCCTTCCAGTTGCGCCAGAATCGCATTTGAATCATCAACACTTGCAATTTCCGGATTCTGATCGTTCACCTTGCTCAGGCGCGCTTTCAGAACAGGAGCCTTTTTAGCATTCAAATGAACGTCAATGGTCCAATATTCGCGTGTTATGAAAGCCAGGATTTCCCGTTCCCGATCCACAATCAGCCGAAGTGCAACGGTTTGCACCCGACCGGCGGAAAGTCCACGCCGGACTTTGTCCCACAAAATTGGCGAAATCTTGTAACCCACCAAACGGTCAAGCACCCGCCGCGCTTGTTGGGCGTCAACCAGATTCACTTTCACTGGACGGGGAGATTCGAATGCCTTCTTAACTGCATTGGCCGTAATTTCATTGAACATCACTCGCTGAATTAGCGGGCCACCCTTGGTCGATAGCTCTTCCTGCAAATGAAAACAGATTGCCTCGCCTTCGCGATCCGGATCGGCTGCCAGGTAGATGTTTTCCATCCCCTTAGCTTTTGCCGCCGAGCGAAGTTCAGCCATTAGCTTCTTTTTGCCTTCGATAACTTCGTACCGAGGTTCAAAACCTTTTTCTACATCTACTGCAAGATCTTTCTTAGGAAGATCCTTCACATGGCCGAGCGAGGCCATCACGACAAAATCTTTGCCGAGATACTTTCCGATGGTTTTCGCCTTCGCCGGACTCTCGACGATGACGAGTGACTTTGACATATCTTATATATACCTGGATGATGGGACGGATAATTTGGGTTCACCCTTTCAGGGGATCCCCTCTACCACACCTTAACAAAGTTCTTGCCTGGAAGTTGCTTCACTTGTCCTTCCAGCTCCAATTCAAACAGTGCGGCAATTAGCTCCGACGAAGAATAGTTTTCTACACTTGCCAGTAGCTCGTCAATATGCAATGCCGTATCTGGTTGCAAACAATGAAGAATTGCTTCGTTCAGCGCAGCCATCGGATGAAGGTTCAAAGCAACGGGAACGGGTTTGGGGCCATTGGATGGATGGGCAGCGGCGGCGGAAAGATGGAGGCGAACATCTTCCGGAAGATCGAAAAACACATCTTCCCAACGTTGCGTAAGCTTGGCACCCTGCTTGATTAGCAGGTTCGGACCCCAGCTCATTTTGTTGGTGATGTTGCCCGGAACAGCGAAAACTTCGCGCCCCTGTTCAAGCGCAAGCCGTGCCGTAATTGCCGATCCGGAGTACTCAGCACCTTCGATCACCAGGACGCCATGTGCCAATCCGCTTACAATCCGATTGCGGATAGGAAAGTTCTGAGGATAAGGCGGGGAAGCCATTGGAAACTCGCTGACAATTAGCCCCCGTTGAGCGATATCGGCGTGCAGTTTTCGATTTTCGGCAGGATAAACAATATCAACCCCACAGCCAAATATGGCAATCGTATCCCCGCCTACGGTAAGGCAAGCCTTATGGGCCGCAGTATCAATCCCTCTTGCCATTCCGCTGGAGATGGCCAATCCTGCACGAGCCAGATCGGAGGCCAGACGTTCCGTTACCGCAATGCCATAAGGGGTCGGCCGACGAGTTCCAACAATCGCCAAGTTTGGCGAGTTAAGCAGTTCCAGCCTCCCCAGGCAAAACAAAAGCAATGGCGGATCCAGAATTTCACGCAGCCTTTCGGGATAGCAGGCATGGTTGTAAGGAACCAGCGTAACTCCTGATTCCACGACTTTTTCCTGCTGACCGGCAGCTTCGTCAAAAGTTGTGCCGCTTGCAATGGAACGGGCAACCGCCGGTGCCACCCCAGATCCCTCCAATTCGGATAAACTGGCCTGGAAAACTGCTTGCGGAGTTCGAAATCTCTGGATAATCTTGGTGGAAATGCGAGTCCCAAGACCAGGAACAAGGCGCAGTGCAAGCCAGTGGAGTTGTTCTTCAGCGGTAAGGAGACGCAATGAGGCTGGGGCTTCAACAAGCATGGATGTTACTACTTTGGTGGAAGACCGGGGCTGGAATTCTCACATTATATTTGTAAGAGAGTTGTTTAAGGTGCTAGGCGCTCCAGAATCCAATTCGATTCGCTGCTTCGGTAACGTAACCTATCGTGCAGTCTGCTTCGTCGGCCTTGCCAGAACTCCATGCATGTGGGAACCACGCGATAACCTCCCCAAAATGGTGGGCGGGAAATTTCTGTGGACTGGTATTTGGCTTCCAGAGCATTCCACCTATCTTCCAGTTCCTTACGATTCGGTAGAACCGTACTTTGCTGCGATGCCCATGCGCCCAACTGACTCCCGCGCGGCCGTGTGGCGAAATAGGCTTCCGATTCTGCACTGCTCACTCGTTCAGCGGTCCCTTGAATCCTCACCTGCCGTTCAATTTCACTCCAATGAAAGACCAACGCGCAGGCAGAGTTGTGGTGTAACTCCAAGGCCTTTTGGCTTTCGTAATTCGTATAGAAGGAAAAGCCGCGGGCGTCGTACCCGCGCAGCAGAACAATTCGCGCTGAGGGAATGCCTGAACTGGAAACAGTAGCAAGCGTCATTGCCTCCACATCCGGAATATCGGCCTCTATCGCCTGTTTCATCCAAACCGCAAACTGGGCCATTGGATTTGGAGCAACATCTTCAACGTCTAAAGTGGCAGCGGTATAGTCCCGGCGTAGTGCGATTAAGGTATTGTCCATCTACCAATTAGATTACCGCCTGCAAAACCCGATACACTATTCTGCGATGACACTGATTGACACACACGTCCATCTCTTCGATCCAAAGCGGTTCCCTTATCACTCTGCGGCCACCTACAAACCACCGGCGGAGCCACTGGAACCCTACGCTAAGTTTGCGCTGGCTGCTAAGCTTGACGGCGCGATCATCGTGCACCCCGAACCCTATCAGGACGATCACAAGTATCTGGAATATTGCTTTCAGCACGAACCCCGCCCTGGATTTTTCAAAGGGACATGCCTGTTCGATCCGATTGCAAAGGACACCCCACAACGGATGCAGTCCTTAATGACGAAGTCGCCAGGGAAAATTGTGGCGCTACGAATTCATGCGATGCAGCCGTTATCGAAGGAGCCAACCGTCAGCGGACCAATCAAAGATCGTGATTTACGCCATCCGCAAATGAAGCAGACATGGGAGGCTGCCCACTTCCTGGGTTTAGCGATCCAGATGCACTTCATCCCGGAACAGGCTGGCCGCATCAGGGAACTGGCCCAGCAATTCCCGCAAGTCACCGTGGTGTTGGATCACTTGGGCCGACCTGGGCAGGGTACTGCTGCACAAGTCGAAGAGGTATTGCGATTGGCTGAGTTGCCTCGAACAATCCTGAAATTCTCGGGCCTAACGTATGTTTCGAAACAATCTTCCCCTTACCAAGACGTGGCTCCATTGATCCGGAAGTATTACGATGCTTTCGGAGCGGACAGGATGATCTGGGGCGGCTTGGGCATGAACTTGAAACAGCATGCTGATCAGATGAAAGCGTTCGATACGTTGCTCTCCTTTGCGACGGAGAGAGAGAAAGACCTGATTCGTGGGCTGAATTCAAAACGCATTTTTGCTTAGCAACTGAAGATCTGCCATGCTAAGAACGCCACCATGAAACAAATCATTTTCCTCTTCGCGACCTTTTGGACTCTTACCGCGCAGAGTGCCTACAAGGTGCAAACGCGCTACCCAATTGCCGGGACCGAAGGTTGGGACTACGTGACTCTTGACGTTGCGGCCCGCCGACTTTACGTTGCGCACTCCTCGCAAGTGGAAGTGTTGGATGCGGACAGCGGCAAGCAGGTTGGTGTGATTCCCGATACGCCAGGTGTTCACGGGATTGCAATTGCCAAGGGAATGAATCGCGGCTTCACCAGCAATGGACGCGAGGACAAGGTTTCCATTTTCGATACGAAGACTTTGGCATTGATTGAGAAGGTTGCAGTGGGTAAAGGCCCTGACGGCATTTTCTATGACGAGGGTTCAAAACGTATCTTCACAAACAACCACGGATCCAGTGACATCACTGCGATTGATGCCGCCAGCGGAAAGGTAGTGGGCACCGTGAAGGTTGCCGGTGCTGGCGAACAAACCGTGGCCGGTAAGAAAGGGCTGCTCTACGTCAATCTGGAAGATACCAATGAAGTGGTGGTTTTCGATCCCAAGACGCTGGAGATTAAGCATCGCTATCCCATCGGGGAAGGGAAGACGCCAACAGGCTTGGCGATTGATAACAAACACGACCGCCTGTTTGTTACTTGCCGTAGCAAAATCATGGTGGTGATGGACGCTCTGAATGGCAAAGTGATTTCGTCTTTCCCCATTGGAACTGGCGTGGATTGGGCCGAGTTCGATGCTGATTCCCGCACTGTCTTTGTTTCTAATGGCGACGGAACGTTGAACATGTTCCATCAGAAATCAGCCGACGTTTACGAGGACATGGGCGCACTAAAGACGCAACCAAGCGCCAAGACGATGGCCTTTGATCCAAAGACGAAAAAAATATTCCTTCCTGCGGCTGAAGTGGAAACGGTGCCGAATACGGACCCCAACGCCAGACCCAGACGCGTCATCAAGGCTGGTAGTTTTGGAGTGCTGGTGGTTGGGAAGTAGCATTGCCGATTGCGCGATAATTTTAAAGAATGCGCATTGGATTGTTGTCGGACACTCATGGTTTTTTGGACGAGGCAATCTTCGTACATTTTGCCGAATGCGACGAAATTTGGCATGCCGGTGATTTTGGCCCAGTGGACGTGCTGGACCGTCTGAAGAAGTTCAAACCAGTTCGTGGAGTATACGGCAATATCGACGGCTCCCAGGTGCGCGCCGAACTTCCTGAAGAGTTGGAATGGGATTGCGATGGCTTGCGGGTTTATATGAAGCACATCGGCGGATATCCAGGTGGTTATGAGCGCGGCGTCAAACAGCAATTGGCACAGCGACGTCCTAAATTGTTCATCGCCGGCCACTCGCACATTCTTCGAATTATGCGCGATCAACCTTTAGATATGCTGCATATGAATCCCGGTGCCTGCGGTCGCATTGGTTGGCACACGGTGCGTACTTTGCTGCGGTTTACTGTGTTGGCAGGTAAAATCAGCAACGTGGAAGCCATCGAATTGGGTCCACGAAGCCAGGGCGCAGCATGATACGATTGATCCAACCACCTATGAAACGCTTATATCTAGCTGCCACATTCTTGTGTGTTTTGGGGATTACCTATTCCCAGCAAGGATCGCCTGAAGCCCAAAAAGAAGCCTTCCGCAAGCGTTCCATTGACGCCGAAAAGACAGGACTTGCTGAACCGTTCCGTGGCGTTACTACGGATGGTAAAGTACAGCCGGGTCTGTATCCAATCAAATCAACCGGTGTTTCAACTGGCCCGGTGAGGAAAGCCGCGCAGGAATTTCTTGCGGCTCTTTCGGAACCGCAACGATCCAAAACGAAATTCGCTGTGGATGATATGGAATGGCGCAAGTGGATGAATCAGGATTTTTACGTGCGCCAGGGCGTTAGCTTCGATGAGATGAGCGAACCTCAAAGGCAAAAAGCATTCGGCCTCCTGAAGGCATCGCTGAGCGCCAAAGGCTTGCAGCTTTCCAAAGACATCATGCGCCTGAACTATACGCTGGGCGAATTGAACAGCAACGATTTTGTGCGGTACGGCGAGTGGTGGTATTGGATCACCATCATGGGCGATCCTTCGGGAAATGGCCCGTGGGGTTGGCAGATTGACGGGCATCATTTAATCGTTAATTACTTTGTATTGGGGGATCAGGTAGTAATGGCCCCTGGGTTCTTCGGCTCGGAACCGGTGATTGCAACCAGTGGCAAGTACAAGGGCACTTCCATCCTTCAAGAAGAGCAGCGCCAGGGTTTGGAATTCTTGCGTTCCCTGGATGCCGCACAGGCGAAGAAAGCGATTGTGACTGAAAAGAAGCCAGCCAATAATGCGCAAGGCGAGGCTTTCAAAGATAACTTGGTTTTGGAATATATCGGACTGCGGGGCACTGAGCTTACCGCCGTTCAAAAGAAGAAACTTCTATCGCTGGCAAATTTGTGGATTGGAAATATGGACGAAGGGCACGCCAAGGTGAAATTGTCAGAAGTGGAAAAGCATATGAACGACACGTACTTTTCCTGGATTGGCGAATCCCAGGACAAAAGCGTTTACTATTTCCGAATCCACAGTCCAGTAGTGCTTATAGAGTTTGATCATCAACGGCCGGTTGGATTACGGCATCTTTCCGCCAACGCGCAGGTACCGGACCATGAGCACATTCACACTGTGATCCGGACGCCTAATGGTAACGATTACGGCAAGGATCTTTTGCGGCAGCACCTGGCCCTTCACCCGCACTGAGCCCGATATCCGGATCTCAGGCTGTTTCCAAGTTGCAAAACGAAGCCAATTTGCAACTTTAAGCAATCAACCTGTAAACGGCAGTTGACCGTCTCGATAATTTGGGTATAGCGAGCCAAACGGGGACATGGTTCCCTGGCCTGAAGCGACGGAACTCCGAATGAAATTCACTAGAGCACTAGGCGTAGCGGCCTGGGTACCGTGTCCCCTTTGGCGACCTTTTTTACGCACTTCAGTCTCATCGTTTGGTTGATGCTATTGCGTGATCCTTTGACGGCAAGTCAAATTGTTTTGAGCCATTTCGTTGTGCGGTTACCAACCCAACTGTAGTTTTTGGGATCACGAAAAGGCCGGTCACGTACCGTGCTATAACTCAATTTGCCCTCTTTTCATACGCTTGCCGAAAATACAACGGCTACGTTTTTAAAACCTATGAGACGCTTCATACAGGAAGACAAATTGCTGGCCAGCAACTTCCCAAATGATCTAGTCCTCGAGGGTGATTAAACTCTTCTGGCGTTCTGAATGGAATCTGAATCCCAAACATGGCTGAGCACCGTGTACGGGAGCTATAAAAGGCAAGGCTGCTGAGGGTGGCAGTCCAGAGGATGAAAGGAGGAACGCCAGTTGAATAGAATTCTTGTATCCGTTCGCGAGGCAGCAGTGCGTCTGCAGCTTGGGGTCTATTTACTCTGCTCCATCAAAATCCTTCGGTAGTTCTGCTCGCGATCACGAATAAATTCCTTGTACCCTTTGGGATCGATGAACGGATTGGTTTCTGAAGTTCCAAGCAACTTCGCCTTCTCCTCCATTCCGTAATAGTTCCCATGCGCCCCCAAATAGATATCGCAAGGCAATGATCGCCAAACTTCAAACGCTCTGGCGTAGTCGGAAGCAATGCCAGGGTATTCGCGATTCTTTACCAATTGAAAGCCAGGATTCACGTTAGGGCTCCCAATAATAATCACTGCCAGTTTGCGTCCTTTGTCGGAAGCTTCCATTGTCCAGGTGGTGCAACCTCGGGTATGCCCTGGCGTCAAGCGAGCTTTCAGCGTGGCTTCGCCCAACTGCACTTCCTCACCATCTTCCAAAACGCGATCCACCTTAACCGGGGTCCAGCGGGATTTGTATAAGTACATTCCCTTGCCGCCGGAAGCTACAACGTCGTCGTCCCCTCGCATAACATAAACCTTGGCTCCAGTCATTTTCTGGATCATGGCATGTCCCGCAACATGATCGTCATGGGCATGGCTTGCTAAAAGGATCTTGATATCTGAGAACTTGAAGCCGAGCTTTTCAACGTTGGACTTAATGATAGGAACAGTCCGATCGAAGCTGGAGTTAATCAGAATGTGCCCTTTTGATGTGGTGATTAAATAGGTGGACAATCCTCGTGAGCCGACATAATAAAGATTGTCAGCTATGCGGTGCGGTGGAAATGGTTCATCCCAATCGGAATTCTGTCCTAAACAAAAAGTTGCACTTAGAAGAACAGCTACAAGAAGACGAATAAACATAGTCCATTATAGGACGGGCAAGAAAGGTATGATGATGAAAATGATTTTTCTGATTTGGTTATTCCTAATGCCGCTTCACGCTGCGGATTGGCCTCAATTTCGTGGAGTCAACGGCAGCGGTGTCAGTGATGCCACCCGGTTGCCTTCGGCCCTTGGACCATCGAAAAATGTTGTGTGGAAGACGGCGATTTTGCCGGGTCATTCTTCGCCCGTTGTTGCCGGCAACATCATTTTCTTAACTGGATCGGAAGGCGGAGCCCGTGCCGATGCGGGGCGGGAAAAAGTTGTCGACCAAGGTGGCAAGCTTTTTACATTTGCGGTTGATCGTAACAGCGGAAAACTTCTGTGGCGTAAGGAAGCTCCACGTCCAAGATTGGAACGGTATCAGCCCACCAATTCCCCAGCGTCGCCGAGTCCAGTAACGGATGGTGAAAATGTTTACGTATTCTTTGGTGACTATGGCCTTTTGTCCTATAGCAAAGCGGGTCAGGAGCGTTGGCGCGTTCCGCTTGGGCCATTCAACAATGTGAATGGGCACGGCTCTTCGCCCATTCTCTACAAGGATCTTTTGATCCTGGTTTGCGATCAGGATTCGGGGTCCTTCATGATTGCCCTTGATAAAAACAGCGGCAAGACGCGTTGGAAGGTTGACCGGCCAGAAGTCACTCGGAGCTATGTTACTCCAGCAATTTTCATGCCGAAATCAGCCCCTGCTGAACTGATCGTTCCTGGAGCCTATCAAGTGACTTCCTACCTTGCTGCAACAGGGGAAAAGCTATGGTTCGCCCGAGGCTTTTCATGGCAGCCAAAATCCATTCCAGTGATAGATGGCGATATGATTTTCGCCCATGGCTGGGAAGGTGGTGGGGATGCAGAAACTCCGACGGAGACTCCAACCTGGGAGGAGGCTTTGGCGAAGTACGACGTTGATAAGGATGGAAAAATCACTGAAGCAGAGATTGAAACCAGATTGCAAAAAGGCTTCTATCTAATGGATTTGAACGGCAAAGGCCATCTGACTGAAAAAGATTGGAGCTTCTATCGCGCTCGCCGATCTGCCCGCAACGCATTGATTGCCATTCAGCATGGTGGCAAAGGTGACATAACGAATACCTACGTAAAATGGCGCCTTCAAAAGTTTCTACCCAACTCGCCATCGCCGCTGATTTATCAGGGTGTCATGTATTTGATCAAGGACGGAGGAGTCCTTACTTCGCTTGATCCCAAGACCGGCGAGATCTTCAAACAGGAACGTTTGACCGGAGCTCTGGATACGTATTACGCGTCTCCAGTGGCTGGGGCCGGCAAGGTGTATTTCCTAAGTCAGCAGGGCAAAGTCACGGTGATTAAGGCGGGCCCGCAGTGGGAGATTGCCTCTACGAATGATTTGGAGGATGACGTATTTGCCACGCCGGCGATTGTTGAAAATCGGATGTATCTTCGCACCAGGGGAACGCTTTATTGCTTCGAAGAACCCAAGCTCTGACGCTTCTTTTTGCAGTAATGATGAGTTGCCGGTCCTCTCGTCCAACCCCATTAATTGATTTGAAAAACGAGCGGGGCTTTGTTCCTATTGCTAACTTGGCCTGGTTTGAATATCGTCGTGACTTCGGCGCGGTTCCAACATGGGAGCACCTTGGGGCCTCCCAATCAAAGACAGCAATGACGAAGGTTTTCAGAGAACTGAAGCAAGCTGGAGTGCAGGGCGTTGTAAGGTTCCTATTGGCTGATGGCGGCGCTGCCCCTAGTTTCAATTCTTCTGGTGAAATCATTGGCCTGAATGCGACCTTCGTCGCTGACTTCAAAGATGGCTTGGCGATTGCCCAAGAAAATGAAATGAGTGTTGTTTGGTGTTGCTTGATCACCTTTGGTTGAAACCTGCTGAGACTTCTGGCTCGGTCCAGTTATTTGGCCACGCTCGCTTGATGGATGATCCGCTGCAGCAGACCGTATTTCTTAAAGCCGGCAGGGGATCTGTTTGTCGTTCTGCGCGTCAACGAGCATCCGATTTTCGACCGCAAGGACGCCGATCTGCACTGCCGCGTGCCGATGTGCAGACGTTCGATGGGCTTGATTGCGTCACGATTACCGAAGGCTCGCAGCATGGCGACGATGTACGGCTACGCGGCAAGGGGATCCCGGTGCTGAACTGGCATGGGCGTGGCGATTTATTCGTGCACATTGAAGTGCGGGTGCCGAGAAGTTGACTAGAGATCAGAGGAAGTTGCTGGAGCAGTTGAACGAGACGTTACCGGCCTCGAATGAAAGAGCTTGTTTGACAAGGTGAAAGACTACTTTATGTAAGCTGTCCCGGGAATAAGAAAACCGGCGGCCCTACAGGAAACCGCCGGTCTTTTTTCGGGGGAGGAGCTTTGTTGCTTAATTGTTTTCCCCAGACGTCCGGACAGTGGTTAATCACTGCCCGGATATCCGGGAGTATGCTTCATCAACCTTTCTTACCTTCCCGTTGGCACAGGCGGGAAGGGATCGAGAACAGGTGCACTAGTGTTGCGGCCCAAAGCAATGGCACCAAAAATTGTACCGCCATCGCCTGCCTGATTCAGGCCCAGAATGAAGAGTCTGGAGAAGTCTCCAGCAGCAAAAACTCCTTCAAAATTGGATCCGATAATACGACCGCCGACAATGAGAGGAAAGTTCATCGTGAATCCGGTGCACCCCGGATAAACTTGATAGGTTCCCACTTCGGTACCGTTCGGGTTGGTAGGGAAAGGATTGCCGGTTGTAGTCACCCCACCATTGTTGTTATTCGCGATCAACCGTCCTGTAACGGTTCCTACCGCGCCTGGCCCTGGAGTGAAGATCAACTGCGTCCCTGCGCCAGCCGAGTAACCAAATAGCGAACTCAGAACCGTACTTTCCGCGCCGGCAGGGCAAGCAAGTTGGCTAACAAGCTGATTTGCCGTTCCACTAGTATTATAGGTGTTGTTATACCCATAGCCATTGGTATTGTTGGTTCCTCCTCCGGCAGCCGGATCAAGTGCACCGTATCTACGAAAGTTCAAGAGGTTTACCGCAGTTACGGCGTATGTGATACTTCGATCCAACCCGATGGTTGCAGTGATGGGGTACGACCAAGTTAAAATGGAACCACCAAGCCCATCGGCAATTTGTATAGTTCCAGCAGCCAAGGTGTTAGTGCCTGCCAAGCAAAGGCCGTCCATTGAGCCAGTGAAAGAGGCCAGCCGTTGGAGCGCTCCGCCAGAAAATGGACTGAAACCAACCTCTAACGTGCTCATTGTTCCATTAATAACCACATATCCCCGGCCGCTTGTCGTAGCAGCGAAGGTGCCGATTTGAGCTCTGCCATCTGTGCCACCCCCGAAGGTATTAAAAGCCCAATTGGTGTTTAGCAGCGTGTTCACGGTCGGCGTGCAGGGGACAAATGTCGGCTGCGGCGCCACTGGACCGCCGGCATTTGGATTGCATACCGGGCCACCAGGAACAGCCGGAGGGCAGACGTTAACGGTGTTGATTGGGATTTGCGCGAATGAGACGGTTGCAAACACCGTCGCCGCAAATAATAGAGTGAAAAGTTTCATCTTAAAGATCTCCTATAGTTATTTACTCGTACAAAAATCGGGTAAAGTGGGGTTACTGTTTCAGACGGGCAAGTTGGGCGACCAATCTGGGGGGAATTTTCTATCCTATCGGTTTCAAATCCCGGATAAAAATTTATCCTGGTACTCATAGCCCATATAATGCTAATAATCACGCTTTGATCCAGAAAAGTACTATGAATCCTGTATTTAATCATCAAAATTCTATCATGCGTACTAGGTATTTACAACACTAATATTAGTCCGACTAAGGTGAATTCTTTATGTCGCAATTGTGATGTAAGTTCGTCGCGCGAGAGATAACTTTAAGTAGCAAATAGCAGCAAAAAGAAATCACCCTTGAGGGGTTAGTTACCCCAGTGAATGGACCCTAAATGCAACACTGTTCACTTGGGGTCATCGACTGGCCCCCGATGGGAATCGGGATTCTTCCGAACCCAGTCCGCTGTTGAGATTCGGTACAGGTCCGGACTGGTCACATGGGTGACACTTTTAGATTTCCATCGTGGGCTAGTCAAAATGACCCTTCAGAACAGCCCTAGTACTGCTCAGCCAACTGGAAGCGGATCTCCAAATGCGGACAGCGGAACTGGAGAAAGCGCGAGAGGCGCATGATCGCTTAGTGCATTCAGTAAAAGAGAGTCGCGCAAAGATTACCAGGCTGCGTTGGCTTCCTTGGGCAGGCAAAGATCTAGCCTTGGAGCAGGCCAATGAAAAACAATTGATGGACCGCATGAATGAACGTGCAGCAGTGGCTACCACAAGCGCAAGAAACATTTCAGAAAGCACAAGCCCAAGTTTTGGAGCAAAGGAATTGGAGCAGCCAATACGAAATGCGAGTTCGCGGAAATCAATATCAGTTGAAAGCGAAACAACGCCATATCCCGATTGCGCGAAGGCTCTACGATTTGCCGTGAAGCAGTATATTGGGTACTTGCAACGGATTCCAACATTGGTGTTTTGCTTTGCTTTCTCTCTAATCGCAGCGTCCCCAGAGCAGAGTGCCGTAGATTTTCTTAGTCGCGAAGTTGCGCAGTGGCGCCCAGCAAATAGCTGCTTTTCATGCCATAACAATGGCGATGGGGCCCGTGCTTTATTCGTCGCTCGAAAGTTGGGTTTAAAGGTTCCCTCCGCCGCATTGGTGAATACGCTGGAATGGCTGAAGAATCCAAAAGATTGGGATAAGAAGCAGGAAAATGCGGGATTCACGAATCCAATGTTAGCTCGAATTCAATTCACATCAGCTTTGATGGAAAGCGGATTAGGAATTTCACGACAGGTTGCGGATTCGTTGATTCTGCTGCAATCGGCCAATGGCAGTTGGCCTGTGGAAGCCGCTGACAACCTCGGTTCTCCGGCTACTTACGGGACAACGCTGGCGACTTTGGTAGCCCGCAATACTCTGGAGCGGGCTGCGCCTCTAAAGTACAAGTCTTCAATCAAACTGGCAGATGCATATCTTCATAGCCGGACTCCACAATCCACCCTGGAGGCTGCTGCCTTCGTGATGAATGGGCAGACAAAGTGGCTTGACCTTTTATTGAAGGGGCAGGGAAGCGAAGGTGGCTTCGGTCCATTTCAGAATTCGCCGGCCGAGGCGTTTGATACCGCCATTGCTCTGTTGGCGTTGCCTTCAAGGGGCGTGGACGAACAAGTACGGCAACGTGGTCGGGATTATCTGCTCAAGACCCAGCAATTGGATGGCGGCTGGCCTGAGACCACACGTCCCAGCGGCGCGCAAAGTTATGCCCAAAGGATTTCCACTTCCGCTTGGGCACTTTTGGCGCTGCTTGCTACTTCACGGTAAACGGGATTGTCACTCTGGGTGTCCGAAGGGTAGTGTCGATTTTGTCAAAAACATCCACATCGAATAGCTTCCCAATTTTGTTGCCAGCCAGATCTTCCAGTGCTGTGTCGATCTCCAGAAAATATTGCCCAGCCAACCAATTGGTTTTGGGGTGGAAGTGCCAACGCGTTTCCTCTTTATCAATTGCCACCGTTCCTTCGATCACCGCTTGGCTTCTATTCTTCACAACGATCATGCGGTTCAGCAGCGCTTCATCTAAAGGCTCCGTAAACTCCAGAGCTAATGGTTGGCTGGAGCCCGCAGCAGGCGCTGTGGTTTTCCAAGCAGCAATATCTGGCGAAACCCGATCCGACTGCACCGCTTTGAACCATTTTTCAGAACCCTTGGCCAGCGGGTTTCCTGCGGCATCCGGCCAACTGGAATCCACTACGATTTTGTACTGTTCGCCGGGCTTCAAAGCGCCACCGACTTCAGCCAGCGGCAGCACGCCGCGTTTTATGCGGCCTGGATCAAACAGCAAAGTTATGCGCTTGCCGTCACGATCCCATAATTCCTCATCTAATTCCAGGAACGCCAATTCTACTTTCTTGCCTTTGCTATCCAGCAACCGGACATGTTGATAAACATCTCCCTTGCGCATTGGAGCTGAAAAGTGGACATAGATTTTGAGCTGGTTTTCTGGAAGAGAATCAGTGGTAGGGAAGATTTGTTCCACAACTGTTGTGGGAGCGACATAAGGTTTGGGGATTTCAAAAACTGTAGTTTGACTTGTGCCTTTCTTAGGCTTGTACAATGCCCGGTATTTCAATCCGGGAATAAGCGGAAACCGAGGGGTGAATAGCAAATCCTGCCCCTGGTTCACTAATGAGCCAAGCATCGCAACGGCATCCGGTTGATCCACTGTAACGACGATAGTACCGCTTGGGTGTACTGCTTTCGCCACTCTAAAAACATAACCGCCGCCCACCATCTCCATGCGGATTTCAGAAGCATGTAAATGGATGGCGGCGGCTATAACTAACAGAATGAACTTCACGGAAGCGCGATTGTTTTTAGATCCAACGATCCAGCTTCGCCGCGAACCAGCATCAAAGCGCGTGTAGCATCGTAGGAATCCAATTGTTCTACACCTTTGAATTCAGCCAACGTTTCGTAAGGAACGCCGGTAATGTCTGTCTTCTTGGTAATTCCTTCGTAAGATTCAATTTTAGCCGTTGCGATCTTCATCACACCGCGGCTGGAATTGTTCATCAGAATGAAATCAGCACCGCCCTTGGAATAGACAATCATGTCCATTGGACGGTTGCCCGCACCCAATTCAGCAATCGTGGTCCCCATCACCTTCTGGCCTGCCTTCAAGTCAGAAATTGGGAACTTCACTAGCGGAGTGCAGGTGTATGCGGCCAGTAAATTCGGTTTTCCAGCAATCTTGTAGGCAACGAATGTTCGAACCGGCGCATTTGTTTCAAACCGGCCATGTGCACCATGGAAAATTTCAACATTGGTACGCTTGCCTGCATCGGTGAAAGGATAAGGAATGGAGCGGAGTGTGGATGCAAACTCTTCGTTGGAGATTCCTGCAACAATTACATTGCCATCGACATACGACAAATCGGTAATGGCTTCCAACCGCTTGTTCTGGCGTCCTTCTGTGGCTGCAGGAACATTTGGCAGCTCAACTTTAGAATGCTTCACTTTGTCTAAGCCAATTTCCTGAAATTTGCCAGCAGCGTCCATGCGCAAAAGCACCGGCGTTGCATCTTGGCCTCGCCCACGGGAAACGGAAAAATAGACTTTGTGCGAAAGAGGGTTAACCGCAATATCGTTGATCAAAATTAGATCAGGAGCAGTGCCCAACAACGCTGCAATCTTGACGTTTGCGCCTTTAATGTCCACTGCCATGCCAGTGGACGCTTTGTCGTCATCTGTGTCTAGAGCATAAATCGCTCCACCTACTGCATCGCCAACCAACAAAATTCCATGTGGGGCGAATGCCAGTTGCCCAACCGACTTCATGTCCGCTTTGCCAACCGAAAGGTTCGACGCAGCGTTTACTGTGCAACATATTGCAAAGACTGCAAATATTGATAATCTTCTCATCTAAAGTCCTCCTAAGACTGAGTGTTGGCTAGAGTTTTTCACAAGCACAACACCCACGTCAAGCGTACGGAGGGGTTTTAACAATGATTCAGCCGTTCTTCGGTTGTTAACGTTGCAATGCCTTTCACTCCGCAATGCTTCTGCAGACGTTCTCGCAATTCCGATCTAGCGCGCAGGAGTCTGGACTTCACTGCTGGGACTGAAATACCCAGGTTGGAAGCAACTTCAGGAATCGGCATCCCTTGAACATCGCGCAGCAACAATACCGACCGGAACAATGGTGGAATTCTTGTAATCTCCTTTGCCAGGACAGCTTTCAATTGTTCGCGGCCCAAATTATTTTCTGCATTGACACGCTGGTCCACTGGCTCCAGCATTGGGCGATCTTCACCAGGCCAAGTGGAGTCTATGGCGACAACTGGGGTGCGCTTAACCTTTCTAAGACGCATCAGGCATTGATTCACAACAATGCGGGTGAACCAGGTTGAGAAACGTGCTTCCTGCTGAAACTTACCGACGTGCTGCCATGCTTTGAAAGATGCGTTTTGGACTTGGTCTTCCGCTTCTTCCCGATCACGCAATATCGAATAAGCTAATTTTAAGGAACTGGGTGCTGTTCGCACAATCAGTTCTGAGAATGCTTCTTGGTTGCCGCTGCGAGCCAGTTCCGTTAAAGCATCGTCTTCTGTGTTCGCATACGGCCTGATACTGTCACTTGTGGTCAATTCGATTTACCTTCCTGTAACGAGGATCTCTTAAATTTCGGGAGGAGTAAAGAAAAAGATCAGTAATACTAAACTTCGATTCAGCTATAATAAAATTATGAGCAACTTGTTAAGTGTAGCGGAAAACGGCGAAGAAACCATTCGTAGGGTGCTCTCTGACTATGAAATTGGGGCTAAAATCCGTCAACTTCGTCTGAGGAAGAAAATTGGCCTTGCTGATCTTGGCAGCCATACTGGTTTATCGGCTTCCATGCTGTCTCAATTGGAAAACGGCAAAATGGTTCCAACTCTAGGAACACTGGCTAGGATAGCAATGGTGTTTGATGTGAGCCTGGATCATTTTTTTGGAGCAACTCACCGGAAACTAATAACAATAGATAGAGCTGGTTCGCGAATGCGTTTTCCTGATCGCAGTGACAAACCGAACCCATTCTATTTCTTTGAGTGCCTGGCATTTGGATCCCAAAGCAAGCTGATGCAGGCATACATCGCCGAGTTTCCTGTGCGCTTAGACGGCCAACCAGACCAGCACGTCCACGATGGAGGCGAACTGTTATACGTGATTCGTGGGAGTTTAAAACTGCAACTGGAAGCCGAAGTGTTCGATCTAAGTGCTGGAGACAGTGCCTACTTCGATTCCTCTGTTCCCCATTCCTATCGCGGAACAGAGGAGGCAGGCACGCAAGCTTTAGTAGTTACCAACCCGCCCAAGGCAATTTGAAAGCTTAGAAGAAGCGCATGGTGTAGGAAACTTGCATGCCACGGCCAATCTCCGGGGCGAATTCCTTGATGAAAGAAAGATGGTTCCGATTCAGTACATTGCCGGTGTTGAAAAAGTTCACTCCGAATTGGTGCAATGTGTGAGCTTTGGCAATCACGTAGCTGGCCTTCACATTGAAAAGCACAAAGCCTGCGGTTGGCGTTTCGGTTGTGAAGATTTTGTCCTGCTTATTGCTCAATAGCAATTCGGGGGAAAGACTGAAACCTTTGCGGCGGTAGTCAATGCCAATCCGTCCTCTGAGCGGTGGAATTCTTGGCAGTGGCAGGCTTTCCTTTTTGATCTTGGCGTCAACCGCATCGAACCCTAAATTCAACCATAGTGCGGAATTCAACGCCAACGCCAAACGGGCCTCAGCGCCTTGATAGCGACTGCTGGCTTGGGAATAGCGGGCAACTATCAAGCCGTTTTGAATAGCACCGGTTGGAGCTAAGAATACAAAATTGTCGAAACTATAGTGAAACGTGTTCAACTCGGCTCGGATCCTGCTCGCCTGATGCCTAAGGGAAACGTCCACGCCATCCCCTCGTTCCCTCGTCAGGTTAGACGCGCCGATTTCATAAGTCTGATTTCCGGCATGAGGCCCCAGGTTATAGAGTTCTTCCAAAGCCGGCGAACGATAGGAATGCGAGTAATTGCCGACCAGCGCACCACCGTTCCATACAGGAACGCTGATGCCAGCGGCACCGGAAAATCCCGTAAAGCTGCGTGGCTTGCCTGTTTCTGGATGGAACTGATTGTTTTCAATCCGTCCGCCGAATTGAAATTTCACTTTGTCGAAGGTCAGGCTTTCCACTGCGAAGACAGCAAACTGGTCCTGGGTGGTGTTGGGAGCAATTTTTTCCTCACCTTCAATCTTGTAATCCCGATGCATTCCGGCAAACCCGAAACTGCCGCTTAACGCTCCTTTCTTGCGTTGATCGAACACAGATCGGTAGGTGAGGGACTTGTTGAAAAACTCCGTACCAATCACTCTGTTAACAACCTCTTTATGGTTCCAGTCGGAGTAGTTCACGCTGTAATTCAATCCATCCAGGCCAGTGGCCAAATTCCGAAGGCCACCGCCGAAGCGCACATTGTGGCGGCGAAATTCGATCGATGGTTTTTCCGCATCGGGGTCTGAAGGGTCAAAGGGGATGTAATAGGTTCCCTGCTGTGTATTGTAGGAGGCATGGAAAAAGGTCTTTTCCGAATACTTCGCCATGCCCCCGCTACCGCCGACGTTGTTCGATCCGGAATTAAAAATCTTTTGAGTAGCAGAAGCGTAGTCGCCAGTGCGCTGTCCGCCCGTTTGCAAATGGAACACCCATTTTCTAACGCCATATTCCAAGCCGCCGGATAAGCCGCCCAATCCATTGTTGGTGCCGCCAATTCCTGTGATATAGCCGCTTGCACCTTGATGTGGCTCATGGTGCATTTCATGGTGACCTGTGATCATGTTCACCACTCCTCCCAGTGCACTGGTTCCATATAACAATGTTGCAGGACCTCGAACCACCTCGACACGTTCCAGCGATGCTGGGTCAACCGGTTCCCCGTGATCTCCCGATTGCGACGATAGAGTTCCGGTGGGCATGCCGTCTTGCATTACAAGGACACGGTCGCCATCGAAACCTCTGATAACGGGCCGGGAATTTCCTGGGCCATAGCTGCGCTTGTTGACGCCGGTTTCCTTGTCTAAAACATCTCCTAAAGAGGTTGCTGCTTTCGCGGCGAGATCGAGGGAATCGAGGGAACTTGTGGAACTGAAGGCCTCAAGCGGAGTTTCCTGTTTGCCTGATGCAGTGACGGTGAGTTCCTGCTTGATTGCTCCTAAGGACATTGTGAAATTTGCGGAAACGGTGGATCCAGCGGTGACTTCTACTTTTTGGCGGGTGTCGCTGAGTGCCATCATATGGGCCACAATTTCGTACTTGCCTGGTGGCACATTTGTAAATTCATACTTGCCGAATTCGTCAGTGTCCACGCTTTTCCCCAGGGGCAGCAGCAAGACTCTTGCGTGGTGTAGCGGATCGCCGTTGGTTGCCAGCGTGACGGTTCCGCCAATGGAACCAGTTTGGGCTTTGAGACTTAGCGATAGGCAAATGAATAGGATAGAAAGCGTTAGCGTGCGCATTGTGCCTTCAGTTTGGCACCGTATATAAAGGATAAGCAGTGCTTTCTTGTGAACGGGCCTATTTGGGGGGATGAGCGGGTACAGATAGATGATTTGACGGGTTCCCAAATGTTTTCAGGATGGAGAGCCGATAGATGTCATAGGGCGCTCCCACCTCATCGGGGAGATCTTAGGGGTACTAGTATTATTTCATTTAGGTTATAATCTACTAATCTATTGGATGCTATGAAGTAGCGGGGTTGTGGACTTCGCTCAAATACGGAGCAACATGAAAAACTTTCAGGGAGTGCAATAATGTCAAAGAGAATCTTAGCTGTGTCGCTAGGCTTATTCTGGAGCGCAACGCTCAGTTTCGGCCAAACCGCAACAGGGTCAATCGGCGGATCGGTAGCCGATTCGAATGGGGGCGGCGTTCCAGGCGCGAAAATGACTGCCACCAATGTCGCTTCTGGTCAAAAGCTGGAAACGGTATCGAATGAAATTGGGATCTATGCGTTCCCAACGGTTCCAACCGGCGTATACACTGTGGTCGTTGAAAAAGCCGGATTCAAGAAACTGAACCGGCAAAACCTTGAAATTCGTATCGCCCAACGTCTTGATTTAGACCTGAAGCTCGAAGTGGGAGATGTGATGCAGACGGTAGACGTTACCGCTGAGGCACCGCTGCTTGAGACAACGACAAGTGAAAAGGGTCAGACTTTTTCGCCGAAATTCATGAACAACCTGCCGTTGTTCACCGGCGGCATCCGTAACCCACGCGCATTCGTGAGCTATATGGCCGGGGTAAACGCTGGCGCTGAAGTTTCGATTTCCGGGTCCGGTGGCCGCGGTCAGGAAGTTCAAATTGATGGCGCTTCAGCAATTATTCCAGAGTCTGGTGGTGTGGTGTTCAATATGCCCTCCGCTGAAATGTTTGGTGAATTCAAGTTATTGACTGGTACCTACTCTTCAGAATATGGCCGTTTTGGCGGCGGTGTGGAAATGTACGTCACCAAGAGTGGCAACAACTGGTACCACGGGACAGCCTTTTTAAACATGCGCCGGGATATTTGGAACTCAAACGCTTGGGCGCGCAAGGCTCAAGGTTTGGGGAAACCCAAAGAACGCCAGAATGAAATCGGCGGAGCTGGAGGGGGGCCGATTTTTGTCCCGAAAATTTACGATGGAAGGAACAAGAGTTTTTTCTATTACACCTACTCACAGCGACTTCTTCCAGCAGACATCGGCTTTCCGCTGAGCACTGTACCAACGGCGTTGATGAAGCAGGGCGACTTTTCGCAGTTAGGTGCTCAGCTTATTTATGATCCGGCAACAACAAGCGGTGCGACGCGTACTCCGTTTCCTGGCAACCGCATTCCTGCGAACCGGTTCAGCACGGTATCTAAGAACCTTATCCCATTCATTCCCGATCCAACAAGATCTACATTGCTGGGCAATTATGATTTTGTAAATACCTCGGCGATTGAACAATACATCTGGAGCCTAAAGTTTGATCATGCCTTTACTCCCGGAAATCGGCTATCGTTCTTTGTAAGCAAGGAAGATGGCGCAACATTAGCGACAACAAACTTTAACGGGCCAATTGGAAACGGATTGGGATCGGCCAAACAATTTCCTTCCAATTACCGAGTGAACCATGACCTATCTATTCGGCCTACCCTCTTATTGCACACAACGTTCGGTTATTCGACAACGCGGCAAGGGTGGGACAATCCTGCTCAGCGCGGTTTTGGTTCAAAACTAGGGATTCCGGGAATTCCCGCCGAAGGCGATGCGACGCCTCGCATTAACTTTTCCGGTCAAGCTGGTTTGTCGCCTTACGGCGTGCAAGATGGTAAGGTCGCCAATGGCGGGCAGGACAATGATACATGGATGACCACTCAGGGTTTCAACCTTATCAAAGGTAAACATGAAATGAAGTTCGGTTGGGATTATCGTTACCTAACAACGTTTGGATTTGACCTTGCAGGTTCCAATGGTCAGTATTTCTTTAACCGTGCTCAAACGGCAATTCCAAACAGCACGTCTGGCAGCGGTCACGAATTTGCCAGCCTTTTGCTTGGCGGTGCAGACACTGCTAATCGCACAGTCCTTCCTGTGCTTTTCGCTACAGTCAAGTATCGTTACGCGGCGGGATATTTCAACGATAACTACCGTTTGTCCAAGAAGCTGACATTGAACCTTGGAATGCGCTACGAAGTGCCGATTGGTTTTCATATTGGTGATGGTACTTATTCTGGGATCAACCTGACCAAGCCCAACAGTGCGGCGGGTGGCTTGCCAGGTGCGCTTGAGTTCTATGGAACTGGCCCAGGGCGTGCTAACACTTTGCGTCCATTTCCAACAGATTTCTCCAACATTGGACCCCGTTTAGGCTTTGCATACCAAGCCTCCTCTAAAACCGTAATTCGTGGTGGCTGGGGAATCTACTATCAGACTCTGGGCAATGGTGGTTGTGGTTGCCGTCAAGGCTTCGCAAGCAGCAACACTCTGATCGGTAACGGTGTTGATCCAGTGCTAAATTGGGATGGCGGAATTCCCGTTTCTGCAACGTACAGGCCAGCCCCAAACTTAGACCCAACCCAATCTAATTTTCAGGGTGCTGATTACCTTGGTGATCACTTTGGCAAGGCACCGCGCGTTTACAATTGGAGCTTCACAATTCAACAGGAATTTAAGAAATTCTTGTTTGAAATTGGTTATGTTGCAAATCGCGGTTCAGGTCTGAACTCGACTATTCAGTTGAACCAGTTGCCGACAAGTGAACTTACAAAAGGTAGCCTGCTGACACAAACGGTGACATCACCGGCTGCAGTGGCAGCAAATGTACGGGTACCATTTGTAGGCTTCGGTAACCGTTCGGTTGCACAATCGCTTCGCCCCTTCCCACAGTATACTGATGTGCTGAGCCGCAATTCGGGGGATGGTAAGACCTGGTATGATTCACTGCAGACAAAAGTAGAACGCCGTTTTGGCAACCTCCAGTTGCTTGCAACCTATACTTGGTCCAAGTCGTTGGGGAACAACCACTGGCGTCAGATCTTCAGTCAGCATTTCAATATCGGCGCACAGGATGCCTACAACTTGAATGACATGAAATCCTTCCTGCCCTTCGATCAGCCACATGTCTTCAATTTGCTTTGGTCATACGATCTGCCTTTTGGGAATGGGAAACGGTTCCTGGGCAGTTCCAACCGGATCGTCAATGGTGTTGTTGGCGGCTGGATACTTAGTGGTGCCCAACGTTACTACAGCGGCAACTTGATTCAGTTGGTAACCCCAGGGAATCCTCTGGCCGCGACGCTGTTTTCAACAACAACCAAGGCAAACGTGGGATCGGGTCCAATCCGCACTGGCGTTGCCTACGATACGCTGGATCCGAACAACCCGGCCATCCGGTTTTTCAATGCGGCGGCATTCACGACGGCGGCGCCATTTACTCTTGGCAACGCGGCTTTGTATCACAATGACTTCCGGCAACCAATGATCGCTTTTGAAAACATAAGTATTATCAAGAAGACTACGTTATTCAAAAACGATAGAAATCCAGTAGTCCTAAACTACCGGGCTGATGCGTTTAACTTGTTTAACCGCACACGCTTTGGTGGCGTAAATGGCGTAGTTGGAAACGCAAACTTCGGCAGACCAACCGGTCCGCAAGTTGGCGCTCGAGCAATCACCATGGGTCTGCGCCTGGAATTCTAGTCGCTTCCTGAAAACTTGACCGCAGTATCGGCATAGGGGGGAACCTCACGGCTCCTCCCCTGCCACACCACCGGACATGCGGGTCCGCATCCGGCGGTTCGGTGGGTTGAGCAATCAACGAACGGTTAATCTCGGAATCCCGAGCGAGTCGAAATAGGCATTAGGCAGCGCAATATGGAGCCCGGGTGAATCTGCCAGCCGCCACGGGCCGTGAGAACTGCCTGCCGTTTTCGCGGCAAGATCCGGACTCACACCCCGTTTGCGCAACTCGGCAAATCGTGTC
>JAYTTF010000192.1:0-17815 GCA_043745195.1 Bryobacterales bacterium | reverse complement strand
TCGTTGATTGCTCAACCCACCGAACCGCCGGATGCGGACCCGCATGTCCGGTGGTGTGGCAGGGGAGGAGCCGTGAGGTTCCCCCCTATGCCGATTTGTTGCGCTGGCGCAGGCTCAGCCGAAACACTTGATTGTGATCGGTGTAGATGGACTGGGTGGTGCAGCGCTGCAGAAAGCCTCAACTCCCAGACTTCATCAGCTTATGAACCGTGGGGCATGGACGTTGAAAGCGCGCGCAGTGATTCCCACTGTTTCGAGCCCAAATTGGGCTTCGATGATTATGGGGGTAACGGCAGCGCACCATGGGATTACTTCCAATGAATGGATGCCATCGAAGTTTGATTTAGGACCGGTTTGCCAGGGACCTGAAGGGACCTTTCCGACGATGTTCAGCGTGCTGCGTGCGGCCAAGTCAGGAATGGTAATGGGGATCATCCACGACTGGGATGGATTTGGAAGGCTTATGGAACCGAACGTAATGAATGTAAAGGAAAGAGTGAAGGGCTCGAAAGAGGCTACTGAGCGCGCCATTGCCTGGTGGGTCCAAGAGAAACCAGCGCTGTTATTCTTGCATTTGGACGATGTGGATCATGCAGGGCACAATAAGGGCTGGTGGACGGAAGACTATTACGCGGCGGTGACGACTGCCGATGCTTTGATTGGCAGTGTGATGGATGCAGTGAAAAGGGCGGGGTTGGAATCAGATACAGCAATTCTGGTTACCGCGGACCATGGAGGACAAGCGAAGTCACATGGTGGCATGTCGACCGCGCATGTGGAAATTCCATGGATCCTGGCGGGCCCAGGGGTGGAGAAGGGTAGGGAACTAAAGAGGCCGGTGGATACGTTTGATACTGCAGCCACGGTTGTGAATCTGCTGGGGGTGAAACCGCATTCCTGTTGGATCGGGAAAGTGGTGACGGAGGCTCTAGTGTTGGGCTCTGGCAGATAATAAATACTTGCGGATGGTGAGGTAGGAATCGCCTCCGATGGCTTTCATGGCTTTCTTGGCTTCCCATAGACCTGTTTGCCGCAAACTTGGCCAAAATGCTCCTGCTGCAATTGCGCCGGAGGTGACTGCCGGAGTGTCCGCCTTTATCGAATAGCGACCTAGGATCAAGCAGCCATCGACGGTGGAGATTCTGCGCACGGGTTCTGAGTTGAAGAGTACTTCAATGCCTGATTCGGCTGCTGACTTACCTACTTTTTCTGAGTAATATCCGTCGGCTACTGAAGCTACTTTTACAGGATCGCCTAGGATGTCGCTTAAAATTTTGGAACTGAGAGACCATTCCTCAAGCAGACTGGCCCAAGATAAGTTGGACATACGGTCAGGATGGGAATGGGTGTGGCTACCGATGACATGTCCACGCTGGTGAAGTTCGCGAATTTGCGAAGGGTTCATGAATCCCGTTTTATTAATCCAGCTAGAGGTTACGAAAAAGTGTCCGCGCCAATTGCGGGATTCCAATTCATCGGCAACGCAAGTGTAGGAGCCGATGGCGCCGTCATCAAAAGTTAGGAAGATTGGTATATGTTGCTGCCAGGTTTGAGACTGACGGATGGTTTCAACGACAGTGTTGGGAGCTTGTTGGCGGATGGCATCCAGATGACTCTGAAAACTTTTACGGCTAAGGGTATAGTAGGCAGGACAGCGCCTTAAGGGATCGTCGCCGGTTTCAAGTTCTTCGACAACGTCGTGGTAGCCAATGGAAATCGCTTTCATATTTACTTAACTTTCAAGAATGCGCTGGTAGGCGTCAACTACATTGGAAACCATCATTTCAGTGGTGAAACTATGCAGAATCCGTTCGCGGCTTGCATCACCCATTTTACGCCGCAAGTCAGAGGATCGAAGTAGGACCAACAATTTCTCAGCCAATTCTTCGGGGCTGTCGGGCGCGACGAGGAATCCTGTTTCTCCATCGACTACAACTTCTGGATTTCCACCCACAGAGGTAGCTACGCAGGGTAAAGAAAAAACCATAGCTTCCAGCAAGGCATTGGATAGACCTTCACTTCTGGATGGTAGAACGAAAATATCTGAGAGCTTAAGGAATGCCGGAATTTCGTGACATTCTCCAATAAAGCGGACGCGATGTTCAAGGGGCAAGGATTGGTTCAGGTTCATGACTTCTTGAGTGAATTCCTGCCGTCCAGTCTCGTTGTGGGTAAGATTTCCGGCTACGACGATTTGAGCCTTGGCTTGTAGCCCGATGATGCCGGCTGCGCGGACAAGAACGTCGATGCCTTTTACCCGGCGGAGGTTCGCTACGCATGTAATTACAGGAATAGCTGGATCAATGTTTAAGGTTTGACGTAGGCGATTGGCGTCGACGACTGATGCGTCCAAGCTCGCGTCAATACCATTGTGAATTGTTAGGGTACGATTGGCATCTACTTTATCGGTGCCTATCGTGTAATGTCGCACTCCGTCGGAGACTGTTTGTATCTGGTCAAAAAATCCGCTCAAAAGGCGATACCCGGTTCGATGATACTTTCTTCGTAAAATGCCCATATCGCGGCGACTGGAGACCAGGTACTTGGCGCCTGCAGCTTTGGCAATAGGTCCGGCCCATAAATCGGACGTTTCAAAAAAAGTGTGTACAATATCGAATTGCTCTTTTTGAACGAACTTGTAGAGACGGGCTGCAACCTTCCATGCGGTCCAATCGTAGATATTATTGAGTTGCCAATGGTGGACAGGGCAGGGAAATCCATCGATTAGTTTGCGTGCACCTTCGCTGCTGTGGAACGTGACTACTTGGCATTCAAAGCGATCTGCGGGCAGATCGCGAACCAGCCGAAGAAGCGCCAATTCTGCGCCGCCTACGCCCCAAATACTGTCGATAATGAACAGGATCTTCCGCGCCGGGCGTAAAGCTTTGCCCGGTGTTGGAGAAATTCCCATCCTTTCTGTGATTGAGGTGTTCATTTTGTTCTAAAGACGCATAAGTAGAATACTGTTATGCCCATTTATCCTGATTCTTTTTGAGCCAAGCGCCACCAAGCATTTTTGCGGCGGATCGGGCCGTTTGAAACGAATTGAACTTCAGGAAATCTTTCCAGGCGGAATGTCCTGGGGGAAGGGGATTAAATCCGGCGCGGCGAAGTTTTCCGTTGATGAAGTAGACAACAGCTTGTTTTTCAGAAAACGCAGACCGGAAAGTTACACTGAACGACACTGAAACTTGAGGACCATTTTTTACCCAATGAGGTGCGCCAACGGGGAAGTGTAGCCCTTCGCCTGGACTGAGTGAATAAACATTTGCCCGTTGCTGGAACTCTTCTTTATAGGACATGTTGCGGTGGTAGTCCGCGCCGTGCCAACGCTGCAGCATGTGCTCTATTTGGGATTCCGGCAGGACAGTCCGGTCTTTGGGGTCCCAGAGGCTTATATGTTTTGATCCGCGAATTTGTAGGAGGAAATTGTGCTCTTCATCCAAGTGGTAAGGGGTCACTGCATTGGGCGAGGAAATAAAAATGAAGGCCTCCTCACGATGGGAGCCTTGCATTGCCGGGGTGGCGTGTTTGTATACATCATCGAGCACGTAACGTAACAGCGAGCCATATTGGGGGTCGGATTGGACGTTCTTCAAAACCATCCAGGAACCGCTTTCTTCAATTCTCTTTACAGTTTCAACAATAGAGAGCCCATTCTTTGGATGCTTTGTAGGATCCTGGTTTACCGGAACCTGTCCGGCATAATATTCCACCTGATTTTCCGGCAACCTTTGGGCGAGTTGGACCAACTGGGGCAAATCGAATTCGGGGCGATCGGACAACGTGTGGCGCACTTTGAAACCACGTTGAGGAAAGTCACGTTGGAATTGGCTGGCATCCAGTTCCAAGAGTTGAGAGGAGTTTTGAGTTGCGACTGCCATGGTTAGCTATTTCCTTTCTGCGTAGATATCTTCAGATGATTGGGTGCCGACTGAGACTTGAATTGTTTCTTTACCCAACGCAACAAAGGGAAGGCCGAAATCCAGAAGTTTCCTGCGCGTGAGTTATCTGAGATTAGACTTTGGCGGATCATGCGACGTTCTTTCCAGATGCGATCTGCCATGGGGTGGCGGGCCAGAGCGCAGGAATCAAGCCAATGAATTTCCGGGTCGTTGAAGGCACGGCGAATGTTTTCCAACTCCAGCAACAAGCCTGGAGAGTATTTGGAGTATTCTTCGTCGAACGCGATTTTGAAAGTGAACCCACCTTCGCCGGTCATGAGGTTGAACTTCATGGCCACCACCTTGCCATTAAAAGAGAGTGTTAGGAGCTTGACTCGACGTTCAAGAAAGCCATTGCGGATAATATTCCGAAGATAGGAGGCATCGCGTTGGTCGAGCGCAAAAGCACCTCCGCCGGGACGGCCTTTCCAGCCGCTCGCTTCAAGGCGAAGGAAATCGTCGATGAAGGAATCCATTTCGTTTATGGTTTCCACTTGATGGTATTCAAGCCTTCCTTGTTCGGAGAATCGGCGTTCCAATCGCAAGAACTCGTCATAGTGTTTTTTTCGGACGGCGGAAAGTAAGTAGGCCTCTACAGTGCCCTGGGGCGTAAAGAATGCTCTTGGATATTCGCTGAGAGTTGCGGCATACCTACCGATTAACAAGCCGGTCCAAATTGGATGAAGTGGCCCTTCTGAAAGAAACAGGTTTGTGTCGAGAAGCTTGCAGGAAAATGGATTGGATTCAAACCAACTCCAGAACATTTCCAACACTTCCAAAGCGTGGGATTGGTGGATTAGTGGGACGGTGAGGAAGCAATAAATGTATTGCCAAAATGCCATTACTTTGACAGGAAGGCCCAGATAGCTATTTTGAATATGCAGTGGAAAGAATCCCCACAAGGGTTCGGTTCCGTACTTGCTGGTTGGGCCAAATATTAATAGAAAGTGCAGGTCTTGTTTAGCCGCCAGATGCTCAAGCGCGGGCAGAAGCGTCCAAGGTTCATAGAACGCGTTCGGCACAATCGATGTGTCCGAAAGTTCACGCCACTGTTGTTCATATTCTGATAATTGTTTGGCCTGAACCAAACGAAAGGTTTGTGCTTTGGGCAGAGAAAGGCTTGCGATGGCGGGAGCCCTTTTCTGAACCTCGTCTTTTGGTGCAACCATTCCCATGCTAATAGACCTTTGCTTACGTGTTGTAATTCATGCTGCGGACGAAGACCGAAAATGCGTGACTTTGAATCCGCAATTTAGCAGTGGGGCATATATCGGAAAGAGGTTTAGGAAGAACAAGCTGAAGCTTGCCTGACTTTGTGTTCCCATTCCAAGCGGACAGTATCCGTTCCCTGCGCAATGGTGACAGCTGACAGGCAATAGGCAGGTGCATTCAAACAACGTCCGGTCTTTAGAGAAAACTCCCAACCGTGACCATCGCAAATTAGCACACCGTCTTCGACCATGCCACCGGACAAGGGCCACTTGGCATGAGGACATACATCTTCAAATGCGGTGACTCCTTCAGGCGTGCGGGTAACTACCAAGGCCATGGATTCATGCTCAAAGCGAACGGCTGTGTTGAGGGGAAGTTCGGAAAGTAAAAGATTAATGAGCGGCATACCAGTCGTGTAATTTCTTTGGATCAGGTTCGTAGAGGAAATGATAGAGCGGTTCGTTATATTCGTCGGGCCTCCGGGAGGCTTTGAATCGGAGCGATAGAAGGAGATCCTCAAAGAACGGTTCTGTACCATTCAAGAATGGATAGATTAACTTGTCTTCTACTTCAATGCGGTAATTCCAATCATCGGCGGCTTCCGGCTGGACGTAGGTAGTTCCGGTGGTTTTAAAGTCAACAGTCCATTCGCCACCTTGCGGTCCACTAATTATGAAGAGGAGTTTTGCATTGATTCGATCGCGAACGGCTTGTGTTTGTGCCGCAACCATCGTTTGAAAGTGATTGGTCAGCAATTGAGGAAGATCCGCACCTGCAGCAAGTTCGGCGGCGCGCGCTGCTGCGATGGAAGGTGCCAAACGGGCGGAGGCCTGACGAATGTATTCCGCTCTTGGAACTCGGAAGGATGCGGGTGCATTGGATTGATAGCCGGTGTTGCTGTCCCAACAGTCGGTTGCTGCCATGTAAAGTCCTTTCGTAGGCAACTTGGCGGCGCTGAGGGCCTCAACGGCTAGAACGGGATCTACAAAAATTCCTTCTTCCTCGCTGTTCAAATAAAGGAGTTGAGGATCAAGAACAGTACAGGGGCCGGCGGCTGGTACAGCAAAGCGAGGCTTGGTGAGTTTGACTCTTTGGACCAGGCTGCGCAGCAATGATTTACGGCGGCGTTGTACTAAATCCCGTTTCTTATCGTCGGGATAATCATAAAGCATGGGGTACCAATTTGCGCCAGAAAACATAAAAAACCCAACGTCGATTCCCATTTCACCTACGCGCTTCAGGTCATCGAATGCGAGTTTACAGTCGGTTTCATTAAAGACTCGAACGCCTTCATGTTCAACCAGAATTGCGGAATCGTTGGTATATTCGGCCGTGCCAAAGATGATGGCGGTAACGCCGTTACCCAACTCCAATGTTTCACCCGATGGACACTCTCTAATGTTTGTAAATCCTAACGATTGGAGATAACTCCGAAACTTTGGCGTGGAAAACTTACAGACTAGTATTGGAATGTTGGCCGGGAAATGTTTTAGAGTGGCCGGGTCCATATGGTCCAAGTGCTCATGGGAGATGAAGAGATAATCGATGTCCTTGGGAATGGATTGTGGCGTGACACCAGCATCGGCAAGGATGTGAGTGTGAAACCAGGTGCCGGAGTAGGCACCTTCTGTTAACCAGGGATCGGTCAGGATCTTCTTGCCGCCCGCCTCTATAAGGGTGCAGGCCTGACCGTAATAGGTCACTCGCATGGAGACTCCAATTGAAGTAAGTAAGAAATCATGAGGGTAGAGATCGGATTTTTGCCAGGACTGGTTCGCCTAGTGCACGCAGAAGCATGTAATCGTTTGTCAAGCTGAATGGATAGTGAGCGACTGCGCGCAGGTACCAGGACAAAGCCTGTTTCAAGTCGCCAGTATTGAAGATGGTGTCGCCGCGCTCCCGGTAGAAGTTTCCTAGCGCCTGGTTCACCAGCAACTTTCCGCACGCTCCACTTTTGTGATGCTTGTCAATGAACTGCATAGCGGAGGTGCGCATTCTTTCCCAATCCTTGCTCATGGAATTGGGGGAAATTCGATAATAGGCCAGGATTTCATTTATGTAAATGACCGGATAGTACTGTGCTAGACGGAACCAAAGATCACGGTCTTCGGTGGCCCGCATACTTTCATCGAAAATGCCGGCTTTATCAAGACAGACTCTTCGGAACATGGCAGTGGGGCAGACTATATGAGCTTTGCGGGTGAAAATATGGTGTGCGATATTACCCGAAAGAAACTTTTCGGGAGGGGCAAAAGGTATACCGAGATTTTCACCCTGCATGCCTATTCGTGCGACTTTTGAATGAACCAAACCAGCGTTGGGATTTCTGTCCATTGCGGCAATACTGGCCTCCAGCCGCCGTGGAGCGTAAATGTCGTCGGCGTCGAGGAGCGAGATGAATTCGCTTGAGCTGTTTCGGATAGCAGTATTTCTAGCTGCCGGCAAACCTTTGTTTGTTTGGTAGATGTAATTGAGTCTTCCACCGAAAGCGGAGGAGGCGGCTATGGCAATTGCAGAGGTGTTGTCAGTACTTCCATCGTCCACCAGAATCACTTCCAAGTCGGTATATGTCTGGTGCAAAACGCTGTCCAGTGCCTGGGGTAAGAAGACTGCGGTGTTGAACGACGGAATGATTACGCTAACTCGAGGCACGTGGAGGTTCCAGAAATTAAATAATCGCGATGGTTACGCCGGGCTGACTACGCTGATCTCCGGCGATCAATTCCAGGGGAACAGAGTCGCCGGTTTCAGATTGTTGTGGAATTTGAATTGCAAGTTGCAGTAAGCCAGGGAAAGCCGTTTTTGAAGAAATGACTTCCAGTTGAGGACTTGAGTTACCCAAGCGGATGGACAAGGCGGCAAGCGGTTTGGTCTGAGAATCTGTTTCACCCAGTCCAGAGGCGTAGATGAATACGCGGGAACCTCTTTCTGAAGGGCGGGCCGGAGAGTTGAGTGATCCATCCTGGTTAATAATCAAGCCTTGCCCGATTCCAGTTGCATTGGCCGTGAAGACACCTGGAGTGGTTGCCGCGACCGACATGGTCAGAGGATTTGAACGCTGCCCGTTCGATTCAATTTGGAGTAGGCCATTCTGCGTTGCCGCTTGTCCATTGGGAGTTACGGCGGTGATTTGATCGGATTGAATGTAGATAATTAAAGCCGGAGTGCCATCTACTAAAACACGTGTGGCGGCGAGGTTGGTGGTGATGGCTGACCCATCTACTAATGGGCCGGTAGGAATTTTGGGTCCAAGGTTCAATCCGAATATAGTGATGATTGCTCCTGGGCTGACGCCATCGGAAAGGAAACTTGCGGCATTGGCAACGGAGAGCATTAATGGAGCAGTGTCTCCTGGAGGGAGAAGCCATACAAGAGAGTTGCTGATTACTTCGTTTAGCGTGACGACAACGTTGGTCTGAAGTCGAGAGGGAACAGCGGCTGAACGTAATTCGATAGCGGCATGGGAATTGCCTTCCGGAATCAAGACTCTTGTTGGTGCAACCAAACTACTGCTTCCACTGGCAAGCTGAATCTCTATTCCGCCTGAAGGTGCGCTTGCGTCAAGAACAACTTCGCAAGATGTTACACCTGGGGTGAGAATGGCTGGGGGTGCGCATTGAAGCGAAGCTACGGTGGCTTCTGAAAATTGATGAGCACCAATGTCAAAGCCTACGGAACCACTGCGGGGATTGCCAAATCGGTCGACAGTAAGCCCGGTATCGATTCCAGCTCGACGGGCAGGGCTATTGCCTTGTAACCTAAAGTCACCTTGCAGCAGATTTACGATTAGGGGGTCTTTGTTTAAGGATGCAGTGATGTTGGGATTCGTTGGCGCTGAGCCAACTCCAAAAAAGAGATTATTAGAACCAAACACGAAGCCACAGTTTTCCGAGTTGGAGCAGATGCCCGAACCTGAACCAGGTTTGTTGATGGTGATGTAAGGGATGCTGGAAGTTTGGTAGAAAAGGTTGTTTCGAATTCTAACCTTAACGTTTCCGTTGGGGCCGGAATAGCTGATGGCATTGTTGGAATCTTTATAAGGAGGGCTGGCAAATGTTCCGCAGTTGAAGAAAGTGTTGTTGTAAATGTCGACGATGCCACTGCCCATAGGGCCGGTGTTGGTCCAACTCTGCGCGTTGATACAGGACCAATTGCCGGAGTTTTCTGGATTCTTAGGACCCTTCCCCGCGTTGTAGATCACGTTGTTATAGACTTCGATTTTCCCTTTGGACGGATCGATGGTTGCAAAAATGATTCCATCACATTGGGTGTCGTGAATCAGATTATCGTGAATGCTGATTCCATATTGATTGTGACCAGTTGGGTCATTCGGGCCACCGCCTTGCAATGGAGAGGAGTGCACCTGAATACCCCGGCACCCACGAACATTGGCAATTTCGTTCCAACCCATTTCTATGAAATTCGTGTCAGTAGAGAAGTAGACTCCGTGATAAAGAGAAGATGCTGTTACCTTGCCGGTGTCATGAACATAATTCCCGAACATCTTTACGTTTGAGGTGACTGACGTTTCAAAGCAAGCCGAAGCAAAGTCGCCGTTTGGGCAGGACATATCATTGGCCACGAATCGCCAGTTACTACCGCCATAAATAGCGACTGCTTCAAATTCGCCGCGGAGTGTGAGTCCGGCAAAAACCCAATAACCCAAACTATTTTCGTTGGAACGGATGGCTCTATCAGGGCCATTGACCGTACCCAAGGTGACCTTCGCGCCAGGGTATGCAATCAAGGCCATTGGATTTCCAGCTGTTCCGCCAGTGCGCAATAGCATGCTTGTTTTCCAACCCTGGCCATCGTCAGTTAGATGGTTGAGGCCATTCATTGCGTAAACGGTGTCGCCTGCCTTGATAGAATCGCGGGCTTTTAACACAGTCTGCCAAGGTGATGAGAAGCTGCCGTTATTACCGTCTTTGCCATTGGGAGAAACGAAGTAGATGTTGCCTGCGCGAACGGTGAATGGAAGAGAATTAGAAGATCCACTTGGCGTACTTACGACGATGCCCCCTGTTGCTGCAGCTGCGCCGATTTGGACAGCGATTTTTGAATCGCTCCAAATTGAATAAGTAGCCGCCAAGCCGCCGCCGATTTTGACGGTGGAGGTTCCCTTTGACGTACCGAAGCCCTTGCCATAGATGGTTACAAATACACCTGCATTATTTTCACCCTTTGAATTTGGGCCACTTTCAAGATCGGTATAAAAAATGCGCGGGGCGGCATGAACCTCCGCGATCCAAAGAACAAGAAGTGAGATAAGTCGGAGCAGATTCAATTTGGGAAACGTCACTGAGCCACCTTGAGAAGTTTTTTTGAAGCAAGCAGTCCATCGTATAGCCGGGTCAGATCGTTGACCATTGCCTGTGCCGTGAAATTTGATTCAATGATCTGGCGACCTCTTTCCCCCATTTGTTTGGCTTTCTGTGGGTTTTCTAAAAGAGTAAGAAGGCGCTGGGCAGCCGATTTGAAATCGCCAGAATCAACAATAAATCCACTTTGACCCTCTTCCACAACTTCTGGATTGCCTCCAACGCAGGAAATCACGCAGGGTAGCTTCGCCATCATGGCTTCCAGTAACGCGTTGGAAAGCCCGTCCGTGGAAGATAGGTGGCAGAAGATATCACTTATCTGCAACAGCGGAAAGGAGTCGTCAATCTTGCCCATAAAGCAAAAATTCTTTGATAAACCTAGTTCATCGATCAAAGCCTGAAGTTTGCGGAGATACGCTAATTCAGGGGCTGCGCCGGCAACCACAAACATGGCTTTGGGGTATCTGCGGCAAACTATCTCGGCCGTTCTGGCCAGTACATCGTACCCTTTGACTGCTTTCACGGAACCCACATCCACAATCAGCGGGGAAGCACCTTCCAATCCAAATCGAGTTCGAAAATTTACAATGTCGAGCGGCGAAGCGGGATTGCGGATTTCCACACCATTGCGAATTGTGACAACTTTTGCGGGATTAAGGTGATCACGCTGAATTGTAAAACTGCGGACCGCATCGGAAACCGTGTGAACGCAGTCGTAAATGGGGGCCAGCAAGCGGTACCCGATGCGATGCTTCAGGGTTCGCTGAAAGCCCATGTCCCGGCGACTTGAAATAATCACCGGGCACCCGCTAAGTTTCGCCACGGCAGCACCCCAAAGGTCGGCTGAGGCAAAGAAAGTCTGCACGATGGAAACGTTTTCAGATTGAATAAACTGCTTCAGCTTTATTGCAGCTGCAAAACTCTTCCAACCAAAAGTCTTGGTGAGCATAAGAACCTGAACTGGACATCCGAATTGGCTCAAAAAATCGGAATCGGGTGGCTGATGAAACGTGATGATTGTTGCTCGATAGCGATCGGGCGGCAACAACTGACTGATGCGGAGTAAGGAACGCTCAGCGCCTCCGTCCAGATTATGAAGTTGATCGAAGACGAACAACACATGGTGCGGCTCGCAAATTACCGGGATTCGCTTTAAGGCTGCAGCGGAGGCAATCATTTGGGCAATTCCAATTTCGACATTACGAGATCACCGGGCCAAGGACTGCTACTCTTCCGCGCAATTGCGACCAAGCGGAGGATGCAAAAGCTCGAACCCGTTCATCTAACAGATAGAGAAGCGCGACATAGAGTGTTAACGAGAGAGTAGACTTGCCAATGAAATTAAGGAACGAATTCCCGAATTCAATAAAGGAGATGGTTCCCCAAACCACAGCACCGGCAAGAAAGTAAATGCAAATCGGTTTGATGGCAACTGTCATCGGAAGCACTTTGAATGCCATTCTGGCGAGCAGAAAAGTGCAGAATGCGTAGCTTATCAAGGTTGCCAGGGCTGCGGCTTGCAACCCCATTCTTGGCAGCAACCAAGCGTTAAGTCCAAGGTTGAGGACCGAAGAAGCGGCAAGTGCGCCAGCCATTGCGTAAGTTTTTTTGTGAATCATCAATCCGGCATTGAGAAAGATTTGAGCGGCGTAGATTAGTAAGCCGGCAACGATCACAGGGATCAAGCGATCGGCTCCTGCATATTTGGGAGATGCCATCAAAAGCACTGCGTCGTAGGAGACCACCAAAACTGTAGCCAGTGTTCCAATGGCGGCCATGATAAACAGGTCTAGTCCAACGCTAAGGAACTCGGAAGTCTTGGCAACTCCGTCACTATTCCAGATTCGCATGTAAATTGGAATAATTGCTAAGCCAAGGGGGGTCATTAGAACGGAATTGATTTGACCAGCCAAACCATAGGCAACCGAATAGAAGCCAAGAGCATCAGCGCCCAAATAGCGATCCACCATGAAACGATCGCCGGCATCGAGGAAAATTCCTGACGTTTCCTGCAAGACCAGTGGCAGACCAAAGGCCACGGCGGCGCGAAATAGAATAGGGTCGAAACTAGTTGGCCTCAGTAAGCCTCGGCGCACTAGCATAGCTACCAGAACAAACACGACGGAAACTTCAACTCCCATGACCGCAATAAAGTAGGTTCGAACCGAAGCGCCCAAAGTGGGAAGGAGGAGAATGACGGCTAGAATTGTCGAGGCCTTTAGAAGAATAGTGACCACGTTGGAGGCCTTGGTGCGCTCTTCAATCCTCAGGAATGACCAAAGGATCGATTGCATAGCGCGTAAGAACACAAGTGAAGATGCAAAGCAGAGGATGGAAAACAACGGATCCCCACTGAGCCATCTTGGCAATAATCCGGAAAAAACAAGTGGAAGGGTAACTAAGGCTGCGATGGCTGTTACTCCAAAGAAAGTTGTCGAGTAATAGCGCTGGGCTGCCTGTGGATCATTGGCAAAATCCTTATGATCGAAAAAACGAAGAACTGAGTTTTGCATGCCAGCCTTTGCAAAGGCGGTGAGCAAGAGGAGGATTTTCTGAACATAATCAATCATTCCGAAATCCGCGATAGAGAACATTCGGGTGAAAATAGGAAAGGAAATAAACCCCAGCGCCATGGTGCCGCCGATCCCAAATAGATAGTGGGAAGACTGCCGAAGCAACTTTTTCAGTTCGCTTGTAACGGCGCTGTTGGGGTTCACTGCATCTCCGAGCGCATTACAAAATTACGATTTTTCAAAACGTAGGTATCTTTCACGCGGAAAACAATTTCAAAGCCGACTTTCTGTAAATCGAAAAGCATGCTGTCGATTTTGTTAACGCCTCGCAGTTTTTCGTGCACTTCCATTACAATTAGCTCGGCATTGCTTGCCAGAAGTGCGGATTCATTCTGTACAAGCTCAACCTCTGTACCTTCAATATCGCAAACTAAGGAGAATCGCTGAAATCCTTGCTGGACTACAATGTCCATCAGGCGGGTTGCGGGCACACGAATTTTGCGTCCATTTTCAATCTCGGAACTGCTTCCTAACAGATTGGCATCGTTCACCACGAAATCGACAAACTCTGTTTGGTATCCTACTGCGGCTTTGAGGATTGAGAATTGACAGCCATTCCGCTGACGATTCATTTCCAGAATGCGGGCAGCATCGGGATTTGCTTCAACGACGACATGCTTTTGAGGATTTTGCAAGAGAGCGTTGGTAACGCAGGCCACCACACCAATACAGCCTCCAAGTTCAATGACTGGAAATGTAGGATTAAGGAACCTTCGAATGGCTTGGCGTTCCGGCCTTTCAAATAGACCCATGGTTAGAAGATCGCGAAATCCTTTCGCAATGGGATCGTCCAATCCGATACGGCAGCCATCAATACGGACATATTCCGATTTGTTGAACTCCCACATTTCACCCTGGCGCCACCATTTACCTAAAGCAGTAAAACCACTGGTGATCACCGACTGGGGACCTTCTTCGCGCAGAATGCGCTGCATACTTTCTATTTTGCTCATGATCTGAAATGTTCCACTGGGGCGATGGCGGACTGGTAACACGCCATTGTTTGAGCGGCAATGCCAGCCCATTGGCTTCCGTTTTGGTAGCAGTCTTTTGCACGATTACCGAGCCGGGCTCGTAACGAGTCATCGTTGATAAGGCTTAGCAAGCTTGAGGCCAGTGCATCGGTATCTCCGTAGGAGACCATAAGGGCGTTTTCGCCATTTTGCAGGAGTTGTTCAAAGGCAGGCAGACTTGTAGTTACAATTGCTTTTCCGTATCCAATGCCAGTCATCAAGGCGCCACTGGTGGTTACTTCACTATAGGGATAAACCAAAATGTCAGCGTCAAGATAGAGATCAGTCATTTCATCGACTGAGATGAATCTAAGGTCGAGTTTGACGCTTGAAGAAAGGTTGAGACATCTAACCTCCTCGCGCAATTCGGCAAGCAGTTGCTCTTCTCCATTGCCGACAACAGCCAATACCGCTTGTTGTTCCTTCAGGTTCTTCATTACCTTCTGCCAAGCCTTCAGCAAGAAGGACACGCCTTTATAGGGACGCAATATTCCTTGCCAAAGAACCAGTGTCTGGTTCGGGGACAATTCCAGCCTAGTGCGCGCCGTGCCGACTTTTCTGCTGTTTGGTTGATCAAACAAAGGGCCATGAGGGATGATTGAAATCTTGCTTGAATCGATTTTGAATTCCTTTACCAACCGTTCCCTGGCGCAGGTGTCGTGGCAGATTAATCTATCAGCAAGAGTGTAGATGGCTTGATAAGTGGCTTCTTGTTCTGGTCCCGAATCATGAGGAAGAACATTGTGCACTGTGTAGACAACTTTGATACCCCGTTTATGGGCAAGCTTCAACAACCAAAGTTCCAGAGGAACTCCAAGTTTCAGCATTGGCAGGAATTGGACGTGGATGAGATCAGGTTTCGCAAATACTAATCGAAATGCTAGGGCCACCATGTTGATCAGCCACTCGCCTGTCTTTAGCGCGCGGCGCAGCATATCGGAATCAATTCTGACTTTGGAAATTAAGTCAATTGCACCGGGATTGGTTTGAAGTTTCTTACGGTGGAAAAAGTCCGGGTCCAAATGATAAGTTATAGTGCCAATGTCTACCTTTAGTTCCTCAACATCCATGAGTGCTGCACAAAGGTGACCAGTGTAGTAGGGAACAATTGACAACAGATCCATCATGAATACGCGGATAGGTCTATCTGATTGCCTTGTGGCACTTGCAACCGTATTTTGAAGAATCTGCTGCATTGCCTCAACCAGCTGCTGCTTTAAGAGTCCGAAGTACTGAAGTTTTTGCACCGCTAGTTATTAGGGATGGCTCAAACGACGATTGATATTCCGGGACTAAAAGTTTCAAATGTTCAATGATGGCAGCTTCGTCTCTTCTCCACAAAAGGTTTTGAAGATTAGATACCCACGGAGCAAGTTGGTTAAAGGCAATTTGCTTACCCTGAAAAGTCCGTATTTTAGGATGGGCGGTTGGGAGGATATTCTCCCCTTCCAGGCTTATTTCCTCGAACAGTTTTTCACCAGGGCGCAAGCCTGTGAACTTGATTTCAATATCCTCACCGGGGACGAAACCAGCTAAGGTGATCATGTCTTTTGCAAGATCCACAATTTTGACGGGCTTACCCATGTCCAATACAAGAATTTCGGATTTCTTGCCCATCGTGGAAGCTTGCAGCACCAATTGAACTGCTTCCTGAACCGTCATGAAATAGCGGCGCATTTCGGGGTCGGTGACTGTTACAGGGCCGCCGGCAGCTATCTGCTTTTGAAAAATAGGAACAACACTACCGTTGCTAACCAGTACGTTTCCAAATCGAACACATACGAATTTGGTTTGGTGACCAGACGCGAGTAATGAACGGTGAGCGCAAACGATTAATTCAGCTACTCGTTTTGTGAGTCCCATTATGCTTGTTGGGTTGACTGCCTTGTCAGTGGAAATCATCAAGAAGCTGGAAACGTTCAAACGCCACGCAGCTTGAGCCAGATTCCAAGTTCCCAGAATGTTATTTCGTACCGCCTCACACGCTTGCCGTTGCATGATTGGCACGTGTTTATAGGCCGCCGCGTGGAAGATGGAGTTAATCGCATATCGTTCGATGACCATCTCCACGTGGCGTGGATCGCGGATATCACCGACTTCAACAACAAGAGTCAACTCTGGATAGAGTCTTCTTAAATCGGATTCCAAACGAAACAACTCGCTTTCTGCTTGGTCAAGGGCGATGAGTTGTCTGGGACCGTATTGAGCAATCTGGTTGCAGAGTTCGCTGCCGATGGAGCCGGCTGCTCCGGTGACCAGAATAGACCGGCCTTCGGTTGAGCGCCGGACGGTTTCCATATCCAGTTCCACGGCATCCCGACCGAGCAAATCGCTGACAGAAATTTCGCGCATGCGACGGATGGCTAATTTGCCGCTAATCAGTTCGCCCAACCCAGGAACAATACGGCATGGTATTCCAGCCTGCTTGCCCTTGGCGACTGCCGCACGAATGGCCTTACCACTTGCGGAAGGCATGGCCACCACAATTTCTGTAATCGGAGTGCCGAGGCTCTCCTGCCTAACGCGAAGTTTCAATGCATCCGCGCCAGTTCCAAGCACAGGCAACCCTGCTAGTCTGGCTCCTTCTTTGCGCGGGTCATCATCTAAAAACCCAACGACGCGATAACGTAGTTTTGGGTTATCGCGAATTTCTCGGGCAAGGGAAATGCCAGCAACTCCAGCACCATAAATCAGAATGCCGCGTTGGTCACGATGATGCAACTTACGGTTTAAGAGCTCTCCTTTAAGACGAACGGCGAATCTTGCCGCACCTCCAAGCATGAAGCATAATATGAAATCGAGAAAATAGATGGAGCGGGGAAATTCTCCGCCAAGGATCATGATAATGACGAGCCCGGATGCGAGCGAGGTTAACAGGTTGTACTCAAACAGGCGTATGAGTTCCGGGAAACTCTGATACTCCCAGAAGCGCATCATCTGCATGCCCATGAGGACACAGATGATCATTTTAACAAAAATTGTAATAGCCAATCCCTGATAGAAAATGGGAAGTTCGTTTCGTGGAATGACGAAGTCGAAACGAAGGAGCCAAGCGACTAGGAAGGCAACTGAAATAATAACCAGTTGACCCAAGATTGCATATGCACGCCAGCGCCTAAAGACAACAGGTTTCGCCATCAGTAACCTCCAGCAGCAGCAAGGGACTTAGATTTGCGCAAGGAATAAGCGAGATCTTTGACTACTTCAGCAACCCTAACCACATCTGATTCGCTCATTGCCGGATAGAGGGGAAGGGAAATGATGCGTGGATACAATGCAAGCGCTTCGGGACATTGGTTCTGAGGGAGGTTTGCATAAGAAACGAAGAACGGGTGCAGAGGAATCGGTATGAAGTGGACACTTGTGCCTACGCCACGTTCCTGAAGCAATGTAATGAATTCATCGCGAGTAACGGCTAATTTGTCCAAGTTCAAGCGAATGGTGTAGAGGTGCCAGGCATGCTCACAATCGGCTTTGTCCGGCGGTGCTTCAATTTCTTCGACATCGGCAAACATCTGGTTATAGATCCCGGCATAACGTTTACGCGTCTCAATGAAAGAGGGAAGCTTTCGAAGTTGATGGATGCCCAACGAGGATTGGATATCGCTCAAGTTGTATTTGAAGCCAGCCTCAAGAACCTCGTAGTACCATTTCCCGGTTGCAGAATAGCGTTGCCAGGCATCCTTGCTGATGCCGTGCAGACATAGGACCTTCATTTTTTCGGCGAGACTTTCTGTGTGTGTTGTGACCAT
>JAYTTF010000191.1:0-54357 GCA_043745195.1 Bryobacterales bacterium | reverse complement strand
GCTTCCAAGCTGATTTCATCGCCTGCATTATTGGGTGAAGTACGTAACGCAGCAAGAGTTAGGGCCGACCAGCCGAGGGCAACTAAAAACACAACGGCCATGGCATAGGTACGCTTGGCCACACGAATTGCTGGACCGCGATCAATGAAGGGAACCAGGAAGAGCACAACAATGGCGAGATTGGGCAGAACCAAGCTGCCAACTATTTCGAGTGGTCCTTCAAAATATTTGAGCGTTTGAAACAGGAACAGGAAATACCATTCGGGCCGGGGAATGTATGCCGTGTCAGTGGGGTCGGCCAGCCTTCCAAGAGGGACCTTGGCGAAGATTGCCAGAGCAAAGAGGATTGCGAATGCAATAAAAACAGCGAAGGTATCCTTAAAAACCTGTTGAGGGAAGAATTTCTTCTTTGGCTTGTTGTCATCAGCGGCGGGGGTTACGCCATGGCGGCGAACCAAGTAGACGTGGAGCACGATCAAAAACACCGTAAGTAGGGGCAAAATCATTACGTGGACGCTGTAGAAACGTGTGAAGGTAACCGCCCCAACGCCATTGGAAGCACCCATCAACTGCTGGATATAAGGTCCAAGCACAGGAGCTTGGCCGGCTATTTGAGTGGTAACGACGGTGCCCCAATAGGCCCGATTATCCCAGGGAAGCAGGTAACCTGTTAAACCAAAAACCGTGGTGACCAGCAGCAACACCACACCAACCATCCAAGTAGCTTCGCGAGGTTTCTTGTATGCGCCCCAGATGAAGACCTGGATCATGTGCATCACAACGATGATGACCATCATGCTGGCGCCCCAATGGTGGAGACCTCGCATCAACTGGCCGCCGGTCAACTCGGTAAGAATGTACTTCAAGCTGGTGTGCGCTTCGGTGGCGGTGGGAGCGTAGTTCAGTGCCAGCATGACACCTGTGAAGAATTGGGTCATGAAAGAGAAGAGGGCTACGGCGCCAAGAACCTGATGCCAACCGGCGGATGCGGGGATATCTTCATAAAGCGCATGATGCAAACCACTGACAATGCCGGTGCGCTCTTCCAGCCAATCGAGAACAGTCTGGATCATGCCTGCTCCGACTGGCTGATATCGCCGAGTAGGATTTTGCCGTTATCCAACTTTACAGCATAGCGATCCAAGGCTCGGGGAGCGGGGCCTGAGAGCACTTTGCCATCGGGCGAAAATGCCGATGTGTGACAGGGGCAGACGAAAGTGTTTGAGCCATCTTCCCAGTGGTAGGCGCAACCCAAGTGAGTGCACTGCGGGGCATAGGCGACGACTTCAGTTTCTGACTTCTTCATCACCCAGGCAGTGGCCTTTTCACGAGTTACTTTCCATCCGTCCACTCGGAGCTTTTGGAAAACCAATTCAGCAGGCTTGTTTTCCGGCAAGCGGGTGATGTCACCAACGGCGACCCAGGTTTCCTTCTTCTTTGTTCGCGGCGGGATTAGAAGGTATCCTCCGGCCACTCCACCAAGGGCTGCGCTGATCAGGCCACCCAATCCAAATATCGCTGCAATGAAAAAAGATCGGCGGGGGGTCTCTTGCTCACTTCCGTTATTGTCGGTCATGTATATGTGTCCATTGTAAGGCGGGATCGGAAGTGTTTCCGTTACCGAGTCATCATTCTAAAGATGACTTTTCCTTCAATAGCTTAATGAATGAGATCACAAGGAGTCGCAAAGGAGTTGTAAAACTTTTGATTTAAAAGAAACAACCGCCCAAAATTGCGTGGGCGGTTGTCCTTGGTAGCCTAAGAGTTAGGCTCAACTACTTTCTGTTTTTACAACGTTTGATCAATTACTGTCGCGTCCCGAGGGACCGGTCTACAGGAACAGCGGCTTCGGCACTGACGAAGCCTGAACGTTAATAACTCCGACTCAACAGTCGGTCACCTCGCGACGCGTCCAACTACAATCAGATATCATTTGACTGGACCACCTCCTTTTTCAGTGATGCCTTTATCGTAAATCCATCTTTGATTCCAGTCAAGAAAAATTTTAGTGGCCCACAACATATTTGGAGAATTGCTTGTTGGGCAGGGGCTACTTGCTGGCGGTACAATGAACTTTCCATGCCATATCTGCTGCCTAAGCATACGGGCACACTCGATTCGAAAACCGCACGCCGGGCATTGCTAGGCTTTTTTCTTTCAGGCCTACTAGTTTCGCTACCAGGTTCGCTGCTGCCTGCATGGGGACACCATCTGCAGTCCGGTTTTCTATGGGTCGCATTTTATTTTTTCAGCTTGAACCTGGGCTTCGTGCTTGCTGTGCAAGGCGCACATTGGGCACTACCGAAGTATGGGACTGGGTACATTCTCACAACAGCTTCGGTCCTAGGGACTGTTTCCTTAGTGGCACTGGCATTTGCTTCGGTGCCAATGATGGATCCTTCTTTTAGGGCTTTAGGCTTATTTGGTGCGGGCATGGCCGCAGGCCTTACCAATACTGCCGTTTTTCAGGCAATCATTTCCATATGGCGTCACGACGCGGCTGCCACAACAAACATAGCAGGCATGCTGTTCACGTTAGGTGCCATGCTTACGGCACTTTTGGCGGGTGGAGCATTTTACGCCTACTCCTTCACGAGTGTATTGCTCTTCATGGCTTTGATCCCAGTATTGATGGGAGTGCTGTACGCCCGAACTAATTTCAACCCGGTTGAACCTATCCTTAGCCTTCCGGTGGAAGAGACACTCCAGGACTTCCGTAAGCCCCTTGCCATTCTATTCGCGTTGTTGCTGTTCTTCCAATTCGGAAACGAGTGGTCCATCGCCGGGTGGTTGCCGATTTTCCTGATTCAACGGCTGGGAATCAGTCCGGAAACCGCTCTTAAGATGTTGGCTTTTTATTGGTTCTCTTTGTTGATAGGCCGCACGATTGCGCAGGCCATTCTACCGCGGGTGAATCATGCATGGCTGCTTGGGGCAAGTGTGCTGGCTTCAATCCTGGGGTGTTCCATTCTGGGTTCCACCAACAACCTGCAAGGGGCATTTGTGGGTACTCTGCTGGTTGGAGCGAGCTTTGCCCCAATTTATCCAATTGTTGTGGAACAGTTGGGGAGCCGATTCCCGTATTATCATCCTGCTTTCCTCAATGGGATTTTCGCACTGGCGTTAACAGGTGGGATGATGGCCCCATCAATGCTGGGGCTGCTGGCGCATTACTTCGCTATTCAGGTGATGATTATTTTCCCGCTGGTTGGGTCGCTGATGGTATTCGTTCTGATTGTGCTGATCTGGCTGGAGGGGAAACTAACCAAATGGAATCGGTGAGCAAGCTTTAACGAAGTTCCAACTTCCCTTCCCCCGCTGATCCGGTGTATAGCAATTCTATAGTCTTCAGCGCCTTCAACTTTCCTGAATATGGAAAGTACAAATATCCGCCAAAGGAATGATCCAGCGTTCTTTCGGTGAGGGCTTTATCAGGAATAATTTCCCCGGGCTCAGGTTGTGCTTCCAACACTACACCACCGGTGTTATCTGGTTCAGGAGCCCTGGGACGTTGCTGTGGTGTACCAGTTCGGTCTCCAGGAAAGCGAGGCTGACGTTGGGGCCCGCCAACAATCACTTCGGCATCTCCCACACCTCCGGTTACAACCACCTGCTTGGTTTGATTCCATCCGGTATTCTTGATGCTGGCAACCACCATACCTGGTGAATGCGCCAGTAATGCAACTTTTTTTCCGTTCAACCGCAGAGTGAAATCACCGGGACCCACCGTTACCGGGTGACCTTTCCCCGGAAAAACCCCGATTTCAATCACCAGATATTCGGAAGTGAAAAATGGCGTTCCGCCCCAAGGCACAGTGTGCGCGTGAAACTCTGCGCCCAGAACGGCCTTGGCAAATTCCGATTGTACGGGATAGTCTTGCGGCTTCGGCCTTGGTGCCAAAGGTTCGCCGCTTTCCGCAATGCAAGATGACAACAGTAATAGTGCCCAACGCATGATCCGAGTATAATCCCAGTTATGGGCCGATTCCTTTGTATCCTTCTTTCCGGATGTTTAGCTTTTGGCACTGCACCTGCTAAAAAGAGGCCCCAACCTGCAAGGCGCGCGCCGATTGCAAGGCCATTGCCGCTGGCGGAACGGCTGCAAAAGTTATTGAATTCCTCGGAAGCTTCGCGGGGAGCTCATTGGGGTGTTTTAGCCGTTTCCCTATCTACCGGCAAAACGATTGCGGCACACAATGAAACGCGCCTGTTTGTGCCTGCATCCAACACAAAACTTTTTTCAACAGCTCTGGCATTAGAAAGGCTGGGGCCAGGCTACAAATTTCAAACCAAAATCATCGCAGACTTGCTGCCCGATAAAGATGGGCGGATCACAGGGGACCTCCGTTTGATCGGCGGCGGCGACCCTACTATTTCCGGACGTATTTATCCTTATCAACCCAAGTCCACGGGAGATTCGCCCTTCGCTCCGTTGGAGGACCTTGTTGCACAGTTGGTCAACAAAGGAGTTCGAGAAATTCAGGGCGACATTGTGGGAGATGATTCCCGCTACCCGTGGGATCCCTTTCCAGTTGGATGGGCGGTGGACGATCCTATCTATGAATATGGCACCCCTGTTTCGGCGTTGACTTGGAATGACAATTCTTTTCGTATATCGCTGGAGGCGGCCAGCGAAGTTGGGGCGGCCCCGTCCTTAACAATTTTCCCAAACCTTTCCTACTTCAGCGTCCAGAACCTGGTTACAACAGACGAAGGAAATAAGAGCAAAATTAATTTCCGCCATACGACGGCGGCGAATGAACTGGTTGTCTCCGGAAACATGGGGCTGAGGGCCAAGACTTATACGGAATTGTTGGGTGTAGACGATCCTGCATTGTTCGCTGCATCGGCATTGCGAGATGTTTTGGAGCAGCATGGAATACGAATATCGGGAAGCGCGAGGGCGCAACACCGCATGGTTGGCGAACAACGCGTTACCGGTGGACAAGTTCTGGCGGAGCGAGTATCGCCGGTGCTTTCTGAAGTGGCCAAGGTTGTGAACAAGGTCAGCCAGAATCTACACGCTGAAATTCTTTTGCGAGAAGTGGCATTCGTCAAGCGAGGAGAAGGCACTCGCCAGTTGGGGCAAGAGGAAATGACGGGATTTCTGGCCGAAGCCGGAGTTGCAAAAAATGGCTTCCATTTTGAAGACGGATCGGGCCTTTCGCGGTTGACGTTGCTCACTCCAGAGACAGCAGTGAAGCTGCTAACCTTTATGCACAAATCGAAAAACGCGGAAGCCTATGCACAGACTTTGCCAATAGGCGGTGAAGACGGAACATTGGATTCGCGCTTCGGCGGCGCTGGAGCGGTTGGCAAGGTTCGGGCGAAGACCGGATCGCTAACGCATGTCAGCGCACTAAGCGGATATGCTGATTCGCCGACCAAGGGGCGCATCGCATTCTCTGTGCTGGTGAATAACTTCAACGCACCCACATCGGAAATCCGCCAGGTAATGGATAAGATAGTATTAGCACTTAGCGAGTAACCCTTATGCCCATCTACGAATATAAATGTGAAGACTGCGGAACAGAATTTGAAAAATTGATCCGCCGCGCAAGCGATGAAAACACACTGGCATGCCCAGACTGCGGGGAAAGTCATTTGGAACAGAAGTGGTCCACCTTCTCAGCCAAGGCAGACGGCGGCAAGGCTGAACCCATGGGCGGAGGATGTCCGGCGGGGATGTGCCAAACTCCTGGAATGTGCGGCCGCAACTAACGCTTTAGCAGATGAAACTCCTGCTGCTATTGGCCTTGGCAACGTTGACGCTTACCGCTGCCACCTATGATGTGCGGAAGCTTGGAGCAAAGGCCGATGGCATCAGCAAAGATACCGTTGCTTTCCAAACTGCCATTAATGCGGCGGCGAAACAGGGTGGCGGCACTGTGCTGGTTCCCACTGGCGCTTACATTTCCGGCACGCTTTTCCTGAAGAGCAACATTACTATCCATATTGAAGCCGGGGCCAAAATACTCTTCAGCCCCAACAATGCTGACTTCGCAGCATATGAGCCGCTAACGTTCAAACCGGTGGACGATGCGGAAACCAGTTACTTTCGTTATGCGCTGTTCACAGGCGAGAATGTGGAGAACATCACCATTGAAGGTTCCGGCACCATCGATGGCAATCGCCAAAAGCGGGGTGGTCCTAAGCCTATTGCCCTGAAAAACAGCCAATACATTACCATTCGCGGCATAACGATCCGCAACGCCCCGAACTACAACATCAGCCTGCTGGGTTGCGATTACGTCAACATCGACGGGGTGACGATCCTGAACGGGTTTTCCGATGGAATTGACCCTGACAGTTGCCGCTTTGTCCGCATCGCCAATTGCTACATAGATTCCTATGACGACGCAATTTGCCCAAAAGCATCGAGGGCCTTGGGCGCACCACGATCAACGGAAAATCTCACGGTCACAAATTGCATCACGCGGACTGCCTGCAATCATTTCAAGTTTGGAACGGAAAGCGCCGGTGGGCTGCGCAATGTTGCAGTGTCGAACCTTGTAATGCTTCCTCGGGAGTCCGACCGGGCACCAATCTCGGGGATCAGCCTTGAGTCTGTCGACGGGGGCGTTGTTGAAGGCATCACCATTTCCAACATTTCCATGCGAGGCGTGCGGGTTCCCATTTTTTTGCGATTGGGAAACCGGGGGCGAGGGATGGAAACTCCAGTGGCAGGCAAATTGGAAAACGTCACAATCACAAACGTAACGGCGATGGATGCGGAAGTGGCAAGTTCCATCACGGGGCTGCCAGGTGTTCCGGTGCGCAATGTGATTCTGGACAACATTGTGGTGCGGTCCAAAGGTGGTGGGGATTTGATAACCGCCGAAATTCCTGAACACCCAGCCAAGTATCCTGAGGCTTTGATGTTCGGCGAACTTCCGGCACACTCCCTATTTATTCGCCATGCGGAAGGAATTACTTTGGGCCGTTGGAAGGGTACCGTCGCGACGCCAGACAAGCGGCCGGCGTTCGTCTTTCTCGACATCGCCGGGCCGCAACCCTAATCAATAGGATTTGCCTTCCTAGCTAAACTAAAATATTATGGTTTAGCATGTTAGCTGCCATTGTCTTCACCTCCCTCGGATTTCTCACCTTTCCTGATGAAGTTGGTTTGGGGGCAATGAGCGGTGTTGCCGTGCATCCTTCCGGAGACATTTATGTATTGCACCGGGGCACCAAACCAATGGTTGTCTTTGGCGCGGACCACAAGTTCAAACGCGCTTTTGGCGAAGGGTTATACAAAGTGGCGCATGGTTTGCGCATCGATAAAAAAGGGAATATCTGGACCACCGATAACCAAAGCAATCTGATCCGCAAGTTTTCCCCAGACGGCAAGATCCTACTGGAAATTAACGAAGGCTTCAAATCTCCCGACGATATTGTTTTTTCGACGAAGGGTGAGATGTTCGTGGCCGATGCAGGAAACGGCCGCATAGTAAAGCTTTCCGCAGACGGCAAAGTGCTGAAGTCCTGGGGTAAGAAAGGGAAGGCGGACGGCGAGTTTAACCTTGCTCATTCTTTGTCTATCGATTCCAAAGACCGCATTTACGTTGGGGATCGGGGAAATAATCGAGTTCAGGTTTTTGATACGGAAGGTAAATACCTTGCATCTTTCACCAACGTTGGCAATCCATTCGGCGTGCTGGTTGTAGGGAATGAATTGTTGAGCAGTGAGGGCGAACAACATAAAATTTTCCATACTGCATTGGATGGAACGCCACTTGGCAATTGGGGCGGACCGGAAACGCTAAAGCTTCCGCACATTATGTCGGTTGATGGTTCCGGTACATTATATATAGCCGAAGTAGACGGCAAGCGTGTGCAAATGTTCCGGAGAAATTAAGAAATGAAACTTCCTGTCATCTTCGTTCTGCCGTTCATCGCTTGGGCCCAAGACCCCCAATTCGATCCACAGGACCGTGTGGAACAAGCACACCGTCCCATGCTGGAATCGAAAACCAAGGCGTCAAAGCAGGCCAGCGACGTTACTGCGGAGTTCGCCAAAACTCGCGCCGCATTGAAAGCCCAAAAGCCGGTTGCCCGCAAGAACTATATTGATCAACATGTATTTGGCCGAATGGAGCGCGACCGTGTTCCACACGCCCCTTTAGTGAGTGATGAAGAATTTGCCCGCCGCGCCTGGTTGGACTCGATCGGCAGAATTCCACAATCTGAGGAGCTTCTGGCCTTCGTAAAGGACCGTGATGCCAGCAAACGCGATAAGCTGATTGATCGGCTAACCAGCAGCGACGCATTCGTCGATCGTTGGACTTACTACTTTGAAGATTTGTTTCGAGCCGGTGGCCGTATGGGTTCCGGTTTGAATTTGTTTCACTATTGGGTGAAAGAGTTTGTGCGGCTGGACCGGCCCTACAACGAAGTGGTGCGCGATCTGTTGACGCAAAGTTCAAAGATAAGCCATTCCGCACCTGGGGGCATGTATTTCGCACGTGATTTCGTCAAAGCCAAGGACGACCCTGAAACTCCAGACGCTGAAGACATGATCAACCGCGTAGACACTATTGATGAATTCACGGTGACTTACGGCAAAGTTTTCCTGGGCCTAAACCTGGCCTGTATTTCCTGCCACGACGGCAAGAATCATCTGGAAAAAGTAAACCTATACCTGACCAGCAAGAAGCGCGCTGACTTCTTTGCGCAGGCCGCCTTCTTCGGAAATGCGCGCCAGATTATGAACTGGGAAGGAGGAGCGCAACTCACCACAGAATACACAGTGGATGATACGGCCAAGGGTTATGAATTGGAGCAGGAAAGCATAGTCCGCGTGCCCCGTGTGCATGGTACCAAGCCGGTTGTTCCACCGCAGCCGCGCTTTCTACTGACCGGAGAGCAAGCCAAATCCGGGGAAAATTCGCGCGATGAATTGGCCCGCTTGATGACCACCAACATTCAATTTCGGCGGGCGTTTGCCAATCGACTTTGGGCCGAGTTGATGGGATTCGGAGTTGTAGAACCGGTTGATGAATTCGACTTAGACCGCTATCGCCCCAAGGGAAAGCTGCCCGCCGGATTCACGCAGCAGCCATCCAATCCTGATCTATTGGACGCTATGGCTGCTGATTTCCAAAAGAATAATCACAGTTTGCGGCATATGGTGCGGACAATCATGAAGTCCTCTGCCTATCAACTTTCCTCCACCTTCCCATTTGAATGGAAACCGGAATATGCCAACTATTACGCTCGGAAATTTGTGCGCTCGCTAACAGCTCCGGAACTGCACGACGCTATTAACAGCGCCACAGGGAGGCAAGGTAGCTTCAAGCTGGGCTCGGAGAAAGTGCCGATGGCGATGCAGATGCCGGAACCTAATTCCGCGAATGGAGAAACCAAGCAATTCCTGAAGACGTTTGGCATGTCTAACCGGGACGATATGCCGAAGAAGGTTTCCGCAACTTCGCTTCAAGCCATGATGTTGATGCAGTCCCGGCTTGTTACTGAAGGCGTTGCTGCCAAGGGCGCGCGTGTGGAGCAACTATTAAAGGATGTGGCGGATGACGATCAGTTGGTGGAGCGTCTTTATCTGGCAACAGTATCGCGCCATCCTTCACCAGCTGAATTGGTGATTGCGAAAAGAGAATTAGTGAAGAATCGGTTGAAGGGCGCGCAGAATTTGCAGTGGGCGTTGATCAATAGTCCTGAGTTTTTGTTCAATTATTAGGAGAGTCGGCATGCAAAAGCGAATGAGCGATATGTTCCCTGCCCGGCGCGATGTGCTGCGTTTAGGCGGCTATGGTTTGCTGGGTGCCTTTGCCGATCAGGCGCTGTTTCCAATTCACGCGCGGGCGGCGGGCCGCAGCAATCCACGAGGTACGGCGCGGTTTGCGATTGTGATTGAACTGGCCGGAGCCCTGAGCCACACCGATAGTTTCGACTTCAAAGAAAACGCAGGCACGCAAAAGGATTTCGACGTCCGCCAAGTTCGCAACGATCTGTATCTCTCGCATCGACTGTTCCCGGAATTGTCGAAAGAAATGGATAAGATCACTGTTGTGCGTTCTATGAAGAGTCACGAGGTGGTGCATTTCCGCGGGCAGTATTACAACCAGTCAGGACGGCCGTTGAATCCGGCGCAAGCTCCGGAAATTCCTGCCGTGGGATCAGTGATTTCGCACGAGTTGGAATCGAAACGACGGGAAAGTGATTCCCTGCCAACATACGTCGGCTGCAATTTGGACACTTCAGGTTGTGGTGCCATTACCACCGGATTCATGCATCCCCGTCATTCTGTGCTTGACGTCAATTTGAACGACGCAGGCGGACGCGCGCTCTCAGCCGATGCTTTGGCAGTGCTGGAAGAGCGGTACCGTCTATTGAAAAAACTGGATCAAGCAATGGCCGGTTCGCGTTCCACCCGCGACCTGAAGCTTTCCAGCTTCGGCAGCTTTCAGGATTCCGCTTATCGGATTCTGGGCGATCCGCGATGGCCCCAATCATTCGGATTTAGCGAAGACGAAAGGAAGCGTTACGGAGCTAATTCTGTTGGCTTAGGTTGTCTGCTGGCTCGCAATCTTGTGAAGGCAGATGCGGGGGCTCGCTATTTCCACGTTGTCCATCCGGGCTGGGATCATCATAAGAATATTTTCGATATCAAGTCATCCGCCAACCACTACAACCATTGCAACGATTTTGATCGAGCAATGGCGAATCTGCTACGCGACCTTGGTGCGGAACGATCGCCTCGCGACAAATCGAAGACATTGCTGGATGAAACAATGGTTGTGATGATAACAGAATTCGGGCGTACTCCCGGTCCGCTGAATGGCGTTAAGGGCAGGCACCATTACAATGCGGCTTATCTTTCGTTGTTCGCTGGTGGGGGGGTAAAGGGCGGCCGTATTATCGGCAAGACAGATGCCGCCGGCGAACAAGTGGTGGAATCTGGCTGGAAGTATCCGAAAGCGCAAATCAAGACCGAGAACATTTACGCGTCTATTTATTCTGCGCTGGGAATTGATTGGAGAACGCAGATCACCGATACTCCATCCAAACGCGCTTATCGCTACGTTGATGCATTGGGTGCAACGGAGTTTGCGATTGACGACGAGATTGCGGAGCTTTTCGTTTGAGATTGGTTCTGATTACTTCGCTTACTGTTGCCCTGAATGCTGCCGAGCCCGGTGATATGGTGCGGATACCTGCCGGCGAATTCACCATGGGCCGCACAAAATCGACGCCTGACGATAAAACTCAGATGCGCCCCAAGGTGGTGCTTGATGACCGGCCTGTACGAAAAGTTCAAGTAAGCGCATTTTCGATGGATACCTTTGAAGTAACCCATGAACAATATGCGAAGTTCGCTGCGGCGACAAAGCACACTGTGCCCTATCATTGGGTTGCCGGTAAATTGCCGCCGGATCATGCGACGATTCCTGTTTTCAACGTCTCCTGGCAAGATGCTAATGACTACTGCAAATGGCAGAACAAACGGCTGCCCACTGAAGCGGAATGGGAGAAGGCTGCGCGCGGCGGATTGGATGGAATGGACTATCCGTTAGGGAATAAATTGGACGAAAAGGCTGCACGCCATTCGTCGCCCAACGGCCCATCGCAAGTGGGGCAATTTCCGCCAAACTCATATGGCCTGTTCGATATGGCAGGAAATGTTGCGGAGTGGTGTAGCGATTGGTTCGATCGCGAGTACTATGCGAAGAACGAAAACGTGGATCCGAAAGGTCCGCCAACAGGGTTATATAAAATTATCCGAGGCGGAGCTTGGTCCGATGCGACGAAGGGACTGAAGGTGTACTTCCGCAACTGGGTTCGGCCGGAGCAACGCACTCCTAATATTGGCTTTCGCTGTGTGATATGATTCCCGGAACATGAAAACACTCCTAATGGCAGTAATCTGCTCAATTGCCCTAAGTGCGGCAGGCTCAGAAGGCGCTTCCACTAAACAAGTAATGGCTGCAATGGAATCTCTGAAACATGCGATGATTCATCGCGACGGTGCCGCGCTTGAAAAACTGCTGAGTGACGATCTGACCTACACTCACTCTGGTGGTCAGGAAGAAACAAAAGCTGATGTGATTAAGTCCATCACTAGTGGCAAGTCGATTGTTGAAAAATTGGAGTTCACCGGCACTACGGTCCGCATCATCGGCAATACGGCCCTGGTAAAGGGGAAGGTCGACCTATGGCACAGTTCAACCAACATTGTGAACATGAATGTGATGCACGTTTGGGTGAAGCAGGGCGATAGTTGGCGCATGGTGGCTCGGCAGGCGACTCGGTTAGCGAAATAACTTAACTGGACTATGAAAAAAGTAGCATCCGTTGAAGATTATCTGGCGGCTGTTCCGGAGCCCGCTCTTACTACTCTGAAGAAGATTCGAGCAACGATTCAATCAGTAGTTCCACCGGAAGCTACTGAAGGCATAAGCTATGGCATGCCGGCGTTCAAGTACAAAGGCTATTTGATTGGTTATGCCGCGTTTGCCAACCATTGCAGTTTATTCCCTGGCGCTGGCGCGATGGTGCAATTCCAGGATGAGTTAAAGGGCTACGAAACATCAAAGGGGACGATCCGCTTTCCAATGAACAAGCCGCCCCCAGTAGCGCTTTTGAAGAAGATAGTGAAAGCTCGCGTCGCGGATAATGATCGGAAGAAAGCTGCTAAGACTCGCTAAGTTGTACACTAAAAGCGTACCTTCCCGCTTTTTTCATGAGACAACTTCCCGCAAAGGGAGTGCTCCTGCTGATTTGTCCCGCTTGGGCGCAGCAACCTCCGGCGTTGAACACACCGGTTTACTCTCAAAACAGCATCGTTCATGCGGCAACCAACCGGCCTGGCAAGTTGGCTCCCAACACAATTGCCACCGTGTATGGCAAAGGTCTTGCCACTATGACTGCGGCTGCCGGTCCTAAAGAAGTAGCCACGGGGTTCCTTCCTTCCACATACCTGGGCAGTTGCACTAGTGTTTTCGTAGATAACTTTGCTGCGCCTTTGCTTTTCGTTTCCCCCGAGCAAGTGAACTTTGTGGTTCCTGCCAATCTGCGGCCGGGGGTAAAGCTGTTGAAAATTTTCTGCGATTCCAACGCTGGCCCCAAAGTAGAAGTGGAATTGGTGGATGCAGTGCCGGGGCTATTTCAAAGTGACGCCTCCACAATCATTGCCACGCATGCCAACGGCGAGCTTTGCACGCGTCTAAAACCACCCATTGGAGGGGAAATTCTAATCCTCTACGCAGCAGGGCTGGGACAGACGCTACCAAGTGCAATTACTGGATTTCTAGCAACGCGTGCGGCGGGGATTGAAAAACAGAGCGACTTTCAAGTATTGCTGAATCGACAACCACTGCCCAAAGAGGCGATTCTTTACGCAGGTATCGCACCGGGCTTTGCCGGCCTTTATCAGATCAACGTAAAACTACCTGCATCGTTTGAAATCCCACTGGAAATTCAATTGCGAATTGGTGAAGAGCTATCCCCCGCAGGATTATTTGTTCCGGGTAAATGAAACTACAAAGCCCGGGGGCGTGTTCAAGCATTAGTACTGCTTTACAATGGAAGTGGCTGTAGGAGGGTTGTATGAAAATTTCTTTTGGACTATTGTGGGCTTTTTCCATAGGCTGCCTGTTGGCTCAGACTGAGGAGATTACGAAGAAAGCCTCCGGACAGAACGAGTTCGTTATCGAAACCGGAACGCATATTCCGCTTTCGTTCATCAATAGTGTGTCTACCAAGAATGCCGCAGAAGGAGATCGAATCTACCTTGAAACCGCGTTCCCAATTCTCTCCGCAGGCAAAATTGTGATTCCAGTGGGCAGCCATGTTTCTGGTACCGTGACGCAAGTCAAGAGGCCTGGACGGATGAAAGGCCGCGGAGAACTCTACATTCGTTTTGACTTATTGATTCTTCCAAACGGGGTAACCAGAGATTTCCGAGCCAGAGTGGGTGCCATTGACGGGCGCTCTCGCGATGAGCTTGACCGTGCCGAAGGAAGGATCCGCAGTGAGGGCAACAAGGGCGGAGACGCCGCTGTTATTGGGGGTACCGCCGCAACGGGCGCCTCAATCGGGGCAATTGCCGGTGCTGCCGCAAGGTCGCCGATGAAGGGAACTTTAGTGGGAGCCGCTGCTGGGGCGGCCGCAGGAATGATTGGCGTTATGCTGACACGTGGGCCCGATGCGATTTTGAGCCGTGGTAGCACTGTGGAAATGGTTATAGACCGGCCCCTGCTCTACAACGAAGGTGAACTTCAATTTGATTCGGCCGCACCGCGCCGGGCCATCGGAAGTGATCCGCTGGATGGACCGCAGCAAAAGAGTACAATCCGACGCAGTCCGCTGGGCGGCATTCTGTAGCCTACGGCAGACCGAAGCAGATCACATTCGGTCCAGCTACTGTTACCACAAATTGCTTTCCATCCACAGCAAACGTCATGGGGGAAGCCTTCATATAAACGTTGGTTGGGAAATGCCATAGCGTTTTCCCATCCCGTTCATCAGCCGCTGCAAAAGTGCCATTGGGATCGCCATAGAACAGCAGTCCTCCCGCAGTACCCAAAACACCTGGCCAGGTTTTGGGAAACATGGTTCCAGTGAAGGGAATCTCCCAAGCCAACTCACCACTATCAATTTTGATTGCACGTAGGAACTTTTGTGGAGGCTCCAGAGGCTCGTCGCTGGTCTTCCAGTTTTCCCCACGGCGGGCTCGGCATTGCTCCATGGTTAGGACAAAGAAAAGGCGTGTCACGGGGCTGTAAGCAACCGAGTCCCAGTTGGCGGCATCGGAAGGGCAATCGAAAGGAGTTGGGTCGGTAGGTGGCGGCAACGGCCGACCAGTGGGGTCAATTCCCGTGGTCCAGGTCAGGCGTTTCGCAAAGGCTTTGGCAAGAAGCAGCTTTCCATTTGTGCGATCCAACACATAAAAAAATCCATTACGATCAGCGTGCAGCAAAAGCTTTCGAGGTTGGCCCGCATAGATGGTATCGATAAGAACTGGAGGCTCCGTAGCATCCCAATCATGAACATCATGCGGCGTAAATTGAAAGTGCCACTTTAACTTGCCAGTGGCTGGGTCCAAGGCCAGAATGCAGTTGGTAAACAAGTTGTCGCCGGGACGATCTTTATCATCTGAATCCGGCCAGGGGTTTCCAGTGGGCCAATATAAAGTGTCCAATACAGGATCATAGGCACCGGTTAACCAGGTTGCCCCGCCGCCGTAAAGCGGCTCGGTTCCCTGCCATGTTTCTGAACCTGGAGCACCTTTCAAAGGTATGGTCCAAAGCCTCCATAATCGTTCCCCCGTGGATGCCTTGTAAGCCGCAAGGAAACCTCGAATGCCGCGATCTCCACCGGATACACCCGCTATAATCATGTCTCGCACCGGTAGAGGAGCAACGGTTGAGCCATATTTTTGTGCTTCTTCGGGCATATAAACGTCCCAGATCAATACGCCTGTAGTCCGGTTTAAGGCGATTAAATGAGCGTTATCCATGGTCATAAAAACCTTGTCGCCCAGGATCGCAACCCCGCGATTTGTGCCAAGGGAAGCGTCGCCGATTAGGCCTGAAGTTCTTGGCCGGGAATATTTCCAAAGTTGGCGGCCGGTTACAGCGTCCAGGGCAATGGCCGAATTTGGACCTGTAATGTACATTACTCCGTCGGCAACTATGGGGGTCATTTCCAACCCAAAGTGTTCCACCGGGTAGACCCATTTCACTCCGAGTTTGTTCACGTTGTTTCTATTTATTTTCTCTAAGTTACTATATCGATTGCCGTTTAGAGTTCCGTTGTAAGTCAGCCAATCTCCTTGTTTTGGATTCACTATCCGCGGGAAGTCGATCCCAGAGTTGGATGAGCTCTGTCCGGCCAACTCAGCCTGATTACTCATTGAAACCGTCGTCAAACCACTTAGGTAAGCCACCAAGTCCTGCAGCTGCGTGGCGGTCCCACTGACGGCCTTCATCAGAGGGGGTTGCTTGTTTACTGCCAGGATCTCGCTCCGTGGTAATGAAGTAAAGCCACCATCCAGCCCTTGCAGCTGCATATCAAAATTAGTCTGGTTGCGGACAAAACCACGCAGCACTTTTCCGGTCTTCAATTCCACCGAAACCAACTCATATCCTGGCGTTGTACGGGCCGCCGGGTTGAGCAGTGCTTGCCGGATCTCACCCACCGTTAACTCGCGGCCAACATTCGATAAATCAGGGCCAACAGCCATACCGCGTCCATGCACCATGTGGCAACGGGCGCATTGTCCCTGCATAAAGAAAAATTGCTTGCCCGCCGTGGCATCTCCAGCAACAGTAGCGTCCCGGCCCTTGGCGTTCAAGGAAAACACGAATCCCGTTAGAGCATCCAGTTCGTTCGCTGCGAGATCGAAGGCCGGCATGCCCGACGATAACAATCCCTTTTGAATAATAATTTTGATTTGATCAGAGGAACGGCTGCGCATCCTTCGTGTTCCCACCAAACTGGGACCCATTTCTTTGCCTTCCGCTTCGGAACCGTGACAACCCGAGCATTTTTCAACGAATATCTTTTGCCCCACCACAACGGACTTTACTTCCTGCCCAAGACCAAGCACTACACTCAACAGCGGAATCATAAAATAGGGGGTTTTTCGTAACCTCATAGTGTCCATGGTACCCCGCGTTCCCTCAAAGAAAAGGGTGGTACTAAACAATCCAGCTGAAATACTACCACTGTGAGTAGACCTTAGGAGCAGCAATATTACTAAAGTCTTTTGATTGGATTGCCGATGACACATTGAATTCAAAAATTAGGGAATTGTCTTTGGCAAAGTGCAATCTTAGCTCGGTCCGGATTTTCCGTCTTCGTTTCGAGGAAGACCTGCCATTGATCCAAGGACTTCACCTGCATGCGGAACGTGCACGCGGCTGCTGTATTAAAGCGTTTCCAGATGAAAAACAAATAAATAAATCAAGAGTTCAGCGTGCTATTGGGAGGCGCAAAAGTGGCTAGTGAGTCGGCGACAAAAACAAGTGCTTTGTTGAGAGAGGTGGTTGCGGCCGCCAAACTCGGCCAGAAATCCGTGGCTCGCAATCTACTGCGGGAGATCCACGATAAGGAGCCACTCAATGAACAGGCCCTCATGTGGTCAGCTGCATTGGCGGAATCACCGGAAGAAGCAATGGGGCACCTGGAGCGAGTTCTGGAAATCAATCCCAAGAACACCCAGGCTCTAAATGTTCTAGCGGTTCACCGGTTGAACCGGCCCAAGCGCGACGCCCCGGCAGCCCAGAAGCCATCGCAAAATCAGCCGGTCACAAACCAGGGGTTCACTCATCGTTCCTTCGTATCTGAACCATCCAATGCTCCTTCGGTCAGCGACCGCGCTTCAAACTGGGCGGAAAGCAAAGAGGTTTCGCGGCACCAAGCCGGAAGAGAGGACATGGGTCCCAAACTTGCCCGGCTATCAGATGTGGTTCGAAAGCAGGAATGGTATTGCACTTTTTGCCGCTCCGAATCGGATGTACCGGTGGACCGTTGTGGACAATGCGGTGGTATTCAGGCGGTGGAAGATTTGAACGCATTTTCTGCAAACCGGGGCCTGAATGAAGCTGTGGTTGAAGATGCAGTATTAAGACTACGTAGGGAATTGGCGTCTGAAGAAAGTTTTGGTGGCCACCTCAGCTTGGCTAAAGGCCTTCTCAACTTAAATCGCTCAGCGGAAGCTTTGGTACATCTGCGCAAGGCCGGAGAATTGCGTCCCACCGATGGTGGACTGAAACTAGCGGTGAATACGCTGGAGAATCGCACGCTGGTGATGGCCGTCGACGACAGTTTGACTGTCCGTAAGGTTGTGAATCTGACGCTGGAAAGAAATGGCTATCGGGTAATCACAGCCGCCGATGGCATGGAAGCCTTGGCGCTGCTAAACGATCACACACCACATCTGATATTGCTTGATATCACCATGCCACGCATGGATGGATATCAGGTTTGTAAAGTAATCAAACAGAATCCATATACCAAGGGCATTCCTGTAGTGATGCTTTCTGGAAACGATGGATTCTTCGACAAGATGAAAGGGAAATTGGCTGGCGCCACAGATTATCTGACCAAACCTTTCAAGGAAGACTCGTTGCTTGCTTCGCTGAAGAAACACGTAAAGCCCAGGCGGGATTCCTCCAAGTGATGAAAACCGTAATCAATGCTGTATTTTGCTTTTAGGAGTATTCCCATAATGTCAAAAACAATCTTGCTTGTAGATGATAGTCCGAACGAAATGAAACTAATGCAGGCGGCACTCGCAGGCAGCGGCTACAACATTGTTACTGCAGAAGATGGTGAGCAGGCAATTGCACAGGCTATGGTGCACCGCCCTGACTTAGTTCTGTTGGATGTGGTTATGCCAAAGAAAAACGGTTTCCAGGTTTGCCGCCATTTGAAAACAACAGTGGAAACCAGTGGCGCCAAAATTATTCTGCTGACAAGTAAGAACCAACCAAGCGATCGTTTTTGGGGTATGAAGCAAGGCGCTGATGAATACATGACCAAGCCTTTCGTCGCCCAGGATTTGTTAGCCACCATTGAACGCTCATTGTAGTTGCAAAGGATTACTTATGTTGAACCCGCAAGGTGAATCCAATCTCGAATCCATAACTCTGGCTGCAACGCCAGCGCCGGAAGGCGTGGAGGGATTACTCTCCCTATTGTTGGAACAATGGGATGAACAGGCTATCGACTCTTCGGTTGAGCCGGAACCGCCAGCCATTACCACTCCATTGCCGGCAAATTCAGCTGGATTGAGTATCGCGTCAATTGATGCCAGCGCAGAAAATCTGGCCCAAGGTGAAGCACCAGTCGCGGCAGAACCGTTTGGAATAGAGCAGTTCCGGCACGATCTTGGCCAGCTTATTGACTCCCAGGAAACTTCAACTGATTTGGAAGAGCAGTCTTCTGTTGCAGACCAACCGGTGGTTCCGTCCACTGAAAACTCGCAAATAGACGAACAGTCCTTGCTAATGTTGTTTGACAGCATTCCTGTTATGGACGACTCTAACAGCTCAGACGCAGAATCCGAGTCAGTGGCAGACGTTACATGGGAAATTGAAGAAGAAATTTCCACAGACATATCTTCTGATGCTCACCAACGTCCAATTGAGTCCGCTCGAATTATCCCGCTGGAAACTTCCATTCTGTTTGAAGAGGCAGTCGAGGATTCAGTTGCAATGCTATCGTGCGAGACGGCTCCTCAAGACGGTGATGTCGCCGATGATGCCGATTTAGACAATTTGTTTCAGTTCCTGTTAGGCTCGACGGAGCCAGTCACGGAAGTGACCGCGATAGAGCAGACAGCAGCGGCAGATCTTTCGTTGGAAGCCATACCCGACGAGGCCGATCTTCTCGGTTCATTACTGGCCGGACTGGCAGATAAAGAAGTCACTCCTGAACAACTAGCTATACAGCTGAAGCCAATCGTAAAAGAAATTGGGCCTCTGGCGAAATTCGTGATCTTCCGGTTGGCCGAACAAGGATATGCAATTCCCATGCAGAGGGTACTTGAAACGGATCGTATGCCTCGGGTAACGTTCGTACCTGGGCTCCCTTCCAGCCTTCGAGGCATAACCAATTTACGTGGAGATATTCTCCCCATAGTCGATTTACGTCAACTATTCGGACTTGGCGAGACCGAATTGACTGCCGGCCATCGACTATTAGTTGTGAAATCTAACGACGATTCTCAAGTGGGATTGATTGTTGATGCGTTGGGTGGACTGGGTACATTCGGAATGGACCTGTCACCAGACGAAGTGCAAATCGAAAACGAAGAAATAAAGCAATTATTGAATGGCCGCGGCGAACACAAAGGCCAGACTGTAAGGGTGTTGGACCTGGACAAGGTTTTTACTGTAACTGAACTGCAAGAATTAGCGGCTTGAGCGTTTTCTAAAATCGGGCATTCGCCCAATGGGAAATCGATTAAAGCCAGAAAAAGGATGGATCAATAGATGTTTAACTTGAAGGTGTGGCAAAAGCTGAGCTTGGTGGGCGTGCTGTTGAGCTTTCCCATTATGACGCTGGTCTACTTGTTTGTTCAGGGACAGAACAAGCAGATCTCAACAACAATGAATGAACGGGATGGCCTGGAGTATGTTGCTGCCGTCCGCTTGCTACAAGAGCAAGTGCCACAACATCGCGCAGCGGCGAATGGTTTTCTGAATGGCGAAACCGGCATGCGCGCCCAACTCCCGGTGGTTGAAAGCCGCATTGATGCGGCAATTTCCGCAGTTGATGCCGTGGATAACAAGTATGGAGAAAGATTTGGCACCACTGAAATGTGGGGCCGCTGGAAGACTCAATGGCACGACATTCAAAAACGCACCTCTCAACTTTCTGCGAAGGAGTCATTCGATCTTCACACAAAAGCAATTTCCGATGTTATGGCGCTGACGCAACTTGCTGGTGACAAATCAGAGCTGGTGTTGGACTCTGAGTTGGATACCTATTATTTGGGAGAATCGGTCCTTTCACGAATACCTTGGACTACCGAATACATCAGCCAATTGGGCGGACTTGGCACAGGAGTTGCGGCTAAGGGGAAGCTTTCTGCAGAGGACCATGCCCGGCTGATGTTTTTGGTCACTCAAGTGCAAGGTTCAGTACAAGCGATGGAGCGCAACGCCCGGACAACCACCCGGTATAATCCCGGCTTGGAAGCAGGTTTGAGCAAGCTCTCCGCAAATGCTGTGGCCGCTTCTGAAACTTTCCTGGCACTGGTGAATAGCGAATTAATTCGCTCCGGAGTGAACATCGAAGCCGCTAAATTCAACGAGGCTACGAATGCCACCCAGGACACATTTTTCAAGTACTATGACGCTGCAGCGAAGTTTGAAGGGGATCTGCTCACGGCGCGTGTAGATCAATTCAGCTACGAAAAGAATATGCGTCTTTCCTTCACAATGATTGTGCTGCTGCTGGTGGCTACTGTGGTTTACCTGATCAGCAAAGGAATAACAGTGCAGGTGGATGCTATTGGAAAACTGTTCCAACAAATCAACGCCGGCAATTACCAAGCCCGAGTGGAAGTGAAATCAGCGGACGAACTTGGAGGCATTGCCCGCTCCTTGAATTCGATGCTGGATAACACTCTTGCCTTGATTCAGAGCCGCGATGAGCGAGACAACATTCAATCAAGCATCATGAAGTTGCTGGAAGAAGTGTCCGGAGTTGCAAGCGGTGATTTGACAAAGGAAGCGGAAGTTACGGCCGACGTTACCGGAGCCATTGCCGATTCGTTCAACTACATGATTGTCGAACTGCGGCAACTGATTTCTTCGGTGCAAAAGACTACAGCGGACGTAACGAGTTCCGCACATCGAATGCAAACGGCAACGGATGAACTTGCGCGAGGATCGGAGGCGCAATCAACCCAAATTCTGCAAGCCTCAGCTGCTATTCATGACATGACTCAATCGATCCATCAGGTTTCCGAAACCGCAACCACCGCCGCTGGAGTTGCTGAACAAGCTTTGGTTAGCGCTCGTCAGGGTGCAAGTTCGGTAAACAAGACCATTGATGGTATGAATCAGATTCGCGGTCAGGTGCAGGAAACAGCCAAGCGTATTAAGCGCCTGGGAGAATCCTCGCAGGAGATTGGCGAAATCGTTCAGTTGATTGGTGACATTGCGGACCGTACTTCGATCTTGGCCCTGAACGCGTCCATCCAGGCTGCAATGGCTGGTGAGTCCGGTAAAGGCTTCGCGGTGGTTGCCGAGGAAGTTGAGGGACTGGCCGAACGTGCGGCGGAATCCGCCAAGCGCATCACCACTCTCATCAAGTCTGTACAAAGCGATACTAACGAGGCCATCAGCGCTATGGAAGAGACCACTCGCGAAGTGGTGGGCGGATCGCAATTGGCTAATGAAGCTGGGCAAAAGCTTGTTGAGTTGGAGCAGGTTTCTCAGAAAATCGCCGAACTGGTGCAATCGATTTCCCGCGCTGCGCAACAACAAGCGTCCGGGTCTGAGAGTGTGTCGCGCAACGTCACCAACATTTCCCAGGTGACCTTGGAAACAGCCCAAGGTGTGCGCGAATCTGCCGGATCGGTTCGCCGTCTGACAGCTCTTGCTGCAGAACTGAATCAATCCGTTAGCCGGTTTCGTTTGCCGGAAACATCAGAGCAACCTGTAGGAATTTAGTTTGATCCTTTGGCGGGCTGGTTTGGCCCGCCATACTATTTTGTTGGTCAGCAACACCTAAGTTAGGGAAGCGAGGCACGTTTTGGATCAGGAATTAATGGAAGGATTTTTCGAGGAAGCCTGCGGCTACTTACCAGCTATGGAGCAATTGCTTCATCAGATGGTAGATGCCCCGGATCCATCGGATAGCTTGAATGAGCTCCACCGTCTTGCGCACAGCCTGCGCGGGGCGAGCAACATGGTGGGCTTGAATCAGGTTGGCGCCATGGCTCAAAGTGCTGAAGAATTCCTGGACCAGGTGATTGCAGGCGAAAGCCCGTGGGACGAGGATAGCCGTCTTTTGATTCTTGAATGCGTCGAACAAATCCAAACCGCATTCACCGAACTCCCTTCCGCTCTAGGCCAACCGCAAGCTGCATTGGAACAACTCACTTTTGAGGAAGATGAAGCGGGCACTCTACCACCGGAATTGATCAGCGGGTTCATTGAAGAAGCCGAAGGGCTGTTAGATATGATCGGCATTCGCATGCGTGATCTGGAACAGTTGGAGGATGCAAAGCCTGCTCTTCTTGAAATCCGGCGTGGCGTGCATACTATCAAGGGCGCGGCGGGCATGGTGGGCTTCATGGCCATCAACAAGATTGCCCATCGGATGGAAGATCTGCTGGATAACCTGTACGAAGGTAGCATTGAATTCACCCAGCCCATCCGCAAACTTTTGTTGGGTACTCATGATTTACTAATCGATTTGGTTGCCACTCGTGGCCGAGTGGGCAACCGTCGGTCAACCTTCGAGCACCTATTCAACCAGTTTGGAGCAGCGCTCCGCGGCCTTCCACTGGATGAAGTAGCCATTCCAATTGCTGATGCTACGGATGTTGAATTAGCCGAACAACCTGAACCACCATCGACTGTGGCCGAGTCCGATCAACCGAACTACGTCCGAGTGCCGATTGAGCGTCTGGATTCTCTGGTCCGCCTTGTAGGGGAGCTCTTCGTCAATCGATCTATCTTCGAGCGCCATCTTTCCAACTACAACAAGGAAGTAGCCGAACTTGGCCTTAGCCTGGAACGTCTGAAGCGTCTGGTTGTGCAACTGGAAAGCGAACACGGTACGTTTTCGCCTGGCGCTGTATCAGTGATGAATCACTCCGCCGACAAATCAGAATTTGATGCGCTTGAATTTGATCGCTACACGAAACTTCACTTGCTTTCTCGCGACTTGGGAGAAACAGCAAACGACGTCTCCTCTGTCGGTGGACAACTACGTGGGCTGATGAATGGCTTCGATGGCTATCTTGGAAAACAAGGCCGCCTGACATCGGAAGTGCAAGACAAACTGATGCGTCTGCGCATGATACCGTTGTCGGCAATTTCCAATCGTTTGCACAGAACCGTTCGGGTCACGGCTCAAAAGCGCAACAAGAATGTGGAATTAGTGATTGAAGGAGCGGCCACAGAGCTGGATAAGACAGCGCTGGAACAACTCGCCGGTCCATTGGAACATCTTCTTCGCAACGCCGTGGATCACGGGATTGAATCGTCCGAAGAACGGGAATTACTGGGTAAACCTGCATGCGGTCGTATTGTGCTGCGTGCCGGCTATGAAGGCACTCAGGTGGTTCTGCGCCTGAAAGACGACGGCCGCGGCTTTGATTTGGATAAGGTGAAGAAGGCGGCGCTTCGTCTGGAACTGGTGGGGGAAAAAGAAGTCAGCCTGCTGTCACCTCAGCAACTTCACGAGCTTCTGTTTGTTCAAGGATTCACCACCGCCGAAGAAGTAACCGAGATTTCCGGCCGTGGAGTGGGACTCGATATTGTTCGCTCCAGTGTAGAAGGCTTGAAGGGCACTGTTTTCGCCGATTCGCAGTTTGGTGCAGGAACTTCCTTCACCATGCGTCTACCGCTCACTCTGGCAATTACCAAGGTGTTGTTCGTTGAATCACATCAACAGCAATTCGCGATTCCGATTGCCGCCATCGCGCAAACTGCTCGTATAAACCGCAATCAAATAGAAACCGTGGATTACCGCTTGGTGGCCCGGCTGGATCGTGGAGTTCTGCCGGCGTTCTACCTCAGCGGAAGCCTTGGCCTTAAAGAAATGCCTTCAGGAATAACGGAAGCTCGCCAATCAGTGGTGGTGATAAAGTTGGGCGAGCAGGAGTATGCACTTCTGGTTGACAAGATTGCAGACTCGCGCGAAGTATTGGTGAAACCACTTGGCGACTTGCTAAAGCATGTCCATGGCGTGGCTGGAGCAACGATTCTGGGTGACGGCGGAATCGTACTGATTCTGAATCCTGCTGAAGTAGTGGCCCCTCGCAAGGATGGCCGCATCAGAGCATCCCTGTTACGAACAATCGCCAAACCAGCGGTGAGAAAGGCCTTCGAAATTCTCATCGTGGACGATTCCTTAAGCGTCCGCCGCGTAATCGCCAACCTGATGAAGAACACTGGTTGGAATCCTACGCAAGCCAAGGATGGTGTGGACGCGCTGGAAACGCTCAGCAAAATGCAGCGCCTGCCAGACGTGATACTCTCCGACGTGGAAATGCCGCGTATGGATGGCTTCGAATTCGCCGCAACCATTCGAGGACGCGAACAGTTCAGTCATATTCCGATTATCATGCTCACTTCCCGCTCCGGTGAAAAGCACCGCAACAAAGCAGCGGCAGTGGGAGTAACCGATTACCTGATAAAGCCCTTCTTGGACGAAGTCTTGTTGTCGACCATCAAGAGTGCCATTGAAAGGGCGCAGGGCAGCAGCAAAGTGGCCTAGTGTAAACTTTCAAGCTTTAGAAGTTGCGTGGTGATTCACAGGTCCCGAACCTTTTCCCAGACCAGGATTAGTTCGAATTGCTTCGGTTATGAAAAGCTTGGCACGGCGCACAGCATCTTCCAATTTCACACCCGCAGCGAGCAAAGCAGTAATTGCTGCTGAATAAGTGCAACCAGTTCCATGAGTATGAATTGTGTTGCTACGGGGAACGTCTAAAACCAAAAACTCTCCGCCGCTGAACAAAACATCGGTTGCGTTACCAGCAAGGTGACCGCCTTTTACCAAAACAGCTTTTGGACCGAAAGAAAGAATTCGTTCTGCCGCCTGCTTCATGCTATCCAGCGAGTCCACCGCAAACCCTGCCAGTGCTGCAGCTTCATGAAGGTTCGGGGTAACCAACGTTGCGCAAGGCAGCAGTAATTTGACCAGCGCCTCCCGAGCCTCGACGGCAATCAACGACGCCCCATGCTTGGAGATCATAACCGGATCCACAACCATTGGGATAGCTGAGGTGCTCCATAAGCGAGCCACAACTTCGATGATGGTGGAATTCCCCAGAGCACCGGTTTTCACAGCACCAGGCGGAAAATCTTCCAACACTGCTTCTATTTGCTCTTGGACTAATTGCGGATCAAGGCAATCTACGCGGCTTACCTTCACCGTGTTTTGCACCGTTACCAGCGTGATGACTGCTTGGCCATAGACTCCGAACTGATGGAAGGTTTTCAGATCGGCCTGAATGCCCGCACCACCGCTTGGGTCCGACCCAGCAATGGTAAGCGCCACCGGAATCATTGCAACTTGATCCGGTCTGTTTTTGTCACTGCAAAGTTATTTGCCAATTGGACCGCCACCGCCGAAATAGCCGTGGCATCACCCGTAACCGGAAAGCTGGCTTTCAATTCAAAGAGTCCACCTGCATTGCCGGCTGAAAAGAGTTGCCGGAATTGGTCCTGGAGCGCTGCTTTGCTATAGGCTCCATCGGGCAATGGAATGCCGTTGCGGTCGTAAAAAGTAAAGTACACTTCCCCGCCCGCTGACCGTGTATTGTCGAATCCTGAAAGCACTACCTCCAGTGTAGATGGCGTTCGCATGGCGCGGGCGGAGTCAATTTGAATCCCCATCGGAGCCAGGTAGAAAAGGTAGGTATCCACTCGATTTCCCGATTGAAAAAGCAGCACCCCCGTGAATGACGTTGTGCCAGTTTGCAGCATTACTACCGATGACGATCCGCATTGAACAGTCCGGATCCCCTTACGCACTTCGCACGAAATCGATTGCTTGCCGCTGGGCAGAAAAAAGAGTCCCCGATCTTCGACGGCGTTGTTCGCCCTGATGCCAATGCTCAGCATACCGGTTGCGTTGGCTTGCGGATCTTCCTCAAGGACAATGGAAATTGAAGTCTGACTGCCGCTGCGAAGCGATGCACTGTCTACAACGAATTTTGCAGCAGGCAACACGGGCTCCAGAAAAGTTGCGCTTAGCGGGTATTGTTTGCCACCGAGGGAAAGCATGCCCGTTCGATTGACAGTGGAATCGGATGCCGCCTCGAAATGCAGCATCAGCGCCCCACCAGGCTTGATTGTATTTCCTGACGGATTTCCAACCAGCCGAAAGCCTTCGCCGCTGACTGTCATTGTTGGTACCAACAACGTCGTGCTGCCTTGGTTTTCCAGACTCAAGTCCCGTTCCAGAGTACGGCCGGCGGTGGTGGAACCGAAATCGACGGATGAGCCGGCACCTAAGGTCCGGCGTGAGCCGCCACCCAAGTCAACCAGGACAACGCCTTCCAGAACTGCGATTTTAAGGAATACCTGCCAATCGTTGATAACCAGCGCAGCGCTGTAATTACCCGGTGAAGCCGCCTGAAAAAGTACAGTGACGGTTGACGATTGTCCACCAGCGATGGGGATTGGCAGAGCACTTTTGGGGAAGATAGAAAAGCCGGTTCCAGCAACTGAAACAGTGCTGATAGAAATTGGCGTTCCCCCCAAGTTCCGCAATGTGAATACTGCTAAGCGGCCGTCGCCTGCACCTGCGCTGCCTAAATCGATCAACGGCCGCAGCGGGGTGCCATCGTAAAGTACTTGCAATTGTGCTTGCGCTGGCATCGCTAATAGGAATAGGAAGGAGAAAAACAAGCGCATTGCTAAGTCGCCTCTGGCAATTGAAACAGTGCTTCTTTGCCTGGGGTTATCCGCAATACCCAACCACCTAAATGAATCCAGTCTTCATTAATCCATTCCATGACGGAAGGCGCCTCGACCATGGGGAACAATTTGTCCGCAAAGCGAAGAATGCCTTCCGCAAAAAGTAGTAGGCGGCTTCCGTCTAGTAGCAGTGCGCTTTCAGCCGGCCCGACAAGATCAACGACGCTCGTTGCGCTAAGAATTACTACGGAATCCTCTCTCCGCACAATGGCAGACCACCCACCGCTTGCATTGGTTGCAATCGATAGAACCTGACCTTGTGGGGTGAATTCCACTGGACGCATGAATTGTCCAGTCCATTCCAGCAATTCCCTCGATTCTGGGAAATAGACGAAGCGAGGAACTCCAGATACACCAAAGGCGAACAGCGCTGGGCCAGTTGGAGCACTTGCCTCCCAAACCAGCGTGCCATCCAGAACTTGCAATGCAAGAGGCTTTTTAACAAACCCGCCAGTACGCGAGAAACCTGCACTGATTACCGGTTCAGAAGCTGCGGCAGAAACCAGCAGACTTCCGCTAACTCCACATAATTCCCGTAAGAACCCCGCGCGATCCACCAGTTTGCCAAGGCATGGAATACCCAGCGAACTCTGGCCCTTGCTAAAAGATGGTGCTAAAAAGAAAAAAAGGAGCAGACGCAGAACCATCATGGTTTGCCAACCGTCAAAGTAGGTGCCCCTAGCGAAAACGTCGATTGCGAAGTTGGCGATGCAGCAGGAGCGGATTGCACGGAAGTTGCAGCCAAAGCTGTGGGAGCCTTGCTTGCTCCAGTTGCAGCAGCCACCCCACCAGCCGCAGCTCCGGCAATCAGTGCCGATAGTGTGATCCACTTCAAGCGGGATTTCGGTGTGGCCGTGGCCGCCTGATGCGCCGCCTCCGCCTGGGCTTTGCGTGTTACCTGCGATGCCGACCCTTCCGTGATATATAAGGATGTCACCGTACCGGCCCTCGCTTCGCCTTTGGCTGCCGTGATGCGCATTTCGATGGGACCCGCAACTTTCCCCCACTCAATCCCCCAAGCCACCGCGCGACCTTCGGCGGTACTTGTGACCAACTCCGATCGCAAGCCGTTTCCAAAAATTCCAGACGCACCTTGTTCGGGAAGACGGAAGCTAACCGCCGCTCCAGCCACAGGTTTGCCTGTTTCATCGGTGATCTGTACAGAGAGAGGTCGAATAGAACGCGACCCTGCGGCATGCACTCCGCCTTCCCCTTCAAGGATACGAATCTGCAAAATGACAACGGAATCTATAGCTGCGGAGAAATTTTCGGAGGGATCGAATCCGGCAGACGTCGGGTGCGCCACCAAGCCGCACGTAAACACGGCGGCAACGGCCCTCCACCAGAGGGCTTTCATAAGAATGATTCAGACGATTGAGTTAGGAAACGGCTTTAAGCTACGCGCAGCAAAACGGTGGTAATGTTATCCGGACCGCCAGCTTGTTTGGCCTTCTCTATAAGAGTAGCCGCCTGCTGCCGTAATTCTCCGCCAGATTGCAAAATATTTTCAATTTCCGCGTCGGAAATCACGCCATGCAATCCATCACTGCACAAAAGGAACAACATCCCCTTTTCCAGGTCCACGGTGGAAGTGTGAATACGAATTGATTCGCCCACTCCAATTGCCATAGTTAGAACATGGCGCATAGGGTGCTTCTTCAGTTGATCTTCTTCCAAACCAATCCGGCGGCCAATTTCGTTAACCCAGGTTTGATCCTCAGTTAATGTCCTCAATGCCCCGTGATGATAGAGGTAAACGCGGGAATCCCCAACACTCGCCACATAGGCTTTGGTTCCATTTCCAAGCACGGCAACCATAGTTGTACCCATGCCTTCCAAACGAAAGTCATTTCGTGCTGCATTAAGGACTTCGCGGTTGGCCTGTTCAAAGGCACTCGTTAAAACCGATTCGGCCGGACTTGAAATCCCTGATATAACATTGCCCACAGTAACGGCGGCCAATTGCGACGCGTGCTCACCAGCCTGAGCTCCGCCCATTCCATCTGCGACAAGGAATAGTTTCGAGGACTCTTCTATAAGGAAGCAGTCCTCATTGTTTTCCCGGACGCAACCGGGGTCCGTTAGGCCAAAGGATTCGAGCATCAAATCAACTCCATCATAAACCGATTCCCACTCCTAATATCGTCAAAAAAGTTAAGGTACTTCAATTATTGACACAAATTAGTTTTGTTCTTTTCTCTAATATAGTATCTTCCCTTAGGACAAACGTAATTTTTACTGAAAGAGATTCGAAACTGAAGTGGATGAAGTCAGTTGTTTACCTCAACTCGAAAGGAAAGCTATCGCAACAATCCGCACTTGGAAAAACTCCGCACATCCATTACATGGGAAGAAAGCAAAGTATGCTTTGCTGAAACCCGTCTTCCCGTATGCTGAAACTTCAGTTCGGGATTCAGCCAGTTTGTAGGAACTAGAAAATCAATATCAGGACGGGATTGAATTAATTTAATAATTTGATCGTCGTGGGTCACAGCAATCACCGTTCCAACAGCCTCCACAGAATCCAGCCCCATTGCCTTCAAGTTCTTTTGATAAACAGGCAGCTTCTCCCCAAGATTTCCAAAATCCGAAGCACTTACAATCACTCCCAGATTCCAAAAATCTAACGGAGATTTCCGGGCAATAGCGGGATCCATTCGAAAGCAGTAGCGGACACGCCGGAACGGGAGGACCGAACCATAAAATTCGTCGTCAGGATTCACTACCACTAATTCTGAAGCACCTCCGCTGGCACAGTAGGCCTCCATGGCCTGAATCGCAGGATCCTGACGCAGCGGCCAAGCTACAGAGATGGCCTGCGATACAGCGAAGAGTGCACAGAATCCAGGAATTGCAATTCGATAGTTGGAAAAGCTTCGTGCCGCTATAACACTCAACAGAGCTGAAACACTCAGTAGATATGTGGCGTTCTGATATTGAAAAGCAAGAAGCGTGCATCCGGTAATTCCCAGCGCTGCCAAGGGCAAGGTGCGTTCCCCTTTCGATCGCAATAGCGGAATTAAGCCTGCTGCAGCTGCCAACAGCAACCAGGGTGAAATTCTTGCTAAGTGGGAAATGTAGAACTCAAAATTGGAAGTAGCTTGGACCACCGGCGGCTGAGTTCCCCACATCAGATGCTCATCCAAAACATACTCTGCCCAAAACCAACGATGATTCACCACAAGCTGGTAAATGTGCCAGGGTGCGGCAATCGTGAAGGCGGTAACTGCGGAAATCAGCATTGCCGGCAGTTTTCTAGCAGAAGGAGCTACGATTGCCAGAATCAAAAATAAGGGAAGTGCAGCAATGCTCTTCGTCATGAAAGCCAAACCAGCCATGACTCCAAACCAAACGGAATGACGATTATGCTCCAAGCCCGGATCGATGGCCAACAAATAGTAGCCCGCCATTGTGAATGCCAAAAACAAACTATCGGTCATAGCCACTTTTCCCAGCACCAGAAACCAGTAGCTGCTCAGAAGAAAGAATACTCCCGCCCATCCTACAAGCGGCCCATGGAAATGAGAAAGCCATAGGAACAGAAACAGCGCCGTTGCTCCCGCCGCTAATAACGAGGGCAGGCGCAACGCCATTTTGTTTGGTCCAAAAACTTTCACGGATAGCGCAGGCAGCCAAACGCCCAAAGGTGGTTTATTGAATGCGAATCGTCCTAGAAATTTCGGCGTCAGCCATTCCCCATCGCTGGCCATGCGCAATGCAATGCTGGAATAAAACGCCTCATCCTGGGCGCGGATATTGCTAATAGGATTGGTCTTTAGACCTGTGAGCGGATAGAAGCAGGCAGGAATCGCCAGGACACCGAACGTGACTAAAAAAACGAAAAGCCCGTGTCGCATCACTGCCAGTTTATCCGAACACGGGCTTCTGCGTAAGTGGAATTTGAAGATTTAATACTTCGGAACTGTGGAGTCCACTTGATCGCTCCACAATCCAATGCCGCCTGTCATATTGCGAACGTTCTTAAAACCAGCTTCGCGCAGGATGACGCAAGCCTTGGCAGATCGGGTTCCCCCCTTGCAATGCATCACATAGTCGGCTTCAGGATCCAGTTCATTCAACCGTTTCGGCAGATCACCAAGGGGAATCAACCGGGCAGAGGGAATGCTGCAAATTTGATACTCATGCGTTTCACGGACATCAATCAGGATAAAATTATCACCCTTGTCAATCCGGGCTTTCACTTCTTTAGGAGAAACATCAGTCATCTTCGTTTCCTCGGCGGTTGGTGCAGCGGCTGGCGGTAGAATACCGCAGAATTGTTGATAGTCAATCAATTTCGTAATGGTGCGATTGTCCCCGCAAATCGGGCATTCCGGATTCCGGCGCAACTTCAACTCACGAAACTTCATGTTCAAGGCGTCATAAAGAAGCAATCGGCCTTTCAGCGTCGTCCCCTTCCCCAACAGCAGTTTCACAACTTCAGTGGCCTGAATTACGCCTATCACGCCAGGCAGAATTCCCAGTACTCCGCCCTCCGCACAACTTGGGACAAGTCCAGGCGGTGGTGGTTCAGGATACAGGCAGCGGTAGCAAGGACCATCTTCATGACCAAACACACTGGCTTGACCTTCAAACCGGAAAATGGATCCGTAAGCGTTCGGCTTGCCTAACAATACACAGGCATCGTTCACCAGATAACGGGTTGGAAAATTGTCGGTACCATCGGCCACCACATCGTAGTCTTTGATGATGTCCATGGCGTTTTCGCTGGTCAGCGCCACTTCGTACTTGACGATTTCCAGGTACGGATTAATGTCCAACATGGAATCAGCGGCTGAATCCAGCTTCTTCCGGCCAACGTCCTTGGTGCCGTGAATGATCTGCCGCTGGAGGTTGGAAAAATCGACAACGTCGAAATCCACCAACCCAATTTTGCCGATGCCGGCGGCCGCAAGATAGAGTCCCAACGGCGCACCAAGTCCGCCGGTGCCCACCAGCAGCACACTGGAATTCTTCAGCTTCACCTGACCTTCCATGCCCACTTCAGGCAGAATCAGATGGCGGCTGTAGCGTTGTATTTCCTCAGGTAAAAGCTGCTTCACCGTTCAGCGTCCTCCGGCAATACTGGGGACAATGGAAATGGTGTCGCCATCAGAAATCGGCGTGGCCTCTTTTTTGATGTAGCGAATGTCCTCATCATTTAAGTAGATATTGACGAAGCTGCGCAGTTTGCCTTCATCGTTATAAATCTGCTTTTTCAAGTCGGGGTGAGCGGCGGTAAGCGCATTCAGCGCCTCGCCCACAGTGGAGCCTGTTACTTCGACGGTGTCTTTCTTGTCAACGAATTGACGCAAGGGTGTGGGGATAAGAATCTTAGCCATAAAATCAGTACTTCAACTCCTCTTTGGGTGCTTCGGTTTGTTCGGCATTGGGCAGGAATGAGTTCGCATGATGGAACTGGCCTTTGTAGATGGACAGCACGACAAAGGAATACCACGGGCAGGAGTTTTTCAAATCAGTTTCCGAAAAATAGGCGTCGCAATCGGGGTGCGAATGGAAGATGCCGATCAGATCCATGCCGCGGCTGCGCGCTTCACGGTCAGCTTTCAGCAGGTCTTCAGGACGCAGTTCGTAGCGTTCGTGTTGGACGCCGGTGAACGCGTTTTCGATTGCCACGCCGACCTTCACAGTTTTCACGTCGCCATCGACAGTGCCAAGCATTGCTCCGCAGCATTCGTTAGGGTAAGTGGCCTGAGCATGGGACACCATGAGTTGCCAAGCTTCTGGTTGGATTTGGATCATTCGGAACTTCTATTTTAGCGCAGAGTGGGTTGGGTGTTTACAGCCGCGCTAGGCTCCTTGAGTAGAATGGGTGCAATGAAGAAAGCTTTTCTTAGTTCAGCAGTCAAAGGGCTTGAGTCCTGTCGAGAAGCTGCAAAGAACTCCATCAATGGTTTCGCTGATTGGAAATGCGTTTGCATGGAGGAGTTTGGAGCAAGCTCAGAAACTCCGATTGATAGTTGTCTGCGCCGACTTCGTGAATGCGATCTATTTATTGGAATACTCGGGCACAGGTACGGTACCGTTCATCCAAGCGGGAAATCCTACACTGAACTTGAATATGACGAAGCTGGTCGACTCGGCATACCGCGTTTGATGTTTCTGGCTGCCGGCGAATTCTCGACTTTGATTGCCGAGCGAGAATCCGACGAATTGTTTGATAAGCAAAAGTCATTCATGGAGCTGGTGGCAAACCACACAGGCCAATTTATTGATGATTTCGCAAATGCTGAACAGTTGGCTGCCGCGGTCGTAAAGGCCATTGCGAATCAGGTCCATAAAGAGATTGGTGCCTCGGATTCGGATCAAGTGGACACTTGGCTCTTGATTTCGTACGTTTGTAATCAGATTGGCTTTGATACGGGGATCGCTGTTACCAACCCGGATATGACCTTTTTTGGACGTAAATCGAATGATGGAGCATGCACCTTTTTCTATTTCGGAGAATACGTAGGCGGATCTCCCCCAGTGGGCTTGGAGGCACTAGAATCGACCGTCCCCCAAAATACAAGACCAAAGTTTGGAGATGGGCTATCGCCAATTGCACAGCGCTCACAATTATTGGCAGTTGGTAGGCAGTTGCTCTTTACACTCTCGAGCGGAGGCAATTTAGGAATGGCGGCTACTCCTGGTTTTCAAGGTTATCTCTTGATCAGATGTGAGTTCCCAAATGCCAGGGCGGTCGCTTTTTTGAGCGATGTAGGAGCTCAAAAGATTGGTTCTCTCTATCACGCGGAAGTGATAGTAAAGTGATTTGGTAACGCGACGGGCGGATGCGGCCTTTCCGGCCTCAATATCAAGCATATGAATACTATATAATTCACTTGGAGTAAGCCCAAGTGGACTATGTCGTCTCCCGGTATTAAACTCGCAGCTTGTTTCACGCTCTGCGCTGATCTGTGGGCGGGTCCGCAACCTGCCATCGCCATTTTACAAAAACAGTGCGGGTCCTGCCATGGCGAAACGCAGATGTCAGGCTTCGATATCCGTGAGCGTGATGCCATTCTCCGCGGTGGCAAGCGTGGTGCCGCAGTGGTGCCAGGTAAATCTGCGGATAGCTTGTTGATGCGCGCCGTGAATCGGGAAGGCGATGTGAAAATGCCGCCGGGTAAAGCTACTCTGACCACTGAGGAAATCGCAGTAATCCGTTCTTGGATCGATGCGGGAGCACCTTGGGACGGGGTCGCTGCGAAGACACAATCAGCATGGTGGTCTTTTCAAACACCGCAGAGACCAGCCGTTCCAAATTCAAACTTATCCAATCCAATTGATAGTTTCGTGCTGGCAAAACTGCAGCAGAATGGATTGAAGCCGGTGGCTAAAGCGTCGAAGCTCGCACTGGTGAGGCGGTTGTACTTCGATTTGCATGGCCTTCCACCAACGCCGGAACAAGTAAATGAATTCTTGCAGGATAGTTCTCCTGAAGCTTATTCAAAGCTTGTGGACAAGCTGCTGGGGTCTCCTCGCTATGGTGAGCGTTGGGGGCGGAACTGGCTTGACGTTGTCCGGTACGCAGATACCGGAGGCTATGAGACAGACGTCCTGTATTCGAACGCGTGGCGCTATCGCGACTACGTGATCCGCTGCTTCAATGAGGACAAACCTTATACAGAATTTGTGAAAGAGCAAATTGCTGCTGATGAAATCTGGCCTGACAATCTGGATCTGAACGGTGCCTATGAAGTACCTAAAGACAAAGTGACAAACCTGAATCGCAGGTTGGGCACTGGACTCTATACTGTAGGTCCGATGGCTGTTGAGTACACATTCTTCGGCGATCAGTATAGGGCAGAATGGCAAGCCGAGGCTGTTGAAACCACCAGTGCTGCGTTTTTAGGATTGACGATGGGCTGTGCTCGATGCCACGATCACAAGTTTGATCCGCTGACGCAGCGCGACTATTACCGGATGGCTGCGGTGTTTGCCGGCAGCGAAGATCGTGAAATTCCCATTGCCAGCCAGATGGGGGTTTACGAATACACGCGCTACGGAACGCGATTGGTGATTGCCGATCAGATCAAAGATAAGTTAATGGCCCTGGATGGTCGGAAAGGAGCCAGGCGTGACCTGACTGCTTCAAATAAAGATGAGCGGGAAACGTTGTTGCGACAGTTGGGTGAGGCATACCTGAAGGCCCCTGTGATGTTCCCCAAGGCAAACGTTTTGGCACATAGCGAAATGGTTCCTGACTCGCACATTCTGCTACGCGGTGAGTTTAAGCAAAAGGGCGAAAAAGTTAGTCCTGGATTTCCTGCTGCACTTGCTGATGGTTCTGCGGTGGACATTACCCAACGCAGAAAAGCTCTGGCGGAGTGGTTAACTTCTGCCAAACATCCATTGCTGGCCAGAGTGATGGTGAACCGAATTTGGCAAGGGCATTTCGGTCGCGGGCTGGTTGCTACATCGAATGATTTTGGCAGGCAGGGCGACGCGCCCACGCACCCTGAACTTTTGGATTGGCTGGCTTCGGAATTCGCTGCAACCGGATACAGCATGAAAGCCATGCACCGGCTGATACTACTTTCAAATACCTATCAAATGTCGAGCGAGCCAAATTCAACGAACCTGACAGTGGATGCGGACAACCGCTTCCTGTGGAGAATGAATCGACGCCGGCTACAGGCAGAAGAATTGCGGGATTCCATACTGGCATCATCTGGCGCATTGAATCCAAAGATGACGGGCCCACCGGTTGCGGTGCCGCTCAGCCAGGAAGAAATGGCGGGGATGCGCGATCCAACACAATGGCCTGTGCATCCTGATGTGACAGAACATGATCGCCGTAGTGTTTATCTTTATGTGAAACGTTCGTTCCGCTTGCCGATGTTTGAAGCATTCGACCAGCCCGACGCTGTGGCTAGCTGCGCCAGACGGGAATCGTCTACGGTGGCTCCTCAAGCGTTGACATTGATGAATAGTGATTTCATGATGAAACAGGCTGCAAAACTAGCTGAGCGATTGCAAAAAGAGCATGGAAGCGACCAGATAAGTATGATTGAAGCTGGATCGCGCATCGTATTTGGCAGGGCGCCTTCAGCGGCAGAGTCCAACCGCGCCACAACATTCCTGGCGCGCAACGATTTGGCGGCACTGTGTCTGCTTTGGTTCAACACAAACGAGTACCTCTATGTGGATTGATGAAGCGCGCCGTAATTTTCTAACTCGCTCCGGCTTGGGCTTCGGCTCGCTAGCTGCTAGCTACTTGCTTGGTGCTGCGGAGGCTCCCAACCCGCTTGCTCCTCGAAAACCCATGCTACCCGCTACGGCCAAGAACATCATCTTTCTGTTCATGCACGGTGGCCCCAGTCATCTTGAAACCTTTGATCCTAAGCCTCTATTAGAAAAACTGAACGGACAACCGGTGCCCGATAGTTTCGGGGACGTCCAGCTTCAGTTTTCGACTTTTAAGCAAGTTCCGATCCTGGCAAGCCGTCGTAAATTTCAAAAATACGGACAAGCAGGAATTGAAGTTTCCGACGTGTTCCCGCATGTGGCAAGCCATGCCGACAAGCTGGCCGTTATCCGATCTTGCCAGCACGACGGTTTCACTCATACCGCTGCACTGAACTGGTTGAACAATGGTTGGCCCAGGTTGGGAAGGCCCAGCGTGGGTTCATGGGTCACTTATGGACTGGGCAGCGAAAGCGAAAATCTGCCGGCCTTTGTGGTGATGCTTGATGGTGGAATCAAATCTGGTCCACCGGTTTACGGTCCTGGATTTCTTCCGGCGGCGTACCAGGGTACTGTGCTGCGAAATGGTCCATCACCCATTCTGAATGTACAACCCCCGTCTACGCGAGGTGCGGAAAATCAGAAGGATCTACGCGAACTCCTGCAGTGGTACAACCAGAGTCACCTGGATAAACGTTCCGATGATACCGATCTTGCTGCGCGGATGGCTTCGTATGAACTTGCATTCAAGATGCAGATGGCCGCGCCTGAGTTGGCCGATATTACGAAAGAAACTGACGCCACCAAGAAGCTGTATGGAATCGATGAGGAACGAACAGCTTCCTTTGGTTCGAAGTGCTTGTTGGCGCGAAGGCTCGTTGAGCGAGGCGTGCGCTTTGTGCAGTTGTGGTCCGGTTCGACTACCGGTGGCGGTGGCGATTGGGATGGGCACGCCCAATGCGACAAGAGCATAGTGACCATGGCCGGCAAAGTGGATAAACCAATCGCCGGTTTATTGGCGGATCTGCAATCGCGGGGGTTGTTGGAATCCACCCTGGTAGTTTGGGGCGGTGAGTTTGGTCGCACTCCAACATCGGACGGAAGTGCCAACGGGGGTGGTGACAGCCAGGGCCGCGACCATAACCCATATGGGTTCACAATCTGGATGGCAGGTGGCGGAGTTCATGGCGGCAAAGTGATCGGATCTACGGACGAAATTGGGCTGCGTGCAGTTCAGGACCCGGTGCACGTGCATGACATCCATGCAACGATGTTGGCCCTTATGGGACTGGACCATGAAAAGCTTACCTACCATTTTCAGGGACGGGATTTCCGTTTGACAGATGTGGCCGGCAAGACAGATTTAGCCAAGCGACTGAAAGCCTAAAAGCTTTCGTCTTCCCAGAAGTGCTCACTCAAATACTTTTCAGCGCCATCGCAAAGAATAGTCACTAGCACTCCAGACTTACCCTGCTCCACCAATCTCTTCCCAACCAGCAGAGCAGCATGCACATTAGCTCCTGCTGAAATTCCCACCAGAATGCCTTCTTCGCGTGCCAACCGCTTAACCATCCTGTAGGCATCTTCCGTCTCAATCCACAAATTTTCATCGGCTAATGTTGGATCGTAAATCGGCGGGACAATGGCCGTGGGCATGTGCTTCAGCCCTTCCAAGCCGTGAAACCCCGCAGCCGGTTGCGCGGAAATACAGGCAACATGGGGAAGGCTCTCCTTCAATCTGCGAGCCACTCCCATAAACGTCCCACTGGTCCCAAGCGCCGCGATGAAATGCGTAATCCGCTCTTCGGTCTGCGCCATAATTTCCAGACCCGTGCCGTTGTAATGAGCCTTCCAGTTCGCAGGGTTGCCATACTGATCAGGATAAAAATATCGATCCGGATCAGCCGCCACAATTTTCTGTACCGCGCGAATGGCCCCGTCGGAACCTTCGCCCCCAGGAGTCAGGAATAGTTCCGCCCCATACGCCTTAAGAATTTGCTTCCTTTCCGGTGAAGCATTTTCAGGCAGACACAACTTCACCTTATAACCCTTAGCTGCGGCGATCATGGCGTAGGCGATGCCAGTGTTTCCGCTGGTGGCATCAATGATTACTTTGTCAGGCGTGAGTAAGCCCGCCCGCTCCCCCTCCAGGATCATGTTCAAGGCCGGACGGTCCTTCACTGAGCCCCCTGGATTGAAATACTCAGCTTTGGCGTAAATTTCTATTCCAGGCAGATCCTCAGCCATGCGTCCCAATTTCAACAATGGCGTGTTGCCGATAGAAGCCAGTAAAGATCCGGCTGCCGGAGTGGCCCTTTGTTTGGAAACTATAGATGGCATAGCTTTTATTGTAGGAATGGTATTCATGTCAGTCAACAATAGGACGTATAGAACTAAGATGCAGAACTTGTTCGGAAGATTCAAGGTCAAATCTGCAAGTATGGAATCGTGATAAAATTCCCCCACTAGTTATTGCTGCTGAGGAGCCACTCATGATTTTCCAATACCGGATAGCCACTTTTGCATTCGCTTCCATTTTCGCCGCTTCAACAATGGCCCAAGACAGGGGCACAATTCGCGGATTCGTTTCCGACGCAGCAGGAGGGACCGTTCCCGGTGCCACGGTCACGGCTCGGAACGTGAATACAGGCTTGAAGCAAACCGTCCAAACTGGAGCCGATGGCGGGTACAGTGTGCTGTATCTCCCCTCCGGAAGCTACAAGGTTACAACTGAAAAACAAGGATTCCGCAAAGCTGAAGCTACGGGCGTTCAGGTTCAGGTAGCCACAGTAACTAGCGTAGATGTCGTTCTTAGCGTCGGAACTTTAGAGCAGACCGTTGAGGTTACAGCAGCAGCTCCGCTTTTGGATTTACAAGGTACGAATCTCGGCAAAGTGATTCCCAAAAACGCAATCAGGGATCTTCCATTATTCATCAGCGGAGGTCTACGTTCTAATTTGGCTTTCGTAATCCTAACTCCAGGCGTGATTGGACCGGCGAATAATCCCCGCATTGGTGGTGGATTGCTCGATGGTCAAAGTGAACAATTGGATGGTGCAGAATCGCAGAGCGAGCGCCGTAATGATCCCGCCATGAATGGCGTCAGCGTGGAGGGTATGGAAGAATTCAAAGTGCAAAGTTCTTCTTATTCCGCCGAATATGGGCGCACCTCAAACGGTGTCATTAACTGGGTAACCAAGTCCGGAACAAATCAGGTTCACGGCAGCGGCTTCGTATTTAACCGCAACGAAGTTTTCAATGCTCGAGGATTTACCATTGCTCCGTCGAAGCGTCCAATTGTGCGGCAGTGGAATCCCGGCGGAAGTTTTGGAGGACCGATTTTCATTCCGAAGGTATTTGATGGACGGAATAAAGCTTTTTTCTTTTTCGCCTTTGAACGGGCTTCCACGCGCAATGGCCAATCAACGGCACTGGTGACTGCGCCGCTGGATGAGTTCCGCAATGGCGATTTTCGGCGAAACATTGATTCGGCTGGCAGGACCATTCCCTTGTACGATCCCTTTGACGCCAACGGCAATATCATTCCTAATTCTGTGGATAGGCCACGTATGCAATGCAATGGAGTCCTGGATGTGATTTGCCCCAGCCGCTTTGATGCAACAGCCAAACTTCTTGTAGGTCTGTTGCCACGTCCAGATGATCCAACAAAGCTGACAGCGAACTACCGCTCGCGTTCCTATTCAACCTCCAGATCAGTATTGCCCTCCATTAAAGGTGACTATGTGTTTAGCGAAAAGCATCGCGCCAGCTATTTGTTTAGCCATTTCTTGAGCCCAGCAACACCTAGCATTAACCAGTTCGAAGGACTCCCCGGCAGCGGCTTTCCTTCGGAATCGCTGACGGAATATCACCGCTTCAACGATGATTACGTAATCACGCCGAACCTGCTGAATCACTTCACGGTCGGCTTCAATCATAGGCATGTTACCGAGGCTCCGGCGTATGTGAATACTTATCCTTCCAGCATTGCAAATCAAATTTTCTTGAAGGGTAATCCGAATCCTCTTGTTCCAGGCGTTTCCACCGTTTATGGTGCCGGTGGTGCCACATGGGGCAACAGTGTTTATACGGATTCCAGGCAACGCACCACAAATTTGAAGGAGCAAGTTGCTTGGATTCATGGCAGCCATAGTGTGAAGTTCGGTATGGAATATTTGACGGGCATTTACCGCCGCATCTCCAATAACAATACTTGGGGCACCGTTAGTTTCAGTGGCGCTGGGACGGGCAATCAAATCGTCCCCAATAGTGGAAATGACTTTGCCTCATTCCTATTGGGAACAGCCAGTGGCGGTAGTTTGCGTTACCCTGACGACACTGCTTTTCAGTGGCCTTACTATGCCTGGTATTTGCAGGATGATTTCAAAGTGACGCGTAAATTCACGGTGAATATTGGCCTGCGATATGAACTGCCCATTCCCAAGAAAGAACGGAATGGCCACAACAGTAACTTCTGCCCAACCTGCCCTGCAACTGCATTTGGCGGCATTCCTGGCGCTATGGTCTTCGCCAATGTCGGAGGCCAACCTGATCGCTTCGGCCAGACTAAGAAGAACGCTTTCGGCCCTCGATTGGGCATTGCATATCAGCTGAATTCGAAGACCTTGATTCGAACTGGTGGATCGATTTTTTATCAACCTTCACGGGAAGATGGGAACGCAGACAACGGTATTCAAGGCTTTGGCGGAACTTTTGGAGCCACGGGAAGCTTCCTCTCAAACGGGATTTCGTATCTTGTGAAGAACGGGATTACAGGCTTCTCAACGCAGATCAAGAACCTCACTCCTCCAATCGCCGACCCACAAACTCTAACTGCCAATCTTTCGCAACAAACTCCGTTTTTCTATAATCCCCAAGCAGGCCGTGCTCCCTATTTTGGCGATTGGCAGTTCACTATAGAACGAACTATGACGTCGAATTCAGTCCTGCGCGTCACCTACCACGGCGTGGTTGGTGTGAAAATGCTTTCCCGGCAGCAAGCCCAAAATCAACTGGATCCAAAGTATTGGGGAATCTACGGAAATTTGCTAGGCAACACAGTCAGTTCCGTTATCAACAATCCAGTGGTTGTGGCAGCAGGATTCAAATTGCCCTACCCGGGCTTTCCCACAAATCTACAATTGCAGCAGGCACTTCGACCCTTTCCCCAGTATGCGGGCATCAGTAGCAGTGCTGGTGGACAGAATGACGGGCACTCCACTTTCCATGCATTGGAGGCAAGTTACGAGCATCGTTTCGCTAAGGGCCTGTTCATGTTGGTTTCCTATACATTTGCAAAATTGATATCTACAACCAATGGCGAGGATGCCAATCGCGCAAGCTTAGGAGAAGTGCAGAATCAATACAACCGGCGTTTGGATAAAGCCGTCGCGAGCCAGGATACGCCGCACAATCTCCGCATTAGTTATATTTACGATTTGCCCATCGGACGGGGCAGAAAGTTCCTTGGAAATATGCCTGGAGTGGCCCAAACATTGCTGGGTAACTGGAAAGTTTCGGCGTTGCACACCTATGTTTCCGGATCTCCGCTCGCCATTAGTTGCAATCAAAATCTATTCGGGGCAGGCCAGAACCAGCGTTGCAATTTTGCAGTTGGCGTTTCAACCGGGCAGATTCCATTAATTAATCCTGCATGGACTTGGAGCCACGATAACATTGGCACCAGCGCGTTGGGAAAAATTCCTTATTTAAATCCAGCAGCATTCGTTCTGCCTGCGAACATGAGCTACGGTGACACGCCGCGCCAAATGTCATACCTGCGCACTCCCTGGACCGTGAATGAGGATCTAGCTGTGTTGAAGAACTTCGCTGTACATGAAAAGGTAAATCTTGAGATCCGCGCATCCGCCTCAAACGCCTTCAATCGAGTTCTGTTTGGTGGGCCGAATACGGCGCAAAACAGCCCTGATTTCGGAAGGATCACGGGGCAAGGGAATGGACCGCGAAATGTGCAATTAGGTGCACGAGTGTCCTTCTGATGTTCCTGAATTTAAAGTGAGCCCAACATTGCGATACTTACTATCCCTCTTCTTACCAATCGCCTCTGCTGCGCTTGGGCAAGATTACTTCCCTAAGCCTGACACTGCCGGCGGTTGGCGAACTTTAACCGACGCCACGGCAATTCGGAAGACGGCAGGCATTGATTTGAAGAAACTTGACCAAGCCTTTGAGTATGCATCCCGTAGCAGCCAACACGGAGGATTACTTGTGGTCCGACATGGCTGGCTTGTCTACGAACGCTATTACGGCCGAGGCAATCGTGATGCCAATCCCGCTTCCGCCTCAGTTGGCAAAGCCTATGTGAGTATCGCGTCCGGAATCATGCTGGCAGAGAAACGGACAGCTATTCCCGATGGCCTCGACACCAAAGTTTTCAATGCAAAATACCTTCCAGAATCCATGCCTTTGGACGATCCAGCCAAAGCTGAGATCACTCTGGGACAGTTACTTTCCATGTCCGCTGGATTGCATGGGGAAGGAACCAACCCCGGTTTTGTGGATGGTGTTCCTTCCGTGAAGCTGGCAGCAATTCCCCGCCCCTCCACTCCTTTAGGGCAAGATCTGGCCGCTCTTCGAACTCCACTTTGGACCAAGCCAGGAGGAGGTTATTCCTATGCTTCCTCTTCTCCGCATGTGGCTTCCATCGTCCTTCGCAATCTCACAGGCATGGAATTGCAGGATTACATCGATCTTCGATTAGCCAAGCCTTTAGGTTGGGGCACATGGGCTTGGGCAAGGCGTCGCGGCGATACCGTTCTGCCGCACGCTCCAGGCGGCGGCGACATCGCACTTCGTTCCACGGATCATCTTCGATTCCTATATACAATTCTCAAAAAAGGCCGTTGGGAGAATAAGCAAGTGATCCCCGCTGACTATATAGAACTTTGCGGCAAACCTACGAAGTGGAACGCGCACGCTCCAATGAGTCTCATGTTTGAAAACAACACCGATGGACACGTGGCAGGTGCACCCAAAGATGCCTTTTTCAAATCAGGGGGCGGAGGTTACGGCGTTATTGTGATCCCATCGCTGGACATGGTGATTTACAAAATGGCTGGCGACGATTCTCAATATGATCCCGCGCGCACTGGCCTGAAGCAGGATTATCCTTATGACGGGTCGCGGAACAATTGGAAACCAGCGCTTCGTAGCCAGTTCAGTGACGGCCCCATAGGTACAGATGACGGTGTTCGCCGTGTTCTGGAAATGGTCGCCGCTGCGGTTATCGACTGAAGCGACTGAAGCAGCTGGGACGTCACCTCGCCTAAACGATGGTAACCTTGAAGCGATGGACGGCCCTAAACCAGTCGGTTCCGTGCTTGCCATAGATCACGACCGCCTTTTCAAGGAACTGCTGACGACGTTTTTCGCCGAATTCCTTGAGCTATTCTTCCCGAAACTTGCAACATCACTGGATCGTGATTCAATCAAGTTCCTTACCCAGGAACATTTCGTTAACATCCTGGATGGTGACGCTTACCTCGCCGACATCGTGGTGAATGCTCGATTCAAGGACACGGACACTTTTTTCCTGATTCACGTTGAACATCAAAGCACAGCGCCCACCAGCTTTCCGCGCCGATTCTTCCGCTACTACTCGGCTATCTTCGAAAAGCACGGTTTGCCCGTTTATCCAATCGTGATTTACTCGCACGATGACCCGAAAAAGGCTCAGCCGAACGTCTACCGTGTTGATTTTCCCGATGGCGAAGTTCTTCGGTTCAAATATCGTGTGGTTCAGTTGAACCGGCTTTCCTGGAAAAAATTCGTCCGTTCAAACAACCCAATAGCTAGCGCACTTATGGCTAAAATGAAGATAGCGGAATCGGATCGCCCAAAAGTGAAGGCGGAATGTTTACGCTTGATGGTGACGCTTAAGTTGGACCGAGCCAGAATGCGCTTGATTTCGTCGTTTGTGGATACATACTTAAGTCTGAATGAATCGGAAGATGTAAAGTTCAATCGTTCGCTCTCTAAAGCGAAACTATTGCCGGAGCAGAGGGAGGAAGTCGTGGAAATCGTAACCAGTTGGGAACGCAAGGGTTTTGAGATAGGTCGGCAAGAAGGCCATCGCAAAACGATTGAAGCCTTGCAAGCCGTACTGCTCGACATTTTGACCACAAGATTTGGCCAGCCAGACCAATCAACCACTGACCATATCCGTAACATCAACTCGGTCGAAGATCTGAAATCGCTTACGCACCAAGCTATTACTGCGAACTCACTCCGCGATTTCGGCCTTTAATAAGCCCATTCGGTTATCCATGCTATACTCGGTAATTCGAGTACCCGTTACTCAAAAAGTAGATCCATTATGAAAGACGCAATTCACCCAGCATACAATGAACTTTCCGTAGTTTGCGCTTGTGGCAGCACCTTCAAAACGCGCTCCACTCACAAAGGCGACATCCGCGTGGAAATTTGCTCCAGTTGTCATCCCTTTTTCACCGGCCGTCAAAAGCTGATTGATACCGAAGGCCGTGTTGATCGCTTCAACCGCCAAGCAGCCAAAACAGCCGCAATTCAGAAACAGCGCGAGCCAGTTCCAGCAAAGGCTTAGCTAGAACTCTTTATTAAGAATGACCTACCACCCCTTTGTGGGGTGGTTTGTTGTTCTTAGGTGGGGTAGTAGTACTAAGCAACTTGAAGTAATATGAGAGTATAATGGCAGAACATATGCCTCCCCAAGCACTGCAAAATATTTATCGTTCTATATTTGGCTCGCCGCAGACGTCTGAGGAGCTGGAACACTCCACCCTCGGAGCCGACATTGCCCATTTGCTGAAAGCCACTCGTTCCAACGCTAGACTCTCGCACCTGGAACTGGCCCGCCGAGTTGGAACCAGTGCTTCAACCATCAGCCGCTTTGAAGATCCCGAATTCAATGGCCACTCGTTGTTTATCCTCGACCGCCTGGCGATGGCCCTCAATTGCCGTCTTCAAATCCGCTTCGTTCCGAAAAACCGCTAGTCCACCGCGCTCCTGTTAAACTCAGAGTTCATGTTTTCTAAAGTCCTGGTTGCCAACCGAGGGGAAATTGCTGTTCGCGTAATCCGCGCCTTAAAAGAGCTGGGCATAGCCGGCGTCGCGGTTTTTTCCGACGCTGACAGAAAATCTCTGGCTGTTCAAATGGCAGATGAAGCAATCCACATTGGACCCTCTCCCTCCACCGAAAGTTATTTGCATACAAGTAAGATCCTCGCTGCCGCTGCTCAGACCGGTGCCCAGGCGATTCATCCCGGCTATGGATTCCTTAGCGAGAATGCCGATTTTGCCCAAGCCGTTGCCGATGCCGGTTTAATATTTATTGGACCTTCTGCCAATGCCATTCGACAATTAGGATCGAAAACTGCGGCCCGCCAGTTGGCCATCACCGCAGGGGCTCCAGTAGTTCCCGGTACAACCGAACCGGTTACCAATTTTCAGGATGCGCGCCGGGTGGCGATTCAAATCGGATATCCAATTTTGATTAAGGCAGCAGCAGGTGGAGGCGGTAAAGGCATGCGCCGAGTGGATAAGGAATCGGAATTGGATTCAGCTTTGCGCGATGCGTCCAGCGAAGCAGAACGATCCTTCAAATCCTCCGAAGTCTACATTGAAAAACTGGTGGAGGAGCCGCGGCACATTGAAATTCAGCTGCTGGGAGATCAACACGGGCATTTGATTCACCTTGGTGAACGGGAATGCTCCATCCAGAGACGTCATCAAAAGGTGATAGAAGAATGCCCTTCTCCTTTAATGAGCCAGTATCCTGAACTCCGCCATGCAATGGGCGAAGCCGCTATCAAGGTTGCCCGTATTGCCGGTTATTCCAATGCCGGAACTGCTGAGTTTTTGGTGGATAAGCACCGCAATTTCTATTTCCTGGAAATGAATACCAGATTGCAGGTTGAGCATCCGGTGACTGAGCTGGTAACTGCCATCGACCTGGTCCACTGGCAATTACGCATCGCTGCCGGAGAAAAACTTACATTGAAGCAGGAAGATATTCAGTGGCGCGGTTCAGCCATGGAGTGCCGTATTTATGCCGAAGATCCGGAAAACTTCCTTCCCTCCCCAGGCCTGATTCAGCAATTGGAATTTCCTTCCGGGCCAGGGATCAGGTTAGATAACGGCGTGTATGCAGGTTGGACAGTGCCGATGGATTACGATCCTCTGCTAGCCAAGCTTTGCGTTTGGGCTGAAACTCGAGACGATTCCATGAATCGAATGTTACGAGCGCTTGATGAGTGCGTGGTTGCCGGCATCCGTTCTAATCTTCCCCTCTTCCGCCAAATTTTCCGTGAACCCGATTTCAGATCTGGAAACCTCACTACGGCATATCTGCAACACCACCCCTACAAGCCTGAGAAAATTCCGGCGGAGCTGGAAATTCCCGCAGTTCTAGCGGCTCTTGCAATGGAAAAACAGAAACGTCCCACGACGAGCCCAGCCCAAGACAATCCTGTTTCCGCCTGGAAGACCGCAGGCCGGAGGTCAATGCAGCGATGAACTACCGTGCCAAACTGAATGGCCGCGTGCTGGCGGATTTTGACAAAATCGGTGCCGATGTGGAACAGATTTCCCCGGGTGTTTACTCCGTTCTTCAAGGTGGAAAGAGTTTCCTGGTTTACGCTTCAGGACAAAGCGCCGCTTACGAAGTGAACATCAACGGCCACACCTTTTCCATTGAATTGGAAGATCCACGCGACGCTGCTTCTTCATCCAATAGTTCAGAACTAAGTGGCAAAGTGGATGTGAAATCAGCCATGCCAGGGAAAGTGATTCGCCTGTTGGTTAGCGTTGGAGACATGGTGGAAGATGGACAAAGCCTGGTTGTGGTGGAAGCCATGAAGATGCAGAATGATTTGAAGTCCCCTAAATCAGGGTGCGTGAAGAAAGTGAACACCAGCGAAGGGTCCACAGTTCAGGCCGGGCAAGTGCTGGTTGTGTTGGAATAGGGATTGCTATGACGGATAAAGTTTGCGAGAAGTGCGATGGTACGGGCTGGGTTCCAGGAGAAGCGCATGGAATCCGCGGAGTTACCCGTTGCGACTGCATTTTTGTGGAGCGGCGGGAAAGGATTGAACGAACTTCCAGCATTCCACCGCTGTACCAAACCGCATCACTTGAGAATTTCATTTTCCCAAAAGATAACCCTGTTGCAGCTCAGGCTCTAAAATCCGTCACAACCATTGTTCGAAGCTATGCCCGCGAGTTCCCTCAAACAGATAAGCCAGGGCTATTGTTTGTTGGTGAACCAGGCACTGGCAAAACGCATTTGGCGGTGGCTGCGGCAAGAGTTTTAATCGAACGTGGCTTTGAATGCCTGTTCTACGATTATCAAAATCTGCTTGATCGGATTCGCAGCGGCTACGATTCCACGTCCGGTACCAGTGACAAAGAAGCCTACCGCTCCGCCCTTGATTCCGAGGTCCTTCTGCTTGACGATCTAGGCGCCCATCGAACCACGGATTGGGTGGAAGACACGGTAACAAGCATCATCACCTACCGCTGCAATAACCGAAAAGCGCTGATTGCCACCACCAACCTTTCCGACGTAGACGCCACCGCCGCAAGCGGTGAGCGTGGCAACACAACACCCGGTGGCCGCGATTATCGACGTACACTGGGCGAGAGCATTGGAATGCGGGCACGTTCCCGGCTATTTGAAATGTGCCGTGTAATTCGTATGCCAGCCGTGGAAGACTACAGAATTAAAAAATCGCGGATGTTCTAATCAGGTAAAATAGGGAGTTGGCTAACGTGGCGCTTCCTTACCGTTGCGGCCCAATGAAACTCCTCTTCAAAAGAAAAAATTATCATGCTTTGTGCTGGAATTGTAGGTCTGCCCAACGTGGGCAAAAGTACGCTCTTTAATGCGGTAACGCAATCACAGAAGGCCATGGCGGCCAACTATCGGTTCTGCACTATAGAGCCGAATCAGGGGGTGGTCACTGTCCCGGATGAGCGGCTGGAAGTGCTTGGTAAAATCAGCGGTTCCCAAAAACTGATCCCCTCAGTTTTCGAATTCGTGGATATTGCCGGCCTCGTGAAAGGGGCCAGCAAGGGCGAAGGATTGGGCAACCAGTTCCTTGGTCACATCCGCGAAGTGGACGCCATTGTTCAAGTTGTCCGCTGCTTTGAAAACTCTGACATCGAACACGTCATGGATACCGTCGACCCTATGCGCGATATCGAAGTGGTGAACACCGAACTGTTGCTGGCCGATTTGGAAAGCATTGAAAAGCGCAAGCACCGCCAACAGAAAGCCGCCAAATCCGGTGACAAAAAAGCCACCTCGGAAATCGAGCTGCTTGATCGCTTGGAAAAGCATCTGGGCGACGGAAAATTTGCTGTTTCCATGGAAGTCACTACAGAAGAAAAGGCGCTGATGAAGCCGTTCTTCCTACTCACCAATAAGCCAACTCTATTCGCCTGCAACGTGGCCGAAGGCGAGCTGGGTAATCCTGAAAGTAATCCCTGGGTAGCCAAAGTTCGCGACTACGCGGCCCATCATCATGGAACCAGCGCGGTTGTTGTCTCCGCAGAAATTGAGGCGGAATTAGTTACTCTTCCTCCTGACGAACGAGCGGAGTATTTGGAAGGGTTGGGCGTAAAAGAGTCCGGTACAGGCACGCTGATCAAGGAAGCCTACCACCTGCTTGGTCTTCGAACCTATTTAACAACTGGCGAGAAGGAAACGCGCGCATGGACCATTCACGCCGGCGACAAAGCCCCAGTAGCAGCAGGGGTTATCCACTCAGACTTCGAAAAAAGCTTTATATCTGCTGAGACCATTTCCTACGAAGATTTAGTGACCGCCGGAAGCTTCGCAAAAGCCCGCGTCACCGGCAAGCTGCGCACTGAAGGCAAGGAATATATTGTGCAGGATGGCGATGTGATGGAGTTCAAAACGTTCCTCTAAAAACGCAGTTGCCTTCCATGAGAATTTGGGTATCTCGATCCAAACAGGGACATGGTTCCCTGGCCTGAAGCTACAGAACTCCGAATGAAATCTTTTAGAGCTCTAGGCGTAGCGGCCTGGGTACCGTGTCCCCTTTGGCGACCTTTTTTAAGCACTTCAGTCTTACCCTAGGGATGCTGTTGCTCTGATCCAATGACTAACTTCTTGCCGTTTTACTTAGCTTCGTACTTTCCGTAAACACTGGTCTTTCCTTCAGCGTCGAACAGCAGCACTTCGTAGGCATCCACACGGCCCATTTCCATTCCTGGAGAACCCGCAGGCATGCCAGGCACAGCCAGTCCTTTACCTGCTGGATGATTCAACAGCATCTTCTTAATTTCACGGGCCGGCACATGGCCTTCCAGGGCATAGCCTTCCACAACACCGGTGTGGCAGGATGCCAGTTTCTCAGGCACTCCATACTTGGCGCGGAATTCAGCGGTGCTGGGGACGTCCGTCACCGTAACCTTAAATCCATTCGCCCGCAAATGTTCTACCCACTTCCCACAGCAGCCACAGGTAGCGGTCTTAAAAACCTTAACTTCAGGTTCAGCTGCCTGTAACCCCAATGATCCAAGCAATGTAAAGGTGATAAGTAAAGCAAATTGTCTAAGCACTGTACGATCCTCTCTCCCCATTTTAGTCTGGTTTTTCATTTAGGCTCCAATCGTATTCTAAGAAAAGTACTTTCCAAGTACCAGCGGACAAGGTACCCCCGTCTTTATCCCTGTATTTTGCGATGAACGCCGGCAGTTGCTTCGACGATGGCACGAAGTCCCTCTGGAACCAATCAAAGATCTTCGAAACTGTAATCGTTCGTTTTGTTGTGTCCACTGTCACGTTACTTTCCTGATTTAAGAACAGCCGCGCACGGCTATCCAAAAGTTTATCCACGTTCGCTGCGGTGAATGCTTCATTGCTCAGCCACGGACACGAAGTGGAGGCGCACACTATACCGAAATGGATGCGGTTGTCCAGCGGCCGGATTGACTTTGATTCGATATCGTCTAATGACCGCATGATTCCCCCAACCTTGAACTTCCGCCGGAAGAAAAACTGGAACTGTCCCAGCTTACCGGAAAGTCTATTCTTATCTTTTGGATATTCACTAGCAAATGCATGCAGCACAAGGGCATTGTAAGCATTGATCCAATAAGCCAATTTCGATTCCTTAGTGGGAAAAAAAGCTGGTTGCGAATCGGGCGAAACAGCTCCTAGCGATTCCACATACTTGGTCAGCGGAGCAATCCCCGAATGCAACTTCGCGTATCTCACTTTCCCATCCGCCGTTACATACTGCTTCAACACCTCGTCGAAGGCTTTAGTATCGGGAAGAGCCACGGCCATCAGAAACGCAAAAGCGATCATAGTTTTTTCAACAATTCCTTGGCATGCTTCAATTCCGGGAACAACTTTTCCGCAGCCTTGAATTCAGGAGTATGGATGCACCGCCGCGCTCCACGGCTTTCCACCGGAAATCGCAGATGTAGCATTTCGTGATACATGACATATTCGAGCGCAAGCCTAGGCGTTTCCGGGTGATCGAAGATTCGGCTGATGATAATTGCATTGTGTGACGGATCGAAATGACCCAAAACTGTCCGGGAAACTCGCAGGGTCCAACCCAGATTCGGCCGAGCCATCAGCCCATTGAAGAATCGAGTGTTGGTAGATTCAAACAGTTCTTTCAAGTTATGATGCTTTCCTTCCGGGCCGGAAACATGTTTACGCCCCCGTTGCTGGCGCACCAAATGGAGCGTGCGGCGCATCTCACTGCGATTGAAATAGGAACGGTAGCGGCTGGAATATAGCCGTGGTACCGGCAACCGGAATAACTTCGACAAAAGGATGTAAGCTAGTGCTTCAACAATAGGTAAAGGCGCGCCTTCCAGCATATCGGTAACCCGCACTTCCAGCTTTCCAGAGCCCATTTTTATGAAACTGTTGGCATTGGCGAATTTGCAGAATTCAACCGTAACTTCAGGCAAAGCTGTGCGCGGCTTCAGCGCACGAAACACCTGGCCATAAACTTCCTCAGGAGATCTGATTTGCAATTCGTCCTGTACATGCATTTCCCACGAATGTAACATAGGAAGACGCACCTGGAACACCCCCTATGAGGATCAATTGGTAAACGCAAAAATCAGTTCGGTTGGCTGTTGGGTTCCCCCGAAAATATTAACGAATCAGGACTTGGAAAAAACCGTTGAAACCAACGACGCCTGGATTGTGGATCGCACTGGAATTAAAGAGCGGCACATTGCCGGGCCTGAAACCGCTACCAGCGACATGGCAGTGGAGGCGGCCAAAATCTGCCTGGCCAATCGCGGCATTGAAGCGTCGGAAGTGGAGGTTGTTATCGTTTGCACTGTTACGCCCGACATGCTTTTCCCCTCCACCGCCTGCTTAGTCCAACACCAGATTGGTGCCAAAGGTGCCTGGGGTTTCGATCTTGTAGCCGCCTGCTCGGGCTTCGTCTACGGCATTACCACCGGAGCACAACTTGTCCGCTCCGGTGCCCACAAGAAAGTACTTATCATCGGTTCGGATAAAATGTCCAGCATCATCAACTACCAGGACCGCGCCACTTGCGTATTGTTTGGTGATGGTGCCGGTGCATTTCTAATTGAACCTTCCGAAGAAGAAGATGGCTTTCTTGGGTTCCATAATGAAATTGACGGGTCCGGTGGAGAGTTCCTGAAAATGCCTGCGGGTGGAAGCCGCCTTCCTGCTTCTGTTGAAACCGTCACCAATGGACTGCACTTCGTTCACCAGGATGGTTCACAAGTTTTCAAATACGCCGTGCGCAAGATGTACGAAGCCACTCGCGATCTACTGGCCAAACACAACCTGACGGCCAATGACATTCAGTTGTTTGTTCCGCACCAAGCGAACCTCCGCATTATTACCGCAGTCGCCGACCGCCTGGGTATGCCCATGGATCGTGTGATGGTGAATATTGACCGCTATGGCAACACCACTGCGGCCACCATTCCACTTGCCACTAGAGATGCAATAGACCAGGGCCGCCTGAAGAAAGGCGATCTTGTAGTCTTCGCATCCGTTGGCGCAGGGTTCACCATCGGTGCCACACTTTGGCGCTGGTCTTTTTAAGCTAATGCGAATCTTCATACTGCATCGCACCGACGTGGTTCCCATCCGTATCCAGAAAGTAGATTAAACTCCCTACCGTAGGGATGTGGGACTTTGCCATCACAATTTTCCCGCCGTTTTGCTCAACAGCCTTGATCACGGCATCAAGGTTCTCAACTCCGATGGTGCACTCGAAGCCCTTCATTCCACCGCCTGTCAGAGGCTCATGGCGCTTATGCATCAGCCCACCCAATCCGGGGCTGTCTGCACTGCCAGTAGTAATCAGATAGAAGCCTGGAGGGCCCCAAGGCTGAAAACTCCACCCGAAGGTTTTCTCATAGAATCCGCGAGCGCGGTCAACGTCGTCTACATGGATTGCAAATCTGGAAATGTTATTCGGCATGAAGCCAGTATAGTCATCAAAAGCTGAAGCGTCTTGCGTCATCCTGCCAACAAATAGCGAATGCCCGCCAATGGTAAAATGAGGCTCCCATGAATTCTTCAATTTTCGCCGCTGTGGAGATGGCCCCACGTGACCCCATTCTTGGCCTTACCGAAGGCTTTAACTCTGATACCCACCCCTCGAAGGTGAACTTGGGCGTTGGTGTCTATTGCGATGATGCCGGCAAGATCCCATTACTCGCTGCCGTTCGAAACGCCGAGAAGACACGTATCGAGGCTGCTCCGCCACGCGGCTATCAACCAATCGACGGGTTGGCGGCCTACAATCAAGCCGTTCAAAATTTGATCTTCGGAGAAGACTCCCCACTCCTGGCCGAAGGCCGCGTCCTTACCATCGAAGCCCTCGGTGGCACTGGTGCTTTAAAGGTTGGGGCCGACTATTTGAAGCGTCTTCAGCCTACTTCAAAGCTCTATATCAGTGATCCAAGCTGGGAAAATCATCGAGCCCTGTTTGAAACCGCCGGCTTCACCGTTGAAAATTATCCCTACTACGACGCCAACACACGGGGTGTGGATTTCAATGCGATGAAAGCGTTCCTAGGCGGGTTGGAACCTGGCAGCATCGTCGTGTTGCATGCCTGCTGCCACAACCCTACCGGTGCCGACCTCACTCCAGAACAGTGGGCTGAAGTGGTCGTGATCCTACGCCAGCACAAGCTGCTGCCATTCCTCGATATGGCTTACCAAGGCTTCGCTGATGGCATTGACGCCGATCGCCATGCGGTACAGCAGTTCTCCGAATCAGGCCTTCAGTTTCTTGTTTCCAGTTCTTTCTCAAAGTCCTTCTCACTTTACGGCGAACGAGTAGGAGCCCTTTCCATTGTCACCGCCAGCAAGGAGGAAAGCGGACGAGTACTTTCCCAAGTGAAACGATTGATTCGCACCAACTATTCCAACCCGCCGATCCATGGCGGTGCCATTGTGGCGGCAGTGTTGGCAAACTCCGAACTCCGTAAGTTATGGGAGGAGGAACTGGCCGCTATGCGCGACCGCATACGGGCCATGCGCACAAAGCTGGTAGAGGAACTGAAAGCCAAAGGAGTGACGCAGGATTTTTCGTTCGTGTCGCGCCAACGCGGCATGTTTTCCTATACTGGCCTTACACCCGTTCAGGTGGAAAAGCTTAAGACTGACTATGGAATTTACGCAGTCAGCACTGGCCGTATCTGCCTTGCAGCATTAAATTCTCGTAACATCAGCTACGTTGCCGACGCCATCAGCAACGTACTGAAAAGCTAAACTTCCGAGATCCGGGACTCCTCACCGCCGTTCATGCGGGTATTGCGGCTATCGCCTTCTCCGGCCGGACTGCCCTTCTTGCTGACAGTCAACGATGAGGTCTCCTGGTTCTCGTGCATGTAGTTTCTCTGCGTGCTTGGGGTCTAGGACTACGCGGGAATGCGTGGTGGACTAGCTTTATGTCCGTGTTCGTTTCGCCTTCCCTTTCTGGCAACAAGGTCGGCATCCCGGTTTTGGATTCTCGAAGCTCTATACCCAGCCCACCGA
>JAYTTF010000190.1:0-18120 GCA_043745195.1 Bryobacterales bacterium | reverse complement strand
GGCCCAGTGGTGGTCGGTGAGATCGTGTTCGACGCGATCCATGCGGCGCTTCCGCCTTCTGGCCGCGAGTGCTCTACGGCTTCGAGACTTAGCCATCTATCCATGGTAGACGAGCAAAGATTCGATTCGGTAAGTCTATAGTCATGTCTCATGCAAGAAGAGCCTGGAGCACATTGGCCTTCTTTGGAGCATTCGGACTCTTATACTACACAGGACTGTCTTCAACGAACGATATCCACAATCCGGCCGTCTTCAAAAAATCGATGAAATAGACTAGCCGGCCAAACGGTGTTACCGCTTCCGCATCGTCCCGTCAACCATGCGGTAGGCGCATTTCTCAACTTACTGAAATCTCCGAGCATGCTTCGCGATCCGGCACTTCCGGCTGATAGCGATAGATTGGAAAATAGCCAGGATTGCCGATATCGAATCCTTGTTTAAGATATTTGCGCTTGTGCCATTCTTCAAGGTTTGTGTATTGAGCAGGGTTCAGAATCCAGCTTCCGGTGTGGAATTCATGAGATTGCGGAGAAAAGCGGCGTTTGAATTGGAACAATGAATCCTCGCGGCCTCCTAAGCCTCCACCTAAATGAAAAAACTGCAAGCCTTGGCTGGTTCCCCACTCGCGAACTTGGTCCAACAGGACCTTAAGCGGGGAATAGGCTACTAGCTCAGCTTCAATGCCTGTGAGGTGAGCGTGGAGAAATGGTCCGTGCTGCATGGCCAGCAATGCGGCGGCAACAACGCCTTCATATTTAGTTACAAACAGCCGCGCCTGCGTCCCCAGAAGTCCACGGAATTTAGCCACCCAATCTGAATCGATCAGGTATTCGCTGCGCCCTTTGCGCCTCGACATCGTTCCTCGATACAAACGAACGAAGTCATCCACATGCTGCCAGTCGGAATCCTCGGATGTAACAAAGCCCAATTCGCGCGATTTCCGGATTTCCTGGCGCAGGATCTTTTGGTAGTCCTTGACTTGCGCTTCGGGTGTCTTGGTTAGATCGATGGATATCGTTGCACCGCAGAATTTCAACCCAGCGGCGGGGGATGGGCTCTGGCTATGCGGCAGAGTTGCCAGCAACTGTTGATTGCCTAATATAGGATGAAAACGTGTAAAAGCGGAAACCACTTTCTGCATACGCCAGTGGTCGCAAAGGGCCAACCAAGCACGTTGGACGAAAGCCGGGTCGGAATGTGAGATTGGCCCCGCATAGCCATAGACGGATACCACATCGTTAAATTCGTTTTCGCCATCGACTGGGGATAGCAGGTAAGGCCATAGTAAAAGCTTGTCGGACTCTTGATGAACGAAAACATAGGCATCGCCCTCAGAGCCAAACCCAGGAACAAGGTGGTACGCCGGAGTATGATAAATGTCGTGGGGCACGTGCTGAAGCGCTTCGATCCATTGCTTATCGCCCGCACCATACAACCTATCGTGTCCGATGGTCATGACTCCGCTGGACCTCCTGTTTTATTGGTCCGGTCAGCCCACAGTACAGGAAACACGGAATCGTCCATGTAGTCAGGATCGCCATTTTCGCCGCGGCGGCAAATAACATCGTTGAAAAGCTCTATTGGTCTGCCATCGGATCTAAATGCGTGTTTGTATTTGTTTGATTCGTCCTGCATATGAACGGCCAGCGCAATGCGAGGTCTGGCGGAGCGATTCGGATAGCTGCCGTGAACGGTGCGGCAGTGGTGGAGGCTGAACTGGCCTTTCTTTAGGTTCATTACAACAGGTTTGAACTCGAATCCCAATTGGTTCACTTTGCGGGCCAGTCCCTCCATGTCGGCTTTGTGGAAAGAAAGTTCAGAACGTTCCAATAAATGAGACCATTTATGGCTACCGTCCAGAACCACCAGCGGCCCGTGTTCTTCTGAGCAATCGTGGAGCGGTATCCAGGCGGTTAGCATTTGCTGAGATGTACATGTGCCCCAATAGTCACCGTCGACATGCCAACCCACAGCGGCGCCGGTTTGGCCGCCGGGTTTGTATACAAGTTGATCATCAAATAACCGAATTTCCGATGACATGGCCGCGCTGGCCGCGATACCTCCGATAATTGGCGACCAGGCTAGCTTTCTTACTTTCAAGTTTTGCAACGACAAATACTCATTGTTCCGCGTGCCTTCTCCATCCACCGGCATCCAATCCCCGAAGCGCTTGCCGGCAAACGGTAAAACGTAGTCCCGATGACCGGTCCAATGCTGTTGCAGTCCCTCCCATGCGCCATCGACAATTTGCTCGTCCAGCACCGTTCCTGTCGCCACCCAGCCGTGTTCCTGGTAGAAACTGGTCTCGGCGAAAGTAAGTTTCGTTTCTTGTAATAAGCTTGTTGTGGTCATCGTAATATCCCGCTTACAGCCCCCCGTGTTTAACCAGCCATTGAGGCGATGCTCATTGACACGGAGCCCGACTTGATTTTGCCGATTGCCCTTGCAAGGGACGACGCGACAATTTCCATTTGATTTTGGGAGAGGTGATTAAAGAATGGTAAAGCGATGGTTCGTTCCGCCACGTGCTCCGTTACCGGAAAGTCTCCAGGACGAAACCCGAACTTCTCTTTGTAAAAGGGCTGCAAGTGAATCGGGGAAAAGTAGTTGTTACAGCCAATTCCATCCGCCCGTAAATCATGCAGGACCTGATCGCGATCAATGCGGGAAAACTCCTCCCTAAGCCGCACGACGTACACGAACCAACTCAACTGGGTTCCTTCCGCTGCCGGTGCGGGAAGGATCAACTCATCGAAGTCAGCAAGCAATTCGTTATACCGCGAAGCTACTTGTTTTCTCATTTCCATGACTTTATTGATGCGCATCAGTTGCCCGATCCCCAAAGCGCAATTGATGTCGGAAAGGCGGTAATTGTACCCCAAGCGTTCGTGTTGAAGCCAGCCGCCTCCGTCACCTCGGCCCTGGTTTCGCCAACTGCGGCAAAGGCGGGCTAACTCTTCGTCATCGGTTAGGATAACGCCGCCTTCGCCCGTAGTAATTTGTTTGTTCGGATAAAAAGCGAACACACCGCTATGTCCAAACCCGCCGGCGCGCCGGTTACCGATTTTGGCGCCAATAGCCTCGCAAGCATCTTCAATCACATGCAAACCGAAACGCTCCGCCAACGGCATAATTCTATCCATGTCACACGGCCGTCCAAATACATGTACAGGAAGAATCCCCCGAGTGTTACTGTTAACCGCATCCCGAATAAGGGCAGGGTTCATGTTGTAGGTATTGATATCAATGTCTACAAACTTTGGAATTGCCTGTTCAAACAAAAGACAGTTGGCCGATGCGACGAAACTGAACGGGGTGGTGATCACCTCGTCGCCAAGGCCTATTCCCGCGCCTTTCACGCAAAGATGAAGTCCGCTTGTCCCGGAATTTACGGCAATAGCAAAGCGAGTGCCCGCTACTTCGGCAGCTTCTTTTTCAAAGGCAGGTAACATGGGCCCAAGACTCAAAGAGGGTCCGTCGAGAACTTGAAGGACACGGGCACGATCTTCGTGATTGATATCGGGCGAGGATAAAGGCACCCCTTGATGCGGAACAGTTCTTAGATTTTCAGTGACTGTAGGACTTACTAAAGTGGTCATCAGATTTCTCCTTTCAAGTTGTCTTTCGATGTGTATTCGATTAGGTGCTGGAGGGCGATGGCAGCAGTCGGGGAGTTTTGCGCTAAACCTTTTTCCGATCCCCAAAATTCATCCATGGAGACTTGTCCGGGCCGCGACACGCCAGATCCGATCAATACTTTCCATCCGGTGAGGATTAGAATTTTAAAGTCAAGAACAAAGCTTCGGTTGTCGACGTACCAGACGTCCAACGCCAGCTTGTGTTCCCAGTCAATAGCATTGCGGCCATTGATTTGCGCCCAGCCTGTAATGCCAGGCATTACCGTTTGCCGACGTCTTTGTTCGGCGCTGTATCTGTCCAAATATTTGATCAAAAGCGGCCTGGGGCCAACGAGGCTTATGTCACCAATCAGAACGGTCCAAAGTTGAGGCAATTCATCCAGGCTGCTGCGCCGCAAAAACTTTCCGAAAGCGGGAAGTCTTTCAAATTCCGGAAGAAGGTTCCCGTCCGGTCCGCGTTCTGAAGTCATGGAGCGAAATTTAAGACATTTAAAAATAGCTTCGTTCAACCCTGGACGCGGATGACGGAAAAGGACGGGACTGCCCATGAAGTAACGCACAGCAAGGGCGGTGATTGCAATTACGGGGGCAAGCAGCAGGAGAGCGATGCCGGCCACAAGAATATCAAAAAGCCGCTTGGTGAGATTGTAGAACGGCCGGGATTGAATCATGATTCACCTCCCACTGCCAGACTAATCTGCTGTTCCTTTAATTGTCCGCTCGATTCGCTCAGATAGCGCTCGCCGATTTTACGGGAGCGGATGATTCGCGCCGGTGTTCCATATACCACTACTTCATCCGGGACCGATTTCATCACCACCGCGCCGGCTCCGATTACGGTATGCCTGCCAATAGTCACTTCCTGCACTACAGTTGCACCAATGCCCACGTTCGAATATCCGCCTACATAAATTGAGCCGCCAGTTACGGCCGCCGGGCCCAGGCTTGAAAACTCTTCCATGACTGAATCGTGATCGAGCGAAGAGCGGGTGTTCAGAATGCAGAAAGGGCCAACATGCGCCCCGGAATTAACCACGGCTCCAGCCATAATCACCGTTCCTTGGCCGATAAAAGCATCTTCGGCCACTTGAGCCGACGGATGAACAGCTGTTGCAAATTCCAAGTCCGGACAACACTCTTGAATCTTGTTTACGATGCGGGCTCTTGACCAGTTATCGCCAATAGCGACCACACAGCCTAAGCTGGGGTGTTTGAAAGCCAAGCCGGGTAATGCACTGATGTCCCCTAATACCTGATGCACTCCGCATTGGGTCCCCACTTCTTTGAAGTTGTCCAGCAATCCAACAACTTCATAAATGTCTTGGTGCCGAATGATGTCGAGAACCACTTTGGCATGACCGGATGCTCCAAAGACAACAAGTTTCTTATGCATCTTTGGCTTCTTATCTATCATTGGCGGCTCCGTTTCAATCGGATAGGACTGCTGGCCAGGATTGGACGGGAAGCCGGCGGAATGGATTCAAATGAATAAACACGAACATCAAAGGCGGGTACTGCTCCGGTAATTAGAACGGTGTGTGAGTCAATCGACGAATCGACCACTTGATCGGTAATGTATTCGGTGACTCGAATAAATCCTTTTGGCGTCCGCACTGCAATCTCGCCTTTCCAATCTGCGGCGGAGTTATTTATCAGGCTGACAAGAATCTTACCCTCGGCCTCACCGGTTATGAATTCGATGGGAGCCCCAGTGATGCGGGCGGCTGCGAAGCGATTGAAGACCATGTCCAGCAATTCGATACTTACGTCGAGCAACTGGCTGCGATCGTAAGCCTGCATGTATCTAGGGGCCGTTAGGTAAACTTCTCCGGCGCCCACTATGTTTCTTGTCACGATAGGATCCGCGGCCTCATTCACCGCCAAAATTTCAGCCGTTGCAGGCAGCAGAGGCAGGTACGCATAAAGCCGCTGCCGCCGATAGCCATCTTGCGTCACCCAGCGGAAAGACGAAGCCTGTTTGATAATTGCTGAATTCACGGATGCCCCCAACAACGCACGGTCAGCTAGGGTTGTTTGCGCAGCATTGATAATCAGAATCCCTCCCCGGTCCACCCAAGCAGATATGTCGCCGCGAAGCCCGTCATTCAAACTAACGTCGCCAAGCATAAAGATTGCCTTATAGTGATCCAGCGCCTTTGCCGGAACGGTGTCCGTGATAATGTCCAAGTTGTCGCCCCAGCGCGTAAAAGGCATCGGTTCAAACGGCCTTGAATCACCTCCGGAAGCCAGGAATGAGCGGAAGGAAGCTTGATTGGGAACTCCGCTGCTATCAGAGAAAGTGGCTCCTGGAGCCAAGCCGTGCAGCCAATGGTTCGGGTATGCCAACCGGAAAAAGTTGTTGGTCATATGATCGCCGTCCGAGTAGGGAATGTCCTGATACCAGACCGCGTCGCGTTGATCGTAAACGCCGTGCTTGGGATCGAATCCCGCCGTGTGATTTATTAGAATCGCGATATTGATTTTCGGTTGGCCCGCATCAGGATGGCGGCGGAGGGCAAAATCGGCGAACTCCTCGCTGACCAAACCAAGGGGATTTAATTTTCCGTTGGCAAAACGATAGTTGACCGCTTCGTTGAGGATTGTGCGGGCTCCGGCAAGAAACGCAGCATAGTAGTGACGCCGAAGATAACTCGCCGACCATCCCCCTTGCAGAACACCATCTGCGTTATAAGTGGTGGCCATATTGGTTGTGCTTCGCCATGCGGACAGGTCGATGCCCCACTCTTTACCGTGCTGAGCAGCAGCCCCTCGCAAGTAGGCTATGCCGGTGGAAAGATCCCCTAATTCGTCGATACCACGTTCCAACATTTGGAGGTCCACGCCCATTTCATAGGCTGTGAAAACATTAGGCGAGTGATCGGTAACAGCCGCCAGCTTGAATTTACGAGCCTGTTGTGGCGCTTGCAAACGCTGGATCAGTGTGGGGAAGGAGGTTGAGTAGAAAGTTTGGAAGGCTTTGCCGGCCGCCTCGCGGGCCAAGCCGCTGTAGCGTGGCCGCCCTTTGCTAACCCACAAACCACCGGATTGATCCCACTCCGGCATTAAATTCCAAAGTACGGGGTTGGGCGAGGTTTCGGCCAAATCCGCAAGCGCCGCCGATTCTTTTTCGATGGCGGTTTCAGTGATGGCAGCGGGAACGGGTGATCCTGCTAATCGAAGCATGAGACTTGCGGCAAAAGGATCCGTAAGGCGGGAAACACCGCGCTCAACCGGAGGAGCAATCACGATGCCGTTGGTCATTCCCTGGTTTAGATTCCGCTCCAGTTGGGGATCCAAATATCCTCGTGGGGCGAAGTACTCCTGATAGAAAGTGAAGCCGGCAATTGACTGTTCTTGCGCGGAAATTACCGGCGAGAATGCCGCAAGAATCAAGAATAGTCCAAGGATTGAGCAGCGAATTAGTTGGGTGTTGCAGGATTTCATACTATGTATTACTCTCCATTCGCGACGCCATCACGGCAACCTTCGGAAGTGATTCTTCTACTAGTTTGCGATACTCATCCATCCACAATTGGTTGACCCGTTGTTCAGAATAACGGGCCTGAATATGACTCATGGCGGCTTGTCCGACCGTGTCGCGTAATTCGGGGTTGGCCGCCAACGTGGCGATTGCTTCAGCCAAAGCGATTGGGTCTCTGGCCGGCACAAGTAAGCCGGTGATTCCATGTTGGACCGCATCCAATCCTGAAACGCGGCAAGAAACGATTGGCACGCCCATGGCACCGGCTTCAAGGGCCACTTGGGAAAGGCCCTCACGGAATGTTGGCAGGACAAAAATGTCCGTGGCGGCGTAGATGGAAGTTATTGACTGGGGAGGTTGAACGCCAGGCATATGGACCCGAGCGTGCGTTCGCAGCGCAGCAAACGTCGATTCAGAAACAGGATCCGTATGATCAACCGGGCCCGCAAGCAAGAGATGAATATTAGGAAATTGTTGGGCGATGATTGGCCACGCTTCCGCCAGCACTTCAATCCCTTTGTCGCGCGCCAGGCGTCCAACATAAGACAACAAAAGCGCGCCGGATGGAATGTTGAGTTTGTCTCGAAAGGCCATTCCAGAGTTGAGCAGCAACGCCGGATTGAAGCGAGTAAGATTGACCCCGGCGCAAGACCCATCGCCGAGCAAATCTATTTTCGATGCGTGACACAGTTTCAAGTCAATGACTAAGTCTCTGACTGAAGCACTGACGGAATAGGTTTTGGATGCTAAAGCCGCGCTGGCCCGTTCCGCTGACTCAAGAACCTTGCGCCACTTTCCTATTCTTGTAAGTAAAGGCAACCCGTGCACTGTGTATAGACGAACGGGGACACCCATTGCCCTGGCTGCGGCCATACCTAACAACCCGGCCTTCGGCGTATGGGTATGGACTATATGTGGACGCAACTTACGCATCAAAGCCAATAGACGGAAAAGCGATACCAAATCACGCACGGGATGCGGTTTTCGTTCCATCGGAATTGCATGAACCGTAACGCCAGGGATCTTTCCTATTTCCTCTAAATCTAATCCTGGAGAGGAAACAGCGTGAACCTCAAACCCTTCCTGCGCAAGCGCGCGCAGTTGGCTGGGGAAGAAAGCAGCTAGCGTTTCAGGAACGGTTGTAATCACGATTAGACGCAACGGGGTTCCGGTGGCGTTTCTCATGCGGCTACACTCCCCGCGCCGTTCAACCGGTTGAATACTTCATGCCATTCCGCCGATTCCCTTGGCTCCAATTGGTGCTCTCGAAGCCTTAATGCCCGGTAGCGAGTGGATGTGGCGGCAAGAGCCGCGTCGGAGACAAGCTTCAACGATTCGGTGAAAGCAGCTGCCCAAAACAGACCTGGACCTGCAATGTCACGGCGTTCCCGCAGATAACGCAGCCGTCCTAAGCGCGTCTTTAATCGTTTGCGGAATCCACCACGCAGTTCGCGGTAGCCATAAAGCAACTGCGGCACGTTGGCAAAGCGGCTGGCCGGGTAAGACCTGTAGAGTAGCTCAATATCTTCAAAGCGGATTGCGGCGGGATCATAGTGATGCTTACGGTACCAACCGGCGCGGGCGAGCCAGGTAGGGTGCGCCAACCCGAATCCGGAAGCGGGATTGGCGATTATTTCCTCATGCTCAAGCGGAACTAGCCGCTTGCCAATGGGTGAGCCGTCCTCCTCAAAAATCATCATAGGGCAGCCAACCACATCCACCTCTGGTCTGGCTTCCAGAAACGATACTTGTTGCCGAAGACGGTGCGGATAACTAATATCGTCCGCATCCATGCGCGCAATCAGTGAGCCGCTGGAACGATCAATGCATTCATTCAACCTTGCGGCCAGTCCTTTTGATTTTCCATCGGACCAAACAATAACTCTTGGATCGCGAATTGCTCTCGCCAGTTCCAGGCTGCCATCGGTTGAGCCATCGTCACAAAGCAGCAACTCCCAATCGGTGAAACTCTGTTCAAGGATTGAACGCAGAGCAGGAGCGAACTCCGCCCCGCCATTGAGGAAGGGAAGAATAATGCTTACCGTTGGACTCGAACTGTTGTGCTCTCTGTTCATGGAATTAGGCCTGACAATAAACTTGTTGCAGGTCGGATGTGATGGTTTCCCACGCGAATCGCTTGGCATTGGCTCGTGCGGCGGTGGAAAAACTTGTTCGCCTCGGGCCGTCGTCCATTAGCGTACGCAATTGCCGCGTCAGGTCGTGAACATCTCCGGATTTGAATAGTAAGCCGCTGGAGCTGTCCACTACTTCGGGAAGACCTCCATGATTGCTGCAAACCACAGGCCGGCCGCAGGCTTGCGCTTCAATGGCGGCCATGCCAAACATTTCATTTGTGCGAGTGGGAAGAACAAACACATCGGCCATGTTATAGACCGACGGTAAGATCTCTTCGTCCACCGGGCCAAGATAGATGCCCTGCTCCTGCTTCAGACGTTCTGTAATTGGATTTGATCCGCCATGGCCGAATTGGCCAACTGGTCCGGCGACTACTAATCGAACATTTCGTCCCTCGGCACGCAATTGAGCGTAGGCGTCCACCAGCAGATCGGTGCCTTTTTGTTCGCACACGCGTCCAACATAGAGCAGCACAAATTCATCGCTCAAGCCAACGGACGCACGGCGTGCGGCTCCCTGTTCAGGATTGTTCGTAAATTGCTGCAGGCTGACACCGTTATAAAGAACCCGCATGCGATTTTCCGGGATGGACCAATAAGCTGCGGATTCTCTTAAGCAATAGTCAGAGACGGGCAGCAGCGAGGAAAAGGATTGCAAGGCGCGCTTATACCAGGGAAATAAAGGGTTCTGTTTTCCCCGCCGGAAGATGAAATAGTCGAAAGTCAGAACGGTCTTTACGTCTAGACTCCTTGCAAAAAGTTTAGTAAAAGCGGCGCCTTCGGCGAGAGTGTGGAAATGAATTACATCCGGCTTGCGGCTCTTTGAGTCGCGAAGGCTTTTGGCAAGAAATTCGGCTGCGCGCACCACACCTTTTTGTTTGCATGCAATGGAGCGAATTTCCGCCCCATGATACTCCGCCGATCCCGCCACGCTGTCCGCTGAATAGACAATCACCCTTTCCCCGGCTTGCGCCTGTCGCGCGGCTACTTCGCGAATCCTTCTTTCAGTAGCACCGCCAAGGTTATAAAGTATCGGCAAATTGGGAGGACCAATGTGTACGATGGTCATAATCTTTCACCTGCAATTTGTTGTTTATTTGTTGCGCCCACGGAGGGTACGCCCTTTGCCCCACCAGTGCCTTTCATCCGCACTGCGATACGAATGAGGCTGTCGATTCTTAGGGGATTTGAGGAATGCCGCCGGGGCTTTCGTCCCGCCACGACTTGGTACACTTCCAAATGCTTTTGAACCATTGATTCGATGGAAAACTTGCTTCGCGCATTGCCGCTCATCGCTTGTGAAGCTTCGGCGAATTTCAGGCGGTTAGAAATAACTTCGCGCAATCCGGCAGCAAGCGACTCTACTGAGCCAGGGTTCACTAACACTCCAAATCCTCCGGCCTGTTCAGGAATTCCTCCGGCTGTTGTAGCTACAAAGGGCAGTCCACTAAACATTGCCTCAGTAATGACCGAAGGCAACGCCTCCGTTTCACTTGGCAAAACCAGACAGTCCCTGGTTTGATAGAGTCCTGCTAGTTCCTGAGGAGTCTTCTTACCCAGGAATTTCACACGTGAGCCTATACCAAGTGATTCGGCCAATGTTCTCAACTCAGGTTCCAGGGATGCGGTTTGATAGATAAGCTCCAGTTCAACGAAGGGCGGCAGCAGCGCCAAGGCTTCAAAGAGCACATCGCATCGTTTCAAGGGAATGAGTTGGCCAACGAAGAGGAGCCGGAAGGCACCGGAGGTTTGCTCAAAATTGTGTGGAGTGAACGGAAAAAGCTCTGCGGAAACGCCATTGGCTATGGTGGCTTGCACTGCGTCAGTTAACGCGTAAGTTGCCCGTAGAAACCGCGCCTCTGCTTCAGACAAGCTGACAACGCCATCGGCGCGCGACATAACATAGCGCATTGCCATTTGCCGCGTTCTGCTTATTGGCGACCCGTTCATGAGGCTTGCATCATGGGCAGTGAATACGAACGGTGTTCGGGATGGATCGCTGGCCAGGCGCGCTGCGCCATAACTCAAATGATGAATATGGACAACATCGAATTGACTGAAATCGGTTTCATCGTAGTGACTCAGTGTTGTTACTTCATGCCCGGCCGCGCGGAAGCCTGATTCGAGAGTGGTTTCCGGGGTTGTTTTCACATATTCGGAACGTGCGCCGCCCTTTGCGTAAATGCCACCAATTAAGCAGATCTTCATCGTGTGGCTCCCAGCGGGCGGGCTGCGCGGTCAAACCCAAGTATCCATTTGCGCAACTGCAAAGTGGCCAGATAGAAATAGATGGGGACGAAAAAGTAGATCAGAATTTGACTGAAAATGCTAAGGCTCCATGCCGCCAACATGGCCGCCCACAACGATGCATATTGGATAGAAAATGCTGCAAAGGTAGACTGAGCTGCGGCAAACAGTCGTTGCGCGTAACTCAAAACAAGTCCCAGTAAAACGAATCCCAACAACACTCCCGGCGCATGAAAATTGGCGAACAGTTCCGCGTCAAAGGGAATGATTTGATCTTCAAACCCAGCCGCTCCATAAATGGCGCGATTAAATATCGCCGGCCCATTGTTATCCCGAAAACCTTTCCCCACTATGGGCACGGGGCCAAGCGCCGATGCAATCAGGGTTGAGCCGCCATACAGCGTGTTTCCCCAACCCAATCGATCATAAAAAAGAGCGGCGAACTGTGGACCGCCACTATAAGCTTGAATCGTTTCCGATGTTTCACGGAGAGTCTCCGCAACAGTTGCACTGCCTGAATTGCCTTCGGCGCCCGCCATAAGGTTGGAACGATACGTGCTGATCGCCATCAAACCCGGGAGCGCAGCAGCGGCAACGATAATTGTGAAGCCGATGGGAATAAGGCGGATTCGCGCACTGTAAGTAGCGGCAAGACAAATCAGTGGAAATACGAAGGCTGCACGATTAAAACTGAAAGTTAAGTTGGCGATGGTGATACCCAACGCGGCAATCAGACCAACCAATGTTGGCCACCAAATGCTTCCGTTTTCTTCCATCCGGTCGGAGATGCGAGACCACCATGCAACAAGCGAAAACGCAAGAAATGGCCGCAAAATGGTGCCTAATAAGCCAAACAGGGTTCCGTCCAGTTCCTGTTGGATATCCACCACGGCGGATGGTTCAAGAAAATACTGAACGATTCTGGTGGGGCTTCCGAATGCGGCGGCGAATCCGACAATTCCCAAGCCGGCGAAAATCAGCACTATCCGACCCGAAGGACTTTGGGAAAGGGCCGAAGTGAGCATCGCCGAAGACGGTCGAATGATCTCTTCGGAAGCCAAAGTTAGCCCAACACAAAACGCAATATAGGCAAGGATATCAATCTGTATAGCGCCTTCCATGGATTTGAAGGAAGGCAGGGCCGTAAGGATTTTGCTTTCCGCCCCAACGGCCATGATCAAACAAGGAACAGCAATCAGTTTCAGGAACATCAAGAAGAGCGCGATGTTGACAGGGCAAAGATAGTGAGTAACACGTGGCCGGCACTTGGGTAGAACGAACTGCATGAATGCGTAGACCGGCGCTGCAATCAAAGCGGTAACCATCCTTCGTTCCGGCGGAGCGTAAAGGTAGAAGGTCAACGCGAGCAATGGTAGAAGGAGCGTCCAACCGGGATGCAATTGTCTAGGGCGCGATGCGATTGAGAGGTTCATCGGGTTAATTCCTCCGGGGCTTCCAGAGATTTCAAGGCGGCCCATAAAGCAATGGAAGCTACCGTATACGCGATGGCGAACGATGCGGCAAGGCCAGTAGCATTCCACCGAGGGACAGTCAGTTGAGCGGCCAAAAGAAATACAGTCGCCAATAATAGATCTCCCGCCGCGCGCAGCCAAGGGTGCCCCTTGCTAAGAAGCGCCGCGCCCAATTGTGTGTTGATGATGGTTGGTATTGCGGAAAATGCCAGAATTACAAGCACGGGCCACCCGCGCCGAAAAGATTCTCCAAACATACCCATCAAGGTTGGCGAAAAAGCCGCACATAGAAGGACCGGCGGAATTGTGGCAACCATGCCAAATCCCATATTCCAGCGAAACGTCTGTTGGAAACCGGCTGAGTCTCCCGCTGACCTGTACCGTGAAAGAGCCGGCACGGCGATGCGCGAGACGGCTAAGGGAACAAAAATTAAGAGATAGCGAAAACGGTCCGCAGCGGTGAACAAAGCCATGGAGGAAAATCCATCAAACTGCCTTACCAGCAGGACGCTGTTGACCCAAGTGACTGGCGCGACCACAATACCGGATAAATAAGAGGGAAGGCTAAACGACAATAGCATTCCCCGTTCCGACGAACAACCGGCAAGAGAAGGATGGATGCCCCACTTCCGGCACTCGCCCTTCAAGGCAATCCAATTCATGACGCACGAACCAGCCACTGAAGCCGTTAGCCCCGCGATGGCTCCAGAAGCCCCAAAGCTATAAGCCAGCCACGCAATTAGCGGAATAGAAAGGAGGCCGTTCCAAACACTCAGACGGGCGATACGAGGGAAGGCTTCAAACCCCGTGAGCGCGCCCGTTTGCACCGATTCAATTACTCCGAACATCAAAAGCCCCGAAGCCCCGATTAATTGGTTGGAAAGACCCGGCGAAGCAAACCCGCTGGATGCAAGTGTTGGCGCTAGTAAGATCAAAGCAATCGTTAGTAAAATACCCGCAGCCGCAGCGGCGCAAAGACACAGCGCAAGGATTTTGCCGGCTCTATCCGGGTTGGTATCCCTAAATTCGGCCATAAATTTTGTGGTTGTCATTGCCAAGCCCATTCCTGCAATGGGGGCAAACATTCCTACTGTGCTCTGAATGATAGCCACATAGCCAAACTGATTTTGTTCTAATATTCGGGCGCAAATCACCAAAGCGGCCAGATTTGCTCCACGGGCAATTAACGCTGCCAGGAACGACCAACCGGCCACGCCCGCTAAGCTCCGCTGAGATTTAAACGAAACAGCCAAAGTTCGGATCAATTCGTATTTATCGAAAAACGGGGCAGCCAATCTGGGATTCAATTCACTCATGGTCGACTCAATTGTTTAGAACCGTACCCAGAAGAATAGACCCATCCTCTTTTAATCGCGAAGATGCCGCTTGGGCAACCTCTCGCGTAGTTTCGCCGGCTCGGACAACCAAAATCACTCCATCAGACATTCGACCGAAAACCCGGGCATCGGGTAGATCGCACAGGGACGGAGAATCAATCAGAATCAAATCGTATTCTCCCCGCATTTTCGTCAGAAGAGGAGTCATCGAATACATCAAGTCCAGAGCTCCAGTCTCCTTTGGTCCAGTGGCGACGACTGAAACGCCAGGCATCGGGGTGGGATGGGTCACGTACTGAAACAGATCCGTTTGAACGCCTGGCAAATCGACCAGATCGCTGAGACCGAAGTTGCCCTCAAGCCCCAGCCATTTGTGAAGGCCACGTTCGCGAGCCGCGTCGATTAACAAGACGCGCCGCTTCATTTGCGAAAGCACTGCCGCCAGATTCATTACTAATGTGGTCTTGCCCTCCGCCGCCATGGCGCTGGTGACTACAATCACTTGGGGAGCGCGGCCCACCTCGCGGGAGAGTAGGATTGAAGTCAAGACAGATCGAAAACATTCTGCTTCCATCGAACTTGGATTGTTCCAAGTGGGCAGTTTCCCGTTTGCTAAGGCACGGCTCTCCCGGGTGTCATGATGTTGGGCGTCAGCATATATATTCCCTTTGTCGATGCGCGTTGGCTCCTGACTTCGGAACTGAGGAATAACTCCGAGCTCCGGCACATCCAAATGAAACGCCAAGTCTCCAGAACTGCGAATGCGATCATCGGAGCGGTCTAGAGCAGTCACCAAGACCAGTCCCATTAGAAGTCCGGTCGTCGAGCCCCACATCATGTTGAGAAGCAGACTTGGCCGGTAGGGTTTGAGTGGCATTTGCGCCCGGTCAACAAGCCGCGCGCTGCTTGCTCTTAATGCTGAGACTACCTTGGCCTCGGCCGCCTTTTGCATCAGAGTGTTGTATAGCAGCCGGTTGGTGTCGACGTCTCGTTTTAACATTCCATACTGAATGGCGATGGAACCTTGTTGATTCACTTTCGTTACTTGGTTTTCGTAGCTTTCCTGTAAGAGCTGCTCTCTGCGGATGGAGTCGTTGTAATCGGTGCGAATTCCTTGCAGCACGGCCGCGGATTCTGAGCGTAGAGTTGCGTCGATCACGGCTAATTGCGATTCCAATCGTTTGACGCCATCAAAATCGGGAGTGTACACCGTTAACAGATCTGCTCTTTGGCGGCGCAAATCAGCAGCTTTAGCTTGGTGATCCCGCAATGCACTTCCCAGTGGCGCTTCCAGGGAAGCGAGCGGTGCAAGTAAAGCGGCTTCCATACGCGCCTGCTTCATCATGCGGTTTTCTTGCGCCTTGCTCAGATTTTCCTGTACTTGATGCAACTTCTGTTCATCGGGGCGATGCTCCTCTGTTGTTACCAGCAGCCCCGAAAGTTTGGCGTAGGTTTGAAGCCGATTTTCCGAATCGGCCAATTTGCCCCGAAGATCTTTGATTTGTTCTTCCAGCCAAGTGCTGGTGCCCTTTGAGATTTCAAGCCGCGCTTCAATGCTCTGTGCAATATATTGCTGGGCCAGTTTATTGACGAAGGCCGCGGCGTAGATTGGATCGGGGCTGTCGAAGATCAAGTCTACGATTCTAGTCTGACGGGTATCACGCACCTGAAGGTACTGCGAAGCAGCTTCCGCTCGTACCTCGTGAGAAGGTTTGACGGCTATCTCATCTCGACGAAATTGAGAAATGAAAGACCTCACGCCTGTAGGTAGCGGTAACTTTTCATCCGGCAACTGCTTAATTACCCTTGCCAGCAAACTTTGACTCTGCAAGAGCCGCACTTGCGTTTGCATGTCGCCGCTGGAGGAAGTTGGCTGGGACGTAGAGACCTGAGAGACTTCACGCAGGTTTAAGAAATTTTCGTTAAGATCCTGAATTTCAATTGAACCTTGCGCCCGGTATATTGGGGTTTGGCTTGCCGTAAAAACGTAGGCGACGAGACAGCCAAGAATTGTGGACAGTGTGAGAAGTTTGGAATGAGCACGCAGGAACGCCCACAACTTTAAAGTAGTGTTTTCGCCGACGGGCTTGGCATTTCTGGTTGTGATGACATGCGTAGCCGCAGCGAAAGCACCAAAGTTGCTGGATGGTGCGACAACATTTTCCCGTTCCTTCGCGGCTGCTTTGATTACTAACTTCATTAGCGGAATATCACCAATCCAGTTGCCATTTGCAAGCCGGCTTCTATGGCTTTCATACTGACTACTTTCATTGCACTGCTCGGGATAAAAAGTATGTCATTTGGCTGCATCTTCTGATCAGGAGCCTTGTTCGCCAGAATTTGTTTCACGTCGATGACGATCTCTTTCGAGGTGGAGGAGTTCGCCGACGGGCGCAAGATTCGAGCCCGTTGAGGGGCTGAACCGGGTGCTACGCCTTCGGCCATCGAAACTGCTTGCAACACAGTGATAGATTCCCTCTCAGCCAACATGAAGCCGCCTGGTTTGCGGACACTGCCCATGACGTACACCAAATCCGCTCTAGGAATGGAGATGACGTCGTGAGGCCGAATCTGTATGTTGGCTTCGGGAGTCCGGGCTTCCAGCAGTGCTTTCACACCGATTTCGGTTGTCACAAACTGCCCACTAGCATCTTCCTTCCAATTCGCGGACAGAGTGGCGTCTTTCGGTCTTGGTCTGGTGACTTTGATTACATTGCCCGCCTCAGGCTTCATCCCTTCCGCCATCGCCAACACTTCAACCAGGTTCTTCCCTCCGCGAAGTTGATGCACACCGGGTTTGTTGACGCTTCCCAGTATTGAGACAGGCTGCGAGCCGAATTCGGTAACCTCCACAGTGATGTTGGGCTTACGAATAATGCCCGCCATCTTCTTTTGAATTTCAACTCCAAGTTGTTCGGTCGTTAAACCTTCAGCCTTCAATCGTCCGGCATATTGCAAATCTATCGTCCCATCCCGATCAATAGTGGCTGGCTTTATTTCAATTTCTTTCAGATCTCGCAAACTGATCGTAATGCGATCCCCGGGCCCGAGGAGATACTTGCTGGAATTAGTTTGACCAACCGAAAGGGCAGAAAATACAAACAAGCACGCAAGAAGGAAGCCAACTCGAAACGGGCTTTTCAAGCCGTTTCGAAGACACTTCAAACGGTCTTGCAACAGTTTCGGACAGTTTTCAGTGCGCATAGAGACTCCAGTCAAAGCCCATCGCTCTCTGTAGATCCACGAAGCTGCTAGGGGGAACTCGCGCTCTGGCTTTCAGAACAACATCACCAGCGTAAACCCAATGATATTTTCAGTCAATGAAAATGGGTCATCAAATCGATTTCAGTCGTGTTAAATAGTACTGGATAAAAATGGGGCATATTTGTCCTATACGTACTATGGCGGTAGCTAAAATCCGCGCTAATTATGTCATAGCCGTTAAGACGGTTAAGTAATTAAAGAAAATCACTTCGAATCCGGCAACAATTTGTTGCTTGCTTGATCAATGGGTGTGCTGAAAGCCAATTGATCCCCAAAAACGGCAGTTGAGTCAGATGGTAACCCTAGGCTAGGCGGCTGATCCAGAAACGGTTGCGCACGCGAAGTGCTTCACCATAATGGGTGACACTGCCAAGCTGCCAGCCCCCGATGAGAATCAGGGGATTCCTGACCGTATTCGTCAATCGCTAAGTTGTTGTATATCCGGTTTTAGTGTCTGTTAGAAAATAAGTGTAGCAATTGGAACATTTCTAACCTAGAAAGTTTTAGTGGCCAGTGAGTCTGAGGTCAAGCAGCGTTTCTCTCAGT
>JAYTTF010000189.1:0-18177 GCA_043745195.1 Bryobacterales bacterium | reverse complement strand
CAAGCCTAAGTCCGATTTGATTCTGAAGCGCTGTAAAAATCGAAGGACCAGTCTCCAAGTTCCCCTCGATAGCGTAATCGATTTTGAAATCAAATTCTTCCACGATCCCCGTCCGATCAAAAACCGGCCGCTGCACCTCGCCCTGCAAGTAATCAACGAGCTTAGAAATCGAGACCCTTTGGCCAACGATCGTGTAGCTTACACCCGGCAATTCCGGCGGCGTATTGCGGAGAAGTCTTATGAACGAACTGCTGGCGCTCGATAGCTTAAGCTTCATCCCGCCCTTCGCTTCTACCAGTTCGAACGCGTTCCCCTCGTGAGTTTCGCGCCGAAGTTTTAGTTGAAAGCGCTCGACCAGTAGCGACTGCAGCATCGCCATCATTTCTTTTCGAGTAGGCTCCCCAATGGATACTGCGTCAATGTTGAACCGAGCGTCCTTCAGCCACCCAGGTCCGCCCGACACTTGGTAGTACTTGACTTGGTACGCCTCGTAAAGCATCTGAGCTAATGTGACATTGGTGGCTCGCAGCCGTCCGCCGGGAGAGATGACGAAATCGACTGCTCCCTGGTTAGGGTCTGCCGGTTTGACGGAGGCCACCTCGAACGAAGGCGGAGATGGAATCTGACCGAAGAGTAGCGCGCCATAGTAGATGCACTCCACTAACAGGCACTTGATCATCATGGATAAATCATACCGATTCATTGTGCACAAAAGCGCAACTCAAAATTTCGAGTCCCAATCAATTCAAAATTATTTTTAGCGACTAACTTCAATCGCATCAACCATCCGGTGCTGAAATTCGCTTCCGTTCTCCATGGAATGCTTGCCCTCCGGGGTACATTTATTTCAGAAGAACACCAATGAAGCAAGCAAGCCAACACCCCGCAGAACCCTCAGCATTCGATCAACTCCTCGCAGCGTGCGCCAGTGTCTTGTTCTTCCTTACGCCCAGTCGCCAATCCTACGCCAGCCTGCCCGATGGATCCGCCATTCCAATTTACTCCGAACAATTCCGAGGCTGGGTTTTAAAGCAGGCAGCTGATCATGCTCTCCCAGTTCCGTCGCCATTCAGGCTCGCCCACGTTCTCCGCCATCACGACAATATCGTCCAAACCACCGGCGCGGCAAGCACAACAGTCTATAACCGCATAGCTGTTCAGCCTGACGGTTCCGTCTACCTTGATCTTCACACCCCTGATAACGAAGCCATCGAAATCACCGGCCATAATTGGACCCGCACGCACCACCACCCCGCCACCTTCCGCCGCCACGAATTGAATTTGCCTCTGCCCGTCCCAATTGTTTCCAAAGACACCACCGCCCAACTGCTGGCGAAATCCATGGGCCTTACCGAATTGGATGCCAGTCCGCTCACGCACTGGTTGACGCTAGCGCTGCTCCCTGATGTTGCTGCTCCCATCCTGGTGATCACCGGTGAAGCCCGCATCGAAGCCGCTCGTCTTCTGCGCAATATAATCGACCCCGTCGTACATCCACTCTTTCCACTCCCAGTCACCGAAGGCCAACTCGGGCAACTCGCGCAGTGGAATAGCGTACTCGCCTTCGACGCTGGTCCATACATTACCGAAGGACGCAAATCCGCACTCCGCCGGCTGCGCCGTGGAGTCCCCGTGCGCATCCGCGAAGTTAGCCGTCGACAGTCGCCAATATACGAAACCACACAACGGCCAATCCTAATCGCCGCCGACGCTGCCGTCGAGATCGAGAAAAACCAAATCAATATCGAAATCAATCAGTGCCATGAAGTACCGCTAGACCAGCTATTAGGGGCATTACTAAATCAGTTGGTAAGAGCGTTAAAGCAAATCGAAGCGCCAGTCGAATCCTGGCAAATTGACGACGCGAAGTGGAGCAACATTCCAACACCAGCCCAATACGCAACCGCCAACAAGCCCTTCACATAATGGAAACACCGGCAGAAAATCGGGAGCGCAGCCGGGCGCGATAAAAAGCAGTCCAACCCTACTAGTAAGATCTTTGACAATCGAAAATACCTACACGACAGTGCCTGGGCAGGGCGTTCCGGATAATGATCTTTGCCAATTGAATATTCAGTTATCGGGTGTGTAATTGCCTATCCAACCATGTATCATCTCCAACGCCGACCAGGCCAGTTTGAAAAGCGGGATCCATCCCACCATCAAGAGCTACTGCCTTAATCTTGGATACCCTCTAATCATCTTCTTTCGGTGGGGGGGGCAGGCCCCCTGGCCTGCAGGCTGGCGCCCTCGCCAGCCTCTTCAGAACACGAAGAAACCTACGTAACCGTAGGCGTTCCAGCCATCACATCCCTTTCCAACTCTTTCAATTGCGACAACAACTCCAGCCCCGCCCCAGTATCTTCACCGAATCGAAGCCTGTTGTAATTTTCCGTCGCTCGCTTCACTCGATTGCAAATAGGTGTCGGCAACACTTCACTGAACTCCATCGGAGTCATATCCCCACTTCGTTGAAAACCCCGTTTCGCCAAAATGGTCTCCAACCTTAAATACAACTTGGTTGCATCTCCCTGGCCAATGGCACCCTTGCGGAACCTATTCGTTTGCCGCCACTGCCGAAACCCATGCAGTAACTTTGGAAACAAAACAAGCAGGCTTCCCAATCCAACAAGACCCATCACGCTCGGCCATGCATCTGAAAATGTGTTCCGGTCCAGTTGCGGAAAACTCCACTTCGGAAGCGTTAATGCTCGGCTTGCCATTTCCAACCGCAAGGAAAGATTTCCCTGCCGGTCGCTGTCGAAATTCATAACCCAGTCCTGCCAGAATAATTCCGCTGCGTCTAAATATTGAGTGGCCCTTAACCAAAGTGCGTTCCTTGGCATCATCGGCGAACTTGGCGTTGGATCAAAAGAAACCCATCCTTTCAAAGGAAACCAGGCCTCCACCCAACTATGCGCTTCAGAAGATCGAATCTGAAACCAGCCGCTCACCGGGTTCAGTTCGCCTCCCTGAAAACCAGTGACAATACGCGATGGAATCCCATTCAATCTCAACATGACTGCCATCGAGGATGCGAAATACTCGCAATGGCCTTTTTTGCGCTCAAACAGGAAATTCGCTATCGGGTCCGCCGCTTCCACTTTTGGCAATTCCAGCGAATAGGGGTAAGTTTTTCGCAACCAATTTTCAATCAATTTGGCTTGCTCAATCGCCGATTTACCTGGGGCTGCGATCTCTTGCGCCAATTGCATCACCCGCCTATCAGCACCCGGAACTTCCAAATGCTCCAACCTCAGTTCCTCGTCCAAACCGAATCCGTCTCCGCCCTCCGCACTTAAGAAAGTATCGGCTTCGTACCGAAGATGCTCCCAGGTTGGGCTAGGCAACCGGAAATTGTTTCCGTTCACGCGGTAGACAAAGCTCGCCGGTACTCGAAGAAATTCCGGCCGGCCGGCCAGAAAAATTGCGTCTGACGAAATCCCAGCTAACTGTACTTCGTAGTGGAAGCGCTGTCCCTCACTATTGGCGCGTCCTTGCATCCCAAGACGCAGCAATCCATGTTCCAGCATCAATACGTCGGCTTTGCGATTTCTGTTAAACCAGCGCTTACCGTCGAAATGAGCCAATGCCGCCCCTCTCCACTTCAGGCGCGCACCGTCAATGGAAAGTCCGTCCGCACTTTCATCCAACTTGGCGTGGAAAACCAAATCGCGCCGTTGTTGTAGCTCGCCAATAGCTCCCAGCCGAACTTCATTCGAGAAACCAGTAATGCGCATTCCATTTGGTATGAATCGCGAAATCGCTGCTCGAGCAGTACGGGGAAGGATAAAGAAGATCAGCAGTGCGCAAAGTAAAATTGTGAATGTCGCAGCTAGCGTATGGTTGCGCAATGTTTTAGAAAACCGCGGATCGAGTTCAGCGTTCTGATTTTGGATGTTGGGTCGCAAAGACGCCCGTCTGATTTCGGAACTGGCGAAAGTGGCCACCGCGAATATAACGGACATCCCAAGAAAAATCAGGAAACTAAGATTTGCAGACACCAAGGCCGCCGCAAGAATTGCCATGAAGCTCAGGATCTTGACGAAAAAAAGATCGCGATCAGATTTTGCCGAGATGAATCGAAGAGTGCCCAGCGAAAGCACTAAATGAATAGTGGAAAGTACAAAGTCCTTGCTTCCGTAAGCCAGATCGTACGGATATATAGCCGCATAAAGAATGGTAAGTACATCGACCAGCGCTGGCGTCAAATTCAAAGTCGTTCCGCGGATCGTAAGTACCAAACGCAGCACAATGCCAAGAACAGCTACCAGTAAAAAAATGTCTAATGCAAGCGTAGAAAAACCAAGCGCCGCAACTCCGCTGGACCACATTCCCAAAAGCGCTAGCTCATGGAACCGGTCAAGCTGTCGAGTCTTCGTTACGGCATTCGCCAAACCCTATCTCCTTGAGTCGAATGTTGCTTCCAATGCCGTAACAATGCCATTCAGCTCAACCGTATCCGATCCCATTGATTCAACCACTACAAAATAGGAGCCCCTGTGAAATGCCATTTGACCATCTTGACGTCGCCACTTTTGGGAAGCTTCAAAAGCAACCGCATCAGCCGCAGCTTCGTAAACCGTTACGGTTATTTGGCGCGTACCAATACTATATTTCCCAATCCAAGCTTTCGGTATAGCCAAAGAACGAATGACTTCTGGAGCCTCTGAAGTGGGAAAAGGTTGTTGGCTTTCCAGTTTCCATCGTGAAGCCAAAGTTGTAGAGAACTGGTACGGCTCTTTTTCACGGGCACAGGAAGCCAGCATCAAAAAGGTTCCCAGCAGCACAGCAATAGAAAGTTTTTTCATCAATCCCTTTCTCCCTATGTTAAAACGGTTTGAGTGCAACTTAAGATCTATCACGACCACACCGATTCTGAAATAGCCTTCAGCGCCTTTGAAAAAGAAAATGTACTAAACCGATTGTTGGCCATTGATACCCAAGCTCGCACAAAAGGCCTTGCTTCATTGGACGCCGGAATGGAGCCTTTAGTTGCCCTTGGTATGGAGCAATCCGCCAATGGTTCGGTAACCAAAAATAGCCTCGGTGTTTTTCACCTCAGTTGGCTGGCTGGAACAAATCCAGATTGGCCAGCGAAAATCGACGCTGAAGTTTCAGCCATCCGCGAGCGAATTCACAAAACCCACGGAGTTCATCTTAAGTTTCTGATTTGGGCTGGCATGGGTGGTTCAGCTGAAGATAAAGCACTATATGAAAAAGCCGGGCTCTTGCGGAAAGGACCAAAACTTTTCGTGTTGGATTCAACTGACCCTGCAAAGTTGAAGAACATCTTAGCGGAAATGTCGGAAAAGAGTGGCCTCTCCATCAAAGAGGTTTTGAAGAGTACGCTCATTGTTGCTATGGCACTTGGAATGACTTCCTATGAGCCGGTTGTGAATCTACAAATTCTAACTGCCTTATACGACAAGCATAAAATTGATGCCAAACCCAATTTTCTTTACATGACTCTGCCCGGATCGATTCTGGATCAGTTTGCCGGCCCACGCGGGTTTACCCGCGTTCCTCTGCAGCTGGACGAAGGCAACTCTACTTCCGGAAGACATTCCAGTCCGCTCACTCGCGGTAGTTTGTATCCCTTGGCACTGGCGAAGCAGGATATTAAGGCATGGATGGCTGGGACGTTTTTATCAGAAGACGAAATTCAAACCGCGTGGCGTTTATCCTCTTTTCTGGATGCACAAGGCAAAGCGGGCCGCGACAAAGTGACGCTGCTTCTTGCCAAGCCATTTTCAGCCGCTGGAATTTGGACGAAACAAAATTTTGAAGAAAGTTTGGGGAAAAGTGAACAGTTGGGTTTGAAAATGGTGGTGGATGAAAAGCCCAAGCTTTCCAGCTTCCGGTCTCCAAAAGATGCAATGCAGGACCGAGTTTTCCTGGCAGTGATTATTAAAGGTGCCGATGACGGCGTCAGCGAAAAAGCAGCTCTTCTGCGTCGAGCAGGATATCCGGTAGCCACCCTGACCTTTGATAAAACCGCCATCCTGTCGTACTACATGCAGATGATGCACTACGTCGTATTTGGCCTGGGTTATCTGCGAAAAATGAATTTTGTTACCCAGCCAAGTGTGGAATTGTATAAGGCAATTACCAGCCGCGTTCACGCCGACACAACACATTCTGATTGGAATGGCATGATGGCCAGCCCGAAACAAATGAAGTGGCGCAGCGGAGTTACGCTGTACTTTGACAAACTGACCTCCGTTGAAGTTTCCGGAAAAACCGCTCCAGCAATCTACGCCTCCATTTTGAAAAGCCTCTTTCTGAATGGCCGTATGCAATATGGAGAACTTTCTTTCTTCGGTGATTCCCGCTATTCCACCCAAGGCCGTAGCCTGCGCAAAGCTATGGACAAAGCTGGTGAATCCGTTTTCCGGGCCAAGTTGAAATTGCCGGTTGATGTTTATGAAGGACCTGCCATGAATCATTCGTTCCATGAAATGATCATTGGTCATGGCAAATGTTTCTCCACTGTTATCCTGAGTGAAAAATCGGAGAAACTTACAGGAGTTGAGTATTCCCCCGAATACCACCGGGCACAATTTTTGGCCACACAAATGGCTTTAGCTGAGCGAGGACGCGATGTTGCGGCAATCGTTTTGAAAGATCTGGAGCCCCCAACAATTCAAGCTTTAGCTGATTTGTTTACTCAAGTGATTGTGGAACTGAAAGGCTTTGACCCGTTGAAGTGTTACCATCGGTAATTCCAGATTATGGCCAAACTAAAATCCGTTCGCAGCAAGCGGACAACGGACGGTAAAATTTCCGCGCGCGCATCCGCCAGGGCGGCTATTCCTTGCGCCTTTCTGATCCTGATGGGCATCGGCTTAATGGGCTTACTGTTCTACGCAATGTTGACGGCAAAAAAATGAACGCTAGAATTGACAAACGGCGCAACGATGAAATGCGCCCCGTACTGATCACCAAAGACTATATCGTGACAGCCGAAGGTTGTGTGTTGATTGAAGTGGGAAACACTCGAGTATTATGTGCGGCAACGCTGGAATCAACAGTTCCATCTTTTCTGAAAGGCAGCGGAAAAGGCTGGGTAACAGCAGAATATTCCATGCTCCCAAGAGCTACTGCCACTCGAACTCCCAGGGAAGCCGTGAAAGGTAAGCAGTCTGGCAGGACCATGGAAATTCAAAGGCTGATCGGGCGTTCCCTGCGGGCAGTTGTGGATTTGGCCGCGCTTGGGGAACGCAGCATCATAGTCGATTGCGATGTTCTGCAGGCCGATGGTGGCACTCGGACAGCTTCCATTACTGGAGCATTTCTTGCCCTGGCTTTGACGTTGGACCGGATGATCAATTTTGGAACTTTGCAGAAATCTCCACTACGCGATTATGTAGCTGCAACAAGCGTCGGGATTGTGAATGGCCAGCCGATGTTGGACCTCTGTTACACCGAAGATTCCCAGGCTGAGGTTGATATGAATGTGGTGCTGACCGGGGCAGGGAAGTTTGTTGAAATCCAAGCTTCGGCAGAACAGAAAGCCTTCGACGACGAACAGATGGAAAGTCTACTTTCCATTGCCCGAAAGGGAATTGCTGAGTTGGTGGAAAGACAGAAGAGCTTTGTTAAACTGCCGTGAAACTTTACTGCGCTACAACCAACCCAGGGAAGTTGCGGGAATTCCGGTTGATCGTGCAGCATTTCGGTGCTGAACGGGTCACTGTCGATACACTGGAAAATATCCGAGACATTGAACCTCCTGAGGAAACCGGAACAACTTTTGAAGAGAATGCAGCAATCAAAGCAGTGTACTATTCAAGATTCGCTTCCGGCCCATTGTTCGCCGATGATTCCGGCTTGGCGGTCGATTCGTTGGGTGGTGCACCGGGTGTTTATTCGGCGCGATATGCAGGGGAGCATGCCGGGGATGCTGCTAACAATCAATTGCTTTTCGACAATCTTCGTGGCGTAGAAAATCGAACTGCTCGCTTTGTCTGCGTGATCGCACTCGCCGAAGCTGGGGTTTTGAAGGGTCATTGGCGGGGCGAAGTGGAAGGGCGCATCATAGACGATTTACGCGGTAGCGAAGGGTTTGGGTACGATCCGCTTTTCTACTTTGAGCCTTTCGGTAAAACGTTCGGACAAGTTCCAGCTGAAAAAAAACTTTTAGTAAGCCATCGAAGCAAAGCCATTGAGGCAATGCTTCGGTCTCTCTAGAACAGCCCCATTTCTTTGGCTGCTTCGGCGAATTTGGTTGCGGCAAATTCCAGATCTTCAATGCTGTGGGCCGCAGATACCTGGGTTCTGATGCGGGCTTTTCCATGGGGTACAACCGGGTAGGAGAACCCGATGACGTAGACACCTTTCTCCAACATTCTATTTGCTAATTCTGATGCCAATTTGGCATCCCCAAGCATGATGGGAACAATGGGATGCTCGCCGGGGAGGATGTTGAAACCAAGCTCGGTGATCCTTCGCCGGAAGTATTGCGTGTTGTTACGAAGCTTTTCAGGAAGCTCATTGGAATTACTCAGCAGGTCAAGAGCAACCAGGGAAGCGGCAGTAATAGGTGGCGCCAGGGAATTAGAAAAAAGATATGGTCTGGAGCGTTGGCGGAGTAATTCGATGATTTCACGACGCCCGCTGGTGTATCCGCCGCTGGCACCGCCGAGGGCTTTTCCCAATGTCCCGGTGATGATATCGACTTGGCCGACGACTCCGCAATGTTCTGGCGTTCCACGGCCCGTTGCACCCATGAAGCCGACGGCGTGGGAATCATCGACCATTACAAGGGCATTATGTTTTTCGGCCAAATGGCAAATTGTTGCTAGGTCGGCGATGTATCCATCCATGGAAAAAACACCGTCAGTGGCAATCATGCGATAGCGGGCGTTGGCGGATTGAATCAACTTTGCTTCAAGATCCACCATGTCGTTATTGGTATATCGAAGGCGCTGGCACTTGGAAAGACGAACTCCGTCGATGATGCTGGCGTGGTTCAATTCGTCTGAGATGATGGCATCTTCCGGGCCGAGCAAAGTTTCAAAAAGTCCGCCATTGGCGTCGAAGCAGGACCCATAAAGAATGGTATCTTCGGTTCCAAGGAAGGTGCTGATGGCCTGTTCCAATTGCTTATGGATAGCCTGGGTGCCACAGATGAAGCGAACCGAAGCCATGCCATATCCCCATCGTTCAACAGCTTCGCGGGCTGCGGCAACCACAGTTGGGTGATCGGCCAAGCCCAGGTAGTTGTTGGCGCACAGGTTCAGCACCTTTTGGCCGGAAGCGGTTTCAATGTGAGCGCCTTGCGGGGTGCCGATGATTCGTTCCGGTTTTGTAAGACCTGCTTCGGAAATCTCCGCCAGAGTTTTGCGTACCTGTTCTTGAAACTTACCGTACATTAATTAGACCTTGCCCCATTCCAGAATTACTTTTCCGGAATTGCCTGAGCGCATGGCCTCGAAACCTTTTTCAAATTCCGTCCAGTGGTAACGGTGCGTGATCACGGGTTCCAGATTCAGGCCGCATTCCAGCAGCACGCTCATCTTGTACCAGGTCTCATACATTTCGCGGCCGTACACTCCGCGAATGGTGAGCATGTTGAAAACTACGGTGTGCCAATTGATGGCCATCTCACCGGGAGGAATCCCCAGCATGGCGATGCGTCCGCCGTGGGCCATGTTGGCGAGCATGTCGCGAAAGGCGGCCCCGTTGCCGGACATTTCAAGACCAACGTCGAACCCTTCGTGCATGTCGAGCTTCTTCTGCGCTTCAGCGAGAGTACCGGTGGTGACGTTGAGTGCCAGATTGACGCCCATTTTACGGGCCAATTCGAGACGATTTTCGTTGACGTCGGTAATGACGACGTGCCGTGCTCCAGCTTGCCGAACAACAGCGGCGGCCATAATTCCGATGGGGCCGGCGCCGGTGATTAAAACATCTTCGCCTAAAACGGGGAACATCAAAGCTGTATGAACGGCGTTGCCGAAGGGGTCGAAGATGGCGGCGATATCGAGATTAATTCCGGCGTGATGCTTCCAAACATTGGTCATGGGCAAGGCGATGAATTCGGCAAATGCTCCGGCGCGATTAACGCCTACCCCTTGTGTGTGCGCGCATTGATGACGCCGGCCAGCCATGCAATTGCGACAGCGGCCACAGACGACGTGACCTTCGCCACTGACGATTTCACCAGGATGGAAGTCAATTACATTCGATCCGGTCTTGACGATTTGGCCGACAAACTCGTGGCCGATGACTAATGGAACGGGAATGGTGCGCTTTGACCAATCGTCCCAGTTGTAGATATGCAGATCCGTTCCGCAAATGCCTGTTCGCAATACTCGGATTAGAACATCGTTGATGCCGATTGCAGGCTCTGGAACATCTTCCACCCAGAGACCGACTTCCGCTTTACTTTTTACCAGTGCTTTCATTTTTGTTTAGAGCCCGGAAGTTGCATTGAGCACAACCTGCTTCCCAGCTTTCCTATCCACTATCGTAAGCTTTCCACTGCTCCATGTGACATCATCCACTTTCGTGAAACCCTTGGGAACAGAGGTGAAAAAAATTAAGAAACGTGTGTGAATGGAAGAACGGGCGGGTAGCCAACGGTAGGTTGGGACGTCGAACATCTTGGCCATTTCTACCGTTTGCTTGCGGGGAACATCAAACGGCTGCGTGCCAAATTCGATGCCACGGGAAAGGGCACCAGATGCTGGATAGTTCATCCATTCCTGCAACCATGGGTATTCTTCGCGTTTGAACAGATAGCCGATGAGCATTTCTTTTTCAAGGTTGATTGCGGTAACAAATCCAAAGGTGCGAGAGGGATCAATGGCGCAGCCGGTGTGATCGAGCGAGTTAGGTGGATCGGGTACGCCGCGCAGATCGATGGTTCCGCCGTCGCGCGACACGCCCATGGGATAAGTAAATTCTTTGCCAGAAGCCAAGCGGCGGATGGGCTGGTTTTCGTAGGGGCGCGATTGGCAGCGGCCAACGGGGGCATCAACGACAGTTTTGCCGGGGGCCAAAAATGGAGCGCCGATGGTGGCGTGTTCTGCCCAGTTGATGGGCCGATCAAAAGCCAGCAAATTTTCGAGAGTGCTTTCTACGGCAATCACTTGTTCGCCTTCGGTGACTTGAACTTTGCGCGTGAAGAGTTCGTGAACGAGGGGAAGGCGCGTTTGAAAGGTGAAGCTGCTGAGGGGCCCCTGTTTTTCTGACGCGGTTAAGAGCCACGGTTGAATGTGGGCTTCTCCGTGGCCGGTTAAACCGGCGGCTCGTTCTTCGGCGGAGGTTGGGCCGAAGCCATCGACGCAGACGAAATGACCGACGCTATCGCCGCCTCCTCGATTTGGATTTCCGCGTTCGCGCGACATGCGTGCGGGGTTCCACATTGGATCTGTTTTGGCGGGATCGTTCTTGAGGGTGAGGCTGGCGAATGCGCCGCCGGTAGAAAGGACAACCAATTCCAGTTTGTCGTTTTCAAGGACGTGGGCGGGGCGGCCTTCGAAGGTTGTGGGGCGTTGAGCGTGTAAGGGGAGCAGGGAAGTGGAGAGGAGGAGGAAGCGTTTCAGCATGGAAATTACATGATACGCCGATTGTTGATTGGCGGGCTGAGTTGGAGGAGTGGGGGCTAGCGTGGAGGAAGGGATCGCAACGATTCTTCCTGACGATATTCAAGGATTAGGTCGATTGCGTGCTGTAGATTTGTCAGGCATTCTTCGCATGTGGAGCCTTGACCATTGGCACCAGGAACTTCGGCGCAATATGCAATGTGCCATGGGCCATCGGTTTCAACTGTTGCTGTAAAGTTGTTGCGCATGATTGTATCTTAGCGGCTTTGGCAGGTTCGGAGTTTGGACAGGCTACAGTGCGGGTCCTGCTGCAAAGACCTGATCCCATATTTTTGTCCTGCCTAATTGTAAGCTTCAATTTATCCCAATCCTGAAGCAGCGAGGCGATATAGGGCGAATCGGTGCTGACATTGACTATAATTGGGAATGCCGCTTCAATCTTACGACCAGCAGCTGCCTGATCCGCCCCTGGATGCGCCTCTCTGGCGATTCATGCCAATGATGTTCTTTCAGGACCTCATGGCCAACGAGGAGCTTTATCTACGTCGTTGCGATAAAATTAAAAAGAACGACCCACTCGACGGTTTGCCAACACCCGAATACATGCGGAAGATTCGGGGCTTTCGTAGGTACGACGTTCGCGACGAGCGGAACCTGATTGCCGAACAAGGCTCCAACCGACTGTTCACTGAGATGTATTATCTGAGCTGTTGGAATCTCTACAAGCCCGAGCACGAGATGCAAATGTGGCAGCAGTATGCTGACAACGGCGTAGCGGTTCAGACCACATTTGGTCAATTGCAGAAGGCGGTGGATCAGTTCCCGGACAAGATGCACATGGGCCGAGTTCGTTACGGCGATCAGGACATGACGGGAAACAACTTGCTCCAGTTTCTCTTCACCAAAGGGCGTAAGTTCCTTTGGGAGAGCGAGGTCCGTATTGCCCTATTTGCCCCAGATCCCAAGGGTGGCCAAGCGCGAACCTATGATGAATTCAACAACCCTCACGATGAAGCGCTCGACCATCTCTATCCTCGCCACAGTTGGGTGAAGGATGAGAAGCGCCGGCGTTTTTTCTTAAAGGACATTATCACCGGCATTGCCATCTCCCCGTGGGCCCCAGAAGCGATTGCGGCCGAGGTGAAGTCCGATTGGGCCAGCGTTGGTAATCTCAAATTGCCAGTACAGCATATGCAAAACGCCTTAATTCCTGACCGGAAAAAGCTTTCAACCCACGGTGGCGTAGGACATCTCAAGCCCGAGGATATTGAGGATTACAGCACGATGAGCCGCTTATCCAAAGGGTAGATCAGCATTTGCGCGCAGCCCCGACACGGTGCACAAAGCCAAGGAGAGAATGCAATGCAGATGAAGAACCCGCCGCATCCCGGCATTTCCGTCCGATTAAATTGCCTTGAGTCGTTCGCACTGTCTGTCACGGAAGGCGCAAAAGCGTTGGGGGTTAGCCGAACCACCCTTTCGCGTCTGATCAATGGCCAGTCGGGCATCTCGCCTGATATGGCTATCCGCCTTGCGAAAGCATTCGGAGCAACGCCTGACATCTGGATACGAATGCAATCGGCCTACGATCTGGCGCAAGCACGTTTGCATGAGCATGAAATAAAAGTGAAGCCCTATCGTCCACAGCACGCGGCTTAAAAACATTCTTACGGCAAAATGCCGTATGGTTGGGAGTATGGGAAAAGCAATCACTACGGCGAGGCTAGAGGCTCGCTTACCGGGGGATATTCATGCGCTGCTGAAGCGTGCTGCGGAAGTTCAAGGGCGAACACTCACGGACTTTGTGGTGACGGCAGCGCGCGAGGCTGCGATTCGTGCCATTGAGGAGGTTGAAATCATTCGGCTCTCCGGGCAAGATCAACGCGCCATCTCCGAAGCGATTCTCCATCCACCCAAGCCGTCTGCCGCGCTGCGCCGTGCATTTCAAAATCGCAAGAAACTCTTCGGCAAAGCATGAAGGCACCCTTTCGGCTTGAAGCGCTTAGTGATGAGCATGACAAGCAAGGGTTCGCCTGCGGTCATGAGCTTTTAGACAGGTATGTTCGAACGCAGGCTACGCAAGACATCCGCCGTCGGATTTCGGCGTGTTTTGTGGCCGTAGAGTCGGGGACCAGCCAACTGACGGCGTATTACACGCTGGCCGCCGCAAGCATTCCGACTCCAGATCTTCCGACTGAAGTTACCAAGAAGCTACCGCGATATTCGACTTTGCCTGCGGTTCGAATTGGCCGATTGGCAGTGGATTTGAAATTTCAAGGGCGAGGGCTTGGCGGCGCAATGCTTGCGGATGCACTGAGTCGAGTTCTTGTTGCGCCTCCTGCGGTTTTTGCCCTGCTGGTTGAAGCGAAGGATGATAACGCTGTTGCCTTTTATCGGCATCACGGGTTCGTGCCGCTTTCGTCTTACCCGCGTACTTTATTTTTACCGGTAGCTACCGCTGAAAAGATTTTCCGCGGAAAGTAGGCGGGTTTGGCTTGCGGTTGTGAAGTGCTACAAGAAAACTTAGAAATATTGAGGTCGCCGAAGGGTGGGACTGAAGTTCGGAAAAAGTGCCGCCAATGGCGACACGGGAGACTGACAGCTCGCTTAGGGCAATCAATGGTTTCAACTGAAGTTCTGTAGCTTGTGTCAGCCACCCATGTCCCCACTGGCTCGCGGTGCCCAGATTTATCGAGGCCAATACATGTCCCCACTGGCTTGCGGTATTCAGATTATCGAGGCCCTACCTACCTAATCGGTAACCGAACCAAGCTGCGGCTAGGCCGCCGATGTTGCTGGCCAGGACGTAGGCAATGGCGTTTGGGATTGCTCCTTGGCGGATCAGGGCGATTGTCTCCCATCCATAGGCCGAAAATGTTGTGAAGCCGCCTAGAAAACCGGTGATGCAGATGATGCGCATTGTCTCCTGTTCGGGTCGCTTCAGGAAGAATGCGCCTAGCAAGCCGATGATGAAGCAGCCGAAAATGTTGACCGATAGTGTGCCAAAGGGGATGCGCGATCCCATGGAATTTCCCCAGGTGGAAATCCAGTAGCGACACAAACTTCCTGCACCACCGGCCAGAACGATTCCAAGAATCCGCATGAGGCTATCAGCGTACCGCAATCGTTACGTTGGCTTGTGTTGTTGGTGTCCCCATGTTGATTACCAATGGCACCGCAGCGCCTACTGGGGCGGTGAGCGGGACTCGAATGTTGATTTGAATGGCACCAGCTACAAGGCCGGGGGCAGCGCCTGCGTAGATGATTGGGGCGACGATGTTTCCGATTCTGGCGGTGATGGTTGCGGTTGGGGCAGGCAGGGGGGCAACGGCGAGTTTCCCATCTACCCCGGCGGGATTTGTGACGCCTTCGCCGGTGGCGAACACTTGAATAATTGAGTTGCGGGCGGCGGCATTGGTTGTTCCGTTCACGGTGAAGTTTTCATTGAGCACGGCGCCTTGACCCTTGCCTGATTGATCGAGAGTGAAAATTGCGGGTGCGGTGGCGGTGACCGGCACGGTTACTTCAGGAGAAGTTATGCCCTGATATTGAACGGTAACCTTGCTGCTGGTTTTGCCTGCTGCGGCGTAGGGCACTACAACGCTGGCTTGTGTGGCGCTGGAATAAATCATGGCTCCGGGGACGCCGTCAAAAAGGATTTGCGCACTTTGTAGATCCTTGGTTAAAGACCGTCCATCGCTGGAGAGTTGGGCGGTGGCTAGAGTTTGGGGTCCAAGGAATGTTCCGAAGACGGCCACGATGAGGCCTGGAGAAATGCCGGCTGTGTAGCTGGCTGCGTTCACAATTCCGTTGAGAGAAATCGTGGGGACTGAGCCGGCCTGGGTGACGGAGAATGTTTCTGTGCCCACCTTGATGGTTGCGGAGCGTTGTGTGCCGGTGGGATTTGCTGATGCGGAAAAATCGACGGCTCCACTACCATTCACAATCGAAAAAGAAGGAATGGTGAGCCAGGTGGAATCTGACACAGGCTCCCAGGTGCAGCCGGCAGAGCCCTGGACGTTGAAGCGGCCGGTGGTGGTGCGTGCGGGGACTTGGGTTGACGTGGTTGTCAAAGATAAAGTGCAACTACCGCCGGATTGCGTCAAAGTGAACACTTGCCCGTTGATGGTGATGGTGGCTGTTCTGATTGCGGCTCCGGGGTTGACTGCAGCGGCGTAATCCACCTGTCCGTTTCCGGTTCCTGATTGAGCAGCGGTTAAAGTCAACCAGGCAGCGGAACTGCGGGCGGTCCAGGCGCAATTGGTGGTTACGGCAATGATGCCGCTTGAGCCGGAAGACGGGGCAGAAGCAGTTGCAGGGCTAATGGCAACGGTGCAATTTTGTCCTACTTGGGTGACGGTAAAAACCTTGTTGTTGATCAGAACAGTTCCAGTTCGAGTAGCTGCGTTTACATTTGCAGCTATGGCTAAACTCAAAGCTGAATCGCCAGTGCCGACGGGGGCGCTTTGGAAGGTGATCCACGGAACGCTGGTGGTTGCTGTCCAATTGCAACCTGCGTTGGTATTGATTTCGATGCTAGTGGTGATGCCTTCGGCAGGTGCGCTGAAAGCTGATTGGGACAAGTTTACGTCGCAGGAAGCTGCGGTTTGAGATACGGTGAACGCTGCGGAGCCGATTGTGATGCTGGCCGTTCTTGCCTGTGCCGACGGGTTGGCGCTGGCGGCCCAACTGACCAGCGCACTGCCGGTTCCGGTTTGATCGGAAGTAACGGTAAGCCATGTGGCACTGGAAGACACTTGCCAGGTACAGGCGGTTGTTAGGTTGAAGGTCCCGGAACCGCCGGTTGCAATGGCTGTGGCGGTGGCGGGGGAGATCAGATAGATGCAACTCCCGCCGGCTTGTTGCAGGGTGAATACGGTATCGCCAATGGTGATGCGTCCTGTGCGCGCATTGGGCGTATTGTTGACGGCAGCGGTCCAGGCAACGGTTCCATTGCCTGTTCCGGTGGCTCCTGATGAAATGGTGAGCCATGTGGAATCACTGACGGCTGTGCGGCTACATGATGAAACGTTGGCGGTGACGGAAAAGGTTCCGGTATTGGATGAGGCGTTTATGGATTGAGAATTCGGATTGAGAGTAAGGCTGCAGGCCGCTGCTTGTGTGACGGTGAACGATGCGGTGCCGATTTGGATGGATGCGGTTCTACTTGCAGGTGTTGTGTTGGCGTCGTAAGTGTAGGTAATGGAGGTGGAACCGGAGCCGGAGGTCTCTGCTGGGCGGACCCAGGAATCGCTGGCGGTTGCAGTCCAATTACAGCCTGTGGGGGCGCTTAAGTTGATGGTCCCTGACCCTGCTGCGCTGCCGATGTTGGCGCTGCCTTGTTGTCCAACGCTATAGGAACAGGTGATGCCGGATTGCGTAACAGTGAACGGAACGCCGTTGACGGAAACGGTACCTACTCTGCTTTGGGAACTGGGATTGGCGGCGACAGCGATGCCGATTGTAGATGGATTTGCTGTGCCTCCTCCAAAGGAAACGGTGATCCAAGGCACATCGGAAGAGGCTGTTTTCAGGCAATTGGTGGGGGTGCCGGATGCGGTGAAGGTCAAGTTATCGCCGGCTGCGCGGGCGGTGGCTGTATTTGGGGAAAGCGATACAGAGGTGCAGGTTTGAGCAATAAGGTTTGAGCCGCTGAGGCACACGAACAGTCCAGCAATAATTGCGCGAAAAGACATAAGCTAATTAAAACACTGTTAGAGTTTAGAAGTTTCGATTTCGCAATCGATGGGACCGGCAAATCGACGGTACAAGAAGACGAAATAGGCGATGACGAGTGCCATGCCGGGAAACCACCAATATAGTGCAGTGCTTAGCCCGTAAGCGGCTGTTTTTGTATTGGAGATAGTTAAAGAAAACTGAGGATTGGAAGTGGACGGCAACATTGTTGGAAAGTTTGTAGCGGCGGCCGTAGCCATCAACAGAATCAAAATAGCGGCGGAGAATTGGAAGGCTCTTCTGGGATTGTTGAGGATGGATTGCCGCAATCCGATTAAGCCCAATAGTGCTCCTGCTGGAAGAAGAAAAGCGAGGGGATATTGAAGGAAGGTATGGAACATTGCAGGCTTGATTTTAAAAGTGGCGGCGGTGGTGAGGATGGTAATCATCGCAAGAATTGGCCATAGCTTCCATGCAAAGATTTGGATTTGTTTGGCAAAGGGTTGGGGAGCTTTCAAGGTGACCCAGAGTGCTCCATGCATGCCTAATGCGGCCACTGCGAGCAGGGCAGTGAGGGTGGTGTACCAATCGAAGACTCCTAATTCACCGTGGGCTGTGAAGTCAGTCCAAAGAGGCAGAAAGAATTCGCCATCGGCGTTAAGAGGAACTCCGCGGATAATGTTACCTATGGCTGCACCAAACAGGAAGCATAATAGAATGCTTGCCAGGGCGAAGACAAAATCCCAGGCAGGGGTCCAGGCAGCATGTTGGATGTGACTGCGAAATTCAATGGCAATGCCGCGCAGTATCAAGCACCACAAGACAAGCATCAGGGGGAGGTAAAAACCACTAAACGACCACCGGCTCAAAGCCGGTGGGTTCGGTTGCGACTGAAAGTCGCCGGACGCGGCTGAAGCCGCCTACGTTTCCGGGGCAGTGATCTTGA
>JAYTTF010000188.1:0-121862 GCA_043745195.1 Bryobacterales bacterium | reverse complement strand
GGGCGGTTAACATCAGGATTCCCATCCCAGCGCCAAAATATCCGCCATAAATAGAAACCAGTAACTGGGCGCAGGCCAGCATGACTAAGTGCTGAGTGGTGTGGCCGGTGGAAGTTTGTTTCGTCTTCGCCATCTTAGTTACAAGAGGCTGGAGCATAAATAGCACCGAAGCCAGTAATATTAACCACGGAACCAGTGCGGCGAAATACTTTTCATTGGTGCGTGTTACCAGAACGGTGCCGAGTAATCCTCCCAAAAGACTGGGGGCGAATAACCACCATAATAGCCGCGGAGGGTGGGCCGCATCCTGACGATAGGCCCAGAAGCTGGCGATGGATCCTGGTAGCAGTGCGATGGTGCTGGTGCCGTTTGCCATCACCGGGGACAATACGGCAAGCAGGGCGGGGAACGTAAGCAGCGTTCCTCCGCCCGCGATGGCGTTAATGGCACCGGCGAAAAATGCACTGATGCATAACGCAAAGTAGAGAAGTGTTGAATCCATGAATTAGAAAACCTCCCGGACTGCGCGCCCTTCCAGGAACTCGCAATGGAGCTGGAACCCTAGCCTCTCATAAACGCGGCGGGCGTTGGTTTTTGATGCTTCCACATTTAAAACAATGGTGCTGATTTCCATCTTCAAAAGTTGTAGAACTACGGCGCTGGTCATACTGCCGGCAAGCCCTTTGCCTCGATGGTCACGCCGCGTATACACGTTGCCCACTGCGGCTACGCTTTCTTGCTGTACCACTTGATGCGTTCCGGCAACTGTGATGAGTTCGGAACCTTCCCAGCAGCCATAGAAAACTCCTTCGGTCAACATGTTGGGGTAGAAGAAATAGGGCTGGTCGTTGTCCGCCACGCCATCGGCATATAGCTTTTCGAGGGCGGGAAGATGGGCTGGGGTTAAACGCTGCGCATCGCCTACCGATGTCGGGGTCCAAGTTTTGGGATTCAGTACAAAGCGGCCCATTCGTTTCGGTTCCACAAAGTGGTAGCGGCCCGCCAAGATGCCTGCATCCTGCAGTCGCACATTGAGGAATACAGCATGTTCGTGAAATTCGTCCAGCACTGCTGGATCGGCATTTAGCCAGAAGAGAATGGGAAATCCCAGCCCTCGATACAGCACCACCATTCCATCGCCATGTTCTGTGCAATGGAAGGTGCAATGTTCGATGGAACCAGGGGCGAGGTCTCCTAGAATATATGCGGACCAGGGACGGTCGCGATTCAGAATGGTTCTGACTTTATGTAGATCTTGAAGATGCGGCACCAGCCGTTAGGGTACAACGGCGATGTCCACCATGTCATGAAAACTATCGCCGGAATCGATGGCGAAAGAAACGCTGTTCCCTGTTGGGCTGTTCAGTGGCACTCTCAAGTTCAGTTGATAAAGTCCAACCAGCCCAGGAGCCATGCCTTGGAATAGGATCTCGGCTGGCTTGGCCCCGATGTAAATTGTCAAAGTTCCGGGCACCAGACTAAGTGGGTTAGTAGGTGCAAGTGCTCCATCGCGCACTGCGGGAGTTACAGCACCAAGGCCAGTTAGAAACACCAACACCACGTCGCCGCGCTTGGCTGGATTCGTTGCCGATACTAAAGAAAAGTCGGGTTTAAGAATTGCTCCGGGGCCTGTGCCGGCGGACGGGACGGTGAAGATCCCTGGACTAGTCTTAGCTAATGGCAGGTCGACTGCGTTGGTGGAGCGGCCTCCGGTAGTTACAACAAAGCTTGCCGTGGTTCCAGTTACTCCAAAGGGTACCAGGCAACTAATCTGTCCGGCACTTACAAAATAGATAGGCGCAGGAGTGTTGTTCACCAGCACTTGCACTCCGCCCAGCGTTGTGGGAAACGGGGCACCGGATGCAATGGTTGTGGTGGTGGCGAAGCCCGCGCCGAATATGGAAATGAACTCGCCTGGGGAAACTGGTGCGCCGACGGGTGCAAAGCTGGCGGCATTTACAATACCCTGCGGATTAATGTAGAACGTGCCTGTGGAGTTAGCTGCTGCTGTCGCCCGGATTCCGAAGCCGATTTCGTAATTATCGGAATCTGCAGTGGTCAGGCCATTCACTATGTAGCTATTGCCGGCCGTCCCAAGCGCCAGCCGGTTGGTTTCAACAGAGCCGCTTCCATCGGCGGTGATGGCATAAGAACTGCCTCCGGTGAAATCTAACACGCCTTCCAGTTGACGCACTCTACGGCTGGAAACTAACTTGCCGGTGCCGTTGGCATTGGCTGATCCGGAATAACTTCCCGGACGGTTCGGTTCCAGTTTCATGCCGGCTGAGAAAAATAAGTTACGAAGGCTAGCGGCATTGGCAGCACCGGAAAATGCGCGAGTGGCAATTAAAAGATCGTGGCCACCAGCAGAACTGGACCCGCCAATTACTAAGCTGCTATCGGCGGAAACAAAAATCTGACGGCCGCCGGAAAGCAATTGCGCTAGGGCAGTTGAAGTGGATGCCAGTGGAAAATTGGCTGTGCCGGACCCGTCCGTGGTCAGGGAGTAAGATGCGGCGGCAACGGTCTGTGTTGTGATCCTGTTTTGTAAGTTAGCAGCTTTGCCGCTGACGCTGATATCGCCAAAGCTTCCTGCGCCATTGGGCTTCAATTGAAAAGATCCGTTGCGCACATTGGTTGCAGCACCGCCAGGGAACTCCAGCGTGGATGCCCAGTAAGTTCCGTTGATTGTGCCATTGGTAACGCTGCCTGCTGGGGCCGTAGGCACGGCGATCAGGAAATCGTAAACTCCGGGAGTTTCCTGTGTGGAGCCAACCACTGCGCCTTGGCCAAGGCCGCCGCGAACTACCGCGCCATCGGTGCGCTGGAAGTTGGTCATAGATATGTACCCAGTCGCTTGAACTGCATACTTACCTGCACCGCTGATTGGCAATGGCGCGGCCGCACCTACCAACTGGCTTCCTGAGTAAGTGAAGTTCCCTGCGCCATCAAAGGTGAGTGAACCGTAAAAGGTCCGTGCGTCGGTGATAGCTCCGCTGGCATTGATGCTAAGCATCAGATGCCGCGCATTGTATTTGCCGGATAAAGAGCCATTGCCCAGCGACTGGCCGCACAATTGTGTGATCACGGCAGATGCCAGAGTTAAGAGGGAGAGCCTAAAAATACCCATGTCTCCATTCTATAAACCAATAGTCCCTAAGAAGTAGCGGCAAAATACTAAGAATGATCAGGGAATAAATCCTAGAAATTCCGTACAACTCTTGCTCGTACGTTGGGTTCAGGTAAACGTAACGCGAATCGGCCAACCATTCCACTATTGCGTGTTTGTGGTTGGCCGTAACTATCGTACTGCTGCTCAGTCTTTCGGAGCAAAGACCTTCTTTCGAAATGAGATGCCCGCCAAGCACAAAATTGCCAATCCGAAGGTGCTGGGTTCAGGGACTGTCGATGTAAAGCTCAGATTGTCGATCGGTGGGGTATTGTAGGTTCGCGCGGAAGTATTATCAGAGAAAAACCGCACGCTCGCGATCCCGACTGCATTCAAGCTAAATAATTGTGCCGAAGGTGCAAAAGTTGTACCTTCACCAGTGCTAGCAAGCACCAAGTTTGTAATTGACAGGGCAGACGCGGTCCATGCGGGCCCCGTGCTATCAGGATTAATGGCAGTTCTGACGAACGACACATTATCCACAGGATTATTGAAGACAAAGGAGAAGGTGTAAGTGGAATTAGTGGGTGGCGGATTATCCAACAAAAGCAAGTTAGCCCCAGAAAACGCCTGCGCCCCACCAGCAGGAGCACTCGTGCAAATCCTGGCAGAAGCTGACCCCGTAACACTAATGCCAAAATTCGCCATGTAACTAGTTCCATCAATGCACCCAGAGATAATCACTGAGTCAAAATCCAAAGTAGTCCCTTTTGCCGCATTCGCAAAAAGCAACAGGGATAAAGCGATAGTAATTCTCATTGTTCGAAACCTCCAGTTAATTCAATTCACCCGTAAGAAAGGCTACGGAATTATACCCTGCACCCCCCCCCCTAATGCAAGTGTTATTTTGGCGTGGCAACGATTTTTAGAAATGTCTCCACGGTTCTTCTCTCTTTTCGCTACTTATCTAATTGTATTGCGGTCGCCTCGAACCAGATCGGATGCCGAGGCCACAAAAAATCAAGGTCTATTTCAGCCTCGATAATAAGTGCTTGCATGTCCCTCATTAGCTTTTCTCTATGTGTGATTCGGGATCTTTGCTGCCGGTTGTCGTAGGACTGCGAGTGCCCGGACATCCTACTAGTGTCCTGGGAATAAATCCTAGAAATTCCGTACAACTCTTGCTCGCACGTTGGGTTCAGGTAAACGTAACGCGAATCGGTTATGCTGACGATAACATTCATTAGAGGAATTTCATGCGAACTCGAATTCTAAACGCTGTTTTGTTGCTAATACCCAGCGCGTTGTTGGAAGCGCAACCACCCACTATCGATGTCCGCGACGTTCAGGTGGAACATGCTAATTGTGCATTCTTTTCTGAACAACGGGACAAGATCGTCGCTGGCGGTAGAAACGCTCAATTCTTCAATGGGCCATCTTCCAGAGGCGTGTTGACCACTGAAGTCGCCAATCGGTTGACCCATTCGCTGGACTTTGTTCCTGGCGGTAGCCGAACAAATACGCAGTTGCAGCCTTCTGAACAAGGGACCATTGATCGCAACCTTTTCGGAGAAATGCAGAAGGCGGGAGTGGTTCCAGCAGAACGTAGCAATGATTTTGAGTACATCCGGCGCGTTACCTTAGACCTTACCGGCAGAATTCCCGATCCGCTTCGTGTGCAAACTTTCCTTGCCGATACACGATCAAATAAGCGGGAACTGCTGGTTGATGAACTTTTAGCTAAGCCGGAATGGGCGGACAAATGGACCATGTATTTTGGAGATCTGTACAAAAACATATCCGCCACTTCTCAAATTCAACGATACACCTCAAGCACCTCTGCTTTCCAGAAATGGATTCGTGATTCCCTGGTGGCGAACAAACCATACAATGAAATTGCCACGGAGCTGATTTCAGCCAGCGGAACCAATAGCTATACGCAGGGCGACATTAATTTTGTGATTGGTGGGTTTGTCACCGGCGGGCCGCAGCAAGACATTTGGGATGGCCAGACGGTTTTGATTGCCTCCACCTTTCTGGGGCTTTCGCAACTGAATTGTCTGCTTTGTCACAACGGACGGGGCCATCTGGATACGTTGAGCGTTTGGGGTCGCAGTACAACGCGCCTCCAAGCTTGGGGAATGTCCGCCTTCCTGGGCAAAACTTTGGCTTCACGCACTTCAGTGGATGGAAGTGGCGGTCCATATTATTGGGCGCTGACGGACGAACTTACTCGTTTCCGAACCGACTACTCTTTGAACACCACTACTGGGAACCGTCCCGCAAGGCAACCGATCGGCACCCAGACTACGGTAGCTCCTGTATATATGTTCAGTGGACGAGGACCGAAGGCTGGCGAAAATTATCGTGTTGCTTTTGCCCGGGAAATTACAACCGATTTTCAATTTTCCCGTGCAGCAGTCAATTACATTTGGGCGCAGTTTTTCAACAAGGGAATTGTAGAGCCAGTGGATGGGTTTGATCCTGCACGGCTGGATCCCAATAACCCGCCACCTGCCGGTTGGGCCATTCAGCCCACGAACCCTCAGTTACTAACTGAGCTTGCTCAAGATTTTATCGACAGTAAGTACAACCTGAAGGGGCTCATGAAACAGATTGTAACTTCCGACGCCTATCAGCTTTCGTCGCGCTACAACGGGACTTGGGATCCGGCCTGGGAAAAACTTTTTGCTCGGAAATTTGTCCGTCGCCTTTGGGCGGAGGAACTGCACGATGCGGTGGTCCAATCCAGTGGCTTGTTGCCCTCTTATAATCTACAGCGTAACTTCCCCAATTCCTCGGCTACAGAAAGTTGGGCCATGCGGATTCCAGAACCCTTGAACACCCCGGATAGCGGGGGACTGGTCTCGCGCTTTCTTGATTCTTTCCTTCGAGGTAATCGCGAAGAGGAAGACAGGTTGGGGGATGGATCTATTTCGCAGTCCCTGAACCTGATGAACGATTCGTTTTTGATGACACGGATACGTGGAACCGGCAATGCCAATTTACTGCTGGTCAAGAATCTAAGCCAGCCCGATGATCAACTGATCAATATTTTGTTCTTGAACGTACTTTCGCGCTATCCAACAACTGGGGAGATTACTGCCGCTCTGGCCCAATTGAAGACCGGCACACGCACGCAAGCTGCGGAAGATTTGCTGTGGTCGTTGTACAACAAAGTTGATTTCATTTTCAATTATTAATTAAGGAGAACCATCATGATTTACGGCGAAGACAAACACTCAAAAATCCTGGGCCGGAGGCAGCGCCCCCATGCTACGTTCTCCCAACAGCCACACCTTTCGCGCCGCCGCTTTTTTGAAATTGCCGGTTCTGGAGTTACTGGTTCCTACCTGCTTAGTAACTCGAAGTTACACGCGGCTGATTCGCGCCCCGCAGTTACTTTACAGAACAAGGCCAAGGCTTGCATCTTCATTCTGATGACAGGCGCGCCAAGCCATACCGATACGTTCGATCTGAAGGTGGTGAACGGGGTTACTCCGTCGAAGTTCAATCCAACCATGATCAACGGCGTCAACTGGCCCATGGGGTTGCTTCCTAATCTTGGTGCACAACTTTCCAAAGTTGCCATTGTACGATCTATGCGGTCCTGGGCGCTGGTCCATAATTTAGCCCAAACTTGGACGCAAATTGGTCGATCACCGGCAGCTGCCTTGGGAGATGTTGCTCCGAACGTCGGCAGTGTAGTTTCTCTTGAAAAAGAGCGCGAACGTACTGCCAGCCAAGTCTTCCCAACATTTCTTGCGTTGAATGCCGGGAGTGCTGTTGGTCCGGGTTACTTTTCGGCCACCTATGCTCCCTTCAAAGTAATTCCGCAAACCAACGGACTTACAAATACAACTAATGTTGATGGACAAATACGGCTTGATAATCGTTTGCGCTTTCTCCATTCCATCGACGATTCTTTGCGCCTCAACTCGCCGCTTGGCAAGCCTCCACAGGATTATGATGCGTTCTATTCTGCCGCACGTGGCATGATGTATAACCCAAGTGTCACCAGCGCCTTTTCCTATACTGCTGCCGAAAGTGCGCGCTATGGCAGCTCTACTTTTGGAAACTCTTGTCTCGTTGCTAAGCAGGTTTTGGCTGCCAATGGGGGTACGCGCTTCATTCAAATCAACGTCGGCAATTGGGACATGCACAACGATATTTACGGGACAATCAACCCAGCCGGAAGCAATTTATTCACCCTGGGTAAGCAGTTCGATAGTGCAGTGGGTCCTCTTTTGGCTGATCTGGAAGCCTCAGGGTTGCTGAAGGAAACGTTGGTTGTGATGGTTGGCGAGTTTGGCCGTACCGTGGGCGCGCTTTCCAATACCGAGGGCCGCGATCACTTCCTGCAGCAGTTCGCCGCATTTGCCGGTGCTGGAATTAGAGGCGGCCGCGCAATTGGGTCAACCAAGGCTGACGGTTCCGATACGGTGGATTTCGGTTGGAAGCCCAACCGTTACTTCCGCCCGGAAGATTTGCAGTCAACAGTGTATTCGGCAATGGGGATTGATTGGACCAAGCAGATCGACTCACCCTTTGGCCGAACCTTTGAGTACATTCCTGATGCCAGTGACGGGGCATATGCGCCGATGGATGAACTGTGGGCTTAACTTACTCAAGTTCCCGATCAAGCAATACCATATAGGCAGCGATCAAGCGGTAAGTGCGGTAGTATTCGTCCATCTTGATTTGCTGAATCGTGTCCTTGTCCGTATGAAGAATCATCCAATTTTCCTGCGTTACGGAATGCAAGGTAAGTGCGGGAACCTTCTTAACCCGGAACGATTCTGAATCGCTTGACCCCACGTTGTCCACATTCACTGCGGCTATTGGTAAGTCCATCGCCTTGGCCACAGCACCCAGTAGGCCAAGCATTTTCTTATCTGCATGAGTGGTCCAAACCTTGGTATCGGAAAGCCCCAAAGTGTCCAGGTTTACCATTCCCTTAATCTTGGCCAAATCATCGCCCATTTGTTTCACGTAGGACTTCGATCCAAGCAATCCGATCTCTTCGCCAGTGAATGCTACAAAGACAAAGGTATGTTTCGTCTTCGAATTGTTGAGGCTTTGAAATAGGGTGGGCAGCAAAGCCGCACCGGTCCAGTTATCAGCTACACCACTACCCTTTTCAACCAGGTCGTAATGCGCGCCAATGAGGATGACGGAATCACTCTCACCTTTATAAGTGCAGATCAGGTTTGGAGCCTTAACGCCTTTCACGCGCTGCTCCGTAAGTGCATCGCCTGTGCAACCGGCATCTTCAAAAATGAGCCGTAGAGCCGGTAGACGTTCCTTATTCTTTGTAGTGTAGGAACGCAAGCGCTCCTCCACGATTGGTTGCACCACCTGATTGAACTTGATTTCCTGCGCGATGATTGCGGAATTGGAAACAAGCAGTCCTGCCAGTGCGAAACGGAAACCCTTCATGGTTCCAAGCGTAACAACATTACATTGCCTGCACTTACATTTTCCGCGCCGTAAGAATCAGGTCAGGGTCGTGAACCGTCTTGACGCAGGGCATCCCGGGTTACAATTTCCCCAAGCTGCTTCAATAGTTCAGCCAGCACTTGCGCGGGTTGCGTTTGAAGGTGGACATGGGAACGTCGGAACTAGCCAATAGCCTTGGCGATTCCGAACGCTGCACTAGCTGCCAATCCGCCAATCAAAGTTGTCCGGAATGCGCTTTGAAACGGGTGGGTGCCGGTGAATGTTCCTTTCATATAGCCGAAAGCAAATAGCGCAATCAGTGTGGCAATCGCGGAATAAAGCAGCGCGGTTTGTGGGGAATTTGTCAGAATGTAAGGGGTCAGTGGGACAAACCCTCCGGCGATGTATGAAAAAGCAATGGTAGCGGCGCTTTTCACAGCACGGGTTGGATCGGGTGGCTCAAGGCCCAATTCAAAACGCATCATCCAATCCACCCATAGTTTCGGATTTGCTTTGAAGTGGGTAATGATGGGGTCGCACTGGGCCTTGGCCAAGCCGTAGGTTTGAAGGATCTCGCGCACTTCGTGTTCTTCGTCCCCAGTTCTTTCCACAACTTCCAACTCTTCGCGCTTCAGTTCGCTGGCATAATGTTCCGCATCATTCCTCGCGGCCAGGTACCCGCCAAGACCCATAGCAATCGCTCCAGCGGCGATTTCAGCCAAACCGGCTACCACTACAATGCGCGTTCCATCCACCGCTCCGCTCAGACCGGCTGCCAGGGCAAAGGGAACGGTAAGGCCATCGGCCATTCCAATAACGATGTCACGCATCATCAACGACGAAGTAAAGTGAGATTCAATATGAGGAGTAACCGGCATATTAATTAGATTACCAATCCTCAAAAATGGATTGCCATTAAAAGACCATGCTGATCATGCATCTCCTGGTGGGGGACTTTGGAAGCTTTTCCTTCATGGATCCTTCTGGCGGTCCAAGCAACTGCGGCGGCATCGATCCAATCGTCTGCTTTGGCAGGGCCCATGCTGCTCCGTTGGGGCAATTGTACTCCAGGCATATGTTGCAGCAGCAGGGTGCGGCGTTCCTCAAACCCCTCGGGTCTGCGTTTCGAGTGGACCATGGGGGCGCCAGCCATTTGTGCGAATGCCAGTTCAGGATGAACCTCGAATACGGGCGACAGCCGCAGGCACGCAAATGCATCCACTTCACGGATTTTTGGCAGCAAATGGAAGGTTTGTTTGGAAATCCCTTTACCGTGCCACTGTCGGTTAAGCCGGTTGGCATCCTTATATTCCTGCACTTCAAGCAGACGCCGATCCGGAGCAGGGAACACGCTGCTTCTGCGTTTTCCCAATAATTGGCGAGCCAAGTTGTCGCAATCTCTGGGGCCTTCCACTAAACCAATGGGAATGTCGATCCCGATCACCAATGGAGTGTCTCCAAATTCGAATAGTCTACCGGGCTCTTTGACAAAGCTAAACCGCATGTCATTTGGCTGCTTCCACAGACATGCAATCCAGCCACCAGGACACCCATCCAGGCCAACCACTACATTTTCAAGACAATTCATGGTTTGCTGAAACTTTTACGCATAGTATAATTTACTGAAACGGAAGGACTTGTAAAGAAGCTAGCATAAAACCCCTTAAAAACCCAAAGTTTAAGTCATAAGTTGACGATAAGCAGTATTAAGGGAAGAGCAAGGATGCTTGAAATGTTCCTAAAACAGTGCCCGGGAGCAAGACTTTGAGTTACAGTCATAAAGAGAGAGTTGAGGAAAGTAACACTAACCCCCAAATGGATCGTCCCAACAGCACAAACGCGGCCACTCCTGGCGAATATTATCGATGGCAGCCGGAAGGTCACGCCATCACTGTAGATCTGCAATACGGCATTGTCGATAAACTGCTGATTGAAATCATGAAAGGTTTCGGTTCCGTCCCGCGCCGTGGAGCGGAAGTGGGCGGCCTTTTATTGGGCACCGCAGAAAATATCGACGGCAAAATCAAGACAACCGTTCAAGAATTTCAACCTGTTGCATGTGAGCATGCTGGTGGGCCGTCCTTCACGCTTTCTGAAAAGGATATGCAGGGTTTTGTGAGAGCAGTTGAAGAGCGGCGAGAAGGCCTCCAAGTTGTTGGGCAATATAGAAGTCACACCCGCGAAGGTCTTGGAATGTCGAACGATGACATTCATTTGATGGATCAGCATCTGCCTGGCGACGGTAAAATCCTATTGCTTGTCAAGCCTTTTGCTACTCGAGTTAGTTCCGCCGGTATTTTCTTCCGCGAAAGTGCAGAGTTTCTGCGAACGGATGCTAGCTATTTAGAATTTCCCTTTCGCCGCAAGGAACTTGGGGGGGGTAGTTCCGGAACAGAACGGATTGCTGCCGCAGCGCGTTTCGGACAAACACATACGCACGATGCTCCTCTTCCGTTTCCTGGTTCCTCTCGACAGCCACGGTCAGCTTCCTCTACGGCAGCCGCACCCCAGTCCATGCACCCTGAAGCTCAGGAATCTTTTGCCAAGGCACCACCCACCTATGTGGATCCTCGGCCAATTCAGCCGCAAACGCCACTTTTTGGTGGGTTAGGTCATTCCGAGGAAGCTTATCGCGCCAAGAAGGAAAGCAATCTACGGAGCGGTTGGGTTTGGATCCCGCTGTCGTTGATCTTCCTTATTTTTGGAGTTTTGTTGGGATTTCAGACAGCTCTGAACATGAGGCCGAACGGTCCTGCGGCATTGGGACCGGAAATCTTTAATCTTTCACTTACTGTCGTAAAAGCCGGGGATAGCTTAAATGTCACATGGGATAGGCAAGCTGCCGCTGTGCGTACAGCTGGACACGGGGTACTCTACATTAGGGACGGGGATTTCAACAAATCTTTGAACTTGGACGCCACAGAATTACAGGTTGGCAGTGTGGTTTATCGCAAACCGTCTTCATCGGTAACTTTCAAATTGGAAGTATTTCCACGCGATCGGACCACCGTTTCAGAAGCCGTGGAGTATAAAGAAGCGCCTTAATAGGGGACTCGTCGGGCACCCAAAAAGCGAATATTCCCAAGCATGGGAGCAAGAGTGTCTATTCGCACATTACGCGTAGTAAGCGCCGCATGAGAGTATTTCCCTTCACCCAGATACAAGCCAACATGGGAAATTGCCGATTCGTTGGCACCGAAGAACACCAGATCTCCGACAGCTAGCTGATCGGGCTCAATGGGTTGGCTAAATTGGAATTGCTGTTGGGCTGACCGCGGAATTTGGACACCAACTTCTCGGTACACCGTGGAAGTGTAGCCGGAACAATCCATCCCTTGGCTGGTGCTACCAGCGTAGCGATAAGGAGTTCCCAGAAAGCTGATTGCTGAAGTCCAAAGCTTAGTCTGCTGTTCTGGATGTGCTGCGGCATCGAATGTGGCGATAAAGTCTTGCTGGCTAAGTAGCTCAGATTGAGTCATTTGGCGGGCTGGAGCGGCAGCAGCCGTTGCTACGCGCCTCGATTTGGCCTTGTAGGCTTTTTTTTGTACTGTTTTCTTTTTGGAATAAGATTTTTTTCGTACAATAGGCCGCTTGGCTGGCGCTCCAAAGCTTGGATCCAAACCCCACAGCAGGCTGCAAAGTGAAACCACACCGATTTGTACGCCACGGTTTAGAAAAAGCAACAGAAATACCTAAGAAGCAGTCAGAGTACCACAACTTCTATGCAGTTGTGGCAAAATGGTAGATTAAAGAAACGGACCGGCTATGACGATGGACAAGCCGGTAGAAGAGGAGAAAAATCCACATATGGCTTATGTTATTGCCGAACCCTGCATTGGAACCAAGGATACAGCTTGCGTTGACGCTTGCCCGGTAGATTGCATCCACCCCAAGAAAGACGCCCCCAATTTTGCTGATCACCAGCAGCTTTATATTGATCCTATTGAGTGCATCGATTGCGGCGCTTGCGTCCCTGTTTGCCCAGTTTCGGCGATTTTTGCTTTGGACGATCTTCCAGAGAAGTGGAATTCATTCACCCCAATCAACGCCGCCTATTTCGCCAAATAGCCCGGAACATAGACAGCGCTACAGAAATCAGTCTCCCACACGCGTACCGATGCCACCCGCACCGGTCCGCTGGGAGACTTTTTATTTAACACCTCTTGAAATTCATCCCCAATGAACTTAGCAATGTTTTCAGCCGACGGATTTACTTTGTCAAAGGGTGGAGTTTCGTTTAAGAACTTGTGATCCATTCGACTGATGATTTCATCCAGCCATGCCTTAACCTCAATGAAATCGGCCAGCAGTCCACAGTCATCCAGTTCAGCACCTTCCAGTTTCAATTCACTACGCCAATTGTGCCCATGAATCGGTTCTGTGGCTCCCTTATAGCCCCGCAGAGCGTGTGCTGCAGGGAATTTATTTTCCACTATGATTTCAAACATCGAAGAATTTCTCCACATCGGCAATCTGCGTGGTAAACGCGTAATCTGGCAGACTATCGAAGAAAATTTGCCCATAACGGGTCTTGGTAATCCGGTTGTCCAGGATTGACAACACACCGCGGTCCGACTTGGCCCGAATCAATCTGCCAAACCCCTGCTTCAAAGCCAAGGCCGCTTGCGGAACCTGGTAGTCGTTAAAAGGATTGCCGCCAGCAGCACGGAGGGCACTGATGCGAGCCTCCACCACTGGGTCGCTGGGCACAGCAAATGGAAGCTTGTCTATGATGACACAGCTCAACTGCTCACCCTGCACATCCACGCCCTGCCAAAAGGCCGATGTCGCAAACAGCACAGCATTCGGAGTTTTCCGGAATTCAGCAAGCAGTGCGCTGCGCGGCGCTGTGCCTTGCAGCAGCATGGGCCAATCACTCACCAACGAAACTTTGTCGTGCAGAGTCCGCATACCCTGATTGCTGGTGCATAGAACAAATGCCCGACCACGACTGTGTCGCAACAGCTCTGCAATTTCGTCAGCCGCCGCTGCAATAAAGGAGTGATTGCGCGGATCGGGCAGATGCTGCGGAACATACAACAGCGCCTGCTTCGGATAATCGAACTGGCTTTCTACAATCAACGGGCGTGCGCCAGGAACGCCCAAGCGCTTCTGCGCGAAGTTGAAATCGCCGGCAACCGCAAGCGTTGCAGAAGTCATCACCACGGTGGAAACGTTGCTGAATAACTTTTCAGCAAGCAACTGCGAAACGTCAATAGGCGTCGCGTGTAGGAAGCAACCTCTGCCACGCCGCTCTATATAGTACACCTGACTTTTGTCAGGATTTTCCACCCACAGCCGCAGATTACCAACCAGGTCACGGACTCGATTCACCAGCGGGATCACTTCCTCCGGCGCATTCTTAATCAATTGAAGCTGGGATCCAAGAAGTTCCAGCACCGTTTGTAAATCAAAATACTCGCTAGCGTGCTCCGTGAGGATTTCATTATGCCCGGTAAAGCCAACGCGACCCTCCGTGTCAGGAAAAATATCGAAAAATTTGCCGGCCCGTTCCTCCACCATGATCAGCGTACGATCCAGTTCAGCGGTGCCGAAATTCTTACGGCGAGCAATCGCCGCCACATCGCGCTTGATTTCCAGAATCTGGTAAGTGGAAATGGAAAGGCCGAAGTATTGCCCGGCAACGTCTTCAATCTCGTGAGCCTCGTCAAAAATCACCGCGTCGTAATTAGGAATAATGCCGGCGTGCTCGGTGTCCTTCACTGCAAGGTCAGCAAAGAACAAGTGGTGGTTCACAATGATAATGTCACTCTCAAAAGCCTTGCGCTGCATTTCGGTGATAAAGCAGCGTTCGTACTGCTGGCACTTAGAACCGGTGCAGAGTTCGCGGCGGGCATCCAACTTCGCCCAGGCGGTGGAGTTTTCAGGAAGAGTGGAAATCTCCGCCCTATCGCCCAGCACCGTTGTCTTCTCCCACTCTTGAATAATTTGGAAATCGTTGACTTCTTCCAGGCCCGATAAAATCGGCTCAATGGCCGCATCGTAAACCTTTTGGCGGCACAAATAGTTTGCCCGGCCCTTCATGTAGGTCACACGAAGTTGCCCCGGCATGTTCTTATCCAGAAACGGGACGTCTTTCAAATAAAGCTGTTCCTGCAGGTTCTTCGTGCCAGTAGAGATCACCACACGCTTGCCGGAAAGAATGGCCGGAATTAAATACGCCAAGGTCTTACCGGTGCCGGTGCCGGCTTCCACCATCAAGTGACGCTTATCTTTAAGCGCAGCTTCCACTGCTTCTGCCATGTCCAGTTGACCTTGGCGGAATTCATGGTTTGCATGCCACGCTTTCAACGTTCCTTTGCGGCCGAAGAAAGACTTCACGGCGAGCTTGGTAATGGTAGTGGTCAGCCGATTACTCCTCTGAGGTGACGAAGTTGGTCACCTCTGCGTCGCGAACCCCGTAAACTTTCCGAATCATGCGGCAGATTTCCGAGGCTAGCTTTTGCGGCTTCTCTCCTTCACTCAAATCGATTTCGACCTTCAGGTACAAATCAAGACGCGCCATACTTCGATGATACGATGGGCTGTATACCCTAATGGAAAAGTGCACACTGTGTGACAGCCGTCGGGCGCGGCGAAACTGTCCGGCGTTGAATCAAATTATCTGCCCGCAATGCTGTGGCAGTAAGCGCGAAGAAACAATTTCCTGCCCCTTGGACTGCATTTATTTAATGGAAGGCAGAGCGCACGAAAAGCTGGTTCAGATTGCTCCAGGGCAGCTTCCGAATGGCGATGTCCGAATCGAGGAAGAATTTATTGCTCAAAATCAGGCGCTGCTTACATTTTGTGGTTCCAACCTTTACTTTGCCTGCGAAGAAGTTATCGGGGTGTTGGATGCAGAGGTCCAGCTGTCGCTTGAACAATTGATCGCAAAGTACAAGACAAATTTGGTCTATGAACCGGTGTTTAACAATCTGAAGGCCGCCGGAGTGTACCGGAATTTTGAAAAGCGAGCTGATGAATTCCGGGTGAGATTGGACGACCATGGGGGAAACGCCGAAGCAGTGATGGACCAGTACATGTTTCGTCTGCTGGTTTTCCTGCAGCGGCTTGCAATGGTGAACAATAACGGCCGCGCTCGTGGACGGTTCTTTATTCAATTCTTGAGTGGTCTCACGCGGTCAATGTCTAAACCGGAAGCAATGGTGGAGGGGCAATGACGGCGGTTGTGATTTTCGCACATGGTTCCAGCGTGGAATCGGCCAATGATGCCGTGCGCAAGGTGGCGAAGTCTGTTGGCGAAACTGGCGGTTTTGTTTTGTGGGAGACAGCATTCCTGGAAATGGGCAAGCCCGATTTGCCGGCTGCGGTTGCATGCTTAGTTGCTCGCGGCGCAAAAAACATTGCGGTACTTCCATACTTCCTCACGGCGGGGATTCACTTGAAGCGGGACCTGCCACGCATCGTCGGTGAAATCCTGGAAGTGCAAAAGGGCATCACCATTCAGATTGCTCCGCCGCTGGATGGGCATCCGGCTTTAGGGCAGATTCTGTTAGATCGTGCAAAAGAGGTTCTACAAAAATGAGAGCTGTTTTAATTGATTGGAAAGAGTTGGCTCCAGGAATTCGGCATTTTGAATTCTATGCGGAGGGCGCGGAAAAGTTCGCTTTTGTTCCTGGGCAATTCGTCTCGCTCTCGTCAGTGACTGCGTCGGAAAAGAAGATCACGCGGGCTTACTCAGTTGTGGCTGGCTCTGGTGCGGATAACAGGTTTGCACTGTGCTTGAATCTTGTGGAGGACGGCCAATTTTCACCGCACCTATTCAACTTGAAGCCCGGAGAAGGAGTGGATTTGAAAGGGCCCATCGGGACGTTCGTGCTGCGGAACCCATTGAAAAATTCAATCATGGTGGCCACAGGGACAGGCGTGGCCCCCATGTTACCGATGCTGATTGAGGCGCTGGGCCGTGGGGAAGGACAGCAGTTCGCGCTAATTTTCGGAGTACGATTTGCGCAGAACTTACTCTATCGCGAAGAGTTTGAAGGTTTGGCGGAGAAGTATCCTAACTTCAAATTCTTACCAACAGTAACTCGACCCGGGCCGCACTGGAATGGGTTGACAGGCAGAGTGCAGCCGCACTTACTGGAAGAAATCGGTGACCGGCGTGATTTCGATGTTTATGTATGCGGCCTGAATGAGATGGTAAGTGGCGTTCGGGAGCAACTAGCGGCATTGGGTTTTGATAAGAAGCAGGTGGTGCACGAGAAGTACGATTAGCGGCTTATCTCATGCCTTGCAGTAAATTCAAGCTTGCCCTGAAAGTGGTGTCTCCGTCGTGGATCTAAATCCTTGTGACGGAGTTCCTGTCCTTCAAGGCAAAGCAGAATTTTAGTCTCCAGAGGTAACCCTGAAGTTCCCAATAGCCTTCTGGCTTTAGGCTCCGGGGGGGCAGGCCCCCTGGCCTGCAGCCGGACGCCCTCGTCCGGCTGCTCGGGCAAACCACATTTCCCAACAATCAGCGACGTTTTCTGGCTCTCTACAGGCTGGCGAGGGGCCAGCCGCAGGCCAGGGGACGTTCCTCATTCACAACCCATTCTTCCCTTTGCTATCAACTACTTCGTCTCCAGACTCTTGCACCCACACGCTATCATGGAATTAGAGAGATAAATTCTGGCCAGAATGCTCTTTTTGAAAGTGTTCGCCGCAAGGCGAGCCAGCTTTCGGATCGATTCGAATAGCTAAAACATTGGACCGTTGTGCTGGTTGTATGGAATACCTGATTTGTTCACTTCGGTTGGTTACCGCGGTGATCAAGCCTGTAAATCAGGCAGGGCTGCCAGGGGTGGTGGCTTCAACAGGTGAAATACAATCAGCCTGACGGGCCAAACATTTTGAAAATGCGGGAACTTACTTTAAGGCCGTAGTGTCTCTAGTTCTAAGCTGGCCAATCGCCTGGCTCATTGGTATCCATCTCAAGCCAGCCTTGTTGTGGAACAGCAGCCACAGGCAATTTTTCCTTCCACACGGATAACTGAAACCTTAAAGGATCACCTGGTTGCACTCCAAGTTCGCGCAAAGGAAACGCTGCTTCCAGAATGCGCTCCAAACAAAAACGGCTGGAGGTGATTTCCAGCTCAACCGATTCAGTTTTCAAATGCAGTTCAATGCTGGCGGCAACGGGCAGTTCATGAAAATCCAGCCGCAGAAAAAGGTGCTGGCCATCAGTGCCATAAGACAGGCTCTGAATAATATTGCGCTGGCTATGCATGGCTCCAGAGCGTTCCTCCAGCCGATAGTTCCCCGAACCTAACCATTCAAAATAGGAACTCACCATCCCATCAATCGTTGGCTTAATGCGGCCAGTCGGTTTATCGTGAAGGTCGGTCACGGTCAAGTGCAGCAGTGAGCGCGATAATTCCTCGGGCGGCTGCAGTTCCAATGATTTATATACGTTCGCCAAATGTCCGCGGAACAACTGATCAAATTCCACTCGATTCGCCGAATCGTGTTCCGGCCCATACCACCAGCACCAATCGCTGCCCTGTGCAATCAGGATTTCTTCAAACGCCATCGCTTTGGCCGCTGGGGACACATTGTCCTTCCCTGCTTCATAAGCCTCGCGTGCCCGCAGCAGCAGGTTCCAGGCTTGATTATCCTCTTCCGCCCCGATCCAAACATCAAAGTTTGCACCGATCCAGGAGCCGGGGAAAATGTGCCCAATTTCATGCGCTCCGTTCTGTGCCAAGGCCTCGCTTACTGAAAGCGCTTGCAGGTCTGAAGCATCGCTGATGCGCTTATAAAGTTGACGAAGAAATTCGCGCCCGCCTTCTTCGTAATATTCCCAAGCGTTTTCACCATCCAGGATTATGGGAACAACCGCATCCCTTCCACCACAGTTTTCCCGGATCCGATCAAGGAAATGTTGCGCCGCGTCAGCCGCTCCCATTCGCGAATATTCAAAGCCAATCAGATCGCTTAAATAGTGGTCGCGGAAAATGCAATGCATCTCGCGCCCTTCACTCTTCCATTTGTAGGGACGATAGGTTTCAAACGCACCGGCCGTTGAACCAAGCGTCCGGCCAAGCACTCCATTGTCTGTGGCAAACCATTGATAGCCAACATCAGCAGCAATTCGCATTGCCTCATCGGAAACTGAACCTTCCGATGGCCAAAGTCCAACCGGCGCAATACCAAAGGTGGTTTCCATGTACTCGCGAGCTTTCACCAGTTGGTGGCGGGCATCTTCGGGATATCGAAAACGCTGTGGCAAGGGCACGCCATGGTGCGAAACAGAGGCAATATCGGAATCACACAACAACGGCAGAATAGGATGATAGTAAGGCGTTGCTGAAATTTCAATCTGGCCGCGTGATGCAAATTCCTTATAGACCGGCAATACTTTCGCCATGATCTCAAGTTGCTTGCGGCCCATCAAACGCTGCTCTTCTAAGGTGTAATTGCGGCCTTTGCGAATCAGGTCGCGGACGTCGCGGTCGCCTTTCAAAAACTCTTCATCAAACCAGGCGAGCTGACTCAACACTTGAAGATCTCGAAAGTCCTGCGCGCTAAAGGTTCTTCGTAACTGCTTACTGGCCTCGTAAAGTTGGCCGTAACGCGGATAGCGATAAATCATCCGCGACACATTGGCCTGAAAGAAATACTGAAGTATGAAATTTTGTTCCTGATGCGAAAGTTCCTCAGCAGGCTTCAAGGCGCAACGCAGAAAAGGATCGGCAGCAGTCCCCGATACATACTCTTCCAACTGCACCATCATTGAGGGCACCAGGTTGAAAGTCTGGTGGACATCGGGAAAGTCTTCCAGCACTTTCACCATGCCGTAGTAATCTTTCAACGCGTGCATACGCGTCCAAGGCAGCTTATACTCATTTGACACCAGATCCTTATAAAAAGGCTGGTGCATGTGCCACACGAAACAAAGTTGAATTCGGCCCATTATCTGGAAAAGTAGCTCCGTACAGGTACCGGCGGCTCTGTGCCCCGAATGGCAACCCATAGCACTTCATTCAATTCGTCATCGTCGATCTCATCCGCTTCGGAGAAATTCATGCGGCGCGACTCTGCCGCTTTTGGAGCATTCTCAGGATTTCTTGCATCGATTGCGATCCTCGGCTTTTCAGCCGTGTATGGCTTCAAATCAGGTGTTAACTGAAAAGCGTTGGCCATTGGCTGGGCACCCGCGTCGTGCATGGTCAGCGGATTCAAACCAAGGATTAACTCCATGGTACGCAACATTGACACAGTGTTGTACATGGTGTGGTCCACAGCAGCCCGTTTGGCGTATGGGGAAATCACATAGGCAGGCGAACGATGCGAGTCAACATGGTCCGGTCCGTTCTGCGCGTCGTCTTCCAAAACGAAGATCGCCGTCTTCGCCCACATCTTGCTTCGGCTAACACCTTCCACAATTTGACCCAGCGCATAATCGTTATCGGCCATCTGAGCTTGCGGCGTATATTTCCCGGGCGAAGTGCCACTTGTATGATCGTTGCCCAAACGCAGAATAATGAACCTAGGGATAGTGTTACTGTTCTCCATCTCTTGTAAGTCGGCCAGAAATGCTTTGGCGCGGTTAATGTCCAGATACTCCAAATCGAAGCCACGGAAATCAAAGTTTGTTGATGCCGCCAATTGCGGATCGCGCACCGAGGCTACTTGTTTACCACTGGCCGGTGCATCTTTGATGTTATTCACCATGTAGCCATAATTGCGCATGGTGAGCCTTTTCGACCGCACCGAGCTCCAAATGTATCCTCCAGGCGGTGTGGCCGCAGGTTCGCCGCCCTCGTAATCGTAAGTCTTGCGCCGGCCGGCATAACTGTTGGGCCACATGCGCTGCACGTAGTCAGGTGCAATTCCAGCAGTGGACCAGTTATGACCGTCAGCGCTGACATCGGCATTTACATAGAAGTTGTCAAGAAGAACAAACTCGCGAGCAAGCTTGTGATGATTTGGAGAAATCTCTTCGCCGAAAAGCGTCAGGCTAGGGTCTCCATTGCCGATCCCTAAATCGCCCAGCACTTGATCGTAAGTGCGATTCTCTTTGATGATGTAAATCACGTGCTCAATGGGTCCACCTGTCTCACTGGCATTTTGAGGAATGGGCGTCGCCGGATTCCTGTGGGCCACTTGATGCTGCTCTGGATTGTAGGGCGAGTTGGCACGAACAGTTCTGGTCCATTGATCCAACTGCTCCATACTAAACACATCCACAACAGACATGGTTCCAGTTTGCAGAAGTCCCACATACTGATCACTCCGAATTCCTTCATGCGTAGGGGCCGCTTTCCTGGTGGGATTGGGGCCCTGCGGATTTGGATAACTGCGTGTACCGCGGCCATTGAAAACCAGCAGTCGATTGTCCGGCATCACGCGCGCGGCAATGGGGTACCAGCCAGATGGGATAAAGCCCTCAACCCTCGACTTCTTCGTCATCACATCAACCACCGCAACAGCATTGGCGTCGGAACAAACTACGAATAATTTGTTTTTATCCGGGCTTAGGGCAAGTGCGCTGGGAGTCATACCAGCGGGCATTACAGGATACAAACCGACGTTGATGGTTTCGATATTGGAAACAGTGCGCTCCCCGCTAATGCCCAGCACATTCACGTTGTTGGTATTGCCCGCAGTGACGAAAATTCGAGCCTTGTAGGATTCATTGTCATCAGCCTCAGCCGTGGCTTGACGGTCACGCCACACCATGTCGGTAGGGTGTGGGCCGGTACCAATCATGCCAATGGAACGGCCAGTATCCGATTCATGCTGGTATACCGCAGCCCCTGCCCAAGCGGAGACGAAATAGGATTTGCCGTCAGGATGAAACAGAATTTTGTAAGGCCGCCTGCCAGTGCGCCAATGCTCAATAACCATTCCAGACTGCGGATTGATGACGGCAATTTCGTCGCGATACAACATGGCAATATAGATCAGCCGCCCATCTGGAGAAAGGGCCACGTCCCCCACAAAATCGGTTGCCTTACGATCTTTTTCAGGAACTACTGGGAAGGTGCGACTCAGTTCCAGCTTGCCCTCATTGGTAAAGAAGCGGTATTCGTAAATCACGGAACGGGAGCCGCCGCCCACATACAACAAGCTGCCACCTGGGGCAAAAGCCATCCCAAGCCAAGCATCGGGCAAACCAATCTTGCTTTCCAATTGCAGGGTTGCAGCATTCAGCACGTGAATCGATGGCGGTCTATATCCACCGTGCAGCACCAACAAATGCTTGCCATCGGGAGACAACAAGCTGTTCATCGGCAGTGTATCAAGGGGAATCTGCTTCCCCGCCGGCGATAATACTGCTCGGCTGTTCAGTAGGAATTTGCCGTCGCGCAAGGGTCCCACTTCTTGGGGCGGAGCTGATTGGGAAACCAGCAGCGCCGCTGCGGCAAATGTCAAAAGCATGGCGGCCAAAGCTTTCATTGTCATTCAGTAAACCTCTGCGCAATTGGATATCGACGGCCCATTCCGAACGCCTTCGATGTAACTTTCAACCCGGGGGCAGCCTGTTGGCGTTTATACTCGTTGCGGTCAACCTTCAAGGTGATGCCACGCACCAGATCAAGAGGAAAGTGATGCTGCTCGGCAATTTCGGCTGACGTCTTTGCTTCTTCAATGTAGGCGTGAAGAATTGCATCCAGTACATCGTATTCGGGCAGTGAATCCGTATCTTTCTGATCAGCGCGAAGTTCGGCCGATGGTGGCTTGGTGAATACAGATTCCGGAATTACTGGACCCAACATCTGGTTGGCAACCCGGCACAACTTATACACTAATGTTTTCGGCACATCGCAGATCACCGCAAGCCCACCACACATGTCTCCGTAGAGCGTGCAATAACCCACAGCCATCTCGCTCTTGTTCCCGGTTGTAAGCACCAGAGCGCCCCATTTATTGGATAGGGCCATTAACGTATTGCCACGCAGGCGGGATTGAATATTCTCTTCAGTGACGTCAGCGGCAGCACCTTCGAATACTGGAGCCAGCGTGCGAATAAATTCATGATAGAGGCCATTTACGGAGATCAGCTCAAACCGAATCCCCAGACGTTGGGCCATGTCACGCGCATCGGTCACGCTGTGATCCGATGAATAAGGGCCGGGCATGCCAACACCTATTACGTTTTCCTTACCCAGAGCGCTGACCGCTACCGCTGCGACCAGGGACGAATCTATACCGCCAGAAAGACCGATGAGTACTTTGCTGAAACCGCACTTACGCACATAGTCGCGCGTTCCCAACACCAAGGCCTGATAGGCAGCTTCACACTCGTCGCTCAGATTTTCGTTCTTGTCGCCGATTTGCGTTGTAAGATCCACCAGTGGGCAATCTTCTTCGAAACTCTTGGCAGAGGCGATTACAGCGCCTTCGGCGTTTAGGGCAAAACTGGAGCCATCAAAAACCAATTGATCATTGCCACCTACCGAATTCACATAAACAGCAGGAATTCCATGGCGGCAAGCCAGTGCTTCAAACATCTGCCGGCGTTGGTCACGTTTCCCCATGCTGTATGGCGATGCATTGATACTGACTAAAACCTTGGCACCTTGGCGAACTAATTCCTCGACTGGATCGCGATCGTATTGCGGCTGACGCCAGAAGTACTTGTCGTTCCAGGCATCTTCACAAATCGTGATGGCAACAGGAACCCGGCCAATGTAGACCAACTTTTCTTTTTCCGAAGGAACGAAATAACGCTGCTCATCGAATACGTCATACGTGGGCAGCAACATTTTTTGTTGCTTGACTAAAACTTGCCCTCTTTGGGCGACAATGGCAAGGTTGCGAACGCGCCTACCGTCTTCAGAAGGTTCAATGCTTCCGGCAATCAATGCTGGAGACAAGCTTGCGGTTTCTGCAATCAGGCGATCCACTGCCGCCATTGAACGAGCAACAAAACCAGGCCGTTCAATCAGATCCTGCGGCGGGTAGCCGGTGATGCATAGTTCGGGGAAGACAACCAAATCCGCTCCCAGCCCAGCGGCTTGGCGAACCATGGCAACCATCTTATCTACATTGCCTGCCAGATCACCGATGGTTGTGTTGATCTGCCCTAGAGCGATACGCATTCATTCCATTGTACCGGGGACATGCTTCATGAATCAGCTAACGTGCAACAAAGAAGCGAAAATATCGTAAGATTGAGTTTCGTGCCAATTACTGTGGCGGTCATCATTCCCGTGTATAACGGTGGAGCTATGTTGCGCCAATGTCTGCAAAGCCTTGCGCAAACTCGTGCACAAAGCTGGGAGTTGATTGTTGTTGACGATGGGTCAACTGATTCCTCTGCTCTAACTGCCATCGAGTTTGGTGCGCGCGTAGTTCCGACTGGCGGCAACCACGGACCAGCAACTGCGCGCAACCTGGGTACCAAAGCAACCAACGCCGATGTTGTGTTTTTCATTGACGCTGACGTATGCGTTTATCCCGATACTGTTGGCATTGTGCAAACCGCCTTTGAAGAGGATGCAGAGTTGGCAGCACTCATTGGTTCTTACGACGATTCCCCAGGTTCATCCGACTTTCTTTCACAGTACAAAAACCTGATGCATTCTTTTGTCCATCAGCAGGCACGGGAACAGGCTTGCACCTTTTGGAGCGGTTGCGGTGCCATGCGCCGATCAGTGTTCCTGGAACACAGTGGCTTCGATGAATCCTACGGCCGCCCGGCGATTGAAGATATTGAACTGGGTTACCGTTTGAGCAGTGCCGGACGGAAGATGGTGCTGGACCGTAAGCTGCAAGTGAAGCATTTAAAGAAGTGGACTTTCTGGAATCTTCTGAAGACCGACGTTCTGGATCGAGGAATTCCATGGACTGAATTGATTCTGCGCGACCGCAACATGCCAAATGATCTAAACCTGCAACTGAGTCAGCGGGTAAGTGTGGCACTGGTTTATCTTTTGTTGGGCGGAGCCTTGGCGGCGGCAATTTACTACAAAGGCTATTTCCTTACGCCGTTATTCGCGCTGATCTTTTTTCTACTTTCGCGCTATTGGCTGGAAGGTTCGCAGCAGCGTTCAAAGCCGGTTATTGTGACCATGAGTTTGGCCATGGCAGCATTGCTCCTAATGGCTTATCAGCACCATATGTTGTCGCTAGTTCCGCCACTGGTACTTGGTTATTCCATACTCGCTCTTGGACATCGGTATGAGGGAGAACCGAGCACCCGCAGGCGAAGTCTAATGCTAGTTTATGGATTTTACGGCGTTCTTGCCTCGCTATCGGCCCTAACATTTATGCATGCTTGCCCTTGTTCCATGCCATTCACTTTGGCGTGCGCAATGGGCAAGGCACACTCGGTTGCTTCCTTAGGGCTGCAGCCACTATTCTTAATTTCTTTATTGGGGACTATTATTTTGATTGCCGTGAATAGCCAGTTTTATGTATTTCTTGCTGCCAAGCGGGGCCGCTGGTTTGCACTGGCAGCTGTGCCCTTCCATCTGCTGTATCACTTCTATAATGGAATTTCCTTCGGTATCGGATTATTGCGCCATTCGTTTCGACCTGCCCACACAAGCCGTACAGCTGCCCAATTGAATGATGAAAAGAGCTGATGCTCCATTAACAGTGATCGTCACCAGCTATCAATCGCCGGTGGTTTTGGAAAAGTGTTTAGCCTCTCTTTGTGCGCAGGCGGAAGTAAGTCAAATTTTGGTGGCTGATTGTTCGCCGGTAAATCCGGGTGACGCACTTCAATCCCGCTTCCCGCTTGTTACATTCCTCCATTGGGACAGGCCGCTGTTTGTTCCTGCAATGCGCTGGGCTGCGCTTGAACATGTGCAAACTGACTTAGTGGGTGCAGTGGAAGCCCGCACTATTCCGCAACCGGATTGGGCTCGGCGAATTGTTGAGGCTCATGCGGCACATCCGGAATGTCCAGCCGTCGGCGGCCCAGTTGCTTTAGCCGAACCATCGTCCGCTTTTGAACGAGGTCTCTATCTTTGCGAATACGGAGCTTACACTGCTCCCATGGCCGAAGGTGTTACGAGTGAATTGGCTGGGGCCAATTTATCTTACAAGCGAGTTGCCCTCATAAAAGAACACGACTTACTTTCCGATGGCAAATGGGAGACTCTGCTGCACTTACGATGGAAGCAACAAGGGAAAACATTGTGGATGAGCCAAGCTGTCATTGAGTTTGAAAACACGATGACGCCATGGGTCGCCTTGCAGCAACGATTTTTCTATGGCCGTGGATATGCTGCCAACCGATTTGGACAAAGGAACCTTGGTTACGCGCTGATAGCTCTATTACTGCCTTGCTTATTGACGTGGCGCACGGCTCAAAGAAAGAACAAAAGGCTATTATCTGCCGCAACTCTGGGTTGGCTATTGACTCTGAACTCCGCTTGGGCGTTGGGTGAAGCGGTGGGCTATGCAACAGGCAATGCCGGGGAGCCACGAATCTTTTGAAGCCAACAGTTGCCGTTGTGATTCCTGTTCGAGAAGCCGAAGCAACCATTCAAGCTACTCTTGCTTCGGCTATCGGCGAGTGCCGTCAGATGAACGCCGAACTTATTGTTACTGTTTCGGACACTGACCCCACGGCGCAATTGCTGCGGAGCTGGAGTCTGGAAGGGGTGAAGCTTTTGGCGGCCGAAGGCCCGCAAGGGATTCCGCAACTGCGCAGAAATGGCGTGAATGCAACAACTGCGCAGTACATTGTCATTGCCGAAGATCATTGCACTTTCCCTGATGGCTGGTTGAAGAAACTGGTTACTGCCTTGGATCAGCATGGAGTGGATGTAAGTGGTGGTGGTGTTGACCAAGGCTTGGAGACTTACGCCGGATGGGCACAGTATTTCACAAGATATTCCAACTTCATGCCACCGCTGGTTGAAGGATCAACTAAGATGCTTCCTGGTAACAACGCCTGTTACCGGCGGGATGTGTTGCTTCGCCGCGCTGACTTACTTACTGACGGCTTCTGGGAAGCGGAATTCAACCATGAGATCGTCAAGGAAAAGCCTTTCTGGTTATGCGCAGGAGCGACTGTACGACAACATCAGAACCGAGGCATGTTGGGGTACATCCCGCTTCGATTCCGGCATGGCCGATGCTACGGAGGGCGGCGTTGGCTGGCTACTCCTGCATCGCAACGGACGGCGTTGCTGCTGCAATCACCCTTAATCCCTGCGTTACTTTTTGTTAGAGCGGCACGAGCAGTTTTCAGCAAGTCAAGAAATCGCTGGCGCTTTACTGCTGCCTGTCCTTTGTTGTTAGTATATTTCCTTGCTTGGGGTGTTGGTGAAGTTACCGGCTATCTAGGTGGTGCGGGAGGCAGTTGTGTCCGCACTGACTGACTTATCCTTAGTCTGTCCACAATGCAAAGGCGAAATCCGGCATTTGTCTGCGGCATTTCATTGCCCTGCTTGTTTACTGGATTTCCCTATTATTTGCGGCATTCCAGACTTTCGGCTGCAACCAGATCCTTACATTGCGTTGGAGGCCGACCGCGCCAAGGGCCTGCACTTATGGGAAGCCTGCCAATCGCGCACATTCGCGCAGATGCTGGATTACTATTACTCGATCACGCCGGAGGATCCGGCTGACTTAGCGGTTCACTGGACTGCTCATGCGTTGGCCGAAGTTGCTATAGCCCAAGATTATTTGGCCGAATCGAAACTTAAGGGTTACTCGCTTCTGGATATTGGATGTTCCACTGGTGGAATGGTTGCGGCTGCAAGGGATAGATTCAAACTTACCGTTGGTGTGGATTGCGCATTCCGCTGGTTAGTAATCGGCCAACTGCGCTTGCGTGAATTGGGTGTTTCCGCCCAGTTGATTTGCGCAAATGCAGAAGCTCTCCCCTTCGCCAACAATCAATTTGTCGCTGTTACAGCGGTTGATGTTATTGAGCACGTCCGTGATGCTGAGGCAATGCTGCGCGAATGCCGACGAATCCTTCGGCCACAAGGGGAACTGATCGGATACACCAACAATCGTTACGCTCCCATGCCCGACCCGCAAGTTGGATTGTGGTGTGTTGGATGGCTTCCAAGATTGCAGCAAGCCAGCTATGTAGCTTGGCGGAGAAACGATCTGCACCGCTACCAGGTAAATTTGTTTGGATCTGGTGAATTGAGGAACTATTTACGCGCCGCAGGTTACACTTCTATTTCAGTTGGCCCTGCACTACTAAGCGCGCCACATAAGCCCAAGTTAGCCAAATTGTTATCCACAATCAACGTCATTCAAAAGTGGCCACTTATCCGGCAATTACTAACAGTGCTGGGGCCGCGGTTAAGTTGGCGTGCGGAGATTGTTGAATAAAGATATGAAATAGCCGATGACGTTTGGCGCGAAACGTGCAAAACTGTATAGCGCACTGGCGGTGTGCCTTCCCCCTGCCGCAAGCGCAAAGCAAGATTAGAAATCGAGGAGAGATATCAAATGAGTTCAATGATCGAAAGTTTGATCAGCATGGCAACCCCGCAAATCGTAGGGGCATTGTCCTCGCGTCTGGGTGAATCGGAAAGTGCGGTTACGAAAGGTTTGACAGGTGGCGCAGCAAGTATTCTGGGATCTCTGGCCGGTAAGGCTGGGGATGGTGACTTTCTAAAGACAATTTTCGGCATGGTGACGGGTTCTGGAAGTTCCGGCCTACTTTCCAGCCTTGGATCTTTGGCATCGGGAAGCGCAAGTTCATCGGTCACGGACATGGGCATGAAATTCCTTTCCCAGGTTCTTGGTGGACAACAATCTGGTATTGCCAGTGCAATCAGTGCAGCTTCCGGATTGAAGTCCAGTTCAGCAACCAGCATTCTAAGCATGGCCGCTCCAATGGTGATGGGTCTTCTAAACCAGAAAATAGGTGATGGAAATTTGAATGCAGCCTCGTTGGGAAATATGTTGAAGGCTGAAGGTCCTTCCTTGAAAGGTTTCCTGCCGGCTGGTGTAAGTGGCCTTTTGGGTAGCCTTCCTTCCATGCCCGCAGCAACAGTCGTAGCTGACGAAGCAGCTTCCGGGATGAAGTGGTTGGTTCCTGCTTTGCTTGGTCTGGCATTGCTTGGTGGATTGTTTTGGTTCCTGAACCAGAGCGCACCGGCAGTGAAAGAAGTTGCGAAGACAGCAGAAGTAGCAACTACAACGGCTACAAGCGCGGTTGGCGATGCGGCCAGGAATATGTGGGCGGCACTCGGTGAGTTCTTTAAACGGAAATTGCCAAATGGCATTGAATTGAACATCCCTCGTTTAGGTGTGGAAAACAAACTATTGGATTTCATTGAGGACGCTGCCAAGCCGGTTGATAAAACAACCTGGTTTGATTTTGATCGTTTGTTGTTTGATACGGGCAAGGCAACATTGCAGGCAGCATCGCAAGCACAGTTGGACGATATAGCAAACATCTTCAAGGCTTTCCCAAATGTAAAAGCGAAGGTGGGCGGATATACCGACAACACCGGCGACAAGGCAGCGAATCAAAAGCTGTCTGAAGAGCGGGCCAAAAACGTGGCCGCGGAACTGGCGAAACTGGGTGTGGCTGCCGACCGGTTAACTTCAGAAGGTTATGGCGAAGGCAACCCGATTGCTGATAATGCTACTGAAGAAGGACGGCAGAAGAATCGCCGTATTTCGATGCGCGTCACAGCAAAATAGTCCGCAAAAGCGTCAAATCAACAGCCCTCCGTTCTCACATAAGGTGAGCCGGAGGGTTGTTTGTTTTCGGAGATGGGAATATTTACGATCCGGAATTGGATATATTTCGTATGTGGAGAATAACCATGCTATTCCTTTTCCTGTTTGCCTTTGTAATGGAGGCACAAACACTCACCTATTCCCTGCTTCCTGCAGATGGACAGAAACCTTCTGCCCGTTTTGATGCCCCCATTGCCTATGAACCCAGTGGCGGGCAGATTTTTCTATTTGGAGGACGGGATTCTGCGCCCAGAAACGATCTGTGGGTTTACTCAATAGCTGATCGGCGTTGGACTGAAATTCAACCTTCCGGTACGCTGCCACCTGCCCGTTCTGGTCATACTTTGATCTTCGATGCTGCGAACAACCGGCTGGTAGCTTTTGGCGGTCAGGCGAGTGGGTTTTTCAGTGATGTTTGGGCATTCGATATACCGCGCCGCACTTGGAGTCGCTTGAGTGCTGACGACACAGGGCCAACCAAGCGCTATGGGCATTCGGCAGTTTACGAGCCTGGGCGGGGACGTATGATTATCTCGCATGGGTTTACCAGCGCTGGCCGTTTTGATGACACTTGGGCGTTTAATTTATCGAACAACACTTGGAACAGTATTGGCCCTGCGGGAAATCGTCCACTGCGCAGGTGTCTGCATCATGCCGTATTGGATGCTGCTGCTGGACAGATGTATTTGTATGGCGGATGCTCCAGCGGTTCGGGCCCTTGTCCCCAAGGCGATCTTTGGTCTTTTGATCTCGCAGCCAACACTTGGACCGAGCGAACTCCACGAAATAATTTACCTCCACGGGAACACTATGGCATGGTCTTCGATACAGTTCGGAGTCGGCTGGTTGTATTTGGCGGTAATGGAAATGGGCAATTGAATGATACTTGGGAATACAACTCGCTGCAGGGAAGTTGGTTGATGCCGACTGTTAGTGGTCCTTCCCCATCCGCTCGATCCCGCCATGAAAGTGCGTATGCGATGGACCGCGGGGCAAGCTTTTTCTTCGGGGGGAGTACAGCTAGTGGTTCGACAAACGAGTTGTGGATGCTGGGTGCAGGGGCTGCGGTGGTTCGTCCTGAAATCAGTCAGGCCGGGTTGGGCAATGTGTTTAGCGGTGTAGGAGGCAGAGTGGCTCCCGGCGAAATCGTGTCCTTGTTCGGAAGTGGATTGGGACCGGCGACCGGCGTTTCATTGGGGTTCGACACTGGAACTGGTTTGCTTCCAACTTCCGGGTCCGGTGTGGTGGTTAGCATGAATGGTCAACCTGCACCACTGTACTTCGTGAGCACTGGGCAGATTAACATACAGGTTCCATATGAAGTAAGTGGATCAACAGAAGCTCGGCTGGTAGTTACTGTGAATGGCCAAGCGAGTGACATAGTTACTATGCCAGTGGTGGCAACGAAACCGGGCTTAGTAACACGGGTGTGGAATCAGGATGGCAGCATCAACGCGCCTGATAATCCGGCGCTGGCCGGAAGCGTGATAGTGCTTTATGCAACAGGACAAGGCATTACGAACCCGGCAAGCCGGACGGGAGGATATCCTGTGGGGAGCTTTCCTGAACCTGTATTGCCAGCCACGGTAAGTATTGGCGGGCTTGCTGGTGAGGTTCTGTTTCGCGGACAGGCTCCGGGAACTGCTGGAGTGATGCAGTTGAATGTACGATTACCTGAGGGAATTACTGCGGGGAATGGAGTTCCGGTGGTTTTGACAATCGGTGGAGTAAGTAGTCAGGCTGGGGTAACCATCGCGGTTAAGTAGCGGCTGGATACCGGTACAAATTGAACAGGTAATGGGACCTTAAGAGGGGCGCGAATGGGACATTGCCACCAATAATAGGGCTGTGAGATATTTCGCGTACTTGGCGATATTCGGAACCATATGCTTGGCCCAAGAGGCTCCAATGCCAGTCTGCGATGCCAATATTCGGGGCCAGCTTTGGCCCCAAGAAGCCAATACTAGCCAGCAGGCCGCCAAGAAATTTTATCAGCGCGGCGAATTGCAGATGTGCTCCAAGCAAGGCAGGCGCTTCAAATGGGTCCAGATCAGCGTACACGTTGGGAATTTGAAGCAAAGACTCAGCAAATGAAATGTTACTACCGCAGGGGTGGTTTGTCGAGCGAATCCCAACTATAGGCGCGGGCTGCGCGAATCGATGATTTCGCGATTGAATGCTGCGCCGCCGTAGTGATGACCACTCCATAACCCTTGGTGCCGTGCGAGTTCGCACTGAAAGCCGCGGTTGCTGCCACCGTTCACGAAATACCACCCTTCGCCTTGTAGCAAAATCTAGAAACCACGCGGTTAGATTGTCCAGCGAAGTCCAAAACACGCTCCCGAAAGGCGGTTGCGATGAGAACCTTCCAATGAAAATCTTCATCACGGGCCAAGACCTGGGCTATTTGCCGGAGCCTGGCAATTCAACGTGCGCATCCCTGAATTCGCAATCAAGGGCGCAGAGTAGGCGAGGAGCAGTCGCGATGCAATCCGTATCTGTCAGTTGCTGAACATCTAATTCCCCCGGTGCGATGCGCGGGTTAATGAACCGGTTGCGTTCCGCCAGTTGATATCGTGCAGGTGACCGCCAAGCCGAGAGGATCGCTGATGTTAAGAGTCTGATCCCCATTGTGGAGCGGTTGAAAAGCCGGTTTGGCATCGGTTCGGTTTGCATCATTGCCGACCGCGCCTAAGGAAATTCCCGAGTGCACTGATGTTTTGAATCCGGCATTTTCCACAGTTACACGATAATCCCCGGGTAACAGCAAAGCTGCTTCGTAGTAACCACTGGCATTTGTGGTGAGCAGTGCCAGTTCCCGTATTGGCGATTAAGACCGCCGCTCCTGCAACGGTGGCTTTCTGGGCATCCGTTACAGTTCCGGAAATGCTTCCGCGTGTATCTTGGGCGGTGGACAGGCCAGAAACCAGCAAGAGAAAAACACAAAGAATAAGTACTCGCACATAGACCTCTTTAACGTTTCAGAGAGGCCTACATTATATAGAACAACTGACCAGAGGACGCAAGCGAGTTTGAAAACTTAGCTCTTCAACCAGCGATCGAACCAGGCAAACGCATCCTTCTGCATGGCGGCATCGAACTTATGCGGACCTTCATAGAAGTTGGCTTTATAGCGCTCGGCGGCTGCAGCCTTCTTGTAAACGTCAATCAGAATCCGGTCAGCGCGCTGCATTTCCGGCAGCGAGAACAAAGCATCCTGATTGTTGTTCAGTACCAGCACAGGGTTGGGCGCACTCAGGCCCAGAATCTCCGGATAGTCCAATTCCTTGGGTAAGCCTGGGATGTAACACATCCATGTATGTGTGTGCGACTTACTCAAAGCATAGTCGCGCCAAGTGGTCATCATGCCTACGCAACAGGAACAGCGAATCCGCTCATCGGCTCCGGCCAGCATCACCGTCCGCAGTCCGCCGCCCGATAAGCCACCGCAGCCCAGCCGCGTTGCATCCACATCTTTACGCGATGCCAAATAATCCAATGCCCGTTGATCATCCGAAACAAATACGCCGGGCCAAGTCATTCCCGCGCTGATCAAACTTTTCGCAATGATATGCTCATGCGCACTGGCGAACTGGTTATAGCGCACAATCTCTTCTTCCGATTCGGGATTGGCCTCAACCATGTTGTTCCGGATATTGGCTGGCAGATCGGCTAGCATCATACGGCGGCTTCCAAACGCGAAGGCATCGTGCACCAACACCACATAGCCGCGTTTCGCCAATTCGTTGGCCCAAGCTAAGCCGCCGTAATAACGTTCCTGATGGCGGATCATTAACGGGTGCGGGTCCTTTGACATCTGCGTGATTTTGCGATAACCAAAATACTTGTTGCCGCCATGATCGTGCAATGCCACAACTCCTGGCAGTTTTCCAATTGCCTTTGCAGGTTTCAGTACCAGCGCATCGGTAGCTGGGCCGTAGGGTAGTTGCCAGTGCAGATGCTCAATGGAAAGCCCATCGAATTCCACTTGGTGTTGCACCACTGGAATTGGAGTTTGTGAAGCAGCAGGCCCGGAAAGAAGTTCCCGGAATCGCGCACGCGCCACTGCTCGCCATGAATCCACATTAGTGAACATCGGCTGACGAAAGGATAGCCGAGGCGGATCCTGCATGCCCTGCACCGCCCATTCGCCGTAGGCTCCCAGCATGTTGGGTGTCATAGATATTCCTCTCGCTTTGGTTGCGGCTGCCCAGGCGTCTGCTGCATTTGTGGTCGAGGTCCATCCATTTGCGTGCCGCGGATTTGCTGCGGACCTTGATTCCCGCGATTCCCGCCGCCGGGGTTCCCCATCGTTTGGCCAACTGGAGTAAGCCCCATCCGAATGGCATCGCGCGTTGCCTCTGGCAGTAACGCGGCATCTTCGATCGACTTAAATTTTGTGCGTTGTTCCGGCGTAAGAACCGCCAAAGCACCCTGGCGTGCTCCATCGTGAATCTCACCAATCTGCTTTTCGACAGCCCGCAATTCCAATACTGCCTTGCCCAAAGCAGTGGGGTCAGGATTCTTGCCGCCCAGCAATTGTTGAATGGCCAACCGCTTCTGTTCCAACTGTGGCTGCATAGCACGGACCTTTTCATTGGCCGATTGGTGAAGTAACTCGGCAGCCTTACGCATCTGCATTAACTGATCATCCGTCAGTCCCAGATAAGCTTTCAACGCACGTGATTCATCGGGAAGCCGATTCGGATCCGGAGCGTTGGGCCCCTGCTGTCCAAAGGCCATCCCGGCCATCAAAAACCATAAGCAACGAAAATTCATGAGTGCACTCCTAACGGTTCGATTGTACCCGTAAACAAGGAAACGTACAATTGCTGGAACCTTTCTGTTGCATGCCGTATATTCGAACATGTTGCATGATTTTATGAAACAAAACACTTTTCCTCTTACTCGTCGAACCACCTTGGCTTGCATCGCCGCAGGCCTTGCCAATGCGCAGAATTCCCCTTCAGCCCGGAAGGCATTCGAGGTGGTTTCGATTAAACCAGGCGACCCCGCCTTCCATGGCGTGCGTGTCCAAACCAGCCGAGGCCGTTTTGTTTGCGAGAACGTCAGTGTCAGGTCCTTGATTGAGCAGGCTCTGGGTGTGCGGCAATTCCAGATTTCAGGTGGGCCTAATTGGATGGGGACTGAACGTTTCGATGTTAATGCCAAGACCGATGGGACAGGACAGATTGGTAGAGACGAACTGCAGCCCATGATCCTGTCACTGCTGGAAGACCGTTTCAAACTGAAGTTCCATCGCGAAACCAAGGAGTTTCCTATCTATGCTCTGGTCCCCGGCAAGGGCGGATCGAAAATGAAAGTGGCGGAGACTCAGGGCCAGGAAACGCCAGGCATGATGAGCATGGGTCGTGGTCAAATGACCGGAAAGCAAATGGATATGGCGATGCTGGCCAATAACCTGTCAAACCAATTGGGTCGTCAGGTGATTGATAAAACCGGGCTCACGGAACAGTACGATTTCGAATTGAAATGGACCCCTGACGAATCGCAAGCAGGCTTCGGACCTTTTGGCGGGCCACCAGCACCTCCACCGCCGCCATCCGATACGGGTGGTCCGTCTATCTTCACCGCTCTTCAGGAACAGCTCGGTTTGAAGTTGGAATCACAGAAAGGACCCGTCCCGATGATTGTGGTCGATAGTGTTGAAAAACCAACCGAGAATTAGTTAGCGTCTCTTAATGATGGCGACGCCGGTAGGCAGCTTGAATTGGCTGTCGCTGATGGGTTCGTTGATCTTTACCGACTCAGAGAACAATTCGAAAATCTTTTCCCCGTTGCGATGCCGAGTGATGTTGAACGGCCACTTCACACCACCGCCAACGTCACGGTACTTTGTGAACATGGAAATTTCTTCATTCAATTCGCGAGTCTCAGGATTGCGCCGCTCATACACTTGCCGCAAAGGCAAATGTGTCGAAAGGTGAAAATACACTTTCACAACACGGTTTTCGTCATCTGTAATGTCCACTACTTCCACGGGAAGATTATCCAGGGTAGTTGTTTCGCGGTACTCAAAAATCATCCCCTTCTCGTTACGGCGATGCTTCAAAATGTAAAAGATGTTGCGTAGCGCCGAATCACGGTATCGGTCATAAACGTCTTTTGCTATTGGCGTAGCACCCCGATAACCCAAATCAAAGGCCTCTAATTCGTTGAAAATTACGGCACGCTCTTCCTTATCTTTCTTGGATAGAAATGACTGTCGTTCCCGTTGTCCAAAGAATCCAGCAGCCGCCCCTTCAGGACGGGAAACATAAGCTGTATAGAGTTTTGCCCGAGCCGCCCCGGTGGTTCGGTCGTTATGGAATGAATACAGACGTCCCTGTTCTGTGCGGCTCGTTACAGCCAGAAATTGCGCACCTCCCAAGGCTTCCAGCGCAGTATCCACCACTTTACGGCCTCGCTGTTGGATGCCGGTTTCCTGGGCAAATCCGCCCATGGCGAAGATCATCAGCAAACTAAAAGCTTTCATGGTTTGGCGCTCAATGCCTCTTTGGTCAGACCAGTATTGATCTTGTAGTCGCTCAGCACAGAAGTTGCCTTCTGTCCCGATTGCGTTACGCTTTGTTTAAAGTACATTTTCACGCCACCGCCAATATCGCGGAAGTCGTCCAACTCCTCTTCCACATCCACCATTCCCTGCATTCCTGTTGAAGCGTAACTCACTTTGTCCGGCAAGCCTGACTTGGCATTGAACCGCAATTTCATGGAAGGGTTGCCCGGTTCAGAAATTTCCACCGTGTTGTCGTCAACAAGGGATATGGTGCGATTGGCAACCCTGTCGCTTATCACCAAAGTCGGCAGTAACTTCATAATCTGCCCTCTTACTTGCGTCAGGAATTCAGGTGGCATGGGAATTTCACCTTGCGGCGTTTTCATCCATCCGGTGGTGCCGTCCGAATAAACAAGCACCTTGCCGAATGGCAACTCCTGTTCCTGCCGGAACTGATTGGGTACGCGGAACAGATTCTTGGACTTTAGCGATGTGCCAGCCATGTTCATATCCACGTTCCAGGTCATGTCCTTGATTGCAGCTAAAGCCTCAGCTCCGCCCATTGCCTGCTGAGCGCGTGCCAGCAACTGTTTAGCTTTCGCTGCGCCAGTTGCATCGGTCTTGGCATTCGACTTCTTTTTCGGCTCTGGTATGGTGAGGTCAATCTTACTAATGGGCAGTTTCAAATCCGATAGCGGCCTGCCGAACTCTGAGGTTTTACCCACCACCACATACACCAGCTTGTCCACTTGCAAGTTGCGTTTTGCTGCGGCCAGTACATCGGCTTTAGTAACTGCTGCAATGGCTTTTTGATAGCTCAATAAGTGATCCGATGGATAACCGTAGTAACTATAACTCACCATCCTTGTAAGTGTCTTGCGAGGTTGATCAAAATTGAATATGAAACTATTCAACACTCGCGATTTGGCGGATTTCAATTCCTGGTCCGTAACTTCTTCCTTGCCAATCCGCCCAATTTCGCTGCGAATGATTTCCAAAGTATCGGTGGTCTTATTCAACGAAGCGGAACCAGAAATGTTCAGCAGCCGTTCATTTAAATACCCCGCACCCCAACTTCCGCTGACGCTGTAAGCGTAGCCTTTGTCCGTGCGGATAATGTTGAACAACCTCCCTGAAAAACTGGAGCCAAGGATGCTCAGCGCCACTTCAGTGGCTGGATAATCCTTGTCATTCAACTTGCCACCCAAATGCCCCACTTCAAAAAAGGTCTGCTCCACGTTTTCTTTTTCTGCCACATAAATTCCGGGCTTGCTCTTGGTGCGGTCTACTTTTGGAAATGTTGGAACGGGCGGACGTACTTCTTTCCAATCGGCAAACAAGGCTTCCACTTTCTGTTTCATGTCGGCGGCAGAAAAATCACCCTGAACAATCAGCATAGTATTCGCCGGGAAATAATAGCGTGCGTGAAATGCTAGCAGGTCCTGCCGCGTAATGGCGTCCACATGTTCATACTCAAGTTGCCGGCCAAACACGGTATCTCGCCCATAAACAATTTGCTCCATCTCTCGCGATGCAATTGCATCCGCATCGTCATTCCGACGGCCAATCGCGCTGCGGAACTGATTTTTCAGTAAGTCGATTTTGTCCTGGCGAAATTCCGGCTGCGTCAGCACATCTTTGAACACGGCCATTACCTCATCCGCATTTTCTTTCAAGGTTGTAAAGGTGACGCTTGCTTCGGTGTCGCCCATGCTGGCCTCAACCGTCGCCGCAATGTTTTCCAATTGCTCATCCAATTGATCCCCTGTCTTAGTTTTGGTACCACCACTGCGCATGATGGATGCGCCCATTTCCCCCACACCCACTTTGCCTGCAGGATCGAAAAGGCTGCCTGTCCGCACAATGGCCGTGCCATACACCAGCGGTAGTGCATGGTTTTCCATCAAATACAGCTTGATCCCATTCGGCAGCGTTGCCGTTTGAATCTCTGGAGTCTTCACTTGCCCCAACGGTGGATAAATCAGTTTTTCAGCTGGAGACTTCACTGGTTGTGCTAACAAACTGCCAGCCACAAAAATAGATAACAATGCCGTCTTCATTACTTTGTTTCTCCCTTGGCTGGCTCAATTGCGGGGGGAACAATCCAAGCCACGGTGCGCGTTTTTTCCACCAAGTAAGTTTTCGCAACTCGCTGCACATCGGCTGCAGTTACTTTTTCAATGTCTTCTAAAGCGGTGAACATTTTCCGCCAATCTCCATAAGTTGCATGGTACTGTGCCAACTGCGAAGCAAGGCCCGCATTGTCGTCCAACTGGCTGATCATCCCGGTGCGCATCTTCGTCTTCACCCGTTTCAGTGTCGCTGCATCCACTGGCGCAGACTTCAATTTCTCCACGATTTCATACCAGGCTTTTTCGTTCTCCTCCACTGTCTTTCCCTGATTTGGCACAGTGAAGAACAGGAACAAATTTGGATAGCGGCTGGCAGGGAAGTTCGTTACTGTCTGTGCCTGCAAGGCCAACTGTTTATCACGAATCAGTTCCTTATAAATCATTCCTGTGCGCCCGCCGGAAACAATGCCATCCAGCACATCGAAGGCCGCATCATCAGGATCCATTTCCGATGGCCGTTTGTAGGCGATCAGCAGAAACGGCTGACTTGCATCTTCCACTTTCACTCTCTTTTCCCCCATCTGCGGAGGCTCTGTAGTAGTAACTCGCGATGGTGCAGTTCCAGGAGTCATGTCGCCAAAATACTTCATCGCCATCCGCTTGGCTTCAGCGGCAGTAATATCGCCAGAAATTCCCACAGTGATGTTACTGGGCACATAATGCTCTTTCCAAAATGCTTCCGCATCACGGGCGCGCAAGGCAACAATATCGCTAGCCCATCCAGCGGCTACTCGATAAGGATGCGCCGCAAATGCGCTGGTAATTGCCACGTCCAGAAGTTTGCCTAGTGGTGAAGATTCCAATCTCATTTTCCGTTCCTCGCGCACCACGTCGCGCTCTTTGTAGAATTCGCGGAACACCGGGCGCTTCACCCATTCCGCTTGCAGCAGAAACCACAATTCCGCACGATTGGAAGGCAGACTGTAAAAATAGTTGGTGTAATCCATGGATGTGCTGGCGTTGAATCCCTTGGCCCCGTTGTCCTGAATCAACCGCACAAAAGCGTTTTGATCCACGTATTCCCCGGCAAGTTCAATGTACTTTTTCAGCGTGGCTTCGTACCTTTCCAACTTGCCTTTATCCGCTCGTGGACCCTTGCGGCGCTCAGCCTCCAAAGTGTCGTAAGCACCTTCAATGGCGTACAGTGCTTTTTCTTCGTCAGCCCAATTCTTAGTTCCAACGGTGGTTGTTCCTTTGCCGATCATGTGTTCAAACATGTGGGCCATGCCGGTGCGGCCACCAGGATCGTTCACCGCGCCGGAATTCACGTGCATGTAAAAACTGGCCACAGGTGCCTGGTGCCGTTCCAACAAAATGAAATGCATTCCGTTTGGCAAATCAAACTCGGTAACGTTCTTTTCGAAGTCTTTAAGGGATTGACCGAATGCTGATGCTGCGAGCAAAGCTCCGGCCAGATGTACAAATCGAAGGTTCATGGTATCTCTCTTAATTCTAACCGCCCAAGCAGGCGTACACTTTAACTAATGAACTATAGGACGCTGCTGACGCTGTTTGGGTTGCTGCTCGGCTCATCGCAACTTAGGGCTGCGCCCAGGAGGACACCACGGATGCGCCGTCAGTCTGTTTCCTTCCGTAATAGACTGACAGTTTCCCCTTTGATCGCAGCTCCCGGAACCTTTGAATTGGATGTATTGAATGGCTTCACAGCAAACGGTAGTTACTGGATGCCCACCACATTGCGCTTTACTCCAGAATCAGACAACGCCTATTTGAAGCACACCGAATGGGGGATCAACGCTGATGTTGTGGATAGTTTCGTAACTGACGGCAACCGGCTGACCCAAGCCAGCGACCACATTACTTTCACCAGCACCACAGCAGTAAAATGGAACGGTATCAATGTGGGGATTGCCCCAATGATCACCATTCAGACCCGAGGGGAAGGTGGATTTCGTGGCGGTGGGAGTGCTCTGTTTCGTGTTGATCCAGGTTTGAACAGCATCGGCGGAAGCGTCAGTTGGACCGGCGCAAGCCAAGCAAGTGACACCAATCCAGCAGGCATTTTCGACGTAGCTTTTGGCTACGGGCGAAAATTGGGGCAGCACGGTTTGCGTAAGAAGTTAACCTTGCACGCCAATATCACTGTTGAAAAACAGACTTCACTGAACCGCTTTTTTACCATGTTGGAAGGTATGGAATATCAAATTAGTGACGGCTTCAGTCTCGATCTTTCAGCGCAGCACGTGGGGATCTCTACCGGTACAGTGGATCATCAAATCCTGCTGGGCGTAAACTGGACAATTCGAGCCGCACGGTGATGTTACCAGCTCTTAACATGCGCTACCAACTGATCCAGCGCCGTCTCCCAACCTTTTAAAACCCTCATGTCTTCGTGCTGCTTTCGTGCCGCCTCATCGCGATGCAGGGCCACCGCTGTGTACTTCGTCCCGTCACCATTTGGCTCTATTGAAATAATCGCTGTCATGAATGGCTTTTCCGATGGGCGGTAACCCGGCAGGAGCGCGTCCGTAAAAACCAGTCGCTTGTTCCGAACCACTTCCAGGTAGCAGCCTACGTTAGGAAATTCCTGCCCCTCCGGTGATCGCATTGTGGTGCGGAACAGTCCTCCGGGACGCAGATCGATCTCGCAATCAGAAGCGGTCCAGGGCAATGGGCAAAACCATTTGACATAAGTGCTCAGGTTCGGTCCAGGCTTTCCAAACCAATTCCGCCTTTACGTCGACAATTCGTTCCAGAACAAGGTCCAGGTTCGGATCCGGGACCCATAGCTTTGAGGATGTCATTATTCCTTCTCCTTCATTTCCAGTAAATATTGATCGTGATCCAAGCGGCGTTCCCACATATTGCGCTGTTTCGTCAACCAATTTTCTACGAGGGGCTAACTGAGTTCCAGCATGAGGTAATTGATCACGCTGTAGCTTACGTTGATGGCGAGATCCACACTAACGGACTTGAAAACTTTTGGAGCTTACTCAAGCGCACATTAGGCGGCACTTACATTTCAGTTGAACCATTTCACTTGTTCCCCTATTTGGATGAACAAGCCTTCCGCTTTAATCATCGCAAAGACTTCAACGATGGCCAGCGGTTTGATCTCGCCGTTCGCCAGATCATCGGCAAGCGTCTCACGTGGGATCAATTGACAGGCAAGAATGTGGATGAACGGCAACCAGCGGCATAAACGCCAAGGTAGTGGCAATCGTAAACTGCCGGAATAGTGGACTATTCCGCTGAAATGGCTGATACTGTTAGTGGACAGAGGACCGCGAGCTTTAGGCTTGCGATCCTCTGCATTAGTTATAACGTTGTTCACCTTGAGTCTGGGGCGTGGCAGTCGCTAAACCTAGCGCCCCAGGTCGGTTATGGCCCCCAGCCGTCGGTGAACTCGGGCGGCAGGGGCTACTGTTCTCCTCATTGTTAACCACTCGTAAATGTGTTGTTTCATTGTCATTGTGTCTTCTCTATTGGAGCCAGCTTCCATTTCCTGCTCTGGCCTACCTGTATTAATTTCCCCAATTCTGCGAGGATTGGAAGATCCGCTTTTAGCATGTCTTTGTTAACCGTTCCGCTTGTCCACCAATCACACGAGTTGATCTCTTGGACAATCTGAACCACTTGCAGTCCGCTAGCAAAATATTTAAGTATGTGGAGGATCGCTTCACGCCGATAAGTCGCGAGTTCTGGAGGCGTGAAGACCACGGCAGGCCCCCAAAGCTTCCCCTCGTGGATTATGGCGGCGCTTTCGGGCTTCAGGAGTTGCCACCCGTCTGGCGTGGACATTATTGTGGCGTTCGCCTTAAAACGAGTACCGACATTTGCCACGCTTCCTGGCTTGGTCTCTGGCTTCAAATCCACAATTCGGTCCTGTACATCTTTGGACTTCATCGGTCCGTTGGCCCGAAGGAGCGCCAATGTCAAGGTGGCCACGATTCCATCAGTGAGGGGAATCGAGATCCAGTCAGGTTCGGCACCACTGGGAACGTTACCACGCTCCGGCTTAGGGACTCGCGAAGACATCCCGCTGGGCGTGGAGCCGCTGGATTCCGAAATGAGCCCCAACATTCGCTGAATCCGATGGGGGAGTGACAGACCAGCCCTTTCATGCAGCTCCTGACATTTTCGCGCTGCGGCCAATACTTCGCGAACACTATCATACGCTGCCTCCTCGAATTGAATCTGATCGAACTTCATTGCTCCTCCTTTATATCATTCCTCCTCCACAAAAAGCAAATTTCTTCAAAGTTTATTTCAGGAAGGAGTGTTGGCGGGGCGGGCTGGTATTCCCGCCCTTTAGGGCATATGATGGAATCATATGAGAACTCCTCCCGCAATCGACCTTCGCGAAGGTGGAACGCCATCCGAACGTTTAGATATGGCGTTCCGCAAGGTGCTAACCGTTTCAAAGGCAGACCTCCTCAAGAAGGAAGCCAAAAACAAGGTGGAGCGCGAAAATAATGGCATCAAATTGAAGACGCAATGATGGTGCCCTCAAAATAGAAGCCCAGATTTCATTAGTGCGTAAAGAACTAGAAGAGCTGGAAGAAACATTCCCATCTTGGGAGAATACCGCTGCCGGACTTTCAGGGTCAAAAACATACCGGGCTATTGCTCGTCGGATCCAAAAATCCGCTAAACGCTTAGAAGAGTTGGTTATAGAAAACACGTTCCAGCGCCCTCAAGCCTAACCATCCCCAATGTCAAATTTCGGTAGACTGACCCCACTACCCAAATTTCACCCATCGCTAACAATGTGATTTGTCAAGTAAGTTCTTGCCCAAAAAAGCTCGAATACGAGGGATTCTTCTTCTTTGCTTTGATTCCAGGGAATGCTTCGATCAGCTCCCGGAGGCGATTGCTGCGTTGAGCATCAGGCGACCCTCAACTTCTTCGCGGCGACGAAACGAATCTGCACGCGTTTATCCAGGGCTTCAGCAATTCGCTTCAGCATGGAAAGAGAGTGGCCGTCATAGTCGGCATCTTCTAAACGGCAGATCGCCGATTTGGTCGTCCCTATCCGAGAAGCCAGTTCTTGCTGTGTGAGACCGGCCTTCGTGCGAAGGTTATGGATCTTCCGCGCGATCTCCGCGTTGATGACCTCCTCTTCGTAGGACTGTTCTCGCGCCGGATCACCGGCTACATATCGCTTGTACAGATACGCCGAGGCTTTTGAACTGAACTGTTTCTTTGGCATACCCTTCCTTCTACTCCGGTTTGAACGTGAACTGCTTGAAGTTCGTCTCAACCTGCTTCTTCCGCTTCACGGCGAGATCGATCTCCTTCGGCGGCACTTCCCTTTCCTTGGTCAATCCGTGTGATACAACCACCACAGCCTTACCGGCAAAGAAATACAGCATTCGGTAGTGAACCCCCTGGTAGCTTGCTCGAAGTTCATGGATTCCGTCTCTCAAGAAATCGGCTTCCGGTCGCCGGAGTTCATGGCCAAGTTCGCCCAACCGATCAATCCGCTCGGTGCATTTGGACTGCACCTTGGTGGGCATCTCGTCGAGCCAGTCCAGAAGCGGCACGGGCCTGCCCGGTTCTCGGAAGAAGAAAATTTCTGTTTGAGGCAACCACTCTTCCCATGGTTCTCATTATTGCGAACCTAACCAAAGGTACCATGTTTCCCTTGCTGAACTAGACCTATCCTGCTCAGGCGCCTCGCGCTATGTGATAACATGCTACCACTGTAGTATGAAAACCGCAGCCATCATTGCGCAAAAGGGCGGAGTGGCAAAAGCACAACCGCTGTACATCTGGCCGCCTATGCGAGATCCCGGAAGGTGCGAGCAGCGCTAATCGATCTAGACTCACAAGCAAGCACCTTCGATTGAAACGAAGGCCGAACCAAAACTGATCCGGCCGTCAGTTTGGATGATGAGTTTGAAGTTGATGCCTTCCACAAGGCATGGATGGCAACGGGTCATTTCAAAGTTCAAGACGATTTTCGTTGTCTGGGGAAATGGGGATCTTTGACGAAAACGGCAACCAACTGAAAACCGTCCACGCAACCGTATGACGAAACATTTACTAACAGTGTAAATACTTCATTCCACTGAAAAGTAGCCGTTTACAAATATCGAACAATTAGCAATTCTTACTTGTATTGCTTTACTGCTGGTTATTCAGCCGCTTTTCTTGTACTTTGGTAGCTAACTGATGTCTGCTGCAAACCCGCTCCTTCAACCTCAATTTGATATCCCGTTCGATAAAATCCAAGCCTCCCATGTTGAGCCGGGGCTGGATCAGCTCATCAAAAATGCCAAACTGAAGATCGACCAGATCATCAACCAACCTTCCCCTCGAACTTGGAATAACACTATGGCCGCCTATGACGTGGCCACCGAAGGTTTGGATTGGGCCATTACAATTGTTCGCCATCTGGAATCTGTGGCGTCTACGCCTGAGATGCGCGCTGCAGTCAACATTTCTCAGCCAAACGTTAGTGCCTTCTATTCCAGTATTTCTCTAAATGAAGGACTTTATCAGGCGCTGAAAGACTATGCTGTAACTGCCGAAGCTTCCAATCTTACTGGAGTCCACAAGCGCTATTTGGAAAAAACGTTGGATGGGTTCCGGCGCGCTGGGGCTGAACTGGGTTCGGTAGGCAAGGCTCGGTTAGCTGAAATCGATGTTGAGTTATCCAAGCTCACCATGAAGTTTTCAGAAAATGTTCTGGATGCAACTAACGACTTTGAGCTTGTGGTTACCGATGAAAGCGAGTTAGCTGGTCTGCCGCCTTCAGCCGTTGCAGCCGCTAGACAAAGCGCCGAATCAAAGGGTGTTGAGGGCTGGCGGTTCACCCTGCAAGCACCTAGTTTCACCGCTGTTTCCAATTATCTTGACAATCGCCAGATTCGCGAAACAATTGCGCGGGGCTTTTATTCAAGAGCCACGCAAGGGGATCGCGATAACCGCCCAATCGTATCGCGCATTCTTGAGTTGCGCCGTGAAAAAGCGAACCTGCTTAGCTATAAGAATTTTGCCGATTTGGTGACTGCTGATCGCATGGCGAAATCCGGCGATTCCGCGTTGGCTTTTATCGAGTCCCTTCGAGAGCGAACCTTTCCATTTTGGGAACAACAAAATCGCGAGTTGGAAGCCTTTCGCTTTCAAATAACCAAAGAAGCCGAAGGACCCATGCAACTATGGGACATTTCTTACTTTGCTGAGAAAATGCGTGCTCAGCAAATGGATTTCAACGAAGAGGAGTTGCGGCCCTACTTCCCTCTGCCGCAGGTGCTGAAAGGCATGTTCGAAATCTTCGGTGAACTCTTTGGCATAAACGTGTTGCGGCGCGAAAATGTTCCAGTGTGGCACCCCGATGTGGAATCTTACGCCATTTATGACCGGACTTCCGGCGAACTGATGGGATGCTTCTATTCCGACATGTTCCCACGCGAAACCAAGCGCGGTGGAGCTTGGATGGATGGTTTTTGCCTGGGGCGTCCAACTGCCAACGGCTGGACTCCGCACCTGGGATTAATCTGCGGCAACATGACTCCTCCCTTGGATGGCAAGCCTGCCCTGCTTACTCACCGCGAGGTGGAAACAGTTTTCCACGAATTTGGCCACCTGTTGCATCATTGCCTCACTCGAGTTGAGGTGCGCGGGTTAGCTGGCACAAACGTTGCTTGGGACTTCGTTGAGCTTCCTTCGCAAATTCTTGAAAATTGGTGCGTTGAAGAGAAGGCTTTGAATTTGTTTGCCCGCCATTATGAAACTGGTGAACCTCTGCCAAATGCTTTATTGAAGAAGCTGCAGGATTCCAAGACATTCCGCTCAGCTTCTGCTCAAATGCGGCAAGTCAGTTTTTCAACAATCGATTTATCACTGCACATGAAGTACAACCCCGAAATTCACGGCGACCCCATATCTTATTCAAGTAACATTCTGGCTGATTGCCTGCCAGTGCCATTGCCAAAAGGCCATGCAATGATTGCCTCCTTCACGCACCTGTTTTCCAGCCCAGTTGGATACGGTGCCGGGTACTATTCTTACAAATGGGCCGAATTGCTGGACGCCGATGCCTTCAGCCGATTCCACAAGGAAGGGGTGCTCAATTCTCAAACTGGGCGCGCATTCCGTGATCAAATTCTGTCGAAAGGGAACAGCGAGGAACCGATTCAGCTGTATCAACAATTCATGGGACGGCAACCTGACCCGGAAGCAATGCTGGTACGCCTAGGGTTGGCAGGGTGAAATCATTTGTTAAGTTGTTCTGGATACAACTGTTACGGAATTTGGTAGAGGATTTGGGCCATTGTTGTATTGCGATACAATTTTTGGTAGGATTTCCCCAAGGGCATGCAACCTCAGTCCCTTGTTTCGCGTCTGTAACTTTGTAGGAATCTATTTGGATGGCGATGACTCCGGTAAACCCGACGCAGCAGGAAGAAGACATTCATTTGGCGCGTCTTCTGACTCCGGAAACCAACACTCCGTGGTTTTTCACAATTGTTGATTCCTTCAAGGAACTGATCAACCCTCCAAAGCTCCCGCCGCTTGAATTAACCTCCAAGCCTGTTGCGGTTAAAGACATATGGTCAGTGGATGATGAGTCAAAAAAAACCAAAGCAGTTTCTGTGGTTCTTCACGGCTTAGCTGTTGTGCTTGTTCTGTTTCTAAGCACCAACGAAACAATCCAGAAGAAGGTTAAGGATATGGTCCCGCTGATTGCTCCTGATCTGGCGGCTTACAAACCGGAACCCATCAAGAAGCAGACAAGCGCCGGTGGTGGTGGCGGTGGAGACCGCAGTTTGGTTCAGGCTAGCAAGGGAAAACTCCCGAAAATTTCACCGCGACAGTTTACTCCGCCTATGGCAGTTGTAAACAATACAGCTCCAAAACTAATTATGGAACCCACCATTCAGTTGGATACAGCTGTGCCTAACGTGAATATGCCGAATTTCGGCGACCCCAACTCCCTTGGGAAAATTCCTTCCAACGGCACTGGGTCTGGTGCTGGAATTGGTAGCGGTAGCGGCGGTGGGGTAGGCTCAGGCACTGGTGGTGGTTTAGGACCTGGTTCCGGCGGCGGAACGGGCGGCGGCGTTTACCGCGTCGGTGGCGGCGTGTCTTCACCTGCACTCTTATTCAAAGTTGAGCCTGAGTATTCCGAAGAGGCTCGCAAAGCGAAATTCCAGGGCACGGTGCTGCTTTCTGTGGTTGTTGACGAAAAAGGCAATCCCCGCGATATTCGCATTATTCGCGCCTTAGGCCTCGGATTGGATGAGAAGGCTATCGAATCTGTCCAGAAGTGGAGATTCAAGCCAGGCGTCAAGGACGGGCGTGCAGTTCCTGTGATTGCCCAAGTCGAAGTAAATTTCCGTTTGCTCTAAAGAATTTACTCAAACATTTGCAGTTGATCTTCGGAAACCGGTCTCACCTTAGGTTTCTTCAACGCACTTCCGATTACACCAAGAACATCCAGATCGGTTAACGCCGACCGCGGTACAAAGATGCGCTGTAATGTAGGGTCAGGCGGAGCTACGGTGAACCCGAACTGCTCTATCTGTAACAAATTGCTGGACAAAAGTCCTTCCAGCATGTCTCCGTCGCGAAATTTCAAACGAACCCAAAGTCCCAGAGTTTTGGGCCGTGCAGCGAATTGCCGCTTTTCAAAAACGTTCGGGGAATCAGCGAAATCTTTAACAAAACAAACGAGTTTAACTTCGAAAAAGGGCAGGATCTGCACCTGACCCTGAGGAGTCAGGAGTTCGATGCCACTTGGCGTGGCAAAGTTCTGCGGATTTACAAAGCCGGGCAGCGGTTCGCGATCAAATCGCAGTACCAGCGCCTTCTTGCTAGAAGAAGTACTCAAAAACGCCACTCCAAATTCGGATTGCTTCCAAACATTTTCGTAAGTATTGTATCATTGGCACAATGCTGGAAGTGGCTTCTTTGTCCGCTATCGTACAGCGCTATCTCGATTTTTGCCGAATGGAAAAAGGGTTGGCGAAGAATTCTATTTCCGCTATCTCTTTAGATTTGAATGGTTTCCGTCACTTTTCCGAGGAAGCCAAAGTGTCCGGAATCCCCGTTGAAGAAGATCTTCGTCACTATGTGGATCTACTTTACAAAAAAGGACTTAGCAGTCGTTCTATTGCCAGACACCTATCCAGTCTGAGAGGATTGTATAGTCATTTGATTAGTCTTGGAACATTGACGGCGGATCCGACAGAGTTCTTGTCGACGCCAAAGCAATGGAAATCCATTCCGAAGTTTTTAAATGCGGAAGATATTGATAAGTTATTACAGTCTTGTGATCTCACTCAGCCCTTGGGCCAACGAAACAGAGCTATGCTAGAACTGCTCTATGCATCGGGTCTGCGGGTGTCGGAGTTATGCGCGGTTGAGATCACTGATTTTAATGCAGATCTGGGAGTGCTGAGAGTTACCGGCAAGGGCAATAAGCAGCGGCTGGTTCCCGTTGGACGGCAAGCCATTGGATTTGTGACCAGGTATTTTGAGGAAGCCCGTCCTGCAATTTTAAAGCAGCGGGCAAGCCGGTTTTTGTTTGTGACGGGTAGAGGTAGCCGGATGACCCGTCAAATGTTTTGGACCGCTCTCCGGGAGTTGGGGAAGCGAGCAGGCATTTTTCATGGTTTAACACCCCATGTGCTGCGTCATAGCTTTGCCACCCATTTGCTGGAGAACGGAGCCGATTTACGCAGCGTGCAGACCATGTTGGGCCACGTTGATATTGGGACCACTGAGGTTTATACGCACGTTATGCGCGGGCGTTTAAGGCGGGTCGTGGATGAACATCATCCACGTGCTTGATTTGCTTGATTTAGTTTTGGAGAGCTGTTGAATGAGTGATTACATGTTCATGCTTGAGAGCCACCTGACGGCAAGCCAGTTTCAGGTGGTGAACGCTGTGCAAGCAGCGGCGGCTGATACAAATCTCAGTGTCTTTCTGGCCGGCGGAGCGATGCGGGATGTTTTGGGCGGCTATCCAGTCCGCGATCTCGACTTTGTGGTCGAAGGTGCACCCAAGCCTCTGGCAAAGCTTTTGGAAAAGAAGCTTCATGGCGAAATAGTTTCCACTGATGATCGGAAGAAAAGTATTGAGATGCGTTTTCCAGGCAATGTTACTGCGGAATTCGCGATGGCGAAAGTGGAAAAGTATGGCCGAGCCGGGTCGAAGCCCACGGTAACCTCCGCTACAATTCACGAGGATTTGCGGGGCCGCGATTTCACCATCAATGCCATTGCTTTGTCTTTGAACAAAGCATCGCGCGGGTTGCTGCTCGATCCCACCAACGGACTGGCCGACCTCGAACGCCGGGAAATGCACACTGCCTACAGCTACGCCCTCTACGACGATGCGTCGCGGGTATTGCGCATGTGGCGCTTCAGCGTACGCATGAATTTTCCTTTGTCAGAACGGACCAAAGGGCAGTATGAAAACGTAAAGGAATCCGGGCTGCATCTGAAGATTTCTAATGAAATCCTTGGGCCCGAACTGTTGCGCATGGCCGGCGAAGTGAACCCTGCTGAACTGCTCCGGATTCTGGACGAAGAGAAAATTCTGCCACTGTTTTCCCCAGCTCTTACTGGTGCCAAAGTGAATTTGGCTGGTATGCAGAAGCTGATGAAGGCACGGACGAATATTCCATTTGAAATCGGCTTTGAAACGAATTATCCAAGTCTGTTTCTCTATATCTTGACTCAAAAGCTTTCCCCTAAAGAAAAGAATGCCCTGATCAAGAATATGAGTATTGACAAGGCTACGGTGAATAACTGGCAGCAGTTGGAAGCAAAGTCAAAGAAATTGGAAAAGGAAATCAAGTCACCAACCTTGAAAAAACCGTCCTTGATTTACAAGGCGCTTCGGCATGCGGCAGGGGACCAGATTATCTTCCTTTTGATGAGCTCCAGTGAACGATTGGTTCAAGATCGCATCAAAAATTACCTGCAGAAGTTTGTTGGCATGGCTCAAGAAGTTACCGATGTGGAGGTGACTGAGGCTACCAAGATTGCTCCAGAATCGCCGAAATTCCTTAAGGCGAAGGATGAGTACATCGCGAAGAAATTGGATGCGCGCCCCAAGAAGCTTCCCGAACCTGAGCCGGAACCGGTGCCGTCTACTGTGCCTCAGCCAATGGCAAGAGGGAACGGCAGAGTAATTCCTGTCCGTAAGTAAGCCCTGCTGATGGTTTATCCCGCCTGACGGGAAACCGATACTTGCATGTTTTCCAAGGAAATGCGCATGGACTGCAGTTCTTCCCATTCCGAGGAAGCAAACTCAGCAATGCTCTGCTCCCAGGAGCTGTTTGAAATATTGGCAAACAAAGCAACCAAATCCGGGTCACGCCACTTCTTTGCAGCTTCTTCTTCCAGAATTCGGATCGCTTCCTCATGGGACAGTGCGGGTTTATAGGTGCGGGCTGTAATCAGCGCATCATAGATATCCACCACCTGAAGAATCCGGGCCAAGAGTGGAATATTCTCTCCGGCCAAACCATCCGGATATCCTGTTCCGTCCCAGCGTTCGTGATGGCTTCGAATAATGGGAAGCACAGGTTTTAGGCTCTTCATGGGCCGGCAAATTTCCTCGCCACGCGTGGTGTGCAACTTCATAACTTCCCACTCTTCCGCCGTAAGCTTTTCTGTTCCGTGAAGAATCTTGTCAGGTACAGCCACCTTGCCAATGTCGTGCAGGTATCCACCACGATGCAGTGCCACCAATTCCTGCCTGGAAAGCCCCAATACGTTTCCAACCGCTACACTATAAGTCGCCAGGCGTTCGCAATGACCTGCGGTGTAAGGATCCCTACTCTCCACTGCCTGAGCAAGGGCAAACAAAATGGTTTCGGCTTCTTCCAAAGAATCCACTGCCGCCTTATTGCGCAGCATCGCGCTGATTCGCGACCTCACCAAAGCGGGATGCAAAGGCTTGGTTAAGAATTCATCAGCACCGGAATTGATCCCTTGAATCTCGTTTTCAACGCCGTGCAGACTGGTAATCATCAGCACTGGCACCAACTGAGTCTTGCGGTTGTTCTTAACATGTCTGCAGAACTCGGGCCCACTTAAGCCTGGAATCATCAAATCCAGAATAATTAGGTCAACGGGTTCCGTTTCAAGAATATGCAGTGCATCGTTAGCACGCCTTGCTTCCAGGAAACGGTAATTCGTGCTGCGGAGCATCGCCTTTAATAGACGACGATTGATCTCCAGATCATCCACGATCAGAACTGTTGGAGCATAGCTGGTTTCCTCCAACGACTGATTCCAGGAATAAGGAATACTAAGCCTTAGTTGAACTATTTCCGCCGTTTTTAATGCAGCTTGATCCATACAAAGACGGATTACTTAATCCATCTCCCCCATTGGCATTATCGGCGGGTGACTGGAAAAGGATTACAGATGATACCGGTTTTACTTTTGCCTTCAATCAATTCTTAAGACATGACACAATAGTCGTTGCTTATGCGCCGAATATTCCTTTTGCTCCTTCCTTTGCTGGCTGCCGGGTGGCAACTTTCCGCTGCTGTAAAACTGCCCTCATTGATTTCCGACCATATGGTGCTGCGTCAAAACGTTCCGGTGCGAATTTGGGGCACGGCGAACCCAGCCGAATCCGTAACCGTCACTTTTCAAGAGCAGAAGGTATTGGCCAAAGCTTCTGCTGCTGGCAAATGGTCGGTATTCCTCCACCCGATGAAGCCCGGTGCGCCTGCGGACCTTACGATAGCAGGTGAAAACACCTTAGTCGTCCACGACGTTTTAGTCGGCGAGGTCTGGGTTGGCTCCGGCCAATCCAATATGGAAATGTCCGTTGAAAGATCAAAGGATGCCGAAACTGAAATCGCCTCCGCCCAATATCCCAAAATTCGACTCTTTCAAGTGAAGCGAGTTGTCGCCGATTCCCCTTCCGATGATGTGGTTGGTTCATGGAAATTATGCGACGCCAGTTCCGTGAAAGGTTTTTCAGCTGCGGGTTATTTCTTTTCCAGAGAATTACACCAGAAACTGGGCGTGCCCATTGGTTTCATTCACTCTTCCTGGGGTGGCACCCCCGCCCAATCCTGGACCAGTGCTCCGGCCCTGGAATCCGAGCCTGCTTTGAAGTTCATTTCCTCAGATTGGGAAAAAGTTCTGGGCAACTATCCAGCTGCCAAGGAACGTTATGACAAGGCGCTAGAGAATCATAAGCAAGCGGTGGCAAAAGCCAAGGTTGAAAATGCAAAGCTGCCAACCGCACCACGCCCCCCGGTTGGCCCTGGACACCCCAACACTCCAGCGGGTCTTTACAACGGGATGATCGCCCCGTTGATTCCTTATGCCGTCAGCGGTGTTATCTGGTATCAGGGAGAAGCAAATGCCAACGTGGTTCACGCAATGCCGTACCGTCGGCTGTTCCGGTTAATGATTGAAGATTGGCGTGCGGGCTGGGGGCAGGGAAGTCTGCCGTTTCTGTTTGTGCAATTAGCCAACTACAAGGCCAATCCCTATTGGCCGCTGTTGCGTGAATCGCAAGCCGAGGCACTGGAGTTGCGCGACACTGGTATGGCCGTTGCTATTGACGTTGGCGAATCGAACGACATTCATCCGAAGAACAAACAAGCCATTGGACATCGTTTGGCACTCGCCGCGCGGGCCACTGTTTATGGCGAAAAAATTGAATACTCCGGTCCTTTGTATCGTCAAAGCACGTTGGAAGGCAATGCTATTCGAGTTTGGTTCAACCATGTTGGCGCAGGTCTCAGCGTGCCGGGTAACGAGGAGTTGAAAGGCTTCCTGGTTGCCGGTAAAGACGAAAAGTTTGTACCGGCGGCGGCGAAGATTGAAGGGAATACGGTTGTGCTTTCCAGCACTGAAGTGACAGAGCCCACTGCCGTCCGCTATGCCTGGGTGGATGACCCAACTGCGAACTTAATCAATCGCGAAGGGCTGCCCGCTGGTCCGTTTCGCAGTGATCGCTGGGTGATCGCCGGAAAGTAGAACTTATTCGGTATCGCTTGAATCCATGCCCATTTGGTCCAGGCGATACCGGAACGCATTGCGAGTCAAACCCAACAGACGCGCTGCCTGGCTCTTATTTCCGTTCGCGCGCTTCAACGCCTCTTTGATAAGTTGTTGTTCATACTGATCCAGCGTCATCCCTTCCGGCAGAAAGCTGTTCGATGATTCAGCATGGTGCCGTGACGCCGGTGCCAGGTCCAGCCGGATATCCGATGCTGTCAGTTCCGGACCTTCAGCCATCACAATACTGCGCTCCAAAACATTTTCAAGTTCGCGCACATTGCCCGGAAAATTGTAGTCCATCAACTTTGCAACCGCAGCGCGGGAAATGGTTCGCACCGGGCTATCTAACTCCTTACCCAATTTCGTGACAAAGAATTCCGCCAGCACAGGGATATCCTCTTTGCGATCGCGAAGCGGTGGAATGTTCATTGGCACCACATTCAAGCGGTAATAAAGATCCTCGCGAAACGTACCTTGTTCCAGTGCCGCACGCAGGTCCACGTTGGTGGCTGCAATCACCCGCACGTCGATCTTCATTGTTTTGTTTGACCCCAACCGTTCAAATTCCCGCTCCTGCAAAATACGCAGCAGCTTCACTTGAATCGCCGGAGGGACATCGCCAATCTCGTCTAAAAAGACCGTTCCAGTATCCGCCTGCTCAAACTTACCTGGCTTGGTTTGGTTGGCACCTGTAAACGCGCCTTTCTCATAACCAAACAGTTCGCTCTCCATTAGATTTTCCGGAATGGAGGTGCAATTGATTTTCACAAAGGGTTTGTCTTTGCGTGGCGATTGCTGATGAATAGCCCGTGCAATGCGATCCTTGCCAACGCCGCTTTCGCCCGCCAAAAGCACGGTGGCCCGAGTAGGGGCAACACGCATTACGGTGGAGAAAATTTCCTGCATTGGTTGGCTGCGGCCAATAATATTGTCTAACTGGAAGCGCTGGCCAAGCTCTTCGCGCAACTGCCGATTCTCAGCGCGGAGGTTGCGCATCTCCAAAGCCTTGTTCACCACCGCAACCAAATGATCGAGGGAGAAAGGCTTCAACAAAAAATCATTGGCACCAATTTTCATCGCCTCCACGGCATTTTCAATGGTGCCGAAAGCGGTCATCAAAACCACAGGAGTATGGGCGAACTGCTGGCGCACGGCACGCAGAAACTCAATGCCATCCATGCCGGGTAGACGCAGATCGGTGAGGATCAGGTCGGCATGGTCAATCATTTTCAGACCCTGTTCGGCCGTGCCCGCCTGTTCCACTTCAAAGCCGGAGGAACGCAATTGCAGTTCCATCACACGCCTAAGTTTTTCTTCATCTTCCACTATCAGGATTCGTTGTTTCATTGGATAGAATTTTCCATTGGAGCCTTTAATGGCAGTAGCACTCGAAAAATACTTCCCTTACCAAGTTCACTTTCCACCAAAATCTGGCCCCCGTGTTCATCAATCACTTTGGACACAATGGCCAGACCCAAGCCAACTCCATCAGGTTTTGTGGTGAAGAAAGGGTTGAAAATATTTTCCCGGTTCTTGGGGTCAATGCCGGAACCGCGATCAATCACAGAAATTTCCGCTTGTCTGTGATCATCCAGCAATCGGGTTTTCACAGTCACAGCGCTACCTGCGGGTGATGCCTGCGCGGCGTTCATCAACAAATTGTAAACCACTCGCTCCATCCATTCCGCATCAATTTCCAGTGGTGGAATTTCGGGCGAATAGTTCTTGTAAATGGAAACATCCGGTTGTGGAGCTGCATGCTCAAACTGCGAAATGGCACGGTCCAGCATATCGGCTAGGGAAACAGCGGCGCGTCGCAAGGGCAAAGGTCTGGCGAATTCCAGAAAGCGAGTGACTAACGAATTCGCGCGGTCCACTTCGGTTTGAATAAACCCGGCCATTTCTGCGGCCACCTCGCTTTCATTTCCGGTAAGGGACTTACGCAACATTTCAGAAGATGCGCGAATGGTACCCAATGGGTTACGAAGTTCGTGCGCTAAGCCAGCTGTTAACTGTCCTAGGGCTGCCAGTCTATCGGAACGGCGCACTGCGGCTTCGGCCTCTTGCAGGCTTCGATTGGCTACTTCCAACTGCCCTGCTACGGAGCGAGCCAGCCGCGCGCCTTCACGATTGGTTTCAGCCAGGATGTAAGTCAAGTAACCAGCCACTGGTAAGAAGCCAAGGTGTAGTGCAAGTTCTTTCCAGGAAACAGATTGAATGGAAAAATCAATATAGCGGAGGAAGTAAAGATAAGTGCTGCATGCAGCCAGCGTCACAACAGAGGTGCCTAACCAGCCTAGGCGGGTAGCGGCAGTGATCACGGGAGCAAGCAGGATTGGATAGTAAGTGCTGTTAATGCCGTCGGTCCAGCCGATGAGAAACCAACCAAGCAAAATTTTCACGGCAATGCTGGTGAGCACGCCATGTTGCGTAGAAAACCACGGAACGCGCCCTTCAATTAATTGTGAAATTGCGAAGAGCCCGATGCTGAGCAGTGCCTCGACGTTGTCGCTTGGAGTGGCCCAGGCCATCAGTCCGAATAACGCCAGCCAGACAATGTCATCACGCCGGACCATCCAAATACCGGGCCGTTTCGATGACTGAATGGGTTGATCCACATCAGCAATGTTAGCGCGGTGGAGTACTGCGTTGAGGTTTTGCTGCAAGCCGTTGGCCTTGATGTTGGCGGTAAGTTTGCATAGAGCGCGGTCGGCACCGGATTCGCCAAACTTGCCCTGTCCCGGCTGCTCGACGTTTAGTTGTCAAATATGACAACATTAGTTCTATGGATGGCACGCGATAGCGGATGGCGGAAGTCCGTAAGACTCGGCCAGTTTCCTGGCTCAGGCCAGCACTTAGGGAATTCGAGAAGATCCCGGAAGGGGCACAAGCGATCTGCCTCACCGCGCTCACGATTGCTGCCGAGGGAAGCAAGGCTGACCTTGCGAAGCCGCTGCAAGGGCTTGGCTCTGGCGTACTGGAGATTGCCTTGCCGTTTGAGGGTGATGCGTACAGGGTTGTCTACGCCGTGCGACTCGGTACCGATATCTGGGTTGTGCACGCCTTCCAAAAGAAAGCAACGCAGGGCATTAAGACGCCGCAACGTGAGATCGACCTGATTAATTAAAGACCGCTTGAAGCGACTGAAGGAGATATTGCGATGAAAGCTGAAAAGCTTCAAATTGTGCGTGGTAGCGGAAACGTGTTCCGCGATCTTGGGCGCGAGAACGCCGACGCCTTGCAGTTCAAGGCCATCCTTGCCGCCGAGATCATCAAGGCGCTCGACAAAGATGAATTGACGGTGCGGGCGGCGCATGAGCGCACGGGCATCGCCGCCGCCGATTTCTCGCGCATCCGCAACGCGGATCTGGGGCGTTTCACAGTTGACCGGCTGATGACCGTTCTCAACCGCCTCGGTTCTCGTATCGAGGTAAAAATCCGTGTCAGGCGGATTGAGCCAGCCGAGCCGCTTGAGCATGAGTTTCTGCCAGCATAGACCGAACATTAAGATGCTATGATGACAATATGCGTACCACATTAGATGTTGATGATGACGTGATGCAGGTTGCCAAAGAAATCGCGCGGCTCAAGAATCAAGGTATTGGTCGGGCGCTTTCCGATTTGGCGAGGCGCGGTTTGACGCCAGAGGTATCCGCAGTTGAACTCAGAGACGGTATTCCCATCTGGACTCACGCGCCGGGGGCTATCACTATTACAAACGATATGGTTCGCAATCTATTGGACGACGAATGAGCATCAGCCTTTTGGATGTGAATGTGCTGGTGAGCCTGCTTGATTCTGCGCATCAACATCATGCCTTGGCAGTAACTTGGTTTAGGAACGTTGCGGTTGTAAAAGGGTGGGCCACATGTCCAATCACGGAGAACGGATTTATTCGCATCGTTTCTCACAGGAGCTATCCGAATTTGCAGTTGACGCCCGCCATGGCTGCAAGTTCTCTGGCACAGTTTAAATCTGGCTTTCCCGCCACTCACCACTTTTGGGCAGACGAGATTAGCTTAACGGATACGGGGTTATTCGACCTTTCCATTTTGACCGGCTCCCGCCAAACAACGGACGTCTATCTTGCCGGACTTGCCTTCCGGAAGCGTGGTAGATTGACGACTTTGGATGGTGGTATTGCATGGCGCGCCATCTGCGGGGCAAATGCTGGATTGGTGCAGAACATTCTTAGCTTGTAGTTATTCAGAATTTAAGCTCTACCGAGTTGGTGCAAACGCCACTCACCACACCCATCTTGCAAGTATGAGAGAATAAAGCTCAACCTTCAAAAGTGTATTTGTCCCCATGACTCTAGGAAATTCTCCCGATATGACTCCCGTGGAAGCAACAGGCTCCGCTGAAGAGCCCTCGTTCGCCGCCATTTTGTCGGAGTTCGAACAGCAACAAAAGGCCGAAGCTCCGGCCGCAACTGAAACCAGATCCGAGGCGATTAAAGGAACGGTGGTGTCGATTAAAGACGACAACATTATTCTTGACATCGGTCGCAAGACGGAAGGTGCGTTGCCCCTTAGCCTTTACCAGGAAGCTGGCGGCGATGTGGCGAAGCTTGGCGATATTATCGAGGTGAATGCCGAAGGCATTAATGACCTCGGTTATTTTGCTCTTACTCCGCTGAAGATCATTCGCGCCAAAGATTGGAGTGCTCTCCAAGCTGCTTTCGACGAGAAACGAAACATCGTTGGCAAGGTCACAGGCATTGTTAAAGGCGGGCTTACGGTTGATATCGGCAGCCGCGCGTTCCTGCCAGCCAGCCGCAGCGGTGTGCGCGATCAGGCTGAGTTTGTGAAGATGCTGGGCCAGGACATTACTTGCCGCATCACCAAATTGGACACCGAAAAAGAAGACGTGGTGGTTGACCGCCGCGCCATTTTGGAAGAGGAAGCTGCGGAAGCGAAGAAGGCTGCCTTTGAACGAATGAAGGAAGGCGAAACAGTGGATGGCACTGTGCGCAGTATGACCGAGTTCGGCGCATTCGTTGACCTGGGCGGCGTTGATGGTTTGTTGCACATCACTGACATGAGCTGGCAACGCATTGGCAAGCCGGTTGATGTGGTGAATATCGGCGAACAAATTAAAGTCAAGATTTTGAAGATCAACCCCAACACGCGGAAAATTTCGCTGGGTTTGAAACAGTTAATTCCTGACCCTTGGAAGACCACTCTTGCACGACTTGTTGTTGGTGCGCGCATCACTGGCAAAGTGGTTCGCCTTGCTGATTTCGGAGCTTTCGTCGAATTGGAACCTGGAGTTGACGGGCTTATCCACATTTCCGAAATGTCGTGGACCAAGAAAGTTCGCGCTGCCTCCGATTTACTAAAAGTCGGCGAGCAGGTGGAAGTGGTTGTCCTTGGCGTTAAGGAAGAGGACAAGCGTATTTCGCTAGGTTTGAAGCAAGCTCTAGGTGACCCTTGGGCCGATGTTCCTGCCAAGTACCCGGAAGGTACAATTGTGGACGCCACCATTACCAGTCTTCAGAAGTTTGGTGCTTTTGCCGACCTTGGCGATGGCATTGAAGGCATGATTCACATTGGCGACATCGCCAATGAAAAACGTCTGGATCATCCTAAGGATGCTTTGCACGTTGGTCAGGTGGTGAAGGCAAAAGTATTGAAGTTGGACAACACCGAACGCCGCATTCGTTTGGGTTTGAAGCAACTGGAACCAACCCGCGCTGATGAATATATCGCTGAACATAAAGCTGGCGACAAGGTAACGGGCCGCGTGGTAGATGCTTCTCCTACACGTGCAAAAATCGAACTGGGCGACGGAGTAATGGGCGATTGCAAACTGACGCCCGCCGTTCCCGTGGAAGAAAAGAAGGTTGAGGCTGGCCCCGTGGACATTAATTCCTTATCGGCAATGCTGAAGTCCCGATGGAAGGAAGGCAAAGGAACGCCGGAAGTGAAGGGTGATCCCAATGCGCTGCGCTCCGGGCAAATCCGCAATTTCAAAATCACAGCAATTGATTTGGAAAAGAAAAAGATAGAACTCGAACTGGCCTAAAACCCGCAAGCCGGAAAACAAAAAGGCGCACATCGGAATCTCCGCTGTGCGCCTTTTTTAATTTAAACGTCGCAGATCTTCACGCCTTGTTTCAGCGAACCAAGCTTGTCCTCACGCTTCGGCACAAACTCCTGCGCCACAAAGCCTTTGAATCCCGTGTCCACAATTGCCTTCATAATGGCTGGATAGTACAGTTCCTGCGAATCGTCGATCTCCGCACGTCCCGGGACTCCGCCGGTATGATAGTGCGCAAAGTATGGGTGGGACTTTTTGATGGTGGCAATTACGTCGCCTTCCATAATCTGCATGTGGTAGATGTCGTACAGCAGCTTAAACCGTTCTGACCCGATTTTCTTACAAAGTTCCACACCCCACTGGGAGTGGTCGCACATGTAATCTTTGTGGTTCACCTTCGAATTCAAAAGCTCCATCACCAAGGTTACTTTGTGTTTTTCGCAAACGGTCATCAGCCGTTTCAGTCCCACGGCACAATTGTCCATTCCCTGTTCATCGCTCATCCCATCGCGATTGCCGGAAAAGCAGATGACGTTTTGCAAACCTGCCGCAGCAGCTTGGGGCAGAATTTCCTCGTAGGCCTTAATCAGCTTATCGTGATGCTCCAGCCGGTTGAACGCTTTGCCAATGCCGCCCAGCCCATCAATGACGGGGTTCGATGCCATGGCGCAAGTCAGGTTGTATTGCTTCAGCATTGGCCAATCGGCAGGGCCCAGCAGCTCAATAGAATTAAGCCCAATGTCCTTCGCTGATTTGCAAAGGTCTTCCAGCGAGGTCTTGGCATAACACCATTTGCAGACCGAATGATTGATGCGGCCTTTCATCCCTGTGGCGGTGTCCGCCGCGCTGAGGCGTTCCGATAGTTGTGATGCAGCCAGTGCGCTGGCCGAAGTGGTAAGAATAGATCGCCGTGTCATAGCCACTTGAGTTTATCATTGCTGCACAGTGAAGGGCCGGCTTGCCCTTCTCTTAGGTGGAACTCGAAAAGCTCACTTGCAATTCGCTATCGCGCGCCGTAGTTCTGGTGATAGTAATTCTGATATTCGCCCGAACGCACTCGGGCCACCCACGGTTGATTCGATCTGTACCAATCCACCGTTGCGGCCAAGCCTTTTTCGAAATCCATGGCAGCTTGCCAGCCGGTTTCAGCCTCTAGCTTTGCCGTGGTAATGGCATAGCGTCGGTCGTGCCCAGGACGGTCGGTCACATATCGAATTAAGGAATCAGGCTTGCCTGTGGCCGCAAGAATCTTATGCACCACTTCCAGATTGGGTAGCGCGCGGCTACCGCCAATATTGTAGATTTCACCAGCGCGGCCTTTTTCCAAAACGCTTTTGATTGCAGTGCAATGGTCATCAACGTAAAGCCAATCGCGAATCTGCAGGCCATCTCCGTAGACGGGCAGGGGCTTATCTTCAAGAGCGTTGGCGATCATCAACGGGATCAGTTTTTCGGGAAACTGATATGGCCCATAATTGTTGGAAGCACGGGTCACCGAAACATTCATTTTGTAGGTTGTGAAGTAGGAGAGTGCCAGCAAATCCGATGCGCCTTTCGATGCTGAATACGGGCTGCTGGTGCGCAGAGGATAGTCTTCATCCGCATCGTGCGGCTCAGCAATGCTGCCATATACTTCGTCGGTTGAAACGTGAACAAAGCGGGCCGTCTTGAATTTTCGCGCAGCTTCAAGCAGCGTGAATGTGCCATTGAAATTTGTTTGAATCACTGGGGCAGGGGAGAGAATGCTGCGGTCCACGTGCGATTCCGCAGCGAAGTGCACCACGGCATCAGGAACGAACTCGGCGAAGGTGGCCTCCACCGCCGCAGCATCGCAAATGTCCCCGCGCACGAAACTATACTGCGCGTTGCCGGCAACTGGCAGTAGGTTCTCCAGGTTGCCGGCATAAGTCAATTTATCGAAGTTGAGTATGCAAGTATCCGGCTGCTGTGCGCTCAGCAGTCGCACGAAAGCGGAGCCTATGAATCCAGCACCGCCGGTAACTAAAAGTTTCATTTGTGTTGGAGTTCCCAATCGTAATCAATGCCCGGGTCGTTGTAAGCGATGCGACCTTCGTCCGCAGGATCATAAGTCCTGTCCGTCAGATAAACCAGCATGGCAGGGGAATCACCAATCACTTTGTATCCATGGCCCACACCAGGAGGAATGATCAACTGCCAGGGACGAAGTGTGCCCAAGTATAAAGTGTTCTTCAGGCCGAAGGTTGGCGAATCTGGTCTAAGATCAACCAAAGCCACTTGCAGCATGCCTTGCACTGGAACCCAACAATCGGTTTGATACTTATGAAAATGGAATGCCTTAATGCTACCCGGATAACTAAGAGCTGCGGAAATCTGTGTGGAATCGGCTGAAAACCCCGCGATTAGGCCCTTTCCAATCCGTCCCACTTCCAGGAAATAACCACGATCATCGGGCCAAAGCGGAAATGGCTTGGCAATCACGCCGGGAATAAGATCGGGCGAATCCGTCGCAAGGATCACGCGACCAATGCCCTTCTCGCTGGTGGGCGTTAGGATTTCAACGGGAGTAGTGGTTCCCATTAAACGTCCTCCGCCTTCGCAAATGTAAGCATTGTTGACATCGGTAATTTCAACTTTTCAAATACGGACCCATTGTTCCTATAAAGACGTAAAAATTGCGGCACCTTTAATGATACAATTCCCGTCAACAACTATGAAGCTCCATGTATGGCAAAATATTCCCGAAGAACAGATGAACCCGAAGTTTGCGCGACGCGTAATTCACGGGACCCACATCACTGTGGCTAATTTAACTCTATTGAAAGGTGCTGAAGTGCCGTGGCACAGTCATTTGAATGAGCAAATGTCCGTGGTGCTCACCGGTAAGTTGCGATTCGAATTTGAAGGCGGCCACGAGTTCATCGTGGATGCCGGGCAAGTAATGGAGATCGTCCCGCATTTGCCCCACCGCGTATTTGTACTTGAAGACTCTACCGTGTTCGACCTATTTTCCCCGATTCGCGAAGATTGGCGGCAAGGCAATGATGCCTATTTGCGAGGCGTGGAAAAGTAAGGCTACCGTTCCTTCCAAGCGGGCTTACGTTTTTCACGGAACGCGGCAATGCCTTCTTGAGCATCGGCATCCATCGCATTCAATGCCATCACTTCACTGGCGGTGGCATAGGCCGCCTGTTGGTCTAAATCAATTTGCGAATAGAATGCACGCTTCCCAAGGCCCACCGTTGTGCTACTTGCGCTGGAAATCGTATGGGCCAGTTTGCGTGTGCGCAGAGCCAGTTCCAATCCCGGCACTGCCTCATTGATCAAACCCCATTGCATCGCAGTTACCGCATCCACGGGTTCGCCGGTTAGTAGCATCCGCATCGCTTGCTTGCGGCCAATCGCTCGTGTTAGCGCAACCATGGGTGTAGTGCAGAACAGGCCGATCTTCACACCTGGCGTGGCAAACCATGCCGTATCGGCGGCCATCGCCAAATCACAAGTGGCCACCAATTGACAGCCTGCCGCTGTGGCCGGTCCCTGTACTTGAGCAATCACCGGTTGAGGTATGGATTGAATGTTCGTCATCAGTTGCGAGCACACCGCGAATAGTTTGCGATATTCCTCAACCGTGCAGCCGGTCATTTCACTAAGATCATGTCCGGCACAGAACACGGGGCCGTGGGCGGCCAGAATCACGACGTGAATAGTTGTGTCCCGGCCAGTCTCCTCCAAACACGCAATCAACTCGCGCATGAACTGCAGCGACAATGCGTTGCGCTTCTCCGGATGGTTCAACGTAATTGTGGCGATGGTGCCTTCGCGTTCAAACAGAATTAAGGCCATATACATCCATCACAGCGCCTCTTGGTGCGGCGCGCAACCCCCAAACAGAATTCTTTGCGGACTTCTTACTCTCTTCACGCTTTGTGAATCAAAGAAGGCAAAGCAAATGCGAAGCATCCTTCTATCAGCCGTTTTTCTTTCGATCATTTCCGCGCAATCCGTGGATCATGCCGCTCTTGCAAGAGAACTGAACAGAAGAGTGCTGCAATTAATTAAGGTCAGACTGCCTTCATAATCGAGCGTTGATCCTTCGCGAGCTTCACCGCTATCAGGAAGCTGAGCCGATTCACCGGCGTGTGCTCGCAATTCTCGAAGACTCCAAGGCAGGCCCACAAAGCATCGCTATCGCCTTGCAGAGTCTCGCGTCTCTACTGGTTTCACTGCACCACCCGTCCGATGCTGAACCGTTGCTGCTTCGGGCTGCCCGCTTTCCAATCCGCCAGAATTCGCCGTTGGTATTCGCATTGGTACTCAATTCGCTCGGGGAGGTTCAATATTTTCTTGGTAAGGATCGCGATGCCGAAAACACATTCAGGCGAGCTATCTCAGTTCATGCAGCAATCCGGGCATTACCACCAGATAATGAGTTTCGCTATGCACTGGGTAGCGGAGAAAGCACCGAACGGTTGCTCGCGCTGATTCTGAACAACCAGGGGCTGGTCGCCTACAGGCTTGGCCAGAAGAGGCAGGCGGAAGCCTGTTGGCGGCAGAGCATTCAACTGTACAGACAAATATCGGGTGAGGCGAACGCCGCCGTGGGAGCACCAATCGCCAACTTGGCGGAACTCCTTCGGTTCAAGAAACAGTTTTCAGAAGCTTCCATATTATTGGTTGAAGCACTTTCCATGTTTGAAAAGTCCTTCGGTCCGGACTCCTTCCGGGTGGCCCTTATCTTAAATCTACTAGGCAATGCCTTTATGGAAACCGGGGACCTGACGCAGGCGCGCCTTTCTTATGACCGCGCCCTCAGCCTGACGAAACAATTTGCGGGTGAGGGGCATAGCCATGCTGGGGATTATCCTCAGCAACTTGGCTGAACTTGAGGTTCGTCAAGGCACTTACCCTGGTGCTCTGGCTCTTTATGAGCGCAGCTTGGAGATTCTTGAAAAAGCACTTGGCCAGACACATCCCCAGTTGATCCCGGTTCTCACCAGACAAGCCGCGTTACTTCGAAAGATCGGCCGTTCAAAAGATGCCAAGCGGTTGGAAGCTCGCCGCAATTCCATTCAAACTGGTTTCCCCAAGTCGGGCATGGTTTCCTTAGAAGACCTTCAAAATGGACGCTAATTTATTGCACTATTTTTCTTCCTTGCTCTTCACTCCAAGAGTTACAAAGTCAGGCTTGGCATCGTCCCAAAGGTAATGATTGAACCAAGCCAGGTTATGTTCCATCACGGCTTTCATTGACTTTGGCTTTGTGATCCCATGGCCATAACCCTTGTAGACAAGCATTTCCACCGGCACTCCACGATCCTCCAAGCCCTGGCGTAACTCATAGCCATTGGCTATCGGTACCCGTTTATCCAACTCACCATGCTGGATCAAAGTCGGAGTCTTAGCTTGCTTGATGTAAGTCATTGGCGAAGTCTTCAAGTAAATCTGCGGATCCGCGGCCGGGTCCGAACCAAGATACTGAATCGTGAACGGAGTAATATCAGTATTGTAGTAGTAAGTGGACCAGTTGGAAATTCCTGCCCCGACGGAAATGGCGGCGAATCGATTTGATGAAGTTGTCAGAAATGCAGAAATATATCCACCTTGGCTCCAACCCATGCACCCAATTCGTTTCTCATCCACCCAACCTTTTGCCACTAAGGAATCGATGCCCGACAGTACATCCCAGGCGTCCCCCACTCCAAGATTCCCAACATTCAATTGGCGGAACTTTTCCCCGTATCCTGCGCTGCCACGATAGTTCACCTTCAGGATCAGCGCTCCCCGGCCTGCCCAAATATCCGTCGGATAGTAACGGGCATCCAGTTGTGTTGGACGATCAATCCCTGTTGGCCCACCATGCAGAATACAGAGCAGTGGATATTTTTTCGAAGCATCGAAGCCGGCAGGTTTAATCAGAATGCCTTCAATCTCCGCACCATCCTTGCTCTTCCAGGAGATCACTTCTCGCGAACCGAGTTGAAGATCTTTGATTTGGTCCGTCATCTTTGTGATTGCCTTCGGTGCGAATCCGGCCTTTTCTGAGACGAATACCTCTGGTAACGAAGTAGGGGAAGGAGCGATAAATGCAATCGTGCTGCCGTCCTTACTCAACGTGAAACTAGTGCCCATCAAATCACTCGGCGTTGACACTCTTGTAATTCTGCCAGTCTGCAAATCGGCCCTGAACAAATGCGAATTCGTTCGCTGCTGACCACTGAAATAAATGCCGTCACTTTTCCAATCCACCAGTGAAGGCCGCTCGTCAAAGTCATTGGAAATGGAGCGCGGCTGACCGCCCGTCGCTGCAACAATCGCGATCCGTGGGTTCGAGTGAAAGAACTTCGGATTACCCATGGCACTAACAAACGCAATGGAAAGACCGTCAGGTGACCAAACAGGATTTGCATCAGGACCCGGAGTATTCACTACCCGTTCCACAGCGTCGCTAGCTAAAGCCAGCACATGAATGTCCCCACTGCCGCCTTCAATCAAATCCGGATTTCGAGTCGCACTAAATGCTATGCGCGTACCGTCTGGAGACCACGCGATTGAACCCACATTGAAAGTGGTTCCCTTCGTCCGCTGCTTGCCTGCTTGGGGTTCCTTTATCGCATCTGCAATTGCAATCGTGAAAATATGGCGATGATTGTACTCCTTGCGCACAACCTCAAAGTCACCAAGGGAATCCTTTCGCGCCTTCTTCGCCTTCGCCGAATCTTCGGCTGCAACAAAGGCAATGGTCTTTCCATCAGGAGCCCATGCAAACGCACTCACTCCCGTCTCTGACTTAGTAAGTTGAACTGCCTCACCGCCATCCGGTGGAATGGCAAAAATCTGATCCTTATCGCCCACACGGTTACTAGCAAATCCCAGCCACTTCCCATCAGGCGACCATTGTGGACCAGCGGCGTTCTTCGGCCCGCGCGTAATCTGCATGTTCTTACCAGTGGCGCTTTCCGCCAGCCACACTTGAGTTGAAAAAGCGTCTTGCTCGAAATCAGCTTGAGTAACTACATAAGCCACCCAATTGCCATTTGGTGAAATTTCAGCAGCGCTAGCTGACTTCACTCGTATCAATTCATCCACAGTGGGAACATGCCCGGCAACAAGCGTCGCCGCGAATAGTAAGCTCAAAACAATTAGCTGGTAAAACATGAAGACTCCTTGCCATATTGTACTTGGTATATGCTTTATGGATTCTCTGAAAGAGGCATTCATGGAGCGGCAAGCTCAGGAATTAACGGTACTTCTGGACCTCGCCCGCCGCAACGACAAGGAAGCCGATAACCGTTATGCAAGAACCTTAAAAAATTGAATAACTCTCAATAAGAAAGGCCGCGAATTGTTGGACTAGCATACCGGCAATTCGCACAATCTTGCGTTGACGATCAAACTCCTGGTTGCAGCAAACCGAGCGCTTACAATGCTGTCCACCAGCAAAGTCTCCACCGCGTCACGCTGCGCTGGCTGAACCTGAAGTCTTATAGGATTAGGGAAGTTGGCACTGCGATTGACTTCTAGATCTAGAACCAATGCCTTGCCGACTTCCTCCCAGTCCCAAGCGTGAATTTGATCCCATTGGATTAGCCGACCATGCACTAGAAGGCCATCCTCCTGGAATTCCGGCTTGTCCCGCTTTGAGCCGAAGAGGCCACCCCCAAGTAGACCCATAAAGGTCACCCGCTTCCTCTGATTTTGCTCAACTTGTTGAAAACACTGCCGAATCATTTTACCGATTTCCCCTCACCCTTACATGCGTAGTCCGCAGGGAAAAGGGATCATCGGCTAATGACATTTTTTTGCAAAACAGAATTCACTTCGTCGTGATGCAATGCGGGCATCTTCACTGGAACGCTTGATAGTACAGGAAAAAGAACACGGAAATTAAGCGAAACTGTTGCAAATTCCAAAAACGAGCGGCAAGTAACTCTCTGGAGCAAGCCACGCGAGAAGCACAAGTCCAAGCGTTAAGATCGTTAGCTAAATCCTAAAAGGCACTTCCATTCATTTGCCACTCTTCGCCACCGCAGCAGGAGCATCCAGATACTCAATCCAACTGGTCATCATCTCTTCTTCACTCTTATCGCCCCAACGTACAATCTGCTTTGGATCAGGATTTGCCCGGTTGTTGGCGCTATTGTCATAATGCACCGTCACCATCAAGCGGCTGCCCTTTTCCACCATCACCGGCTTCTGCAGCCGATAAACCAACTGCCAATTGAAATCGTAGTGCGGCACCGCCAGCAAAACTTCCAAATTCCCATTAGGCCGCGTCAATTCATAGGTGGCATCCTTGGCTCGGTAGTGCATATGCGGAGTGAAGGAAAGCAGCAGTTTATCCTGATCGAAATCATAGCATCGCCGAACCGTGTGATTGCTTTCACCGGCAGGAATGCTGAGGAAGAAGTTGCGCAGATCCATGCGCCGCATCACTTGATCCGGCGGCCCATCTGCCAGATAGAATCCCACGCTGGTACGATCCGTTTGCGGCTTGCCTGTGGTTCGCGCGTAGTGCACAACGAACTCAAGCTTCGACCCTGCAGGAATCCATTTTGCCGTTCCTGCTGGAAATGTATCAGGTGGACGGCCTGGCAGAAACGATGCCAAGGCGCCTTCCTGCGAGCCTGTAAGAAACGGCAAGTTCGGCAAATTGGCTGCGCAAGCATCGTTCACAACCGGAGCATCCGCACGAATCCGCGTCAGCTTGTCTTCCTTCACCAGATACTTTGAAAGAGCCGGCGAATTCGTTGTAGACGCCACTTCCATCAATTTCAAATCGTCCTGTACCAACAAGACATGAACATGATGCACCACTTGACGATTGCCTGGTTTTATCTCTGCCGCACGAATCCACTTTCCTTCCTTGAAGTTCGTATTCACCGTGAAGTGCTCATAAGCATCCTCGCCCATTTTGATCTGGTGATCCTCGCCCATATCGACGATCAAGTCAGGCTTACCCAACTGCCAGCCTTCGACGAATTTTGGACGCGCCGGCAATACTGCAGGGTCTCCTTCCGGCGCACCAGCATCCGCCCACGCGGTGATGGTTTGGATTTCATTTGCGGTCAAGCTGGGGTCATTAGAAAAGTGTCCAAACTTCGCATCCGCAAACCACGGCGGCATTTTCCGGCTTGCCACGGCTTGCTTGATCGACTTCGCCCAGGGACGTGCTGTCTTATAATCCAGCAACGACATGGGCGCAATGTCATTCGGCCTATGACAACCGGCGCAATGTTTGTAGAACAGCGGCGCAACGTCTTTTGAGAAGGTTGGGATTACAGCAGGTAAAGCAAGAGGTGAAATCACAACGACAAAAAGAGGAAAACTTGATACAAAAGCCATGATATACGAGAGCGTATCACATACTATTTCTATTTGGCAGCCGCTGCTTGCTGCAGCGCTTGATCAAAACTCGCAATCATGGTCCGGGCATTTTTCGCATCTTCCAAATCAGGCCCAAATTGAATCATCGCCTTCAAATACTTTGAAGCCGAAGCAAGGTCTTCCAACTGAACCGATTGTTCGTATTTCCTCGCGTATGTGATCCCCAACTTCTGATTTGTGAACGGATCTTTTGGATCGTACCGGATTGCTTTCTGACAATTAGAAATAGCTTCGTCAAAGCGTTTCATCTTCTGGTCCGATTCGCAAATTCCGAAGTAAGCACCGCTACGCATTTCACGCCAGATGTCGTCCTGCGAAGGGCGTCGCTTCTTTCCACCACCAATTAGAAAACCCTTGACGTAAAAATCCAGTTTCCCCGCCAATTTACTATCAAAATCGCTCATTCGCAAATATTCCAAATACTCTTTCTTGCTCTCATCCCAACGCTGCTTGAACCGCAAACTCTCAGCCAGATAGAAATGAGGTTCCGCCTTCGCCGGCAACAACTGAACCGCTTTTTGCGCGGCCACCATTGCCTGCTCAAAATCCTGCTTCATTCGGTAGGCTCTGGAAAGTTTGTAGTAAGCCTCTCCGGAGTCTTTGTCACGCTGCAGCACCGCGCGCAACTGGTTCACCGATTCATCCATATTGCCGATATCGAATAGCATTCCCGCATACCCTAAGCGTGCAGCAAGATAGTCCGGTTGCAGAGCAATGGCTTTCTTGAACGCTGTTTCTGCGCCTTCGTTGTCGAACAGTGCGTTGCGTGCCAAGCCCAGATACAGCGCCGCTTGGCTATATTCAGAATCCAGCTTCAACGAGTTGCTGAAAGATTCCGCCGCCTTCTTATAATTGTTCTCGCCCCCGTCGCGGTAATATTTCAATCCCCGATCCAGTTCCTCAACCGCTGCCTTCTTCGGCTGCTTCCGGAATTGGATGCGCACCGTCACCGTGCTTTCAAGCCCTGGGTAAATAGTCTCCTCTCGAGGACCATCATCGGCGTAACCCATCTTCACTCCACGCACCGTATGTGGTCCAGGTTTCAAGCCAGGCAATCGTAACGCCGTTCCTTTTTTCAAAACACCAACCGATTGCCCGTCCACAAAAACTTCCACGTCATCCATGTTCGTCTCAAGCACCATAGTGCCTTGCTTGGGTGCTGGTGGTGCGTCCGGCTTCACCAGTGCTGGGACGTAGGCCAGCAGCATGTTCGGATCGAAACTTCCTTTATCACTGGTTGGATTCTGCTTGCCCCCGGTAGCTTTGCGTACGTTCGTCCTGACGTATTCGGCCAGTTCATCCGCAGTCACAATGCCATCGCCATTTTCATCAGCCGCACCACCCATGCCACGTTCCACAAAGTAAGTGAACACTCCATGCCCGCCGCCGAAATCGGCACTTTCATTGGCAACTTCGCGGTCGCGGCTCGCAGTCATCACGAACAGAGATTTGTCCAGATCAATCATGCTCTTGTTGATGGCACCAATCTCCGAGGGCGTAATCGCTCCGCTATGACAGCTATCCGTCAACAGCACTTTCCACTTTCCCTTAATCCGGCCTGCGAACACGGAACCCAACTGATCCATTGGATAACCAGTCTTCTTAAGGTCGCTTGGCCGAACATCAGCCGGAGCCAGAAAGCCTTTTCCATCCGCCACAAATCCGTGCCCCGCAAAGTAGACCAGCACTCGATCCCCATCCTGGGCTACTGACGGCAACCACACTTCCAGTTCTTTGCGGATGTTTGCAAGACTGGCATCTGCACCAATCAACCTATGTACATTTTCAAATTTGAAATTGCCGCCTTCACGGCTAATCAGAATGTTGAACATCGATTCGGCATCGGGTTCAGCAAAAGGCAACTGCTGATCTTTTCTCAAATATGGATACTTGCCAACGCCGATGACCAAGGCGTAGCTATGCGGAATTGCAACGGACTTCTGCACGGACGCAGGCTTCACCGTACTAACAATTTCCAAATCTCGCTCCTTCGGCTTAGGAGTTTGTTGCGCCACCAGCACGGCGGATACTGCCAGGGAGAATACTGCTTGTTTGAACATTTACTGCTCCGGATTTCGAGGGAATTTCCAATAAGGCAGACGAACCTGCCGGATAAAAAACTGATCCGCGCGCGTGGTTTCAGGGGCTTCAAACCCTGCTGCACCGCCCGCTGTGACGTAGTCGTCCTGCTCCACTCCATCACCGGAAACGCCAAGGCCACCCACCAATTTCCCACTCTTATAAAGAGGCGACGAGCCAGGGAAGAATACGATCCCCGATTGATTTGCGTTCTTCACTTGCCGGCCTTGCGTGCAAGGGTTAGCGGAATCGAACAGATACAATTCACGGAAGGGTCCGGGGGGTGCGTTCGAAATACCCGAAGGAAAAAAGCTCTGCGATCCAAAGCCGATGGTCCGGTTAGTGACAGCAGTTCCGGCGGTGACTCCAGGGAGGTCCACCACATTCAGTGTCGTGCCGGAAAAGTAGACCACGTTCCGAGCCTTAGTCGCCGCCACATCAATAGAAAACACCGTAGCATCAGGCATACGGAAAAGCCCTAAAATGTTTCCGTCCAAGTCGGCGATAGAGATAACCATTTTTGTTCTACGCCCCAGCGGCAATCGAATTTGCGCACGAGTAACATTGGCCCGCGCCACCGCACGATCAATGATGCTTCGTACTTCCTCAGCAGTCATACTGGCCGAAGCCTTCGGCCCAACCAGCCAGCCTTCAGGAGCCGCACGACCGGCGTTGAACAATCTTGTAAAGGAAGAACCTGTGAATGGTTTGGTTCCTGGGGGCCTGGTTGTCTGATTTACGAACGGCAACCGGAAGCCATCAATATACACAGCTCCTGGTGATGGTAGTGGCAACTGACGAAAGAAAGGAGTGCTAAAGGTCGCAGCCACCACAGCGAATTCCGCAACGTCAGGTGGAACACCAGCAACGCCAATTCCGCCTATGAGGGTTAGTCCGTTCCGGTAAAGTGGAATGCCACCCGGTATTGTACTGATGCCCTTTCCAGGTCCGGTTCCCGAAGAATTGAGAGCGGGCGGAACCGCTTTATTTGGCAAATAGTCGTTCGATAGTGTGCACCCGCGGTTGGTATTCTCTATACCAAATAATGCCGCTGCTGGTTGGTTGGGAATTCCTTCAGGAAAATGTTCGGTGCTGATAAATCGCACAGTGCGCGATGAAAGCGGAGCTTCGTTATGGCTGAAGAAAGCACCCGTACGCGCTAAGGATAAAGCCGTTTCGATTGCCTCTGTCGTTGGTTCTCTGCCGTCAATTGCTAATGGATTGCCGGCGCGATCCACAACCGCAACCGCAAGACCCGGCGCATCTACCGCTCCCAGCGCCGAAATTACTAGCTGGGTAACTTCAAGGCCGCTCAGTTGCACAGGGTCGGCCGGACCACTGATAGTGGTCGTCGCCACATTGCTTCGACCATCTTCCGATTGCAGCGATACCTCTACAAAACTCCCACTCACGTCGCCGGGAAGATCAAAGGAAACGTGTTCGCCATCCATCAAGACCACTGCCACTGCGGCATCCCCCACAAGAACAGTAAGCCCTTCCACCAACCCTTCGCCTTCAAGAATCAATGTCTCGCCTGGCAACGCGGGCGCGTCATCTGTCACTGGCTCACCGCTCTTGGCATGCAGCAAGGAAGCCCGCTCAATACCATTGCGCATTTCCGTTCGCAGCACCGGCTGTGCGAAAACAAAGGAAGCGAACAAAGCCATCAGAACAACACTTCTCATTTGGCACCGCCTTCACTAACCGGCGGTCCAGGCGCTCCGTTAATCACCGTATACAATTGCCCATTGCGAATATAAAGCTTGCGCATTTCTTCCAGGTTGAACGGTCGCGAACCGCGCCGTCCAAACACCGCCACCTGATTCCCACTCTCGTCCACTGCACGGTCGCGGTCAAGCCCCTTCGATAAAGCCAGCGCTTCACCCTTAGTCTTAAACGTTGCAATTAACTGTGCTTCAGGCTTCGGCGAAAATCCCCACAAATCCGCTGACCGGTCGGGCGACATCAACTGCAACACCCGTAATCCATTCTTCCCATCGGCGACATAAGCAAACAAGCTTGCATTCGTCATCCCAACTTTCACTGCATGGACATCGTTCATTGCACCACCAGCATTGAAGTATCGCGGCGCTCCCGGCTTTTCCACTTTCTCAATGTCGATGATTGCCAACCCTTCATGCCCCGCCGCCACATAAGCGTAGGTTCTGGCAAGGTAAACATCCTTCGCCTCTTTCATTGGCACAACAGCCACAGCTTGCGGAGTAGCCACGTCAGTGATGTCCACAACTTCCAATCCCTTCTTCGTACACACAAACGCGTACCGGAATTGGATGGCCGCATTGCCTGCACCTTCCAGTGGCAGCGTGCCCACAATCCGAGGAGTCCCAGGCTTGTCGATATCCACAATCACCAATCCCTTATCGCAGCTTACGTACGCATAGTTCCCGGCAATCACAACGTGCCGCGCACCTTTCAATGCACCACCAGGGTTGAACGTCACTTCACGTTTAATAAAGTTGTTGCGTGGATCCCCATCCAGTAGCGTGGCCGCGTTAATCAGGATCAATCCTTCTTCTGCATCCGCCACGTATAGATAGGCGTACAGCATATGAATCGGCTGCTCCTCATTTTCAGCAAGCCTGCGGCGCGCCGGATCAATCGCCAGTGTCGAAGGCGAAGCAATCCATCGCGCATCTTTCGTCTTCACAGAAAATTTCTGCCCTAGCGGAGAAACAGGGGCACTTGTAATGCGTTCCGCAAAAGCCTTGTTGTCAATGTTGGCAATGTCGTAAATTTCAACTCCTTCATGTCCCTTGGCTGTATAAACATATTCGCCGCGCATCTGAATACTCACCACGTCTCCATGATGTTCGTACGCTTCCTTCAACTCCTGCTTCGATTTTTGATGCGCCGCGAAATTCTCCGGATACGCCAACTTGTGCAAGTTGCTGCCGATCACTGCCTGCGGCTCATCTCGCTCCGTTACCACCACACCTTCAAACCCGTGCTTGCCTTCCCCAACCCATACATAGCGACCCAGGAAATTCACAAAGTTTGTGCCTTGCAATAGCAGTTGCGCCATCCATGCATTGTTGTCGCCGTCCTTCGAAGCATGGCAATCCGTGCATGTTCTCGATTCGCGAGTCCTCACCGTATGCGGGAAGTGCGGGTTAAACGCCTGCCCGCTATACCCTTCGGTTGAAACCGTCTGCTGTTGCGAATAAAGCCATTCCCGATTCGCGTTCTGCGAACCCACCAGCACTGCACTCGAAGACCGCACAGGTGCAATCTTATTCTTCTTCACCGTGCTATCCAGCCCCAACATAAACACATCGTCGCGCAGCACCTGAAAATTGTAAGTGGTGAAGTTGCGCGTATTCGGGTCGCCCTCATTGTGCAGCGAAGGCCGGTTGGCGTTAGCCTTCATCGATAGATGGCAGCCAAAACAACTGGTCATCCACGAAGTGTGGCAAGCATAGCAGGACATTTTTTCATCGCTGTGCGCCAGCATATCCGCCGCCTTAGACGATCCCCAAGTCTTGCCATCCTTCTGCATTGTCTTCGCTAAACGAGCCTTCTCGTTATAGTTCCAACTTCCAGGCACCACCGAATCCTTCACCTGCGAAAGATTCCAGTTCTTCCCCTCTTCAACCATCGACCGCTGAATCAACTTCCCAGCCAGCCATTCAAATCGCCTTTCCCCAAACGGTGTTCGCAAAATCGACAAATCATGAGGAGGTGTCGGCGCTGCTGGTCCCGACGTTTTCAACGACGCATATTTGGTCAGCGACCCATGGCAATCCACACATTCAATTTCCACCGCAGCCCGCGGCTCAGCATATAAATTGCCGTTTCCATGGCTGTCCTGTTCAAAATGGCAATCCACACAATGCATCCCTTTTTCAAGGTGGATATCTTTCAAATGAACTGCTTTCTTGAATTTTTCAGGATCGTTGAACGTAATCGGTTGATCCTCTTTATCCAACCAGGTGCCCTTTTTGTCGTGTTTATAAACCGCACGGTACACCCAACCATGACCATTGAAATCAGCAAACTGCGTCTGCTTCAACTTCGGATTCAAATCAGTCAGGCTCGCCAGAAATTTCGGATCAGACCACTTACCTTTCAATGACGACGCTTCCGGATTCCTTGCCAGCGATCGCGCAACGTCTTCCGGTTTCCACTGCTTGGTCTTGTCCGGATACATGTGTTCCCCATCGGTTTCGTTGTCCCACCACATGTAACCCAAATATTGAAACGCGAACGAAGTTCCTGGATGCATATGGCAAACCGTACACTGGCTGGAAGGGATCGTTCTGGTTAGCCGGTGTTGAATGGGATGGCCCGATTCATTCTTCGGAATTGTTGGATCGTTGGTGAAGCTCATTCCACTATGGCCGTTCTTCGCATAAGGGCCGGAATGCGCCGGATCCCTGTCGTTCGCATAAACCACATGGCAACCCGTGCAGCCAGAGCCGCGGTAATCCCCAGCCTGATCATTCGTCCCTGAAAACGAAAGTAGCGGATCCAACAAACGTGTGCGTTGCAGACCCTGCACAACCGGATCAGTGCGCGTCAAAGTTCCAAAGCCTCGATTGCTCAACCGATCCTCGCCCCGTTCAAATACGCGCAATGTGTTGGCCGGTTGCGCTGCTTCATAATTAGGAAGTGGTAACAACATAGCCAGCACGCCTTTCCATTTCGTATCTTCCAGGCTGGGTGCAGGGGTTGTCATCAGTTTTCGCGCTATGCCGTGTGAATCGTAGCTTTCCCCAAACACAGAATTCTTCACTGGCGATCCGCCGTTATTATACAACGCCGCCCCCCACAGAAACGCCCCGTGCGTCATCATGCTTCGCTGTACTTTATAAACCGTCGGAGCATGGCAACCCACGGAACCACAGCTTTCCTCCGCCACTCGCAAATCCCCTGGATTCACAAAGCGAATATATTCCGCCGATTCTTTATTTAGCAACGCGTAAGACCGCACAGGGTTCGCCGTCGATTGGTCTCTACTAAGTTTGGAGGCCACGTGCGCTTGCTTTTTATCCACAGCCGTTGCATTGCCGCCATGACAATCCGTACAGCCCAAATGCACCGCCGGAGAAGCGTGCATTGGCTCAGTACCCACATGGCACTTCGCCGCCTGGCAGCCTTCACTCTTACGGGCCATCGTGTCAATCGATTGCCGCAACAGGTCCTGCGCCGCCGCATTTCCGGTCCAAATCAAAAGTGAAAATATGAGTTTGCGCATCAAAACACCAACCGCACATTGACGAAGCTGGAATACAGCGTTCGCCCGTTATAAATATTCTTAAAGCCTGCTTGTGGCACCAAAATGCCAAAGCCGGAATTCACCACAATGTTGTCATTTAGCTTGGGCCGGTATTGCACGCCAAAGCCTGTATCAATGCCAATGCCATGCCGGATGCCGCTTTGAAACAGTAACGTTTCCAACACCTCGGTTCTCATAAAGCGTGCATAATTCGTGTTAATCGTCCCACGTAGTTTCGGAGTTATCTTCGCGTCAAACCCGGCATTCACCAGAAAAATACCCGGGTTGATAAAGTTTGCCTGACCTTGAAAAAGTCCAGCCCGCAGATTTGGAATCAGACTATTCGGTCCAAACAAAACCACACCAGTGCCCGTCAAAGGGATCGCCTGACGGTTCAGGAAGTTTGTCCCGCCGCCTTCAAATGCGTTGTTAATCAGCCCTCGATCAGCCAGACTTGCATTCCCTAGAAATCCACCGCCAGCGAACTGTTGGTTCGGCACAATGGCATCGAACCCACGCGCCTGGCCATCGTTGATGTCCTTGTCGCCGGAAGTATAAAATGCCGACATACGGAAAATCTTCCAATCCGATTCGTAAGCCACTTCAAGCGCCGCCAGTTGCGCATTAATATGTTGCGCCTGCTTCTGCGCGGGCAATGGGTGCAGATCATCCCGCCCAAAAGCCTGATAGAAGGAATGCGTAATGTTGATGCGGCCAATATGCCCGTCCCCGGAAATCCCGGCATACCCGGCTCTCACCTTGTGCGCCACAGGCAAGCCAATCGGCGCTGGCCTTACCAAAAAGCCATTCTTGTCGATGTGGAACGTCGGCTGATCGTTGTTATACAGCAAACTGAAATTCATCGTATAGCCTTTGGTAAAGGCGTCGCTCCAATAAACATTCGCCGCGTAGACGCGCTGGTTCCGCAATCGCCAACGGTTCAAGCCGCTGTTGGTATCTTTTTCCAGCATGTTGAAATACGCCAAATTGTACTGAAAAATATTGTTGTGGAAATTTCCAAAAAGCCTTACGCCGGGCTGCTCATCAGAAAACACAAAGCCCCTGAAATCGCTAGTGAACCGTTGAATGCCCAATCGTAACGACGTGAAATCGTAGTAGGCGCTTCCGTTATCATCAGTGTCCTTGGCCTTGCGAAACGCGCTCAACGAATTGGTGAATAGCCTTTTTTCAAAGAAGGCTTCCTGCAAACTCACATTAGTATCCGTCCGATTCGTCCCTTGCCGCACGTCGATCCGCGTCAACCCGTTCTCCCTGGTGTTCAAATAATTAATGTTGAACTCAGGAGTAATGCGCAGCTCATAATCAACAGGCTTGAACCCCGCGCTGCCGCGGAACAAATCGAAGCTCAATCGGAAACTCTGACGGACGGCAATCTGATTGCCCTGGCCAAAGAACCCATAATCATTGGCCCTTGCTGCACTCTGCACACTTGGCACCGGCACTCGCCGAAACTCAGTCAACGTCTCGGAAACTCCTGTGAAGTTCAGGAAATTCTTGCGTCCAAAAATCGGATAGTCACCCTTGAACTGATTGCGATTGAATGGATCATACCAACGCTCCCGCGCATACATCGCGTCCAGTTTCTTGTTCTCGTAGCGGCGCCATCCAGGAAATCCAATGCGCCAACGGTTCGGTACGGTTCCATCTTCTTTGCTAACATCCGGCATAACGAAGGTCGGCAAAAGTCCAGCAAGCGTGTCAACATAAACCGGACGTGGCAAAATGTTAATTGCTTTTTCATCCCATCTCACCAGGGGTGCGATGCGCGCCAACTCCGGGGCAGTACGAACCAGTCGCCGCAGCCGGTCATCCGCAAACGTGCGTTCCACTACAGGACGAGCACGCTCCCTCGCTAAAAATTCTTCCAGCGGCACAACGTAGTTCAGAGTCTGTCCCAATGGCTTCTTGCGAGGCAGTTTGCGCAAAGCAGTACGCTTCACCCGCTGGCCCTTCTCGGCGCGACGGCCTTTCACCGGCAATTGCGCCCGCTGCGCATAACCAGTGTGTGCGGCTAGTAGCGCCGCAGCTAACAGTATGATGCGGAGTTTCATTCCGCCTCCTCGTTAGTTTACGGCTCCCGCAGCCTTGCGGAAGAGTGCGGCGAATCCAACTGGCGTGTACGCCGATGGATGCTCTAAGTAATCGTACAGAGGCGCCATGGCTTGCTGCGCATCTTTGGAATTGCCTGTTATGGCCGCTGTAAGCGAGTCAAGTGACATCGTCGCCACTTCCGCTGCATGAACGCCGTTGCCGGCAATTCGGTTACTATCCGCCGCCAATGCGCGCACAATTGCTCTGGCATTTTGTTCCGTGAAATCAGTCTGCGCAAATTTTGCGGCCAGTTGATCTCCCAACGCCGCAGCTCTTTCCGCCGCATTCTTTGGGCCTACGCTCAGTTGGTTTGAAACCGATGCCGCAACTTCGTTCAGTGCCCCATCCAGCGCCCCGCGCATCTCTGGAGCCATCTGCGCCACTAACACCCGCAGCACCGTCAACCGAGCCATATTCAATTGCAGGCTTCCCGGCTTCCGCGCTCCATAACCCTGCTGAATCCGCCAGCTATCCTGATGCAAATCGTGATGGCATTGGTAACATTCAAGCTCCGCGAATTCCGGCCAACTGGTAGCCGCGCGCGTCGCCAGCAATCGCATCCCTTCTGCCAATCCAGTTGCCTGTCCCACCGCCCAGTTCCGCACACGTGGTTTGCTGTTCCCAGCGGAGGGCTTCACCTCGCGATGATGAACGGGCTGCGCCCAAGTGAACGTGTCCAATTCAAAATTCAAATCCGGATGCCCAGCCGCATAAAGTTCATGGTTCACCACGCGGTCTTTTGAACCTACATGGCATTCCATGCAGTTGCCCGCCCGCAGCCTGATATTCTTCGTATCCACCATTCCGCTGGCAACACTTGCAGCATGCGAATTGGCTTGAGTATGTGTGCCCAACCACTTTTCCGCCGGACCGTGGCAGGCCTCGCAAGCTACCCCATCGTTGGCTGTCTTTTCCGGTGAGCCCGCAGCATGGCACGAAGTGCACTTGGCATCTTTCTGCGGATCGGAAATTTTCAAAATTTCCGCCATCCGCTTTGAACGCGGATCGGACAGCACCTTTGACGCCTTCGAATGCTTATCGTTCAATTGCCAAATCGCGAACTCGTTACCCCAAATCCGGCTGTCTTTTTCATTCGCCGCTGAAGTGCCGCCATGGCAATTGGAACTGGCGCAACCGCCCGCACCAATATACTTCGGAGCCTGCGCCTGCAACCCTGTCGCCAACATCAGTATTACTACAGTCTTTCGCATGATTGTTTCACCTCACTGATGCCTCAGCGGAATTTTTTGCACCAGAATATCCCCCGTGCCCTTTAGTTCCGTCTGGTTGGTTTGCTCATTATTCTTTTCCACCAGCGCCCCGGAATTCTTTTTCAAAAACTCCCGTAATTCACTGATCAACGCCCCGTCCTCAATATTTATCACTCCACCTCGAACATTGGAAGAGGCTTTGTGCTTTTCAATTTCCTGCACGGGTACAACAGACCACACCACGTAGCAAATTTCCGTTCCAGTAGCCTGATCCATCCGGAACCAGCTTTCCTTGGGGATGCGCACCGTCTGACCTTGGCTAATCTTCGAATCCCACTCCGCACCAGCAAGCGGTGAAAGAATCACGAAAGTCTTCTTGCCTTTCTCAGCGTCCATCCCTTCGTTCAGTACATAAAGATAACCCTGCTGTGGCGAAGTTACATTCAACGCCACTTTATAGTCCGTTTCAAAAATCACATTCCCTGCGCTGCGAAAAGCCTGGCCAAAATCCTGCTCGTTACGACTGCGCTGCACAGTGAAAAAATATTGCAATTCATGCGTCGCAATTGGCACCATGAACTTCCAAACCCCAAATCCCAAAGTCCCCAGAAGTGCCACCGCCGCCAAAGCCGCCATCGGTTTCTTATTCGACGCCGACCGCTTTTCCTTCATTTCCACAACAAATTTCTGCGGTAGAACTGTCCTTCCCAATTCAGCCGTCGCCAAATTGTAGATATGCAGAATCACGCCGTGCTTCACTGTCCGTTCCCCAAAATCCACCAGGTACGGACGCCAACTGCTTAACTGCATCAACGTTTCTGCCATCGCCTCAGAAACCAGAATGTGTCCGGCATCTCCCGAATCCATTACCCGTTGCGCCATGTTGATGCCGCCGCCTGCCACATTGGAATTGGCGTTGATATCGGCAACCTTGTACACGGGACCCGAATGTATACCCATGCGCAATTTCAAGTGAGGACGGGTCAACAAAGCTTTTGAAATCTCAAATGAGCATTGCGCCGGCTGTGTAGGATCGCCAAAGAAGGACAGCGCCATTCCATCACCCGTCGGCAAACTGATCACATCGTCGTTGTCTTCCGCATTCTTGAACGCACCCGAACCACGCACAATATTCTGCAGTTCCGCCAAATATTCCCGTTGCTTATCCATGGGCAGAAGCGAATATCCAACCAGATCCGTAAACAGAATGTGACCCACTTCCAAATTGCTGGGGTCCTTCGCCTTTCCTTTCCCCGTTTGCTTGGCAACCAGCGCTTGCGAAATCGCTTCGCCAAACTCGTGAGCCGTCTGGAAGCGATCCGCTTCCCGGTACGAAATAGCTTTCAGAATTGCCCTGCCAGCCTCATCGGGTAACCCGGAGCGTAGATTTTGCGGAGGCTCCGGCTTTGCCTTTTCAGCGGACACCAAATGCTCAAGCGTTGCCGCGAACGGCTTCTGCCCAGTCATCATTTCATAGGCGCAAATTCCCATGGCATAAACATCCGTCGTTGCGGAAGGCTTTCCAGCAAACTGTTCGGGCGACATGTACGAATACTTTCCCGCCACTTGCGTTTTTTCCCCACCGAAGGCCGAATCCTGAATTCCTGCTATCCCGAAATCAATAATTTTGGCGTGTTCTTCGCTTGCCCCATGCTTTTGCAGCATAATGTTTTCCGGGGTGAAATCACGGTGCCATACCCCTTTATCATGCGCAGCGCTCAACGCCTGACCCACTTGCCTTAAGATGCTTGCCGCCCTACCGAATTCCAGTGGCCCCTTTTCCAACGCCTGTCGAAGATTCTGGCCTTCAATGTATTGCATTACCAGAAACTGCCTGCCCTCAGCCGTTTCCCCAGTGTCCAGTGCGCCCACAACACCAGGATGATCAATCCGCGCCAGTGCTTCCATTTCCTGCAAAAATTTCTTGCGGATCCACGCGTCTTGTTGTGATTCGTCCAGCAGCACTTTCACCACAACACGCTTATTCATCAGCTTGCGGTCCCTTGCCAAATACACAACGCTCATCCCGCCACGGCCAAGCTCACGCTCCACTTCGTAGCGTTCTTTTAAGACCAACAAGCTTCCTGCAAGCCGTGTTTTCTCTGAATCCTCACTCATTATTTATTGGCAGCTCGCACTGCGCTCCGCTGATTGTCCAACTGAATTGGTCAACCGCACCGCAACTGTTGTGATCGCGCTTACATTTCCCTGCACGTTGAAAGCTTGGGTATAGCGGAACGTGCCGCCCGGTGAATTCCCCGCTGCCCATGTATTAAATGCAGTTGTAGCATCCACACCCAAAGATGCAGTTCCCAGATTATCACCCGTGAATGTGAACTGTGCCTGCGTAGCTTGCCGCGTGTTCGTATAGCCATCAGTCACAACATTGAATGCTCCACTGGCACGCGTGCATGTTACAGCGGTTAGCACCGGAGCAAGGCGCGCCACAGTCAATGTTTGCGGACCCAAGCCAGTCCCCGTCACCGCTGCGCCGCCGCTCGTAAATTGTGGAGTCAACGTAATCACCCCGGCTATCGTCCCGGTTTTGAAAACGGCATTTATCGCAGGCCGCGTCCCGGCCGGTATGTTGATTGGCAGTGTACGGCTGTTGTTTGAAAACTGAATGGCGGGGTCATCGGGTAATATTCCATCGCCTTTGAAAGTCAGCGTCAGCGTTCCCACCAAATCCACTGGGAAAGCAGCGCCTAGTCCAAGTGTTACCGTTTCATCCTTGCTTGGTGTTGTTGCCGGCGGAACGGTCAATTGCAAACTAACCGGCGGTAACGAAATTGTGAATGGCACTCCGTTCGATGTAGAACCTCTCGGACCCACAACGGTAATAGTGACGCTTCCCGGAGTGGCTAATAAAGTCACTGGAACAATCGCCTGTAAACCGCCTGTCGCTGGAGTTGTCGGCAGCGGCGCACCGTTCCATCGCACCATTGAACCCGGCTCAAAACCAGTGCCACTAACTAATAATGTAAGTGGTGCAGTTCCTCCAGCCGGCGAGTTGTTCTGGCTAAGTGTTGTGATCTGGGGACGTGGGTTCACCGGCACATCTACGATAATGGGCCCGTTCGGCCCAATCACAATAATCTGGCAGGTGCCGGCCTGCAACAATAGATTTGCCGGAATCACCGCTGTTACTGAAGTGTTAGAACCACTGGTGGTCACAAGCGTCGCCAGCGCCGCAGGTGGACAGGAAAACTGCACGCCAGGATTGGGTCCAAACCCCGTACCCGTAATAACGACGGTCACCGGTCCATCTCCAACCGTTAGCGTTGGGACACTAATTGTAACGGAACCAATCGGCTGAATGTAAGGAGCAGACACCACTATGTCGGGAGTAATTGCCGTCAGCACCGCGCTTCCCAACTGTGTTAGCAGGTTGGCTGGCACATTTACCCCAAGTTGCGTAGCGCTTCCAAAGTTGGTCGCAAGTTCTTGCCCGTTCCACTGAATTTTCACGCCATCAAAAAAGTTTCTCCCAGTTACAGTCAATGTTACTGCCGCGCTACCCAACGGAATAGGTTTCGGTGATGCCGATTCAATCACCGGCACTGGCCGAATGACGAAGGGCAGGGAATTCGATACTTGCCGGTTGGGATTCATCACACTCACCTGAACCGTCCCCGCTTGCACCAATGCACTCGCTGCAACATTCACAGTAAGTGAGCTTGCTGTTGTCCCAATCGGGTTCAGCGAAGTGCCGCCAAACTCCACCGTTGCGCCGGGCAGGAATCCTGTACCAGTCACGGTCAGTGCAAAGCCTGCCGACGTTGCCGTGCGAACAGCCGGGGTCAATAATGTGATGTTCAGCCGCCGCACTGCGAAGTCAACCGAGTTGGACACAACCCCATCAGGATTGGTAACCGAGACTGGAATTGTCCCAGCCTGAGCAATCAAGGTTGCGGCAATAGGAACCACCAATTGTGCCCCTGTCGATGAAATAGGCGTCAGCACAGTGCCGCCAAAATTCATCGATGCGCCAGTGAGGAATCCTCTACCATTCACTGTCAAATTGAAGCCCGCTCCACCTGCGCCAACCTCTGGCGGATCAAGCGTCGAAATCACTGGGTTCGATCGCACCACAACACTAATAGGAACTGAAACACTGCCATTCGACGTGCCGCCGGCAGTTATTGTAACTGTATCCTTGTAACTACCGGGCGCAAGGCCAGCCGTATTCACACCCACAGAAACAGAACCGGCTGTGTTCCCTCGTAGCGCACTTAATGTCAGCGGCAAACTGCCGCCGGAAGAAACACTGAAAGGAAAATTCTCGCCACTGGAAGTAACACTCAAACTCTGTGCCGCAGGACTTGGCAATCCTTGGGAGGCCGTAAAAGTAAGTTGCCCCGGGTTTACTAACAATGCAGGCAGCACCACAGCAGGCGGAGGATTTGGAAGCGTGCTGTACGAAATAAGCGTGCGCGCCGGACTCCCCGCAATAAATCGTGGTGCAGAGAAACTAGCAGGCAACTCATTTCCATCCACAGGTCCCGCACTCATTTGAATGGTCGGGCTCACTGTAGCCGATAGCGGCGCAGACGACAAGTAAAATCCGAAGTCCCAATTACTGATAGCCGTGGCGAAATCCGCTCCCAGAACTTCCCAAACCGCGACCGCAGTTCCGTTGGTTACTATAAGTTGAGCCACGTTACTTACAGGCAGCCCAGCCGTTGCCGCTGCAGCCGAGAAAGGACCAAATTCAGAGGCAGTCAATCGCGCAACCCGGCCACCCAGAACTGCGCCTGTATTGTAGATGTCCACATAGACTTGCGCTCCAACCGGCAGGTTATTGAAGCGTGCCACCAGCCTTGTTCCCTGATCCATCAATCCGGATTGCGATGCGTTACCCACTCCAGGAACAACATTTGGAAATGCGGGATTAAAGAATCCGGATTCCGAATTGTAGATGGCTCCTAAACTCGTTTGCGCCGCAAGTCCCACCGGTGGCGGAGCATCCAGACTAGTCAAAGTTGACGCAGTGCGCGGCCGGAATGCCGTTGCGAATTCCTTGCGAAATTGCAGAGTCGCCGCCCGCTTGAAATTCATCGTCACATTCTGCGGAAAATCGATGCCCGTCGGCGGAAATACATCAGTGCCGCTGGCATCGCGCAATGCAGTAGTCATGAAATGCCCAACCGTACCCAAATTCAAGGTGGCATTGTTGATTGTAATTGGCAGCGTCGAAGAAATAGTACCAACAACACTAGTCGTCCCCAAATTCAACGTGCTCACTCTCACTCCAGTGAATCGGAATATCCGCACCCCTGAACTGGTCCCATCAACTGGCACACCATCCCAGACGATTGTCCTAGACGGTGCGGTAACTGTTTGCGAAGTGTTTCCAAGTGGATAGTATGCCGAATACACGTTGCGAACGTTTGGCGTGTTCGCCGATTGCGCTCCAGACCCGTAGTACCCTTGGCCTGTACCATTTCCAAAACTCGCACAGGCAAATCGCGCCGCGCATAAGAACTGCGAACCTACTGCGGGTTCATCCAAAAATACAAATGCTCCAGCCGCCGCATAGGGATTGCTAGCAGGTGCAATGAACCCGGTGTTCACAGGAGTTGTGATGAACGCATTCGATGTCAACTGAAAGTTGGTCTGCGGACTTTGCGCATTCGCCAGTGTTGGCGTCCCGCCGGTGCATGTCAAAACAATGTCGGTCACAAGTTCTGTCACGCCAGTTTCACGCAGAAGTCGAGGCGTTGAGCTGGCATTACATGTGATAGGACTCCCTGGATTCAGAAAGTTGAACAGCGTTTTTGGATCGGCTGCAAAAAACCCAAAACGCGGCACCAAACCCGAGACTCCTTCCGGATCCGTCGGTACAATGATGAATTCCACTTGCGGTGTTGGATAGCTTCCGCCCGGCACTACACTTGACGAGTAATAAAATCCGAAATCAAAATTAGTGAATGTCAGCGGATCAGCAACAAGCACTTCCCAAACTGCCGTTGCCGTCCCTCCCGTTACTGTTAATTGTGCAATGTTCGCAGGCACGCCAGCGGTCGAAGGCACTGCGCTAAATGCTCCATTCTCTGTTGCTGTCAAACGAGCAGCATTTCCAACGCTACTAGCCCCGATACTATTCAAATCAACATATACTTGAGTCCCCGCCGGTATGTTACTAAACTTAGCCACCAGTCGTGTACCTTGCGTAGCCAAACCAGCCAAATTGTAAGTTCCAATATTGCTCACACTCGGAAAAGCTGGATTATAGAATCCTGTTTCTGAAGTATAGGCTTGCCCCGTTGCATTTTGTGCCAACGGCGTCGGCACTGCCACCGGTGGGCTTGGCGCACTCGGCGGCAAGGTGTTCGACCTGGACATAAACGCTGTTGCAAACCCTTCGCCAAAGCGCAAGTTTACAGCCTTCTGGAACCCATTTACTGCACCCAACAGAAATGGCGCACCGTTGCTTATGTTGTTTGAATTCGCTGCGTCCCGCACGTTTGATGTCAACGCGGAAGACACAGTCGCAACTGTCTGGGTGACGTTGTTAATTGGTGAGGCGACGGAACCCGTAACCGAAAGAAAAGCAGCAATAGAACTATTCAGGGCTGCGCCCACCGTGTCTATGCGAGCATTCACAATTCGAAAAGTCCGCGTCCCGGCTCCTGGTGGATCAAACGGAATTCCCAGGAAAACCAAACTGTTCAACCCGTTGGCCACGCCTGCGTGAACATTGCGATTATTCGGGCTACCCGGCGACTGCACCCCGGAACCATAGTATCCCGTACCGATTCCGTTCCCAAATCCCCCGCAAAAGCCCGTAAAAGTATTGTCACAAACAAACTGGCTCCCCTCCTTTGGTTCATCCACTAAAAGTAACGCACCGCTCCTTTGTAGTGGACCGTCTCCAGCAGTCTGCCCAATAATAGGTGTTGTTACAGGAGCCGAATAAAACAAGCTTAAATTCGCCTGCGGAATTGCCACTCCGGGTGCCGTCGGTGTGCCCCCCGTGCAAGTAAGTACATAATCACCCACCAGTTCAGTGGCACCCAAAGCCCGCACCGTCCGCGGGATGGCACTTGCCGTGCAGTTGATTGCCACCTGACCAGACGCAAGCTGGTTCAACACGCCAATCAGAACCAAACAACTCCCCAGCGCTCTCATTAATTTCCACTCCGCGTCGCCACAAACGTAACTTGTGGTTCATCCTCATCGCCGGTCACCAGCCACACCGTTCCATCTTTCAAAGAATTCAACCGGAACACACTATTGCCACGCAGCCGCGTAAGTTCCCCAGGAGTGCAGTAACATTGCAGCATCTTATTTGAATTCGCCTTCAAATCGCGAATTACCAGACCACCCTGTTTCAACAGCACCACTAATCGACGGCCATCCGCAGAAACGGCAGCCTTAACTGGATTAACCATGTCCTCTTGAGTAGTGAGTTCTGTCGCCTGTCCGTTTCTCATCAAAATCACTTTTGTCCCATCCACCGCAACAAAATCACTACCGCCCGCCAAAAATCCAGCGTCAATAACCTCGCTTAACGGAACCAGTAGCTTCTTACCAAACTCTGCCGTGTATCCATACAAGCCGCCCTCTAAAGAAGCCAGTACCGTTCCAGCCGCATCATCCACTGCCAGTGTTCCAGGCTTTCCGTCCAATGCAAATTCCCGCACCAGCCGTCCACTCGCCGGCAGTCCATCAAAAATCTGAATCCCGTTTCCCTCTTCAAAGTAAAGCGCCGCCACCTGTCCCCTGGCACTCATCACAATCCTTGAAGGACTTGCTTTCGCCCCTACCAATTCCACCGAACCGCCACCATCCACCACCAGCACCCGGCCATCGCTGGCAGCAACGCCCAACGCAAACGTCCCTTCCGCAGAGCCCACCGCCAGCGACAAATCCAGCTCTACTTTATCCCCCATCAGTGCCGACATCGGTATCCCTGTAATCGGTCTCAACGCCCGCGCCTCTCCATCGAAAATCCAACCCAGCCAAGGCACCCCCGTCGTCGAAAGGTTCGATTGCCCCGCAGCGATTCCCGCGGCGAATAACATAGCAGTTAGTGTCCGCTTTTTCATATTGATTCCTCTACCGCCCAATCACTACGCCAGTTCCAGGAGAAATTGTGGTCGATTGCGCCGGTGGTGTTGGCGACCCACCTCGTGTTGCAACCACGCCAATCACCGCAGCCCCAGCCGCCACCGCCACCATCGTCCATACCTTCGCAGAAGTGCTCATTCCCACCCCAACTCCAGAAACATTCTTCATGTGGATCGTTGCATTCGCCGTCTGCCCGTTGCTTTGCGCTCGAACTTGAATGTTCAAATCGCCTTTAACTGTGTTTGGCTGAAAGCCATTTCCCACTGCCCGGCCATTGGCATCCGTGGTAATTGTCAACAACTTCGATCCACCTTGAAATGTACCCGAAGCTCCATAGTTAGGCAGCGCGAACGTGACCAGCGCTCCACCCACCGGACGATTGTTTTCGTCCTGCACTTCCACAATAGGTTCGCGCGCCGTACGCTGCTTCATATTGTTGGTCGCGCCTTCGCCTTCAATAATGATGATCTTCAATCGAGGCGTTTCTTGCGCAACCAGGGATCCAGTAGTTCCAGTACACAATAGAACTACTGACATCATCAGCCCGACGTAGGCCTTGGCGGAATTTAGCATAATTTTGTAAAACCTTGATCTCAAATGACTACAACACAATTGTGCAAGCATTCGCAACCCACCGTACCCAGAGTACTAGAACTAATCCTGAGGGTATCCCACTGAAGTCGCCAAACCCAGTTGGTCCATTTGGATGCTTCCTTTCTCTTATGCGTATTTGCTGCGCCAAAGGTGTCAAAAAATCTAATTAGCTGCCGAATAGGTATTCTGGCCCGTCAATACGCCATATATACTCTAAGATGTGAGAGGATATTGCCAGCTATTTTGATCTTGACCCCTGAACTCGCATTTACGCGCATTCTAAAGTGTGGGTAAAAAAATCATCCGCTGACGGATCGATTTCGTTCGATAAGTTGAGGTAGATTATGTTTTTCAAGTCTGTTCCCGTTTTCATTGCCGTTGCCGTGCTAGCTGCGTTGCCAGCCAATGCCCAATTGAGTGCCCGCCAGTTGTTTTATGACGATGGCGCTAAGAAAACCGCGTCTCCTGCAAAACCCTCAGAAGTAAAGCCAATCGTGACACCTGCGCCGACTCCGCCCAAACCAAAGAAGGCAGCTAACACCAAAAAGCCCTTGCCTCCGAAAGTAGAAGAGCCTGAACGCGTCGAGTTAATCAAGCCCATGGAACCCAAAGTCGGTCCCCCGCTTGTCACCGTTCAGTCGAAACCTCTCGCCGTTCGCTACAGCATCCTGAAGGAAGTTGCAGCTGATGAGTGGCTCGAAGTAGATGCCGATTCCGGCTTCCGCAGCGGAGATCGCATTCGGCTGCAGGTCGAAGGCAACCAAAACGGTTACCTCTATATTTTTTCTAAAGGAACCAGCGGAACCTGGAAAACGCTATTCCCTAGTGAGGAAGTAGAGGACGGAGACAATCGCGTCAGACCGCGCAGACCCGTGCTCTATCCTAACGAAAACCAAGCATATCGCTTCAACGACAAACCTGGTGTGGAAGAAGTTTTTCTAGCCTTCTCCCGCAATCCCGACGAAGATTTCGATAAGTTGATTTATGACGTCAATCGCGGCGCTACAACGGCCAAGCGCATGATGATTGCAGGCGGAAAGCCAATAAAGGATTCCATGATCGATAGGCTGAAAGTGCAGTCCCGTGATTTGGTCATTGAAACCGTCAAGGAGAAACCTGCTCCAAGCAACAAGCCTAAAGCCGGTGCTGCCGATCGCATGAGTGAAACCGCCGTCTATGTCGCTTCTCCTGACCAGGGACTTAACGCGAAGGTGATTGCACAAATCAGGCTTAAACATGACTAAGCTGTTCCTATTCTCCTTGTGCGCCGCAGCAACGTTCGCCGCCGAGCAAAATCAATGGATGGATATCTCCGTCGAACGCCTGCTTGGCCCCAACTGGCGTGCCATCGATCCAGCACTCGTACTGAACAAAGATGATCTGATTCGCTTTCGCTTCCGCTCCAACTTCGATGGCTATTTGTATGTCATCAATCGAGGCTCCAGTGGCAAAGAATTGTTGCTTTTCCCCTTAGCCGAAACCGGAACATCGAATAAAATCCAAGCCGGTCGAGACTACATGATTCCTAGCATGGCCACTTCGGCCAATTTCCGAATTAGCGGTCCAGCTGGTTACGATTCCGTCTATTGGCTGGTGAGTCCAGTTCCACTCTCGAACCCTCCAACCCTTCCCCAGTCCCCAGTTGCACCTAGAGAAGATGCACCTCCACAAGATGCACCTCCAGCTAATGTCAAACCCAGCCAACCTGCCCGGCTTACTCCTCGCTGCGATCCTTCTCAAATGCAAGCGCGCGGACTCTGTCTCGATAGCGATGCCGGACCCCGAAATGTTGACGACCTCTCGCAAGCTCCCAATTCCATCACCAGCACTCCGCAACTGAAAGCTCGCGACATTACTATCATTCAGAGAAAAGATCGCACTCGGCTTTCTGCCGGAACATCGCTCGGTGGTCCACTCGTATATGAATTCCGCTTAGCTCATAAATAATTAAAATCCTGACCTTATTCGCGGGATGATTCCGCAATATACTAATAGAACCAATTCCCCCATGGCCAAAGACGCGATCTTAGAAGCAGACCTCGGCGGTACTCCCATCAGCGCTGATGAACTATCGGCTATTCCTGACTTCTCCGCCATTCGAAAAGAAATTTGGGGTAAATTTCCCGGTGCCATTACTAAGAAGACTTACCAGCCCGGTGAAATTATCATGCGCGAAGGAGAAAACGGCACAACCGCTTTCTATGTCCTCTCCGGCACAGTGGACATCTACATCAACAGCCCCATCGCATCTGCCAAATCGAAGCAAGGGAAATCCAAAAGCCTGTTCAAAGGGTTTTCTAAAATCACCAGTTATTTAAAAGGTGTGCCCGAACGCGATGAAAAAGGCCGGACTGTTAGATCTCATATTCCCGTCGATGCCTCTGTCGATCTCCCCATGGATAACCCCATTGCAACCATCGGCCCTGGCGAGTTAATTGGGGAACTCGCAGCCTTGGCCGCTCTGAAGCAGGATCGTCTCAAGCGCCCTAAGTTCTATCCCCGTTCGGCAACCGTAAGGGCGCAGACCAATGTGGAAATGCTCGAAATGTTGCCCAACATTTTGAACAATGTCCTCTATAACGCCCCCGCCTTCAAAGACAAACTCAACAAGAATTACCGCACCCGCGCACTCGATGTCCATTTCCGATCCGTCCCAGTATTCCGTAATGTAAGTCAGGAATTCCTAGACAAACTTCGCGACCGCGTTGAACTGGTAGATGTAATGCCCGGTCAGGTAATTTGTAAGCAGGGCGAAGTGGCCGACGCGTTTTATCTGGTCCGATTGGGTTTTGTGAAAGTGGCCCAGGATTTTCCTGGCGGTGAATTTGTTCTTACTTACTTATCGCGCGGGTCTTACTTCGGTGAAATGGGCCTTCTGCCCCCAGCCTTCCGCGTCAGAGCCAAAGGCAATCAACCCGGCCAAATCTCCGAAGGCGTTCTTTCCGCCGACCCCTTAGTTTGCGGCCGTGCCCCGGACGGCGAACGAGGTCTGGCCACCAATTGGGACGATTATATCTCCCGCGAACATTTTCAAATGGCTGCCGAAGGCACGCAGGTGAGGGTTACGCGACTCCCCTCCGGCAAAAATCCAATCATGTTCCGCATGAAACCAGCGGATAGTTTCCTGCTGCCCGCCGGGGAATCGTTCGTTGTTGGCAACACTACTTTTGAAATTTTGGAAGACCCCTTCCTCACTGGGAAGCGCACCGCCACCTGCACCGCAATGGATTTCGTCCAACTGGTAAAAATCAAGGCGGAAGATTTCGCGGCAATGTTGCAGGAGTTCCCCGATGTAAACGCATCCATCACCGAAGTGGCTCGCGCCCGCCGGCAGATGGACGTTCAACTGCTGAACCGCGTCCAAACCGTCTCCCTTAACGATTTCCTAAAGCAGGAATTAATGCAAGGTCAAAACCTGTTGTTGATCGATTTGACCAAATGCACCCGCTGCGATGAGTGCGTCAAAGCCTGCGTTTCAACCCATACCGACGGTATGACCCGGCTTATTCGCGATGGCCTTCGTTTCGATAAATATCTAGCGCCCACAAGTTGCCGCGCCTGCATGGATCCCCTATGTATGACCCGTTGCCCGGTAGGATCCATTCGCCGCAAAGAATCCCTCGACATCGTTATTGAAGATTGGTGCATCGGTTGCGGAAATTGCGCCATCGATTGCCCCTACGGCAATATCAACGTTGTCGAACTGATGATCAACGGCGAAAAGGGACAGCAGGCAGAACCTAAACCCAAAGCCGTGGTCTGCGATCTTTGCGCCGAATATGATGAACCAAATTGCGTACGCGCCTGTCCTCACGATGCTGCTTTGCGCGTGGAACCCAAATCATTCTTTGCCAAGGAATTGGCTGGATTGCAATTGGCTGTTCCCAGCATTCCTATTGCCGCTCATCATGCAAGTACTGAAGAAACAGCCACCCCCGCATATTCAGCCAACATGGAAACTCGCATCTATTCCAATGCCAGCGACCTGTTGCCTTTATTGCCTCAAGTAAAGATGATCGCCGGCCCACGGCCGGGCTCCACTTTGCAATTGCGCATCCCCGCTACAACATTTGGACGAGGTGCGGAAAACGATTACCGCTTCGCTGAAGATACTCAACTTTCCCGCAACCATTGCCGCATTGTGATGGATAATAAGCGCTTCCTTCTTACCGACAACGAATCCACCAATGGCACCATGGTCAACGGCAATCCGGTCACCGAAATCGAGCTACGTTCCGGCGACGTAATTGAATTTGGAGAAATCAAACTGGAGTTCCAGTCGGGGCAGATTCAATGATCATCGGACGCGATCAACTGCAATGGGTGTACGCTTCAACGGCTATCGCACTAGCCTCAACGGCAGCCTATTTGGCCTATGCCGTAATGTCCGCCAATGGCCCTCGCGGTGGTTCCGTTATGGGTTTGATTTTCGGATTTGCAGGAACCGGAGTCATCATATTTGAGTGTCTATTAAGTCTCCGCAAGAAGTATCCCGCTTCCCCCGTTGGCCGCGTAAGCGTTTGGTTGCGTGCCCATGTTTGGCTGGGAATGCTCAGCTTTCTGTTGATCCTGTTTCATTCGGGCTTCCATTGGGGACGCGGTTTGGCCAGTTTTTTAATGACCATCTTCGCCATCATTACTGTAAGCGGCATAGTGGGCGTAATTCTACAAAACTACATCCCCACAAGGATGATGGAACTGGTGCGGCGGGAAACCATCTTTGCTCAAATCCCTCACAACATTATTCAACTGCGGCGCGAAGCAGATGAGCGCACGGAATTCGTCACCACCGATCTTGGCATGGATGAAACCGACGTTGAGTTCCAGCGCGCCGGCGGAGTAAAGCAGTATTTCGATCCATCGCAAAAAGCAGGCGCTGCTGAAAAGCTGGCTGTGTTTGTGGAGCAGCGCAAAAGGACCCGGCAAATTGAAGTAAACTCCGAAGCAGCGGAAATCCTCCGCTCTCACTATTTACAGGAAATTCGCCCCTACCTGTTCGAAAAGCCCCAGCCTCTTTCCGGTAAGCTGTTTCAAACCGAGCAGACAGTAAAGGCCTATTTCAACTTCCTCCGAACAGTTATGCCAGTGGCTGCTCACTCCGTTCTAAACGATTTGGAATCCATTTGCGAGGAGCGCCGCCAGTTAGGTGTGCAAGTAAAACTGCATCATTTATTGCATGGCTGGTTGTATATTCACGTGCCGCTATCCATGGCATTTCTGGTTTTGACTTTTGTTCACGCAGTGGTTTCGTTACGGTACTGATATGTCGAAAGAAGAAAAACCCATACCGTACGAATCGCGAGTGGTTGATACCAAGGGCACAGCTCAACGCCTGGATTTGGGATATCTTTCCAAGCCAAATCAGTTTAACGATCTGCGACGCAAGCTCACTTGGATCGCACCCATTGTGGCCGCTGTGGCAATTATCCCGTTCGTCGCCGGAATTGGCCCACTCGATAAAGTGTTTTCCAACGGGCCAGTTTCGAAGTCTCACGCTATCTTTGAGCAGAACTGCCAGGTCTGCCATGCCAAAGCATTTTCAAAAGTAGCCGATACCAGTTGCATCAAGTGTCATGACGGTCCAGCCCATCCGGCCAAGGCGATAGATACCGGCAAGCCCAATCACGAAATACGCTGCGCCACCTGCCATGTTGAACATCGAGGCTCGTCTGATTTAAAGGAAGTAGCCAACAAAAACTGCACCACATGCCATGCTTCTCTGCAGGAAAATGGAACGGGAATCAAGCTTACGAACACTGCAATTTCGGCCTTCAAAGAAGGCAGGCATCCGGGTTTCCCCGAAGCTGGACTCACTGATAATCGTCCACTGAAATTGAATCATGCGGTTCATATGCCAAAGGATGCCAAGACCATTCGCGGAATGAAACTTCCCATGAAATGCACAGAGTGCCACACCACATCCGCAAACTTGGCCACCGGAGGAATGGAGCCGGTAACATTTGATCGTAACTGCATGCAGTGCCACAAACGGGAATTGGAGTTTGTGCTGCCCGGCTTGCCAGCCGAGGCTCCACCTGCGCCCCATACCAAGGATGGTCCCAAAATCCGTCAGTTCATTTTGGATACATACCAACAACTGGTTGCCGCAAATCCTTCCATAACCAGTCAGGCTCTGGATCGGGATATGGGAATAGAGCCCAGCCCTAGTGTCTGGATTGCAAAGGCTGCGAAAAAGTCCGAAGAATATCTATTCAGCAACAAATGCAAATACTGCCATGAATATGAAGGGATGGACGGAGACTTTCCAGTCATCAAAAAAGTGAACCGAATTCAGGGACGTTATGTTGCCGCCAAACCGGAAGGGGAACCATGGTTTACCCGTGCCGAATTCAGCCATCGTGCGCATCGCGCAGTGGATTGTGCCGGATGCCATTCCAGCGCAAAGGCAAGCACTAAAACTTCAGACGTTCTGATTGCCGGCATGAAGGATTGCGTTGCCTGCCATGGTTCCAGCGGGACGCGTATAGACAGTTGTTCGCAGTGCCATCAATATCACGACAAGTCAAAAGAGAAAGATCGTGATCGTCGTAGTGTGGAAGAATTGATCGGCATGTTAGTCCGGATGCCAGCAGGGGGAGCTTTCTAGAATGTCGATGGAGGTTTTTGGGCTTTGCCATATTGGACAGCTTCGTAAGAATAACGAAGATTCTTTGGGGATCGAAATGGCCCTCAATACTGTGATTGTGGCCGATGGTATGGGCGGCGCAAACGCCGGTGAAGTGGCATCGTCCCTCACAGTCGAAGTGGTGACCTCCTACATTACGAATCCGTCCGAGAAACTTGAAGTTGCTGAACGGATAACCGAAGCCATTCGCGCGGCCAATGCCTGGGTGTGGGAAACCTCTGAGCACAAGCCGGAATGCAAAGGCATGGGGTCCACCATTGTAACTGCGCACTGGCAGGGGGACCGCATCTGGATTCACAACGTCGGCGACAGTCGGGCCTATCGCTGGCGTGATGGTGAATTGACGCAGCTTTCTTACGATCAAAATGTGGGCAACGATTTGCGGCATAGTCTGGGATTGACCGAAGAGCAGGTACGCAAATACCCGCAACGCAATGTGCTCACCATGGCAGTCGGTGTTGGTCCGGATGTTCTGGTTCGTTGTTACGACGAAGTTATGAAACCAGGCGACACTTATTTACTATGTTCCGACGGCCTGTATGGTCCAGTAAAGCAGGACGAGATTTGCGAAATTCTCCGAAGTCCCGTGCCGCTTCCAGCGCAGGCGGCGATGCTAATTGACAAGGCAAACGCCAACGGCGGACCGGATAATATTACGGTTGCTATTTTGCATCATGCTTTTGCGTCATGATGGATAATCACCAATGGAAGCAATAGGCACTTACAAAATTCAAAGTACTCTTGCAGCCGGAAAACGGCCGGTCTATATTGCAACCGCCAAGGACGGCAAAAAGGTTGTTATCAAGACTGCCCCTGTGAAGGATCTGGGTGATGAGGAGCGCGCTCGATTTTTGCGCGAAGCGGAAATTTGCTCCAAACTGCATCATCCGAATCTTGTGAAGGTGATTGAATCCGGGGAAGCGAACGGAGTGCTTTTTCAGGTGATGGAATGTTTGGAAGGCATGGATCTGAACAAGGCCATCGCATCGGGTCGCCAGTTTTCCTGGTCGGACAAACTGAGCATTATGGAAGCGGTTTGCGCCGGCCTGCAATATGCCCATCAACTGGGTTTAGTTCATCGCGATATTAAACCGGCCAATCTGTTTTTAGAAAATTCAGGCAATACGCGTATTCTTGATTTCGGCATGGCCCGCGAAGGTTCTTCGGAATTGACGCGTGCAGGTTCGGCTGTAGGTACCCTGAATTACATGGCGCCCGAGCAAATTCGCGGCGAGACTTGCACTGCGGCAACTGACGTGTTCGCCACCGGAATTGTGTTTCAGCAACTCTCCACTGGGCTTCATCCATTTGCTGCCGGGAAGAAAACGCTGCCGGAAATTTTAAGCGCTATTCTGTTTGATGCTCCACCAGCTTGGGGACAAGCAGGAGCCAATGCACCAGAGGGTCTTGAGTTCGTAGTTCGTCGAGCCTTGGATAAGGATCCGGCTAAAAGATGGAAAAATGCTGGAGAATTGAAGCAAACCATCGCGCTATGCCGATTCACCCTCGACAACAAACCATCGGGCAATGAAGCAGTTTCTGTTTCAGCGCCTGCACCGGCGAAACCGCAAGCGCCGGCTGAGCCGGAGAAGACAGTAGTTGTAAAAAGAGACGCACCTCGACCAGTGGCCGTTGCACCCGCCCCTGCCCCCGTGCCAGTTGCTCAACCAACTCCTCCACCTCCACCCAAGCCAGTGCCGCCCCCACCACCGGTGGTGCAATCGAATATTCGATTCTGCACCGCCTGCACTTTTGGCAATCCGAAAGACGCCGTGGTTTGTGGAAAGTGCGGCATCCCATTTGCCGCCGCTGCTGGACCGGCACCGTCAGAGGGAATGGGTGTGAATTTATGGATTCTGATTGGCGCGGTGGTGTTGTTGGTAATTGCCCTTATCGCAATTGCAATGAACACCCAATAACCTACAATGCCCACACCACCTCGAATCGTCATTGTTGGCGGCGGATTTGCCGGAGTCTACGCAGCACGTAGTTTGGAAAAACTGCTGAAACCCTGGGAAGCTGAGATCTGCCTGATTAACAGAGAAAACTATTTTGTCTTTCAACCCTTGCTGCCTGAAGTGATTTCCGGGGCCATTGGGTTGGTTGAAACCGTCTCACCCATCCGCCGACTTTGCCCGCGTACTCAGCTTTATGTGCGGGATGTTGAGTCAGTAGATTTGAAGCAACGCGTTGTTCGCATGACTCCAGCCATGCGGCCGCGTACCTTGGAACTGCCCTACGATTATCTGGTGATGTCGCCCGGTACCGTAACGGATTTTTCTGGTATGCCGGGCTTGGCCGAATACGCATTACCGTTTCGAACCTTGGGTGACGCATTGCGATTGCGCAATCGTGCGCTTGAGTGTTTGGAAGAAGCGTCTATCGAAAAAGATGAGTGGTTTCGCAAGCGTCTGCTGACGTTCGTCATCAGCGGTGCTGGATTTTCCGGTGTTGAAGTTGCTGCTGAGCTGAACGACTTTCTACGCAGTGCCGTGAAAGATTTTCGGAATATTAAGCAGGAAGAAATTACCGTGATGTTGGTCCATTCCCGCGAACGTATATTGCCGGAAATGGCTCCTGAACTTGCCGAGTATGCGCAGAAGATTTTGAGTAAGCGCGGTGTAACTTTGAAGTTGGGCATCCGCGTGAAATCAGCTACGGCCGATACGGTGATCATGAATAACGGCGAAGTGGTTGAAGCGCGGACTATCATCTCCACGGTTCCTTCGGCACTTACTCCACTTGTTGCAGCTATGGATTGCAAAAAGGAAAAAGGTCGGCTGGCGGTGAATGGCCAACTGGAAATGGCTGGGTTTGAAGGTCGTGCGTGGGCCATGGGGGATTGTGCCACCATTCTGATGAGCGATGGTACGGTGGCTCCGCCCACAGCTCAACACGCAACTCGGGAAGCGGAAGTGGTTGCGGCAAACATTGTTGCCTGCGTACGCGGCGATTCCGAACGACGTACTTTTAACTTTGCTGGGCTCGGTAAGTTGGGGTCCCTTGGCCATCATTCTGCCGTAGCCGAAGTGTTCGGCATGAAGATTTCCGGCTTTCCGGCCTGGGTTCTTTGGCGAACCATTTACCTGATGAAGATGCCGGGATTGGACCGGAAACTGCGTGTGGGGCTTGACTGGTTAACAGGTGCCATTTTCAAGACTGGCTTAGTACAACTGCGAGTGCAAACTTCCAGTAACATTACCAACGAACACTTTGAAGCAGGGCAGATAGTGTTTGAGCAAGGCGACGCCCCTGACCGGTTGTTCATTATTCAGAAGGGCGAGGTGGAAGTGCTGCGCGACGGCGAGCGGATTGCCACTATTGGCGAAAGCGAATCCTTTGGCGAAATGGGCCTGCTTACTAACTCGCCGCGCAACGCAACCATTCGGACCACCAAGCCAACAGATCTTGTGGCCATCACCAAAGGGGACGTGTCTCAGTTACTCAATAACTTCCCGGAGTTACGTTCCGGCTTACAAGCGATTTCTCAAAAGCGAAGTGAGTAGTCTCTCCAAATTAGAACGTGAAGCGCAACGCCAATTGCATTCGACGAGCAAGTCTTGCTCCGGTAAACTGCCCAAAGGTGGCGCTTAACTGATTGCCGTAGGTTGGACCCTCGCGATTATCAAATCTCGCCGTTGTATCCAGTGAACTGAATTGAGTATGGTTGAAAATGTTGTAAGCCTCGGCGCGGAACTGTGCTTTCACATTTTCATTAGTTTTGAAATTCTTAAACAACGAAATATCGAAGTTGTTGATGCCTGGGCCGCGGAACGAAAATTTAGATGCGTTGCCTAACGTTCCTTGTTGCGGGATGGCAAAGGCGGCGGTATTGAAGTTCTTTTCAAAAGTTCTTTCGCTTTTCGGCAGTGTAGGATTGCCAATTACATTCGTACGTGCCCCGTCGGTGGGCGAGCCTGACCAATTGGTTGTAGTGCCGCTGAAAAGGGACAAATTAGCGGCAGTGGGTGCCCCACTCATCTGCGTACTGATTCCGGAGATCTGCCAACCGTCGATTAGAGTTTTCTTCAAATCGCCATAGCGCTGCGGGGTCCAGGGAATCTTTGGCAATTCGTAAATCCAGTTACCCTTCAAAATATGAGTCCGGTCAAAACCAGCTTGGCCATAGTTGAAGATCTTCGGGTCCACCAGAAAGCTTAGGTTTGAAGTGTCCGTATCGGTGTAGTCCATTGCCTTTGACCAGGTCCAAGCAAGACCACCGGAAATCCCTTTTCGGAAGCGGCGATTCAATGTTACCTGCAGCGAATGGTAACTGGAATTGGAATCATAGTTGTAAAACTGAATATCGCCGTAGCCCAGATAAGGCCGCAAATATTGGGTTGCCAAAGGGTTGCCTGGATTGCTGGGATCTTGGGCAGACTCCAGTTGCAGAGTGCCTGTCGCCACGGAATTGATGTTCTTCCGCGCCAGTAAGTGACGGCCAAGGGTAGCAACATAGGCCACATCCAGGATGGTGCTCCAGCCAACACTCTGCTGCACGCCAAAGCTGTAACTCATGGTTCTCCCCAGCGTCCGGTTCGGATTCAAGCCGGATGTATTCGACGGAAATAAGTAGCCTTGCGTATTAATAAAGGTGTTCAGGTCTCCATAGAAAATTTGAGGCGTCAGTTGATTGGGAGGATTGAGATGCAGCGCGTAGCCCCACAAATCCTTTTCATGAATTTCATAAAACAGGCCAAAGCCCCCGCGAATGGCCGTCTTCCCTTTGCCGAACGGATCGTAAGCAAAGCCGAAGCGTGGTGCCATTTTGACGCCGCTGTTTTCCCGCAAGCCTTGCGGATAGTTTAGATCGGTCAGCAAATTCACCGTCCCGTTGTAGGGATTGCCGGTGTTTGGCGCAATTGCGCCGATGAGTGTTGCCGGAAGAATTTCCCCCGTGACGGGGTTTTGCGCCTTACGAACATTGGCGATGCGCACGGGCGTCATCAACTGAATTTGGTTCTTCAAATTCCAAAGGCCGGGGACGAATCCTGCTTCTTGCCGGCGTGAGCTATAGAATGGGGTTGACCATCCGAAGCGCACGCCTAAATCCAAAGTTAGCCGCTTATTTACCCGGAAATTATCTTGCGCAAACCATTCGTAGGAAGTGGTGGTTTCGTATAGAGGAGGCCGGTTGTTGGATTCGGTGTAGCTTTTGAAATTGCCTAGCAACGCATTGGCAAATGGCTGATTGGCATCGTTGGGGTTTGCCGTGTCGGTTGTGAAATCGAGCGTGCCGGCCCAATTGCCTGATTCGCCTTTCACTGCGCGCCATCGTTCGTAGTAGAAACCGTATTTCATTACATGCTTGCCTTGCGTCCTGGTGACAATGGCATCGGAAAACAGTGGTGTTTCCGTTCCGCGTAGAGGGAACCGTGCGTTGAAACTGGTATTTGCGGGACTGCTAACGCCACCGAAAGTTGCGTTGGGAACAAGATTAAGCGGATTTCCAGCGGGGTTGAATTGCGGGATATTCACACTTGAAGTTTTGCGGTTTAGCCGTTGCACATCTGATTGGTTTAAGGGCTCACCATCTTCGGTCCAGCGCGTCATTCGCGCTGAAAATTCAAGAATCGTACTGGGGTTGATAATGCGCGTCAAGGAAAGAACCGGGGCATGCGTCCTGGCCAGGTAGTGCGCCGGCAACCATCCCCAGTTTGCATTGCCTGCTGAAACGGCCCAACCTTTTTGATCTTCAATCCAATAGTTATACTTCAGCCACAGCGTGGTTTTTGAATTCACCACGTAATCCAATCTGGTTGTGTTGGCAGTTTTGGGAATGGTCAGACTTTCCTGCACCTGATAGTTGTAAGTCAGCCTTGCCACGGCCTGGTTCACACCATTGGGCAATGGCAACAACTTCAAGTAATTTTGACCACTACTATTGATCCTGCTTGCAGGTATGATATTTTCTGGAAAAGGCTGCTTGCCGTTCTCTGGATCATTCACCACCGTCATTCGTACATTAGGATAAACCCCGTTGGTGACGAATGTCTGGCTGAAATTCCCAGCTCGTTCCAACTCAGTGGGCACAGTAAGATTACGAATTCCCTGGGGCCGCTTTTCCCGAATGAACTCTTGCGATGTAAAAAAGAAAAGCTTGCTTTTACCCTTGTTGAATTTGCCGGGGATGTAGATGGGTCCACCAATATTGAAGCCTGGAGTTTGTACTCGCCTGGGGCTAACCCGAAGGCCCTGCCTATTGTTGAAAAACTCATTTGCGTTCAGCGATTCATGCCGGTAATACCAATAAGCTGCGCCGTGATATTGTTGGGTGCCGTTCTTTGTGATGGCCATAATACTGGCCGCCGGCTTACGTCCAAATTCCGCCTGGTAGTTACTGGTGACAATACGAACCGCACCAACTGAATCCATACTGACGAAGTTATTCCCATTGCCGCCGTTGGTGTTTTCAGTGGAGCCGCCGTCTATTGTGATGCTATTGCCGTTCGAGCGGTTGCCGGCAACGTTATAGGAAGCGCCGCCGGAAAAACCCTGCACTTCCGCCGTGCCAGGATTGTCAACAACGCCGGGAAGCAGGGCCACCAGCGTGGCGAAATCGCGATTCATCACAGTTAGATTTTCAATTTCTTTCGCTGTGATAATTCCGGAACGTTCTCCGCTGGAAATTTGGACCGTAGCCGCTTCCGCCGCGACGGTGATGGATTCTGTAACATCGCCTAGCTCCATCCGAATCGTGTTAGTCACGTGATTCTCGTTGGGAGTAAGTTGAACGTCTGTCCGGCGATAATTTTTAAACCCTGGATGCTTGACGTCTAAAGAATAGGCCCCCGGAAGAATTGCGTTGAAACGGAAATTGCCGTCTTCGCCGGTAGTGGTTTCCCGTTCAAACGCGGTTGATTTTGAAGTTAACTTAACAGCGGCACCTAGAATGGCGCTGCCGCTTTTGTCGGTTACCGAGCCTGATATGGAAGCGCTGACCTGTTGGGCTTCGGCGCAAAAACAGGTAGTTAGAAGTAGTGCTAGGATCTTATAATTCAATGGTTCCCCGGGTTGTCACATCATATAACAAAGCGGTGAGAGGAGTCGAACTTCATCGATAACGTTTAGGTCCTTTGTTTGTCACCGGGCAGTAGCCCTGGGGTGGACCATTGCGTGGGTATTCGTAAGTTGCGAAATGACTTGCTGGAGTACTGGCTTGACGCTAACACTGGGCTGAATGCCGACTACTTGAGGGGCCTTTAATGAAGGCTGAGGGATTTCGACCACCACAGTTTCAGGATCAAATAGGGCCTTGCCGGCCAGTGCGCGCAGGACAGTGTTGATGAGTGCTGAGGATGGCAGGAAGCCATGCTTATTATGGCAGCGCCAGGTGAGCCAGCAGACAAAATCGAAACTATCGAGCAGAGACACCGGCCTCTTTTTCGTAGGGTGATTTGGGATGACGACCATCGAAATACCTTCCTCGGAGCGAAGGATTGTGGCCTCAGCGGCGACGTCAAGAAGTAGTTCTGATTTTGGAACTGGTGTGATTTTCGGTTCGGCTTTTGTATTGGAAGACATGTTGGGACTCCTGCTTCCATTATTCCTGGCGGGGTCAAGTTTTAAGGACTGAAACAAGCAGCGGAGAAGATGTAGGCCCTTGAGTCTGTTGGGAGAAAATTTTTTGCGATGCCTTGTGACTCAATTCACAATCCGCGCAACAATGACTTTATCCAAGTTCGGAAACTTCCGGGCAAGATAGGCTTCGCCCTCCGTCTCGATTTTATTCTGATCCGCACCATTCCCTCTCGGCGGACCCTCACCGTATCCTGCAAACAGTTTGTCGAAAACTTCCATGCCGGAAATCACTTTGCCGAAGGGTGAAAAGCCACGCGCATCCAGCCTCTTATTGTCGGCCATGTTGACGTAGATTTGCGTGGTTCGTGTATCAGGCCCACTGGTGGCAAAGGAGAGGAAGCCCCGTTGGTTACTTTGAATGACGCGGTCGTCCTTGATGGTGTTGCCCGTTTTCCATGCCTTAGCAACTTGAGGATTCGGATTGATTCCCCACTGGACTACAAACTTCGGTAGGGTTCGGAAAAATCGGGTGCCGTCATAGAACCCGTTGGCCACCAATTGATAAAAGCGGTCTGCCCCAAGCGGGGACCATTCGCGACGCACTTCAATGAGGAACGATCCCTGGGTAGTGTCGAATCGTGCATGGTAGATGGCGGGACTTTGGCCGGTGAGTTTGTCAGGGTGCAACAGTGAAGTGCGGTCCGGCGCGCAGGAAGTTAGAAGGAGGCAGACGTACAGGGTTCGCCACATACTCTTTAGTGTAAGCTGCAAGACTTCGTCATGCGCCCAAAGAGTGAGACTGAAGTTTCAAAAAATTGCCGTCAATGGGGACGCGGAAGACTGACAGATCAACTCCGGTACCCACCGACAGTTGCGTGGAAGCCATCTGTCACCAGAATGGTGAGCGCTCTTTCGATTCTAAATTTGATCGTGGGGCTCGACGTGGGACTAAGGTGCGGATGGCTGCGAAATCAGGGACGGGGCTGCAATTCAAGGAAGATGTTCTGTCTGCGGAAGACTTGCAAAGGAATTGCACCCCCGTCCCGGATTTCACGAATTGGACAGACAGGGTGCCGGTTACGGCTTGCAACTGTCGTTTCCAGGGTGAACATTCGTTGCACAATAAACATATGCGGTTTCTTATCACTCTTGCACTCCTCGCGATTCCAATTTGCCATGCCGCAGAAACCCTGAATCTTGCGGAAAAGCGCTTCAAGGAGAGCATGACGAACGTGACTCTATCGGGGCTTTTTACCGAAGATGGTATTGCTGAAATGAGCGAGGATCGCTACGTGATCGAAGGTGTTACTAAAGGAAAGGACGACCAGTGGAAGTTCGACGCTCGCATTGAATACAACAAGAAGGAAATCAAGTTTGCCCTGCCTGCTGAAGTGAAATGGGCTGGCGACACTCCCGTGGTCACTATAAATAATTTCCCTATTCCCGGTGCCGGTACATTCCAAGCTCGCATCCTATTCTTCAATGGCAGTTATGCCGGAACTTGGGTTGGCAAAAAACGTGGCGGCAAAATGTTTGGGAACGTGTTTAAAAACTAAACTTTTTTCTTCGCCCCAGTTAGGATGGCCAATGCCGCAAGCACTCCCAGCCCATACCCCGGTTCGGGTACGCTAGTCTGGCTGGTCAGATTCAAACCCCATTGGAGTAAAGATCCATCGCTGGGAATGGACGAAGGGCCTGGTGCATAATCTGTGATCTCAAGCTGCCAATATCCAGACAACGTTTGACCGGCAAACATGGAGGAAAATGAGTTTGGTGTGGAACTAAACGGATCAGTTGTGGCATAACCCGACGTGAATCCGCCGCTTTGTCCGGGAATGAAATCGGCCGTTCCCAAGCTCTGGGCTACTGTCCAAAGGTTGGTTGAAAACGCCGAACCTAACTCGTAGTTATCGCCGGTTCCAAGTGGGTCGCCAAATTGTGCCGTATAACCAAAGTCGTTCGGATCGGTAGATACTTTCCCGATCCTGTAGAACAGCCACTGCGGTCCACCCAGCATCACTGTTTTAGTTGCGTCCGTATAATGTGTAAGTGTAATGCCAACGTCTCCAGACGATTCATGCCGGAATCCAAGTAACGAAACCGTAACTGCATTTCCTCCTCCAATTATTCCCGCCGAATTCACCAGGAAGCCACAAGTTAGCACCCCAGGTGTTGTATTTCCTAAACCATCGAACGTTGCATCAGGAATATTGCCTGATCCCGTCCCGCAGGTTGGCGATAGCATTGGCGCTGCGTAAGCTCCGCTACTTACTAAAACCCAGAGTGCAATTGTTAATAGAATGTAATGACAACGCTTCCCAACCTGTGTCAAGTGAATGGTATCTTGATACTGGAACATACAAAAACAATAACACGCCGCGACTTACAAAAAACGGAGAAAAATGCTCAATAGTGTGATGAAGAATATTTGTTTTGCGACAATGCTGGCTTTGCCTGCGGGTTGCCTTTACGCAGCCGATCCGCTGGCGGCCAAAACGATGGTTGTTTACGCAACTAACTCCGCCGATTCCATAGCCGTTAAGGACCACTATACAGCCGCGCGTTTGGTTTCCAACGTTTGCCCAATCACGCTCCCCAATGTGGCGGCAACCTCGCTGAGCGAAGCAGACTACAATACCTTTGTCAGGAACCCAATCCGCAATTGCCTTACCAGCGTGGGCCGGACAAATATTCTATATATTGTTTTGGCTTACATTCGCCCTTTTCGCGTCGATGCAAATAACGGCCAGTTCTATGCGCTTGATTCCTACCTCGCTGATGTTTGGGATCAATATGCCACGCAATACTTCAATATATTTCCTTCAGCCGCCCATCGTTACTTTGCCGATAACCAAAGTCAGGGCAACTACAACCTGCCCTTTCAAGCTCTCGAAGCCTGGAGGTCTTCACCGCGCAGCACCTTGATCTACTCCGTATGGCGTTTGGATGGAGCCACTCCAGCTATTGCGAATGGCTTGGTAGACCGTGCTACTTTTGCAATGAACAATCTCGCCGGGGCGGTCTGCATCGACCTGCGGAATAACATTGCGTCGGCATCAGATTATGGCTTCGGGTCAGGCGAGTGGGATCTCCATCAAGCGGCAACATTTCTGGGTCAGGCCAGCTTCACAGTTACTGAAGACTTAAACGGCGAAGAATTTGGAACTGCTCCGGCCCCCCTTACTTGTCCATCTCCTTCTGCCCCGATTGCTTTCTATGCAGGATGGTACAGCTATAACAATTACAACGGGCCGGGTGTTTTCAATTTCGCCCCGGGTTCCATAGGACTTCATTTGGACAGCTTCTCCGCCGGCGATCCAAGAAGTGGGCCGAACTGGGTTAACAATGGATTGCAAGCTGGTGTTACCGTCAGCAGTGGTGCTGTTAATGAACCCTATTTGCAAGGCTTAACCAGAGCAGGCGGACTGGCGCGAAATTTGCTTGAAGGAGCCAATGTTGGCGACGCCTTTCTGCGAAATACCCGCTGGTTAAAATGGATGATTCTAAACATTGGCGACCCGCTGTATCGGCCGTTTCCGATAACCGGACGGGCTCCATTCAACCCCCCAGCACCAACGGACTCATTGTTAATTGCCTCAAGAGAATTGGTTGGAGGCGCGGCGACAACTGGAACAGTTACCCTCGCAACAGCGGCACCGGTAGGCGGAACCATAGTGACTCTGAGTAGTCAGGTTCCAACTGCGGCATCGGTTCCATCATCCGTCAGTATCCAGGCAGGAGCAAGAAGCGCAACCTTCCCAATCACCACTAGCGCTGTAACCTCAACTTTAGCTTTCGCAATCAACGCAACCTTTGGTGCTACTGTGCTGAAGAATACCTTGGCGGTTGCGCCGCTACTAAGCTTTTTGAATTTTAGTCGTGGGAGCACTTCGGCAGGTGTTAGTGTTACTGGAACTGTTTATCTAAATGGTAGTGCCCCGGCCGGTGGCATTACTGTTGTGTTGATGAGTTCTGACACTTCGGCGGCGACAGTACCCGCGTCCATATTCATTCCGGCGGGGATAGGTAGGGGAAGCTTCACCATTGCTTCCTCGCAGGTGGCAACTAACAAATCCACAGTCATCACTGCAACTCATGCCGGTACAACGAGGCAGGAAACTTTGAACGTAGTGCCAGCCATCTTCGTTGTGGAATTCCTTACTGCCTCAGTGAATCCGGGACAAGCCTCGCAGTTATCTGTTGGGTTGGCGCACCCGGCCCCTCCTGGCGGAGCCGTTGTGACATTGTTAAACAGCAATCCAATTGCGGTACCGTTAGGTTCCAACGTCATCAACATACCTGAGGGCACATACTTTGGGGCTATTGGATTTACTGCTGGTCCTGGGCCGGCAACAGCAACAGTGCAAGCAAGCTATGCAGGCGATACGAAATCAGCAACGATTAATGTGAATTAGTCAATCAGGCTTGCTACTAAAGACAATCCAGCACGACTTCTAATCTGAATTTCACGACGTCCGAAAAACTCAGGTTGTGAGGGAAAATGTCACAACATTTCCTGTGGAGCAAACTGGAAGTCTGCTCCACAGAATCACGTTACTGGAAATTTACGCTCTTTCCACTCAACGAAAGATACAGCAACGCACCAAAATCCAAACCTGATGCGTTGAACTTTACTGGCGGACTGGTCAATCCAATTGCCATTAATCCGTTAAACGAACCCAATCCCCCGGTGAGTGTTTGCGGTAGTGCCGAAAGTACCCACGAAGGGACAGTGAAGGTTCCGGGGTTTCCTTGTGCCAGACATTCAAATGCAGCGCCGCTTTTGTCCGTTATCGCGCTGAATCCGATGATAAGCACCGTGGAATCGCTGCTGCCGCCGGTCCAGGTTACGGTTAAGTTGTTTGATCGGTTCACGTTCACAATGGAGCCTTCGTTGGTCCAGGTGAGTGCCGTTGGAACGGTAAGTTGGCCACTGAATGCGCCAACATCTGCACCACCTGAGCCGTTGTCAATTCTGTAAGTCCCGGGCACCAGGTAAGGTGTAGCGTTGCCGCCAGGCAATCCGGGGATTCCCAGACCAGCGGTTGGATCCACGAAAGTTTCTGAATAGGCGATAACCCCGCCCGCAGTAGTCTTTTTCAAGGTCTTGGCACCACCAGGGCCGTTTACGTTGATCACCGCACCAGCGTCCATCGAACTTCCCAGAACGCTATCCACTGGAAGGGTTGCCCCAAGTGTAGGTAACACAATGCAAGACCCGGGAGTAAGATCCTGAGTAGCAGAGGAAGCTAATACCTGATCCAAAGTGCTTTTGGTGAAACCGGCACTTCCTGTTTCAAGCTTCACATTCGCCGCAGGAAAACCTGGAATTCCCAGGTCTATTTTTAAGCTGGTAGTGTTCAAAGTAACCGTTCCGCGACGATAACTTCCAGTACGCTGGGCAATGGCCAGATCGTCTGCGGTTCCGCTGGCGAAGCTGGAACAATTTCCGGCGGTCTTGCTAACTGCGATCGTGGTGAAACTGCTGGTGACTCCACCGGCGCGGATTGCCACGGGAACGTTGCATCCTTCTACGCCATCGGGCACGGTAAAGACCACTTGGTCAATTCCGGAACAGCAACCGGAGCGGCCACGATAGGTTACTGCTGCTAATTTCCCGCCGACGTACACTTCAACAGGAATAGCGGTTAAGTCTCCGGGAATGGGTCCGCCTGCTTCATTGCCCGGAGCGGGACCAAGACCGGTTCCCCACATGATGATGGGTTGACCCGGTTTGGCGGGCACCACAAAGGAATTCACTGGCTGATCTGTACCGCTGTTCACATTCTGGAAAATTCCAGGTCCGGTGCCTTGCTGGTTCCGCGAAAAAGTACCAAAGGAACTGCTGACCACCTTAAAAGTGCGGGCTGCGCTGGTCTGTCCATTGTAGGTGAGCGTGATAGAAGCGTTCCCAACAGGAGTATTCGATGGGAGAATGGCCGCCACTTGTCCCGCCAAGGTGTAGATCATAAAAGCGTTAACAGTTGTGCTGCCGGAGGTGATGCGGATGGAAGTTCCGCCCAATGTGGTTGGCAAAGGGTAGCTGGAAACCTGGGCCAGACTTGCGGGGCCAATTCCAGTGCCAAAGACAATAAACATTGAACCCTGAGCAATACCCCCGTTCGGGTTAGCAGGGCTAGCGTAGCTTGCCGCATTTACGATACCGCCATCAGTGATGGAGGGTTGAGCAAGGAGGAGAGTGCCAATGGCACTTGTAAACAGTAGAAATGGGATGGTTTTTGTCATAGTCGAGGGTTGCCTTACTGAGCTTATGCGGCCCAGTACTCCCTATCTTAAGGGTTGTTGCTAAAAAATGATAACCCATTTTTGCGGACACCCCAGGCCACTCAAAAGTAGCGGTAGTACCCCCTTAGAGGTGGACTCTATTCCCTAGAACGGATAGGACTCAGAGTATTAGGTAAATCCCGTATTTTCATGATTTTGAAAGGTTTCAATTTGGCTGTTTTGTGATATACTTTCGGTATTCACTAGCCCGAAAAGAGCATTTAGTGCAGTTAACGTAGCTTAAGAAATGCCAAGGCAAGGGAACATCCCTTTATGTATCTAGGGGATACATTGATAGATTTTAGTTGACCAAGAACCATTGGAGGAATTTAATATGAAGAGCCTTGCCATGCGCATCGGCCTAGCAGTAGTATTTTGCATTAGCGGAGCGGCCCAAGCTGCGGTTATTTGGGACAATGGTGCCCCTTCCGCTACAAACTTAGGCGGTAGTAATATGTCAGACACGCAACAAGCCCAGGATTTCATTCTTGCCAGCTCCACGAATCTTACTGGGGTTCGCTTCTGGAATCTTGAACTTATTCCCGCTGATTACGTCGGCACTATTTTTTACCAGATTTTTACGAATGCAGCAGGCATTCCCAGTAATACTGTAGTGGCCTCAGGGACGGTAACTCCTACGCGGGTTGCAGCAGGTGCAGCGAATTCCGTTTTGGGGTATTCCCCTTTTCAAAACGACTTTGCAATTACCGCCAATCTGGCTGCGGGAACTTATTGGCTGAGTCTGCATAACGGCGCACTGGGATCAGTGGCTTTCACGGACTTCTATTGGACCTGGACTGATATTGGTGTTGCTAACAACACCGGCACAAACCTGGGACAGGAAATGGGATTGAATCCTGTAACCGGATGGACGACCAACGATCAGGAAATGGCTTTCAATATTTTTGGAGACGCAGGTGCAGCAGTTCCTGAACCAGCAACCTTTGCAGTTGCGGCAGCAGGGTTATTAGTAGTCGGATTGCTTAGAAAAAAACAATAAGATAACTGTTTTAATGTCCGGTTGTAAAACTTAAGAAGTAATAAGGGGCAATAATATGAGAGGTAAAATACTCTCCGCCAGCATTGTGGCGGGGTTTCTTAGCACCGTTGTGTTCGCACAACAGAACGATACTATAGTAGTACCTACAATCAGTCTTGGGGTCTCGCAGCCCCTTTATCAACTCGCCTTAGAGCAGACCGCAACCAATGCGGCACTAACATCTGAAGGCCCTTACTATGCTTCTGAAATGCTGCAAAAGCATGGTCCGGTTGTTAATGATGTGGAATCAGCACCGGCAAGCATTACAGCCTTACCATCCTTTGTACAACAACAGAACTCAGCAGTGCGTCCATTTGGTGCTGTTGCCAATAATACTTTTGAAGGGCCTGGGGTTGGTCTACCTGGTTTCACTATGACTGGTGCCCCTCCTGACACTACTATGGCTGTTGGCCCTAACCACATTGTGGCTTGGGTAAATAGTCAGTATGCGATTTTTGCCAAGAACGGCACCGTTCTACTTGGCCCTGTAAACGGGAACACGCTATTCACAGGCGTCGGCGGAGTTTGCGAGACAACCAATCGAGGCGATCCGATTCTGCAGTACGACAAGCTGGCTGACCGCTGGATTCTCAGCCAGTTCGCTTTTGCAACAAATGGGTCTGGCCAAGTCACGGGTCCTTATTTTCAATGCGTCGCTGTTTCAACAACCAATAATCCTACAGGGACTTATTTCCTCTACACAATCGGGTTTAGCTCCACAACTCCAAGCGGATTTAATGATTATGGCAAGTTGGGAATTTGGCCGGACGCTTACTACACCACTTTCAATATGTTCGGCGGAACACCTGCCGGCAGCAACACAGGAGTTGCTCTTTGCGCATCGGACCGCATTAAGATGTTGGCCGGTGATAATACTGCCACAACCTTGTGCGCACCAATTGGATTCTATGGAGGCGGCGCCTCCTTTCTTCCCGGTGATTTGGATGGCACAACGTTGCCCACTACCGTCGCGCAGGGAAACGTTATGATGCGCTATTCCTTTGGCGGTGTAAGCCTCCGAATTCTTAAATTGAAACCAAACTTTGCAGCCGGCACCGTCACACTTACGGATGGCCTTGGGGGTGCGGCCGGTTCCGTTATCAACCTTCCGACTCCCGGCACAGTAGTAGCTTGCAACGGTGCTGGTGGAGCCTGCATTCCCCAACCGGGAACAACCACGCAATTGGATACTTTGGCTGATCGCCTAATGTATCGTTTGGCATACCGCAACCGCGGTGGAGTGGATAGTTTGGTGGTTGCGCAATCCGTTGATCCGGATGGAGCTGGCGGGGTTAATTCTGCAGTTCGCTGGTACGAAGTTCGTTCACCGTTTAGTGCAACTCCAAACTTGTTTCAAAACGCAACCTATAAACCGGATAATTCAGACCGTTGGATGGCATCCGTTGCTATGGATAAAATGGGCAATATGTTGATGGGGTACAGTGTGGCCAATTCGGTTGCAGGCTTGAAGCCTTCACTCAGAGTAGCTGGCCGTTATCGGACTGACCTGCGCAACCAAATGCAGGCTGAATCTACCATCATCACTGGAACCGGATCGCAAACGATAAGATCGAGTGGCACGGCTCTCAATCGCTGGGGCGACTACACTACCATGCAAGTGGATCCAGTTGATGACTGCACTTTTTGGTACATCGGCCAATATTTGGCAGCCGATGGTACTTTCAACTGGCGGACACGGATTGCCAGTTATAAATTCAATGGCTGTAACTAGAACCTGACTCTGTAACTTCGTGGCCGCCGGAGAAATTCCGGCGGCCATTTCCACTTAAAGTATTATGCCCAAATTAGCCTTTTTTACAATTCTCTTCTCAATCACCATCCACGCTTTCGCCCAACAAACAGTTGTTTCTGACGACACAATCGTTTTGCGCTCCGGCGAATTCGCCATCACCAAAGCTGAGTACGAAAAGCTGGTGAAGGGTTTTGATCGGGCTTCCGGTGCAACCACTTCGGGTGCCTCCAACCAATCGCCGCAGTCCGGCCGCGATGTGGCGCGTCTGCTGGCCCTTGTTTCAGAGGCGCAGCGCCGCGATATGGACAAGACACAGGAAATGCAGTCGCTGATTCGTGTCCGCAGCTATACACTGCTTGCTAACGCACTTCTGCCGGAATTGGAAAAACAGATCAAGCTGGACGAAGCGGGCACGCGTGCCTTGTGGGTTTCCGAAAAGCACACCTATGTTCAAGTGCAAGCGCGCCATATTCTGATCCGGTACCAAGGTGTCAAGGTGGAAAAGCCTGGACTGAAAGGGCTGAATCGTACGGAAGTACAAGCCAAGGCTGCTGCCGTTGCTCTGCATGACAAACTGAGTAAGGGCTTGGATTTCGCCACCGCTGCCAAGAGCCAATCTGACGATGAAGCCACTTCCAACCTAGGCGGCACTCTGCCCACTTTCACCCGCGGTATGATGACTGCGGAGTTTGAAATGGCAAGCTTTAGTCTTCCTAACGGCGGTATTAGTGAGCCGATTAAGACAGGCTTCGGCTACCATATTATTCAAGTTGTCGACCGTAGCCCCATGCCATTTGAGAAAGTGCGCACCGCGCTGGAAAACATCCGGGCACGCAAGCTCTACGAAGAAATTGGAAGCTCGAAGATTACGTTGAACGACGCTTACTTCAAGTAGCTGAGGAACAGCCGTAAGCTTGCCGGCCCTGTTCAGGCAATTGTCTTTAACAACGTAGGTAATGTGACCGGGACCTTCTAAACCGAAATGCTGGCGTTGAATCTGGTCGGGGGAGCACAGAGACAAACGACTATAGCCAGTATTGGAGGAGGTCAATTCAGGATTGACAGTTTCTTCGATATTTCACGGAATTGTCAATTGATGGGGGCAGACATGGATCCCATCGAACGGCGCTACACGGGTTGAGGCAAAACTACTTCCAGGTAGATTCCCAATCTCCCCACGGACTCTTCGCGCTGCCGACTTGGGCATTCACTTCGCGGTAATGTGATGCCTTGGCCCGTTCAATGTAGCGAGCCCCGGGCAGGAACTCATCGCCGGCGGATTTCAACTTACGATCCAACATTCGTTCCATCCGCGATTGCAAATCGCGATGCGTCGGCTGATTCACCAGGTTATGCATCTGGTAGGGGTCGGTCTTGTTATCGTAAAGCAGCCAGGGCCCGTGGATGGACCGGACATAGGTATGCCTCGGCGTTCTCAATCCACGATACTCAGCGATGCCATTACGTCGCACTACAGAAAAAGAAGCTGGTAAGTTCAGGAGTGCGGATGGTTCGGCCTCTTCCTTTTTTCGCCCTGTCATTAACGGAGTCATATCCGATCCTTGCACTGAATCCGGGGTTTTGAGCCCCGCAAGACCCAGCAGCGTGGGCATGATGTCAGGAGCATCAATGGGAGTGTTCAACACCCTGCGATTTTTTCCCAACAGCCGCGGATAGCGAACCATAAAAGGAACTCGCAACGATTCGTCCCATGGATGCTGTTTGTGATCCAAGCCCTGGCTTTGCAGCATGTCGCCGTGGTCGGATGCGAAGACAAAAACGGTGTCTTCCGCCAATCCCGTATCGTCCACAGCTTTCTTCAATCGCTGGACGCAATCGTCAAGCGCAGCCATGTGGGCATAGTAACCGCGCAGGTTTTTGATCCCTTCTTCGGCGTGCGATTTCGGGACATTCGGCCGCAGTTGAATTTCCTGCTTTTCGTAGAGGGCACGATATTTTTCCGGAGCAGTTTGGTAGGGATCGTGAGGCGGGCCCAGGGAAATAACCAGTAAGTATGGATCGCCGGCTTTAGCGCGGGTGCGGATGAATTCGCAGGCATCTGTGGTTTGCGCAATCGCATCGTAACCTTCCCAATAACGCTCCGTTTTGTCGTTGCCGAAATAGTATAAAGATCGGTTGTAGTTATGAGTGCATTCGCAGGTCTTCCAATAATCGAAGCCGAAGCGAGACTCCTCGGGGATCCAGGTAAGGCGGCGTTCGGCCTTGCCTTCAGGACTTCCGTAGATGTGCCATTTGCCAATGTAACCGGTGGCATAACCTGCTTTTTTGAAAGTTTCTCCCAGTGTGGCACCGTTAGGTCGCAACTCCACATCGTTCACTACCAGGCCATGCTTCACGGCATATTGGCCGGTCATCAACGTGGCACGATATGGACTGCACACGGGGAATCCAGACACTGCGTTTTGGAAATCGCAGGATTCGGCAGCCAAGCTATCGACGGCTGGGGTGCGCGCGTTCTTATCACCCCGGTAGCTAAATGCCTGCGCGCGCCACTGATCAACCAGGACATAGACAATGTTTGGACGGCGCACTGGATTGGCGAATGCCGATAGCAGCAGTGTACGTCGGCTTACTGTTTCACTCATGGTTGGTATTGTATCGCAGCAATGGTTTACAGCACTCGGAATTGTCCAACTGCGGCAGCGGCTGGTACTTAGCCTGCCGGCATGTCTCCATTGTCAGCCCGCAGGTACTGCCATTGATGCGGCTTAATTGTTGCCAGTAGTTTTGATAGTTACGGGTTTCGGTTTATAGAGTTCCCCTATGCGTGATGCCAAACCCTCTGAAATAGCGCTGCTAAACATCAGTAATGGCCATGTGAAATTGGGTCCGTTCAGTTTGCGTTTTGACCTGGGCGAAGATTTCTTTTCCAGCACTTCATCATCAACTGCCATTGCAGTGGGGTCAGTTGCTTGGTTTCGGCTACTCCTGTGCGATTCGCCATTTTTGTATTGTGCAATGGCGTGAAAATGGACGGCACGAATAAGGCAAATAATCCGCAGCTTTCCACTTCATTCAGAAGATCGAGCGTGGCCATTACATCTTCATCGGTTTCCCCTGGATTACCAATCATCAGCGTCATCGCCGGGAACCAGTTGTTGCGGTTCAGCACCGTTAATCCTTGGAGTACAACGCTGGGCCAATCCTCTCTGGAGAAGGGCACACCCTTACAAGGCATGATCATCTTTGCCATTCGGGCGATCCGGTTTCCAAGTCTGACATCTTCTGAATCAGCAGCGGGTCCACCACGGCTGGGGCAATGGTTGAGGATGTGTTGTTCAACTCCAGGAGTGTTGACAACGTCAGTGAACAGATCCTCAGTCGCCAGTGAAATTTGCTTGTTCCCTTGGCTTACGTTGGCGCGAACTGCACTCATGATTTAGGCTTTGGGGAGATCAAGCTGCGGGTTGAGATCGGGCAAACAGAATTGACAACGACGGCCACAGCAGGTGGTCTTTTCGACGACGCCGAAAGTGGTGCGTTTGTCTGAAAATATTACCTCATCGTGCATCTTGGGATGGCCAACATCCACTTGCCTGGATAAGGCTTCGCCATTGAGCGCTTTGCGGAAAAGCTCAAGAGTTTCTGCGGATTCAGCCCGCCCTTCCACTATGCAATCCACACCCGGTTCGTCGAAGGAATCGGTTTGAGAGATTTGCCAGCCAGCAGAACCACCGACGAGGACTTTGAAATTCTGGCGGTACTTACTGCCTTTGATGGACGCAAGCAGTTGACGCGAATAGTACGAGTTAATGAATCCACGCGAGGATCCGAAAATGGAAGTATAAACTCCGGCCGCGAAGGTGACGCCTAAAGGATTGTAAGTGGAGAGGGCCACCACGCGTGTTTTCGGGCCGATGAATTTATGAATATCATCGGGGAAACACACCACTACATCACTGGTTGGGTACTTACTGAGTAAGACGGTTTCCACCACTCTGACTCCAGCAGGCATGTAACGCGCGGATTGAACTTCGTTATATTTCCAGATTGCGCCAACGCGGATATTTGTTATTAAGAATGTCTTCCAGCCAGATAGGCAGGGAAGCCATCCTCATTTGAATGAAGTAACCCGCATGATGGAAGACCTCGGTCACGGGGGCGGTGAGGACAATCCGTGCACTGCTTTTTTCGGCTACCTCGATTTCAACGGACGCACCGTTGTTTGCTTGGTGGTTGATCATTCGCTATGCTCCAACCGCTATGATTGAGTTGCTCTGAAATTTAGCTACTGTGTTGTTTTTCAAGTTGAATAACACCCACCTTTTCTTGAGCCAACCATGAGATTGATTGGACGGATGAAGTGTGCGCTACACTTTCGGGATGCACCACTATTGCACTCTTTTCACACTTCTGATTTATGGAATGGCCGCTATTGTCTCTGCAGAACCGCGCTACGAAGCGCGCATTCGGCGCACTAGTTATGGCATTCCGCACATACAAGCGAAGGATTTCGGCAGCCTTGGTTATGGCGAAGGGTATGCCCAGGCGGAAGATCATTTGTGTACGATAGCCGATCAAGTGGTGCGGGCCAATGGTGAACGCTCTAAGTACTTCGGCCCTGGGAAGCAGCAGGAACATGTTGCATCGGACCTGACGATGAAAGCATTCGGACTTGCGGCGCGCGGAGCGGCTAACTTGGCCAAGCAACCGGTGGAACTGCGCGATTGGTATGTTGGCTACGCGGCTGGATACAACAAGTATTTAGCAGAAACCGGCAAAGACAAATTAGGTGGCTGGTGCAAAGGTGCCGATTGGGTTCGGCCAATCACAGCCAGTGATATTACTACTTACCAGCAAGTGTTCCTGTTAGTAACTACCGGGTTTGCACAGATGATTGCCAGTGCAAAACCTCCTGGAGAGGTGGAGAAGGCGGTGGCCGCGAATTTAAGTTGGCCTGAGTTGGATGTGGCAAGCAACGGCTGGGGCATTGGAAAAGATCTAAGCGCTGGTGGACGTGGCATGCTGGTGGCGAATCCGCATTATCCCTGGGTGGGTGCCAACCGCTTCTGGGAAAAACATTTGGAGATTCCTGGAAAGCTGAATGTATATGGAAGCGGTCTGGTGGGCACTCCGGGAGTTGCAATTGGTTTTAATCGCGATGTGGCATGGACACATACTGTTTCGGCTGGGAAGCGATATACGCTTTACGCATTGGATCTTGAGCCGGGCAAACCCACCGTTTATCGTTACGACAAGCAGATGCGCGCTATGACTTCGAAGGTGGTGAAAGTGGAAGTGAAGCAGGCCGATGGTTCGCTGAAGAGCGAAGATCATACGGTATGGTTCAGCCATTACGGACCTGTTGTCAACATGCCCCGGTTAGGGTGGACGAACCAGCGCGCCTATGCTGTCCGCGATACCAATTGGGACAACCAAACCAGCCCTGCGCAGTGGCTTGCGATGGGGCGGGCGCGGAGCATGAAGGAGTTTCAAGCAGCTCATGCGCTGTATCAAGGAATGCCATGGGTGAATACAATTGCATCGTCCAGCGAGGGTGTTGCCTGGTACACCGATAGCGCCTCCACGCCTAATTTATCGAAAGAAGCTTTGAGTCTTTGGATGGATCGTCGAAAGAAGGATCCAACGACAAAGGCGCTGTTTGAAGGCCAAGGGATTGTGCTGCTGGATGGCAGTGATTCACGTTTTGAATGGCAGTACGATGCTGGAGCACGGAGCCCAGGTACGATTCCGTTTGCTAAAGTGCCGCAAATGGAAAGAACGGATTACGTGTTCAATTCCAATGACAGTTTTTGGTTGGCCAACGGGGCTGTCCCGCTTGCTGGTGAGTATTCTCCCTTGCACGGTGAGCAACTCACAGTCCGTTCGCTACGCACCCGAAACAACGCGTTAACGCTGAGCCTGCATTCACCTGACAAGCCTGCTGGGAGCGATGGCAGGTTCACACTGGATGAAATTGCCGATGCCATTCTGAGTAACCGCAGCTTGACGGCCGAGTTAGTGAAAGACGACTTAGTGAAGCGTTGCGAGGCACAGCCCTCAGTGAAGTTAGCCGAGGATGTGGTGGATGTAAGTGCCGGTTGTAATATCTTGGCGAAATGGAATGGACGGTTCGACCTGGAAAGCCGTGGTGCCGTTCTGTTTCGAGAATGGTTAGGGCAATTCGCCCAACCCGATTTCATGGCGAAGGGGAAGCTGTTCGCTGTTGAATATGATCCGGCTGATCCCGTGGGAACTCCTCGCGGCTTGGCCGAAGGGGCTGGACCGTTGGAGAATTTCGCAAAGGCCGTTAAGCTGCTGCGCACGGCAAACATTGCACTAGATGTGCCGTTAGGCGAGTTACAATATACGGACAAACATGGCCGGAGAATGCCAGTGCATGGCGGTCAAGGATTTGTGGATGGGTTGATGAACATGCAAATTAACGGGAGGAATCAGACAACGCTGGAGCCGATGGAAGAGCAGAAGCCGGTGAAGGGTAGCCCGTTTCTGACGGACAAAGGGTATCCGATTGTGCATGGATCCAGTTTTCTAATGGCACTGGAATTCACTGCCGCTGGTCCGCGGGCGAAGGCGTTTTTGACTTACTCGGAATCGGGAGATCCTGCGTCTCCTCATTACTCGGATCAAACAGAACTCTTCGCAAAAAAGAAGTGGAGGCCTGTGCTGTTCACGGAAAAAGACGTTGTCGCGAATACAAAGCGTGAATATAAAGTGAGCAATCGAAAGTAGTGGGCTTATTTCTTGCGAGTGTAGATGCCTTCAAACTGTGTGGTCCAAGTATTTCCCCGATCAGTTGATTTTACAATCAATTGACGCACGGTTCCGTTGGCTTGGGTGTGAACCCAAAAACGGCAGTTGACGCACCGTCCATAGATCAACTCCTGAACCCACCGACAGTTGCGTGGAAACCATTTGTCACCTGAATGGTAAGCGCTCTTTCGATTCTAAATTCAATCGTGGGGCTCGGCGCGGGACTAAGGTGTGGAGGGCTGCGAAATCCGGGACTGGGCTGCAATTCAATGAAGATGTTCTGCTTACGGAAGACTTGCAAAAGAATTGCACGCCCGTCCCGGATTTCACGAATTGGACAGACAGGGTGCCGGTTACGGCTTGCAACTACCGTTTCTAGGGTGAACGTCATCCGTTCGGCCGGACTATATGATGTAACCGTGAAGTCCGGCGGAGCGGCTGGAAACCAATTCGCGCCCGCTGGCGGTGGCCAAACTTCTGCGACTAGTAATGCAAAGAGAGTTTCTGTAAAAATAGGGAATCTTACTCTTTCAATTCAATCATCTACTGCAACTGGTTCTCCAACCACTCTAAGCTCGGGATCATGCGCATATATTGACGAATACGCGAACATGCCTACAATCATCGCAAGTCTGAAAGATACGCAAGGAAACCAAGTCCAACCTACCACGTGGGAATTGAGAGTTTCAGATAGCTACTATTATAGAGATTGTGACAATTGTTCAGCCTATATAAAGAGCAATAATTGGAGAGCAGGTCCAAACACTAATAGTTCTACAACCGAGCCTTGGAAACCCACTTTTTCGGAAGTTAGAGGGGGGCGAGCCGAACTTATTTATACATACTTAGGCTTGCAGTACCCTTCGTTCAATTTTAAGATCTGCGGGAAAAATCCCAACCCGGCCGACGTTGTTAGCGCCTTTTCCAGCCCCTCTCCGTTGCAAAATCAGTATTGGATGGCGCCGCTGATTGCAACACACGAAACTAATCAATCGCAATTCTGCGAGCAGACTAGAATGCAAGCGGCGTGGTGCGCAACTCAAAAAAATTGGGGATTTCCAATTTGGGGTGAACCGGCCGGGTATGGCTTGGGACAATTAGATCCAATTCCATCCACCAGCGTGTTATGGAATTGGAGAGAGAACGCAAGTGCTTATATGACGTTTCTTGACAAGAAGGCAGGGCCGAATGAAGATACAAGTGATGCCAATGGGACAAGTAAGGACCAACGTGCATATCCGTTTTGGATCCGTCAAGCAAAGCAATTCTATCGATATAATGCGCGTGTGCCAAAGAATCAACAAGTTGCTGAACCGAATCCGCAGATTGAGGGAACCTTGCCAAATTCTTGCAAATTTGTTTTTTCCGCGCAGGTTGCGCCGTTTTACACCACTCCTGTTACCGGCCAGGCAGGAACATATTGGTTTGCGGATGCAATTTTGATGAGAATGGTGGGTGGTGGGACACCTCACTATATTTCTCTGTCTACTACACTTGTCCCTGAATGGCTATGGAGCAAGAAATCCACCATCAGACTTAACAATGGAACAATTCAGGAACATAATTTCGCATATGAATACTGCACGTGCGTGACTACTCAAACGTGTGAACATCAAACGCCGGCAAACAAACTCGGGCCCCAGTAGTAAACTAACTTAGCTCGTTAATGAGGATAGACTAGTATGCAACTTAAACGTGTTTTCATCTTCCATCTAACCACTGTTTCGTGCCTTTTTGCACAGCTCCACTTGATCACTGGTACATCCACGTGGAACCGGACTGATAACTATCCTGTTGGGGTTCTCCAAGTATCAGAATCGGGAAAAGTGACTCCTGTCGCTGAAGTGATCTCGGCCAAAGAAGGTCTGGAATGGTTAGCTTTGTCCTATCAGGAAGGCTTGGCCGTTTTTATTCCGCATGGAACCAACCAACTGAGAGTTGTGAGCTTCAATACAGCAACGGTGGTGAAGCAGTGCGAGATTCCCGCGAACATTAGGGGGCCAGATGGGATGCAATGGCTCGCCGACGTTCCGGGTAGTGGAATAGTGCTGTCATGGGAAAACGCAAAGAACCGGGTCGATGGGATGATCTTGAATCCGGCGATTCCCTGTAAGTACAGTTTTGTTGTTAGTACATTCGATCAAATTCAGTACATCACCGCCCACGGAGCCACTGGAATCGGTGATCACGTGTTGCGTGACGGGTTATCATCGGGCTTAGATGAAGATGGTTATTTCTACAAAGGACAAAGGATAGGACCCAAAGTACCCGTTTCACTCACAGCTGGTGGTTTTGCAGGACTTATTATTAACAATCCGCAGGTCTGGGTGATTGGAGTGGTTAAAGACGCAGTGTCAGAACCAAAGCTGCTAGTCTACCGTAAACGGGACAGCAGTTGGCAGGTTCTTGCCATGCGTGCGAGGCGGTATGCCATTTTACAAAATTTCGGCCCATACATTACAGGTGTTGAAACCTTGCCGAAGAAAGCGGTGGATGCTTTTTCTCGAAGGCGTCCCGGTGAAGCTGCTGTTACTACAGAAAGCAGGGAAACGGAAGTTAGTCCAGGGAGGAAAGAATGGCGGACTAAGATTGGAAAATATGGTCCAGAAACCGACGAGAGTTTCTTAGACGCACTCGTTCTATTTCCTGGACGGCTTCACATATATAATATTGAGTCACAAAAACACTTCACCATTCACACAAATCAAGCAGATAGCGAGATTCTATTGATTGATAGGAGTACAGTTTACTATCGAATCAGTGATCGTCTCTACTCCGCTGAGATAAAAGAAGAAGGATTGGGTGAAGCAAAACTGCTGGCCTCAGATGAGTCAATTCGAGATGCCCATTGGGCATTTATGAAACAGTAAAGGAGCAAATGCAATGAAAGCGCTTTTTCACACTTTTATAATGCTGTTGATTTGTGTTCCGTCTGTAGCACAGTCTCTGCTGCCAGTGGATTCACCAGAATTATACTTTTTGTATTTCCACTTTCATGACAGAGTGAACTCATCCATTCAAGCCAAAAAGGTACAGCCAGCTTCCTCAGAGACCACTCTCTCTACATCGGAAAAATATTTCGCAAGGCGATTAGCAATTGATCCCGAGGAGCTAGCAAAGGTTAGTGGAATAGTTCATCAATTCGTTGTTGATTTAGAGAAGTGGAACAAGGACTTGAAAGATTTAGTAGCAAATGTTCAAGAGCAAGGGGGCCAAGTTGAGCAAGCAACATTGGAAACTTACGATCAAAGAAAACTCTCCTTGATCGCTGCTTCCGTCGCACAATTGCAAGGCATTCTTACACCTGCGAGTTGGAACGGATTACACTCCTATATCAATGAGCAGCACAGGTTGGGTACGCGTAAGTATTGAAAACGGAGTCGTACTATTTCCCGGTTATCAGCGCTGTTATCGTCTCATCAGTCCATTCTTTCGTTGGGGCGGCTTCGAGCAAACTCCAATGCTCAGTATGTTCCAGCCATCCGTCCGGTTCAATTTCTGTTAATGGACTGAGTGTTTCTAATTCCAGCGTTCCTGCGTTTGTCCAAATTTCAAAAGAGCAACCGAAATCGGGGTAAGGCACTCCGGGTTGGGCGGTGCAGCGCTTCACGAATAAATCGGAACCCAACAAATAAGCACCCCAAGTATCCTCATTAAAATGTCCAAGCTTGAATGGCTTGGTAACTTGAGGGTCTTGTCGAAGAACAAGATGTTTTGGAGTGAAGCTGATCCGCGAATCACTTAAATCAGTGAAGGCCCACATTACCAAAGGGTTGGTTGGCGCAAGGCATTCAGGGTGAGTTCCTCGTGGAGGAAAACCGGTAATTCCATGGCCGCCTTGTGCCATCATCGTCAATGCCCAGATGGATGCCTTCACATTCCAGCTTCCAGAGTTCTGCAGGCGATGGATAACTTCCAGTGACCCCGTCGCATCCAGACGAACGCGCATTTGCTTGCGAAGTCGAGTAAAGGGATCAACGGGGCCAGTCAATTCCAGCGCATCATCCTCAACGCGAACTTGGCAAGGCAGATTGTCTGGAGAGTAACTGCCGTCCTTGTGCTCTGGAGCAATCCATAGCCGATGCCCTCCGCGAGCAACAAAATGGGGCTCGCCGGACTTACCCAGTTCGTTCGGTATTTCCAGTAGAACATTCTGACCGCCAACAAAACCAAAGCGCAAAATTCGCGGACCAACATCGGAAGTTAGAATCGCCTCTACTCTGCCGTCAGTAATGCGGTAACAGTTTGGCCAACCGCCCCATTCTATTTTTTCAACTGTGGATTTACTCAACGCCCCATCCATCCACCGTCAACCGTTACTATTTCGCCCGACATGTAATTGGATGCCTGGGATGCAAGGAATACTGTGACGCCTTTGAAATCGTCTGGGGTT
>JAYTTF010000187.1:0-4801 GCA_043745195.1 Bryobacterales bacterium | reverse complement strand
CTCTTACCGCATTTGCAGCGCCCTCCGCAAATACATTCCCGGATCATTCTGTTTTCACCAACCAGCCAAATATGCGGGGTGAGATCAGGAGATCTGAAATTAACTTGGGATCGCTGCTGCTCCGAGTTGCCGGACAATCACCGTTCCTGAAAGATCCGAACTGCTGCCTGGATTGATAGCGGACAAATCGTGGCGCGGTTCCAGTTCTAGGCTCGAAGCAGTTGTGGGAGCTTATCGAAGTGGTCATCGCGAGATAGTAGTGTCAGTTCGTGCTGCACGGCAAGGCTGGCGATCCACAGGTCATTTGTGGGGATTGGTGTTCCCGCCTTCCGGAGCTGCGCGAAAAGGCGGGCGTAATACTCTGAAGTTTCCCGAGTTGGGAACAATACACCAATTCCTGGCTGGTGCAGAAACCGTTGTAGCAGATTTTCATTGTTTTGCGACCGGTTACCACCAAGGAATCCAGCCTTAATTTCGCCCATGGTGATGAATGGGACCCAAACCTCAACTGACTGCTCGACAAGAACTACAGTTTCCCGATCGCCTCGCAGCACGTCGGTTAGTCGATTCGTATCGAGAAGAATTCTCATTTCCAGAGAGTTTCGTCGATCTTGCGCTGTTCTTCCAATATCCCATCGAACTCCTGATCGTTTTCCCATTTACCGGCAATGGAATCCAAAGAACGGTAGGTTCGTCCGGTGGCACCTGAAATTTTCGTTAACTCATCTACAATCAATTGGTTGAAGCTTAGTTTCCGGCGCGACGCCTCCGCTCGCAACGCGCCATCCACATTCACAGGAATCCCGCGAATGGTGTATTGAAGCGGCGAAAGTGCAACAACAGCTCTTGTAGTCATATTCTGCCTACAGCGTAACATATCAGTGAATACTTATCAACTTTTTCCCTCATAGCATTTTCTAACCCAAGAATAAGCCTGAACGACGACGAAGTCGGCGTTTGATGAATTCTCCTTTTTTGTGAGTTTATGTGAACCTGGAAACGGCAGTTGACTTCTCGAAGATCAGGGTATCGCAAGCCAAACGGGGACATGGTTCCCTGGCCTGAAGCAACAGAACTCCGGATGAAATCCTAATAGAGCTCTAGGCGTAGCGGCCTGGGTACCGTGTCCCCTTTATCGACCTTTTTTACTTACTTCAGTCTCACCATTTGGTTGATTCAATCGTGGGGCTCGGCTTGGGACTAAGGTGCGGATGGGCTGCGAAATCCGGGACGGCCCCGTCCCGGATTTCGCGAATTGGGCAGACATGGTGCCGGTTACGGCTTGCAACTGCCGTTTTTGGGTTCAAATTTGACTTTTTTTGGCAGCATCGTTATTCTCGGTATTCAATGTTGCATTGCTAAGGCAACATGCACGTCGCCATTCAGCTAATTGTTCTTGGCCAGCCCGGGAACCGAAGCTATTACAAGGACACTATGATTGAACGTTATACTCGGCCCGCTATGGGCAGCATCTGGAACGATGAAGCCAAATACCGTGCCTGGCTGGCAGTAGAATTGGCCGCTGCGGAAGCCCTTGCGGAAATGGGAGAGGTACCTAGCGAAGCCGCTCAAAAACTCCGCGCTTACGCCGATTTTGATCTCCCCCGCATCCTAGACATCGAACGGGAAGTAAAGCACGACGTGATTGCTTTCACAACTGCCGTTTCCGAAAAAATGAATGCCGCCGGAGCCTCTGAAGCATCACGCTGGCTGCACTTCGGTTTAACCTCGAACGATGTGGTGGATACAGCACAAGCACTGCTAATTACCCAGGCCTCGGACATTATTGCAACGGGCGTGGAACAACTCGCTCTGGTCCTCAAACGCCGCGCGCTTGAATTCAAACATACTGTTCAGATGGGCCGCACCCATGGCATCCACGCCGAACCAATTACTTTTGGATTGAAAATCGCCTTGTGGTTCGACGAATTGAAGCGCAACCAAACCCGCTTTGCCGCTGCTGCTGAAGACATGCGGGCTGGAAAAATTTCCGGGGCCGTAGGTACTTTCGCCCACATCGGCCCTCTTGCCGAAGAGAAAATTTGCGAACGGCTGGGGCTTAAAGCCGCACCAATCGCGTCCCAGGTTTTGAGCCGCGATTCGCATGCCAACTATATTCATACCCTCGCGCTCATAGCCGCCACTTGCGAGAAAATTGCCCTCGAAATTCGTCACCTCCAGCGCACCGAAGTTCGTGAGGCGGAAGAACCCTTCGGTGCCGGCCAAAAAGGCAGTTCCGCCATGCCCCACAAACGCAATCCAGTAACCTGCGAACAAATTTGCGGTCTGGCTCGCATTGTCCGTTCTAACGTCCAGGCAGCATATGAGAATATCCCCCTGTGGCACGAACGCGACATTTCCCACTCCTCCGTAGAACGCGTCATCATCCCCGATTCCACTATCTTGGTTGACTACTTATTGGCCAAAACCATCTGGCTGGTTGACGGTATGCGTGTCCATGCCGACCGCATGTTGCGTAATCTCAACATAACCAAAGGACTGATCTTCTCCGGCCAACTCCTTCTCGATCTTTCCGCCGCCGGCATGCTTCGCGAAAAGGCCTATAAGGTTGTACAAACCCACGCAATGAGAAGTTGGGAGGAGGATGGCGATTTCCGCGCCGCCGTCGAAAACGATCCGGAAATTCGTGCCCATCTCTCCAGCGAAAAGATCGCCGAAGCGTTTTCCGGCGAACGGCAACTCCGCAATGTCGACTACATCTTTGAGCGGGTTTTTCCTGAATAGATACAATTACTAAAATAGTAAATGGGTTAGTAAAACCTTTTGGGCATAGTGGTAGTACTTTATTCAAGTCTTAGGATAAAATTATTTCAAGCGTTAATCGATAGTTTTTTCTCCGCCCTCTTGGGGAATTATCTATCGTTATATAAGGGCTTTAACCCAGACCAAGGGGTTTCAAATAAACATCAGGCGCTCCAATACCCATGTAAAACTATATAAGTAGGATAAATTAGTCCTTTCAATTTCAGAAGGTTGCCTTACACTATCTATTAGGAACCTATGGGAGCCAAAGTTGCAGTTGCGCTGGATCTGAGAGCCGTTGATATGGCTAAGGTCCTATTAGTAGATGATAATCCAACCTCACGGTTGACGTTACAGAAACTTCTTACGCTAAGTGGGTACTCCGTTGATTCAGCCTCTTCGGCAGCTGAAGCGATCGGAAAGTTGGAATCCACAGAATATTCCTTAGTACTGAGTGAGCTTCATGCAGAATCCTCAGATGCTGGTTTGCATTTAATGGCGTTTGCTCGCAGTATGGAATACCGCCCTGCCACCGCTCTGCTTACTTCCTATCATGACGCTGCTTCTTTGAGCCAACTCAATGGCGAAGTTATGCTGATTGAACCTGAAGACGTCCCGGAGTTGCTTGAAAAAGTGGCCGATCTGATTGGCGAGCGGGCTAACCGAATGCTCACCCGCGAACTCCGCCAAAGCCGCAACTAACCCAACATCTGTCTAGCCCCCGATGATAGTCAGGGGATCTGCTTCTTCGATTGTGTCACCCAGATGGTGAGTTTCCCCTTTGCCTCAAGCCGTATGGGCAGAACGTTATCACTAGTTGTGGAATAGACTTTGACTAAGGATCCCCTTCTATGAGAATCGTCTTTTTAATGATTCTGCTCAGCCTGGCCCAGCTCTTCGCTCAGAATCTACGAATTTATGCAATTGACGTGGAAGGTGGCAAAGCCACGCTCTATGTCTCCCCTTCCGGCGAATCCATGCTGATTGACACTGGTTACGCCGGCCACAATAACCGTGATGCTGATCGCATCGTTGCAGCCACCAAGTCCGCTGGTCTGAAGCAGATTGATTATCTGGTGATCACTCATTACCACGGCGATCACGCCGGGGGTGTTCCCCAACTGGCCTCCAAGATCCCCATCAAAGCCTTCTATGATCACGGCGATAATTTTGATGAAAAAACCCAATCTGTCTTTGAACCCTATGCAGTGATCCGTAACAAACGCCCGCACACTATATTGAACCCCGGCGACCGAATCCCCATCAAAGGCCTTCAAGTAGATGTGGTGGCATCCTCGAGTCAGGCAATCACCAAGCCTCTTCCCAAGGCTGGCCAAAGCAATCCGCTATGCGCAAGCTACCGCGCATTGGCACCCGACCCCGGTGAAAATTCCCGCTCCGTCGGCTTGATTCTTACCTTTGGAAATTTCCGAATTGCCGATCTTGGCGACCTTTATTGGAATCAGGAATATGAACTCGCATGCCCAACCAACAAACTAGGAAACGTTGATCTCTACATGACTACTCATCACGGCACAAAAACTTCCGGCCATCCTCAAATTGTTCACGCTCTGCACCCCAAAGTGGCCATCATGAACAACGGTGCGAATAAGGGCGGCTCGGTGGAGGCATGGACCACCATTCAAAGCTCCCCAGGTCTGGTTGACATGTGGCAACTGCATTTTTCAAATGAGGGAGGCAGCAAACATAACGCCCCTGATATGTTCATAGCCAATCCCACTGAACCATGCAGCGGGAAATGGATTGAAGTTATAGCCACCCCCAGTGGTAAGTTCACGGTCAAGAACAGTCGCAATGGTTTTAAAAAGTCTTATTAATTAAGCAGCCCTTGAATCCCGGCGCAATCGCAGTAAACCAAATATTCATCGGTTTCATTTGAGAATGATTTTAAGCCGCGTTCAGCGGATTGGTCTGCTGTTTGTCTGGCGTCAATTACTTTTCCCTATCAACGACAATTATTATTCCCTATTGGCGACAACTACAATCTTGGCAAAGTAACCCCTTGCCTCTATACTGG
>JAYTTF010000186.1:0-4818 GCA_043745195.1 Bryobacterales bacterium | reverse complement strand
ATGATCAATCCCCAGCTTCCGACACCTTTGCCCCTTCAGGCTCCTTTTGTGTGAGAATCGACCTCCGCTCCAGGCTCTTCTTGCATGAGACAAGACTGCGATTGCGACTAAGATCATGACTCTGTTACTGTTAACCTGTTGGTTCCCAAACTGGTGATGCCCTGTCCTAAGTCTTTGTGTCTATCCTTTTTCTTGATGAGGTTCAAATGTCTTTCGAACTCAACGCTTTGCTGGTGGTTTCATTCGTCGGGGCGGTCGCCGCTTTGCTCCGCTGGGGCGCACAATCGCGGCAGTTCGGGTTGATGATTTTCGAGGTTGTCGCGTTGGCGGTGATGGCACTCGTATTACACTACCTTTTTGGTTTTCCCTTTTCTTCTTCATCCACCGTTGCCAAAGGAGTCCAGGGTGATTGGATTGTGGCGTTGGCTTTGTATGCTTTCATGGTGGCCGGAATGCTGGCTCACTACTTGTACCGGCGTTTTGAGCGCCCCCGGCATCGGCGGCTCAAGTGGGATTGGGGCCTTTTTCTAGGACCAGTCTTTACCTCGCCGATTGTTTTCGTTCCCCTGCTCGCTACCTTCCAAGAAGGGGGAGTAGATCTCGCCAAGCTGACCGCTCCGCGGGCCATGATCTTCTTGGTGGCCTTTCAGAATGGGTTCTTCTGGAAAGAATTCTTCGATCGAAAACAGATCGAGTTGAAGGCGGAAAAATGAAGAACATACTTCTGGCGTCCTTCGTCCTAGCCGCACCAATAACAGCGCAAGATTGCGGTAGGACCGCCGGTCCTCCACCCGGCTTTCGGTGCACTCTTCAACCGGACGGGGTGTTACGCTTTGATCGTGCCGCGCCAGGAACCGCAACGGCGGATTTTTGGCGACAGTTTAGCGCACTGTTTCAATGGAAGCCGACGGCAACATTGCCGTTCGGCCGTTCTGTGGCGTTTCTCGTTGGCGTGTCCCGGTATCAACACTTACGGCCCCAACTCCCCTTCGTAGAGACAGATGTAACCGAACTGCGCAATTACTTGCTGAGTGAAGCGGCGTTCGACACCGTTTTTGAAATTCGCAATGACCTCGCACGCCGGACGCTGATCGAAGAATACCTGGTCAATAAGTTCAGTTCGGACAGTCCGGTTCTGAAACACGATGACCGTTTGCTGATCTACTATTCCGGTCACGGAGCGGACAGAGACGGCCGCACCGGGTACCTTCAATTCGCAGGAGCGCGGCTGGCTAACTTCGCTGGCGACCAAGTGATGCCTGTGCTTGACTTCTCGCAGTGGGCGCAGTCGATCGTTGCGAAGCATCTTTTGATCGTTCTCGATGCGTGCGCCGCAGGCTTGGCCGTGCGGGCCAAAGGGGATGTGTCGCCGGACGAGTTGGTCCAGAGTCTGAGCGGTGCCGGCAGCGGCGTGCTGATTACTGCAGGAACCGGGGACGAGAAGGCTTGGCAAATTCAGACGGCTTCCGGGCAGGGCCATAGCGTTTTCACACGGGCTCTTCTCGATGGATTAAGGGAAGGACAGCGCAAGTCCGATGGTGCTGCGTTCACAACGATTCATGAGGCGCTCGCGAGGGCTGAGCGGCAGGTTGGTCGATTTGAAGCCCGCGAGAACAAGCGCATGACCCCCCAGGTGTGGCCACTCAACCGCCGGGACGGATTCGCGCGCGGGACCTTTGTGTTCTTGAACCGGGGCCGTCCTCCAGGGCCACTCGGCGAACCCTACGCCACCGCGCTGGCAGTCGACAGAAAGAGTGGGGGGCCAGAGTCCATAATGGTGGCGCAGCGGTCGTCGCAGATACTACTCCGTGCCACTCCAAAACAACTTACGAAGGCTGAAGCGATGGAGATGGTGGCCACTCGAAATTTCTTCCATACGGATTGGAATCCCGAGGGGGACGGCGGAAAATTTGTGCCGCGTGCGCTGGGTGGCGAACCGATGATGATCGATGCTGGCAATCGTCTCATGTGGCAACAGGAACACTCCAGCACTACCCTTTCACCGGCGTATGCGGCCGCATACATCAAGGCGCTAAACGACCGGAAATTTGCAGGATTCAGCGACTGGCGCTTGCCCACGCTCGAGGAGTGCATGACCTTGTTGACCAAGGTCGGACGTCCTTACAAACTAAGCGACGGCGTACACCAACTCCATCTGGCAGCTGGCTTCGAGGGCATCGGCGAGATGTTTACCGCTGACTATTCCTCGGAAAAAAGCTGGTGGGTGGTGAACCCGTTTGAGGATTCGGCCCACCAGCATGTCGATGTCCACTCCTACGCGCGGGCGGTCCGAGCCATGGATCCCTGAACGGGCCATCTCGCCAGTGGCGGGCCAGGCTAAAGGCATTTCCCTGTATTCGCCCTCTCTTGAAACCATGGCAACGGTTGAGGAGTTCCCGAAGCACCCAATCAACCCTCAAAAACGAACCCAATCTTTCCCGGTCCCCACCAATAAATTAAAATAATCACCCTACTATCAACACCTTCCAAAAAACTCTGTTCGGAATTCCCCACCCTCGCGGTAATCTACTCACAGGAAGAACAAACCGTTGGCCAACGTGCTTCCCATAGAAAAGTCCGCGCGGTATCTAAATTACAAAACGAATAACCGGTCGCTAACAATCTAACTACCTAGGAAACAGCGACCTGCGTTGAGAACCCAAGCTTGTTCCGAAGCCCAACAGGTATTGTGCTCAGCATCCTTTCGCGGATGTGGCTGATGAGGCGCTCAAGATCCCTGCAATACACACTCGGGTTATCGAAACCCGTTTTCGGATCGTATCGGTGTGGCAAATAGCCACCGCCGCAAACGTCCACCACTCGGCACCGTCGGCACTTGTCTGAAAGGGGAGCACCGTCCTGTCCCGCTTGGTACTTGCGAACGAGAGCTGATCCACTCACATCATCTATCTCATTTGTCAAAACACTGTAGCCTACCTTAGTGAAGCGATCACCACAAATCTTCAACACATCCAACGGCTCCAATCCGCCGTCCGTCTCGACCACAACCGTGCTGTTCTGGGCGCCGCCGATGTAGTCGGTGGTCTTCAGCCCACCAAACAACAGATCCATGATGTTCTCGAAGAATCGGATGTGAAAGGATGAATTTCCCTCTTCAAACCATTGATCAAACACCTGGATCAGCCAATCTCCATAAGGGGCCGAGTCCCCTCCGAGGCTGACGCCGAGGGGAAGGCTGCCGAAGTGACCGTCGGGCATAAGAAAGTCCACACCAGGTACACCGAGTCGGCTATAGAACCGGTAGGCTTCGGCAGGATCGAGCTCAAGATTGATAACGGTCAACAAGCCGCCGAACAGCGGTTGAGCACGTGGATGGTTTAGCGCCAGATCAATCGCGCGGCTGACTTGCTCGAATGAGCCCCGTCCAACATGATCGACCCTATTTCGGTCATGAATCTCCTTCGGCCCGTCCAAGCTGATGCCAAACCCAATCTCCACGTCAGCCAATAGGTCTAACCATTCCCCGTCCAGCAATGCGCCGTTGGTCTGCATGTTGAAGCTCGGCTGCACCTCCGGCATCAAGTTATCTCTCGCTGTCTTTACAAAGTCACGGAAAAACTCTCGGCCCGCCAATAGAGGCTCTCCACCGTGGAAGATGAACTCCACTGTCTTGATGTCATGGCGAATGCAATGCCGACGGACGCGATCAATGGTCGCCTGCACGACCCGTGCCGACATCCTGGCTGGTTGGTCCTTGTAACTGAAATCACCCTTGTTGTAAACATAGCAGTAGGAACAGTTCAGATTGCATCTACTGGCGACTTTCAGAATGTATGACTGCACTGGTAGAGTTGCTGGTAAGTTCATTGCGCGGTGTGCTCCTTGGAAAACGTCTTCTCCCGCGCGGCACCCAGTTTGCACTGAGCACCGCGCGAGCAGGATCTATTCGAAAATCACAACCCGACCGAACGAACCGAACGAGCCGAAACGCCCAAACACGACGCGCCTAGCTGCTGCTTCTGCTCGTAAGGCGCTCGTCCGATGCATTGCGGCCTTGGTGATGTCGCTCATGATCGAGTTCTTCTCGTCCTCTGAGATTTCCACCTCACCAAGATTTATAGTGAACGAAGTGCCTCCCGGCTGATCCTGAGCCGCCGGCTTCGTATTGTCATCTTTGAGTTCCATAGGAACCTCCACGTTGAATTTGGCAGCGATGACCGCTCATTTGAGACTCGGTGTGCTGCCAAAGGTGTAGTGTAGTTCAGCGCCCAAACGTTACAACCGGACGGAGACTCACGTAGACTCACGACATGGTGGTCTTGTTTGACCGCCGGTTATCTGACAGCGGAGCCATAAGGCAGTGTCGACTTAGGATGCCTGGCTCAAGCTAGCTGCGTCACAATTAGGAATGTGGCTTGTGTCGCGTGCAAACTCTGGTATCGCTGTGAAACAATAGCATCAGCAAGCGCCCCGTTTGTTGCTAGCGTCTTGAAAAAAGGGGGGTTGATATGTTTCCCAATGCCTGGAAATCTGTGGCGGGCCAGGGAGAGACGAAAGAAGAAGCCCTTTCGAACCTCAAGAAGCACTGGAGCTATACGACGACCACTCCACTTTCCCTGCGTCTCAACTTTTCCCAAAACTTACAGCCCTCAAAAACACCCTGAAAAACGAACCCAATCTTTCTCGGTCCCCACCAAAAAATTAAAATAATCGCCCCACTATCAACACCTTCCAAAAAACCCCGTTCGAAATCCCCCGCCCTCGCGGTACTCTACTCACAGGAAGAACAAACCGTTGGCCAACGTGCTTCCCACAGAAAAGTCCGCGCGGTATCTAATTACAAAACGAATAACCGGT
>JAYTTF010000185.1:0-4828 GCA_043745195.1 Bryobacterales bacterium | reverse complement strand
TCCTATCCGCGTATGGACGCATCGCAAGGGCGTCCGCGGGTGCCGTCCTTCTATGCCTTGGAAGTTTTGCGTGCAGGTGTTGGAAGGTTGCCGGATTTGCGCGTCTTTGAAAAACAGGCGGCGGAAAATGCTGGGGTGCGGCTGGGTCGTCCTGCTCCTGCAGATCCGATGGCGGCGCTGGATGATGCCGAATACGATGTGGCCCGCTTGAACATGGCAGCCGGCGCGGATGCGAAAGGCTTCATGCGATATCTGACTGAAGTCAGCCCGGTGCTTGCCCGCTCGCTTCGAACTCGGTACCGGCGTTGGAGCAATCGCGCATGGTCCAGTGCCGATGGATTAGTGGATCCGGAAGTAGAAACGCTGAAGGTTCTGGAAGATCATTGGCTGGACCGCCGAAGTTATTCGCCAACTGCCTTGCAACATTTTGCAGCCTGCCCATATAAGTTTCTGCTGTCCGCTATTCATCAACTGCGTCCTCGTGAAGAAACGGTGCCCCTGGAACAAATGGACCCGCTGACACGTGGCGCGCTTTTTCACGAAACGCAAAAACTGTTGTGGGATGAAATGGCTGATGCCGGCTTGCTGCCCCTGAAACGGACGGACCTGCAGAAGGCTTTAGACATTGGCGATAGAGTACTGGACCAAGTGGCAACCAAATACGAAGAGGAGCTTGCGCCCGCTATCCCGCGTGTTTGGGCTAGTGAAGTGGAGGATCTTCGAACAGACTTGCGTGGTTGGTTGCGGCACGTCTCTGGCGATTCTGGTTGGTTGCCGGTGTTCACGGAATTCTCCTTCGGGTTGAAGGATTCCACTAAACCCGAAGCCTTCATCCTGGACGCTTTGAAGTTACGCGGGTCTGTCGATTTGGTGGAAGAGAATATTGAGAATGGGTCGCTGCGCATCACCGATCATAAAACAGGCAAGCCTCCAGAGCAGCGGCCGGCATACGTGGGCGGAGGGTCGGTCTTGCAGCCTCTGTTGTATTCTCTCGCCATGGAGCAGTTGTTGGATAAGCCAGTAGCTTACAGTAGACTTTCCTATTGCACGCAACGAGGGCAGTATCGTGAAGATCAAATCACGGTGAACGATGCGGCTCGGGATCGCATCCTAATGGTAGTGGAAGTAATCAGCGGTGCGGTTCAAAATGGATTTCTGCCGTCTGCACCGAAGAAAGATGCCTGTGTATATTGCGATTACCGTCCTGTTTGCGGACCCTACGAAGAACAACGATCGGGCAAGAAACATCAGGGCGCATTGGAAGCCCTCGTTGATATTCGGAGGATTCCATGAGCGGTGGGGCTCGTCCGCAATTTGACGATGACGCGGCGCGCGAGCGAATTCGCCATTCCCTAAATGAAAGCCTGATTGTGGAGGCTTCAGCGGGCACCGGCAAAACTTCTGAGTTGGTCCGCCGCATCACCGCAGTGTTGGAAGAAGGGCTTGCGAAAATTGATCATATTGCCGCCGTCACCTTCACTCACAAAGCTGCTGGTGAATTGAAGCTTCGTTTGCGTCAATCGCTGGACAAGAGACGCGCCGAAGTTGGCGACCTGGAAAAAGCGCGCAACCTGGAGGATGCATTAGCGCGGTTGGAAGAAGCCTCCATTGGCACCATTCATTCGTTTTGCGCCGGAATTTTGCGCGAGCGGCCAGTGGAAGCGGTGGTGGATCCGGCGTTTGAAGAAGTCCCTGAACACGCTGGGGACAGGCATTATGATCGGGCATTTCGAACCTGGGTGCAGCAAAAGCTAAATGAAAATTCACCAGGCTTGCAGCGGGCGTTGAGCCGCTTGGCGTGGAGGGAACCGTGGGACGCATCCCCGCCCATGCAGCAATTGCAGATGGCCGGCAGGAAGCTAATCGACTGGCGCGATTTCCCCGGCGATTGGGAACGCTTACCCTTTGAACGGAACCGGCAAATAGACAGGCTTCTGGAAATGGTGGAGCAGGCCGCACTGCGCATGAACGATAAGTTTCGCGCTGTCCATGAATTCTCCAACTGGATTCAGCGCAACGAAGCCATTCATGTTCGCGATTACGACACGCTGGAAAGTCGCTTACTTCGATTGGCTCGTGATAAGGAACTGAAGTGGAAGGGCATGGAGGAGCTGCTTCAAAATCTGGAAGCATTCAAGATCCAGGCAAACGCCGATTTAGCTGCTCAACTGCGCGGAGAAATGAGCAGCCTGCTGCATCTTTACGAAGATAGCAAGCGCGCCGCCGGGCAATTAGACTTTCATGATCTTCTGTTTCTAACGCGCAACCTGGTCCGCGACAATCAGGAAGTGCGCACCTACCTGCAGCAGCGATTCACCCACCTGTTTGTGGATGAATTTCAGGATACCGATGCACTGCAGGCGGAGATCATTATGCTGCTGGCTTCGGACGATGGAGCGCAATCGGATTGGCGGGAAACAAAGCCGGTGGCTGGTAAGTTGTTTGTGGTCGGAGACCCTAAGCAATCCATTTATAAATTCCGACGGGCCGACGTGGTGCTATATCAAGAGTTGCGCGAAAACCTGACCATGCGCGGTGTGGGGCTGGTTTATCTAACCAAGAGTTTCCGTTCGTCACGGTCCATTCAATGGTGCGTGAATGCTGCTTTTGCTCCGGAAATGACGGGCGACGGCGCAAGTGGTCAGGCTGACTATGCACCGCTGGAACAGTATTTCCCCGATGAAGATAGTCAACCTTCCGTAGTTGTGTTGCCACCTCCAAGGCCGTACCGCAATCAAACCAAGATTGCAAAAACGGCTATTGATGATTGCCTCCCCGATGCCGTTGCAGCATATGTGGAGTGGCTGGTTCGCGAAAGCGGTTGGACTGTCCGTGACCCCGAAGATCCTGATAACCGTATTCCGCTGGAAGCTCACCACGTCTGTATTCTATTCCGCCGGTTCGTCAACTTTGGCAAAGACGTTACGCGGGAATATACGAAGGGACTGGAGGCTCGCGGGTTGACGCATGTGCTGGTGGGGTCGAAATCTTTTCATGCACGCGAAGAGGTTGAGACTTTACGAACTGCCCTCGAAGCAGTGGAATGGCCGGCTGATGAGCTTTCTGTATTTGCAACGTTAAAGGGGCCCTTGTTCGCTATTCCAGATAGCACGCTGCTTCGCTATCGGCATGAATTTGGCCGGCTGAATCCATTTGAAGAACGGGCCACCCAGAGTATTGACTTTGACTATGCCCCTTTGCGGGAAGCATTGGATCTAATCCGCAAACTGCACCAAAGCCGAAATTACCGGCCCATTGCCGAAACTGTAAACGCATTGCTGGAGGGGACTCGGGCACATGCGGGGTTTGCCTTGCGTCCGGGTGGGCAACAAGTTTTGGGGAATGTTTTGCGCGTTGCGGGTTTGGCTCGCAGCTTTGAAATGGAGGGCGGTATTTCGTTCCGTGGCTTTGTGGAATTGCTGACGCGGCAATCGGAAAAGTCAGAAAGTTCGGAAGCACCGGTGTTGGAAGAAGGTGCCGGGGGCGTGCGGTTGATGACTGTGCATAACGCTAAGGGCCTGGAATTTCCGGTGGTAATTCTGGCAGACATCACAGCGAATTTATCGCAGGCGGAACCGGACCGGACGGTGGATCTCACTAGACGAGTCTGCGCCATGACCTTGCTTCGTTGCACTCCCTGGGAACTGGTGGCGAACAAGGAATTGGAACTGGCTCGCGAAAAAGCTGAGGGCATTCGTGTGGCTTATGTTGCAGCCACAAGAGCTCGCGATTTGCTGGTGATTCCCGCTGTAGGCGATAGTCCGCTGGAAGGAAGTTGGGTGAGTCCGTTGAATAAAGCGCTGTATCCACATCCATTGACTCGCCGCCGATCAAAGAAAGCGGAAGGGTGTCCAGAGTTTGGGGAGTCCTCCGTATTGGAACGTCCGGCGGAGATGCTGCATGAAGAAGACGGCTCAGTAAAACCTGGGCTGCACAAGCCAGCCGTTGGGGACCACGGCGTGGTGTGGTGGGATCCAGGTAAGTTGAATTTGGGGGTGGAACCGAACTTCGGCATTAAGCAGGAACAGTTGCTGGCTGAGGGGAACAACAGCAGTATGGAAGCTTATCGTGAATGGGAAGCGGCTCGGTTGGCGGCGATCAAAAGCGGAAGCAAGCCGGGGCATGAAGTGTTCTTGGCGACGGGCAATCAACCATTGCCTGAGGGCATGGCAGAGAAGATTGTGATTGAAACTGTTTCAGTGGAGCGCGAGATTGGCCGCCCTGGTGGAGCGCGATTTGGAACGTTGGTCCATAACATTTTGCGCGATGTGGCTTTGGATACTGGGGACGAACAGATTGGTGCCATGGCTAAATTACATTCGCGAGTGACAGGTGCATCCGAGGTGGAAGGTGCAGCTGCCCGCAGAGCAGTTCGACAGGTGTTGAATCACCAGATGATGCAAAGGGCCAGCGCGTCAGCAAGTCTGCATCGCGAATGGCCGCTGCGGGTGGAATTGGATGAAGGCTTGTTTGAAGGCATAATCGACATGGCTTTTTTGGAAAACAACGTTTGGAATGTTGTGGACTTCAAGACCGACGCCTATGACACTGGGCGCAAGCGCCGCTATGAAAATCAACTTCGCTGGTACGTGCTAGCCTTGGAGCGGATTACAGGGAAGAGTGCGCGGGGCTATTTATTGAGTGTTTGAACCCAAAAACGGCAGTTGACGCACCGTCCATAGATCAACTCCCGTACCCAGCGACAGTTGCGTGGAAGCCATCTGTCACCTGAATGGTGAGCGCTCTTTCGATTCTAAATTCAATCGTGGGGCTCGGCTTGGGACTCCTAAGAAACAAGCGCAAAACGGACTCGCTTCGGCGAATAAAC
>JAYTTF010000184.1:0-18388 GCA_043745195.1 Bryobacterales bacterium | reverse complement strand
CTCGGCTTCTTGACCGAGGCAGTCTCCTGCCATCGGCGCCGTAGTCCAGTTCCTTCACTACTCCCGCGGTAGCCGACGGTCGGGGCTGAACTGTTACTACCTGGAACATGAGGGTTGGCTTTCTATTCACGTCACACCATCTCAATAGTTACTTTCGGCGGAGAACCTGTCCAAGATCGACCGCCCAGGTGAATCCGCTGTCTCCGTCGACATGCACAGGGCTTCCCAATGGCAACGAACTATTCATCAGGTAATCCTTTGGCCTGCAAGTAAACACGATGATCTGGAAACTGGGGGCCTTTTCGGCTAGCATAGAACGGAACCAATCCATCCTCATATCGTCACTCTGGACAAGCTGATCATCGAGGACAATGACGGTCTGCAGGTACTCTGCTAAGGACAACCTGTATAAAGTTGACAATTGCTCACGTGTCCCTACGGAGATTCGATCCATAGCCCTAACGTTACCATCAGCAACAATCCCTTCGGTCCCCAATTGTGCCGTAAGTCTAACAGTGTCGTACCGCCGCTGAGTCAAGGCTTGGAATTTCTCCGCGATGGCAGGCGCAAGCGTCAGCCCAAGGTTACTCGACTGTTCCGCTTCGGCCGCCTTCATCTGATCAAGCAGCAATTTCCAAGCTTCGTATTCCGCCTCGACCTCTCTTTCTTGATGCTCCGCAATGTCGAAAGCTTCGGTTGCGTCATACAGCCGTTCACGGGCCACAGCGCCACCAACAATTTCAAGCGCACCTTGCGCCCTTTGGAATTCCCGCTGAATATTGTCGAGATCCAAATTCAGGCGAGTCATTTTCTCCTTGGCACCAGCCATTTCGTCATTAGTTGTAACCCGGACAGGTAGGGGTAGGGCCGCATCATGGTCCATCGCTTCGCGGAGCATGACATGGGCCGCCACAAGGTTCTCCGCCTCGCTGAGTTTTCGTAACTCAATAAGTCTACCCTCTTGGGACGCCTGGCCGGTTTTTGCCATTGTCAGCTCTTTTTCAGCAGTTTCAATGGTGACTCTTGCCTTTTCCGCAATTGTGCGAGCACCATCCACTGCAGCATTAATGCGCATCGTGTTTGCATTAATCGTGCTCTCCAATGAGGCGATCTCCAATTCGACTTCTTCTTTTTCTGCAATAGCGGCCGCAAGGGAAGACTTTGCGGCCACAATCGTTTCTTCCACTCCTGCTGGTAGGGCTGTCAAAGCAATATCTCGCGCTGCTACGGCCGCATCCAAAGCCAAACGCGAGCTCTTTGAGCGCTCTTCGGCAAGAAGCAGATCGTTCGCCGCTTTGTTGGTGACTATTCTTGCGGCCTCGACCACTTCTGAAAGCTGCTGTCGCCGTTTTTTTAACGCTGAGATCGGAGCAGACCCCAATGCGGCGAGATCAGAGGCAACGCTATCAAATTTTATGGTCCCGAGCCGAGTTCGGCAGTCTTCCGCGCGGTCCGTGGCCATTCGCAAACTGTCTGCCGAACCAGTTAGAGCGTCGATCTGAGTTTTGAGGACCTCAACATCTGCATGCTTCGCCTTGATAAGGCCATCCAAATCCCGACTTCCCGCCACTTTCGTGTCTAGTCCGTCGAGGTCAGTGACTCCAGCAGCATGGAGATGAGGCATGACATCTTTGAGCCAGCGATCTTCTAAAAACTGGAAAGTTTCCTGCGTTTCGCGGCGTCCCCCTCGAATTCTTACCGACGCGATATTGCCAATTGTGACGTCAACTTCGGAGGTGGCCTCGATTACGAATGGTTGTGCGATTGTTGTCGGCCCGATGTCCGACCCATCTTTTTGGCCCTTGAGGTTTATGCGGTCATTGGGGGTGACCGTCACAACAAAGCCCACTTCCAGGGCACCTCGCGCACCCGCGAGATCAGTGGCGAGCTTGCGCATAGACTTTAGTTCGTCAGGAGTCGGCACCACAACTGCGGCACGCCTTTCCGCCAGCACTGCCCGCTCGGTCAAAGAGGCTTCCAATCGTGCTTTGAGATTCTCCTCATTATTTGCGGCAGTTTTAGCTTTAGTGACCTGGCTAGAGGCCTCGTGAAATTCTGCGACTCGTTCAAGCAAATCGCATCGTTGCAGCTCATCGTTCGACATTTTCTCATTTGCCGTCGCGAGAGTCTTTGCTTCATGGGCGTTGGCGGTTTTCGCCAATTGAACTTGCAAATCGAACTCTGCTGAGCCCATGACGTCGATCAACTTCTTGGTCGCTAAGGCCTCATTCATTATTTGTTGAGCATGGATCGCGGCTTTATCCACTGCCGATAGTCGAAGTTCGAGTTGTTGGCGAACTATTATTTCAGAACCGGCTGTGCCGAATGCTTGAGATCGAGCGCTTTCTTCCGCAGCATCGAGTGCGGCCTTGGCCGCAGCATTCTTACTTCGTGCGTCATGCAACTCCCTTTCGGCTTCCTCGGTTTTCCTGAAGAATTCCTCAACTGAATGCTGCGCCGAATCCACGTCACGAAATATTTTCTCGATTCTCAAAACTTCATTTTTTGCCTTAGATACTTCTTCCGAAGCAGTGGCTTTATTCGTGGCCTCCGCGGCAAGGCGATCAAGCGTTCTAATGGCGTCGGCGGCAATAGCAAGTTCCTCCTGTTTTAGTGTTTGTTCAAGTGCAAGGTCTCGTATTTTCCTCTCTGCGCCTTCCGATTCAGTAACTATCCTGTGATACTTCTCCTTCTCGTTCCTTGCTTCGATCAGCCTCTCTGCAGCATTCTTGAAGACACTTCCTTTAGCAGTCTTCTTCGCGCCCTTGTCTGTATAAGCCGTGTCTCTCCACTCTTGTGCCTTATTAAGCAAAGCGACGAACATCGGGTCCTGAGCCACAGCCTGCAGTGCGGCCGCAATTCGCTCCTTCCCGCTGCTTACCGAATCGCCAGATAGCGCCTGTCCAAACAGCGCTGAAACGTCCGATTGCGGCGAAAGCAACGCGGTAGCCAGGAAGCTAGTGGGAAGTCCTTTTCCGCCACCCACGCCGCCAGGCTCAGGAATGCCCCATTGCAGAATTTCTCGCAACTTAGCGTCCACTTTGCGGCTGCGCTCAACTATTTCGAAGTCCGCGCCGTTTCTTGACTCCTGCAACAAAGATGATCCGCCTCTGCCGAAGTGTTTCGTCACCCGCCAAATGCGTTGGGTTTCAGTTTCGAATGTCAATTCAACCATCGGTTGATCCCCGCCTTTCCAAGCAACGTACGCTTCGCTGTGAGTGGAGGTATGCGGAAGGAGTAACGCTAATCGGATGGCTGCAACCAGTGTGGATTTGCCAATGTCGTTCGGTCCGTAAAGAATGTTGAGTCCTGGTCCGAATTCAACCTCGGCGTCCTTGATTCCCCCGAAGCTCGATACCTTGATTCTATGCAGTTTCATAGCTTACGTTCCGGAATCGCGTCATGACTTTGTAGCAGCTTGTAAAGATGCGCCAACGCCCGCGTCGCCTTTATCTTCTCGGATTCGACTGTTGCTTCCGCAATCAACAGATCCAGCCGCGCAACAGTATCCTTGAGAACGGCTGGAAGGTTCTCCGGAAATGCATCTCCGGAGCCCACCATCAATCGAAGGTTGGAGAGGTCTTCCAACAGGACACCCACACGGCCATGAGAGGCGTCAGTTCCTCGCAGATCACGCAGAATTCGTTCAACCTCACTCTCCTCGGTTAGAGAAACAACCATGTCCAGATGAAGACGAACAACATGCCGCTCCAAATCACGAGTTGTCAGCAATGCTCGAAGCTCGTTCATATCACGGCATCGTACATCGATCCATTTCCAGAACGCCACCGGCTCGGCATGGACACGCGGTCTCAATCCACGCCGCAACATGGCGACCACCACGACACTTCCCGCTCCACTTTCATCAAAAGTGGTTGCCTCCGGTGCCCCTGGGTATACTGTCGGAACCGGCAGATCCCCTGTGACATCTCGAAAAGAATGGGTATCGCCTATCGCGAGATAATCCAAGCCTCGTTGAACTCCTGCATCGCGACGAATAGGAAAGTTGGTCTGGTGTCCTTCAATGTCAAACGTTGAGCCATGTACGCAGCCGATGCGGAGCCGTTCGTCGCCAGACTCGCGTGCAGGAAGGGCCATCGCTAAATCATTTTCGCCCGCTTTTGATCGACAAGGTCTTGCATAGAGTACCGCATCTGGAGACAACTCATAGCTGAAATCATCGCGATCAACAACATGTGCCCAATCAGGTAGTCGCGCTCGAAAAGGGTGGCTCGGCGACCACACAGACTCCCGCGTCAGCGGATCATGATTGCCAGGGACAAGAAATAGCGGCGGATGAGGCCCAGCGGTTGCCCTGAGCGTTTTTGCCAGTCCTTCCCAGAAATCAGGAGCGGGGTCAGGATCATCAAAAATGTCACCAGCGCACAACACTGCCTGAACGGAATTGCGACGCCCAACCTCGAGAATTCTCCCGACAACATCCATTCGAGCCCGGGACAATTTTTTCTGGCCCTCATCAGTGAAGGAAGGAAATCGCCGCCCAAGATGCCAGTCGGCTGTATGAAGCAACCTCAGCACAACGTCCCCTGTTTCAGTGCTTCGATCTTGAATGTGACCTGCAACAACGGCGTCACTTCCGGTGAGCGGTAGCGAATTTCGTAGTATTTTTCCCGCCATTTCTTGTAAACCTCGTCTTCCCGGGAATCCAACGCTTGAATACGTGTTTCTAGAAGCTCATCTTTACTTGCCAGGTTGTAGATTTCCGCCTCAATACGATCACGGGAACTTGAGCCAACGATCTCGTCACGCCTAGCGCGTGCTGACTTTAACTTTTCAGCGATCCCCGCCCGCTCCCGGCGGCAAACGAGGATCTTGTCTTCGACGAATCGCTCAAGTTGTCCAATTGCTTGCTCGAAATGTTGTTGTTCGTCTTTTTCTACATGTCGCTGGTCGACGAACATGGCCTCTTCAACAGCGTCTTTGATCAATTGAGGCTCTACTGTAGCGTCCTCAGCGAACTCTCCCTCGGTAGCCTCTAAACGTACAAGGGAAGCGGCGAGCCCCGGATCAATTGTGGAATCCCCGATCACGGCTGCGGCGATGATTCGTTGTACAGGCTCAAATCCGGCATAATCAACCAACACGATCCGAAGGATTCCGGACCTTCCCGCTAATGCCATGAGCCCTGCGGGCGCGTCCGAGGTGAGCAGGAAAGATACCAAACCACCCGTCCAGCCACGCGCGTCTGAGATTGCCGCTTGAACTAGTGGATGCGAAAGGTTCAATGACTCCGCGCCGATCAAACCCCTCGCGTCCCCGGTCGAATAACGCCGTCCCTCTCCAAATTCCGGTGGCAGTTCAATTCCCGCTGCAACATCGAAAACGATACGGCCAGAAACTTCGGAGCGCTGGTTGGCGACTCTAAGGGAGTCGAGATAGCTGCTCACCACATCGGCGATATCCCGGTCTAGTTCCGCGAGCCCATGCGGCAACTCGTCGCGCAGCCGCTTGAATACTTTCCTTACGTTTTCGTCGAACCGCGATTCTATAATTTTTGAAGTCCGCTCGTACTCTTTTTTATACGCGTCACGCCGCTCTACAATTTTGTCCCGCAGAGCTGCTATTTCCCTGGTTACCTCATCGAGCGTACGCGATCGGCTATAGATGCCACGTAGATCGCGCTCAAATTCAACGGATAACGCGGAAACTATAAGCTCGGGAGCATCCGTTCGAGGCTCATGAAGAACAGTATCGGACGCGTCAAGAACTCTTCCAAACAAATCCAACTTCTGGCTAAGGATCTCAAACGTCAGTCTATGGGCCTCGTTGTCCGGCGCTATGAAGTTGACTACTGTGACATCTCGTTGTTGGCTATAACGGTGGCAGCGCCCGATCCTTTGTTCGATACGTTGCGGGTTCCACGGAAGATCGTAATTGATCACTGTTTCACAGAACTGAAGGTTCAACCCTTTGGCTCCTGCCTCTGTGCAAACAAGAATCTTTGAACGGGTACGAAATTCATGGACAAGCGCAAGCCGTATCCCCACCTCGCGACTCGGCTTAGCCCCAGGTGGGTAGCGTGCCCCATCCTCCTGCTTCCATCGCATATACGCTTCTTGCGCTCGCTCCTGATCATTGACTCCACGAAATAAGGTAATCTCATTGTCTAAGAGGCCAATATCGAGCAGTAGCCTGCGTATATACTCCTGCGTAGTTTTTGACTCCGTGAAGACGACCGCTTTACCACTACCGCGAGAGTCTCGCCCCAGTTCTAGGATCACCCGGATGGCCTCTTGAAAGCACCGCGCCTTTGCGTCATTTGGCAGCGACCTTGCCCGGACAACGAATTCCTCCACAAGGCTTAGCTCCAACGCGAGGTCTTCAGGATCAACAATCAGAATGGACTTTTCAGAAATCTCGTCGACGCTCTCCTCATCTTCAAGATCTTCGAGCACTTCAGCGGCCGTGTCATTGATTGGTAAACCGGCTTGTAGGCGGCGTAGGCGAGCGGCAACGTTTTCCAAGCTAGAGGCCAGCGCAGGGATCGAAGAGGCCATGCGACGGTGGAACCCGATCAGCAGAAGCCGTCGTTGCCGACCGGAGAATGCGTACAATGACGGCCGGAGAAGGTATTCAGTCACATCATCGTACAAGGACTTTTCAGCGTCACTCATTGAGTACTCGTAAAGCCTGCAACGCCGTTGAGTAAATGGGCGATCAAGAAATTCCTGCGCCTGACGGCGAAGTGTTCGCTGAAGCACAATCGCAAGCCGTCGTTGTAGCTCGTGCTCCTGTCCAGACACTAATGTTCGATCATCCTCGGAGCAAAATACTTTCCGAAACGTGGCAATATCACCGAGCAGCGTGCCGGTTGGTTCCACGTACTGCACTAGCCCCCATAGTTCGACTAGGGAGTTTTGCATCGGCGTGGCCGTCAGCAGAAGCACTGGAGTCCCCCGCAAAAAACCTCTGACGCGATGAGCCATAAGGGCCTCTTCTGAATCATCTTCATAAATCCCGTCGCGACCAAACCTTTTATGAAGGCCTGCGAAGATTTCGTGCGCTTCGTCGATCACCACCAGATCGAAGGGGGGCGCGTCGCCGATCAACTTAGCTCCACGCTCGCTGCCTGAGAATTCACGGCCCGCCAAATATACGCCTGGTAACGCAAAGCTGACGTCGCCCTCTCTCGCTTGAATGCCGAAGAGGTTGGACAGTTCATTCTGCCATTGGCCTATCAAAGTCTTGGGCACTATCAACAGAATGCGGTTCGCTCCCTCAGCACGGCTTTGAGCGATAACAAGCCCTGCCTCGATCGTCTTACCCAGACCGACTTCATCAGCGAGGATACAACCGCCTTCCCGGAGTCGGCGGAGGGCAAAGATTACTGCATCGATCTGATGTGGGTTGGGATCAATACGCGCCTGCCGCTGCGAAGCGGCATAGCGCTCGCGATCATTTGGACGGCGAACGCGAACCAGATTTTCAGCGAGAATTCGGCGATTGAACGGATGGAGTGACATAGATTTCGATCAATGAGTGATTTGTGTTGGCACAAACTAAGACCAAAAACCCGTCCTTCAAGTCACCGTTCCATTTTGATATTTGAAGTTTCAGTATATCGGCAAGTATCCACTAAAAACCACGGCCTGCCCCACGAACTGATTATTTTGCAAGAAAGCGGACGATATAGCTGGTATCGAAATCGCCCGCTTGGAAATCGGCATCGGCGAAGATGCGCTGGTGCAGCGGGATTGACGTATGAATGCCTTCCACTACAAAAGTATCCAGAGCTCTGCGCATTCTGGCGATGGCCTCAGTACGGTCCTTGCCATGAACAATTAACTTGGCAATTAGTGAATCGTAGTAAGGGGGAATTACGCAGTCTGTATAGGCGGCCGTATCGACACGCACGCCGATTCCACCGGGAAGGTTGAAGCCTGTGACTCGACCTGGAGAAGGAGCGAAGGTCACGGGGTTTTCAGCATTAATGCGGCATTCGATGGCATGCCCTCTCATTTGGATTGGCCCTGATAAAACACTGGAAAGGGGTTCACCCATGGCGATGAGAATTTGGCTCTTCACAATGTCGACACCGGTGACGAACTCAGTAACTGGATGTTCCACTTGAACACGGGCGTTCACTTCGATGAAATACAGGCTGCCGGTTTCATCCATTAGGAATTCCACCGTTCCTGCATTGGTGTAGCCAACATCTTTCATAGCCTTGCGGAGAGTATCGCTGATCCGCTCGCGAAGTTCGGGAGTAACTTGAAGGGATGGAGATTCTTCAATCAGCTTCTGATGGCGGCGTTGGATGGAACATTCCCGCTCACCGAGCACTTCCACATTGCCATGCTGATCGGCAAGAACTTGGAATTCAATATGACGGGGCTTGCCGATATACTTTTCAAGGTAAACATCAGGGCAGGAAAACGCGGCACCCGCTTCCGATTGGGCGGAAGCCAGTTGGCCGGCCAGTTCCTCTGGAGCCTGGACAATACGCATGCCGCGACCACCACCGCCAGCCGAAGCTTTTAGGATTACGGGGTAGCCGATTTTGTCAGCAAGTTCAACGGCCTCTTCCGGGCTCTTCAAAATGCCAACACTACCGGGAAGAATGGGGATGCCAGCCTTCTGCATTGCGGTTCGGGCGTGCTGTTTGAAACCCATAGCACGCACCACGTCTGGTTTTGGGCCTATGAACTTGATGCCGCTGGTTTCGCACACTTCGACGAAATCGGCATTTTCACTGAGGAAACCGTAGCCGGGATGAATAGCGTCCACGTTGGTGATTTCTGCGGCGCTGATGACGCTGGGAATATCGAGGTAGCTACGGGCGCTTTTGGCAGGCCCGATGCATACAGCTTCATCGGCGAACCTTACATGCAAACTGTTGCGATCAGCTTCAGAATAAACGGCTACGGTTTTAATGCCGAGTTCTTTGGCTGCGCAGATCACACGAAGGGCAATCTCTCCGCGATTGGCAATTAGTATCTTACGAAACATCGTTTATTGTTGCGCCGCCTTTGCGCGCTTAATTCGGTTTAAACAAGAACATAGCTTGGCCATATTCCACTGGGTTGCCGTTTTCCACCAAGCATTTGACAATGGTACCTGATACCTCCGCTTCAATTTCATTCATCAGCTTCATGGATTCGACAATGCACAAAACCATGCCTGGCTTAATGGAATCACCCACGTTAACAAATAGTGGGGTATCGGGCGAAGCCGACGAATAGAACGTGCCTACAATAGGCGACTTGATAGGGACCAGTTCATCTTCCGAAGCGGAGATGAGTGGTGGTGCGGCAGGAGCAGGAGCAGAAGCTGGTGCAGCCGCCGGAGCTGCTTGCACAAATACAGGCGCAGGGGCGGCGGCCGCATGAACCAGCACTTCCTGTTCCGTGGGTCCTCGTCGTATTTTTACGCGGTCTTCTCCTCGCTGGACTTCCAGCTCAGCTACACCGCTGTCAACTACACATTGGATTAGTTCGCGAATCTCTTCGATGTTCATCCGTAATCGTTCGATTCTACTCTATCTCTTACCAAATTGGCTAGAGGAGTAGCATCTCCTTCGGCGTCGGAGTCATGATCTCCGCTCCTAGTTCTGTCACCAGAATCGTATCCTCAATGCGGACACCCCGGTGACCTTCCATATAAACACCCGGTTCAATTGTTATTGTCATTCCGGCTGAAAGCACAGTATTCATTTTCCTGCCAATGCGGGGAGGTTCATGAATCTCCAGCCCCAACCCATGGCCTGTGGAATGTGTAAAAAATTGTTCCATTCCATGACTGCGTAAAACTTTACGAGCAACCTCGTCCACTTTTTTTGCCGCCACCCCCGGCTTAACGATTGCTTCAGCAGCTAAAACCGCTTCCAACACGGCTTGGTAATGGGCCTTTGTCTTCCGGGATGGGGGTCCAAGGTGAGCCACACGAGTCATATCACTCGCATAGCCGCGCCAAAACGCTCCCATGTCTATTAATAATAACCCATTGCCCTCGATTCGCGCTTCTCTTGGATTGGCGTGGGGTAATGCTGAATGCTGCTCAAAAGCCACGATCGTATCGAAAGCGGGCTTGTCAGCTCCCAATCGCCGCATTTGATATTCAATTTCAGCGGCAAGATCTCGTTCGGTCATTCCAGCGCGAAACAGCTTCATGGCGGCATCGAAAGCATCGGAATTCACTTCCACGGCGCGGCGGATTAGGGAGATTTCTGCGGGGGTCTTGACCATCCGAAGCTCTTCGAGAAGCGGCCCCATGCCCTGCATTTTTGCCTTCTTGGGAAGCAGTGCGGCAATGGCTTGTTGGGTGTGGAATAAAATTCTTTCGTTTTCAAAACCAAGGGAGCGGAATCGGGCCAGCCACTTTTTCAGACCGGTGACTAAAGGTCCTTTCAAGATCACTGTGCGTCCGGGAAATTCCTGCGCGGATTGAAGGGTATAGCGAGGATCGGTAAAAAGAATAATTTGATCGGGCAGCGCTAGAGCCAATGCGTTGCTACCGGTGAACCCGGTGAGGTAACGGATGTTGGGCGGCGATGAAATTAAGGCGGCATCCCAGTGCCTTGCTTTCAGAACGGGGGTTAGCAGGTGAGCCATGTTCAGTCTAATGACAATAACAGCTTCCCGGTGGTTTTGCGGCTGGCGAGGGCAATGTGAGCGTTAGCAACTTCGGCCAACTTGTAAGCGCCACCGATGTGGATCTTCAATTTGCCGCTGGCGATCCACCCTAAAACGTCGCCCGCGCGCCAGTTCAGTTCCTGCTTGTCTAGACAATGATGGGCTAGAGTAGGGCGAGTTAGGAACAAAGAACCTTTGGTATTGAGCAGCAGGGGTTCTATGGCTGGAACTGCGCCACTGGCGTTGCCGAAGGTAACCATCATGCCGCGAGGGCGTAAGCTATTCAGACTTTTTTGGAAGGTGGATGCACCAACGGAATCGTAAACAACATCAACGCCTTTACCGCCTGTGAGGGATTGAGCTTCTGCGGCGAAATCCTGTTCGTTATATAGAATGACGTGATCGGCTCCGACGGCCTTGGCCTCCAGGGCTTTTTCTGGTGAGCCAACGGTGCCGATTACGGTGGCTCCACGCATTTTGGCCATTTGCACGATGAGTTGGCCGGCGCCTCCAGCGGCGGCGTGAATCAGTGCCGTGTGGTTGGAGGACAGGGGAAATGTGGAATGCGTGAGGTAGTGGGCAGTCATCCCCTGCAACATGCATGCGGCGGCCAGTTCAAAACTGACGCCCGCGGGAATTTTGACCAGTTGCCAAGCCGGCACAACAGCATATTCAGCGTAGGAACCTCGTTGCATGGCGTAGGCTACGCGATCGCCGGGAGAAAGATCGGTGACCCCTTCGCCAACGGCTTCTACGACTCCGGAAGCTTCCATGCCGGGAGTAAAGGGGAGTTCCGCTTTGTACAATCCAGAGCGGAAGTAAATGTCGATGAAGTTCACGCCGATGGCGGCTATTTTGACGAGCGCTTGTCCGGCGGCTGGCTGGGGGACAGGGATTTGTTCGAGGGTAAGTTTCTCTGGGCCTCCGCATTCAGCTACGCGGATGGCTTTCATAGTTCTGGTGGACATGTTCTATCATCCTACCAAGGCGGCCGAGCTTACAATTATTGATGATGGAGATTAGGCAAGCAAATATTGCGGACTTGGATCTGCTGGTTCCACTTTTCGACGGGTATCGTCAATTCTACAGGCAGACGAGCGACGTTGAGCGGGCGCGGAGTTTTCTGCGCGGATCTTCGTCTTGAATGACCTATTTGTGTCCGCAGAATTCCGGCGTCAGGGAGCAGGGTCCGCACTTCTTTAAGCGGCGGCTCAGTTAGGAAGAAGCGCGGGTGCGCTGCGGCTTGTTCTTTCCACCGAAATCACCAACAGCACGGCTCAGGCTGTTTATGAATGGAAAGGCTGGAAGCGGGATACGGTTTTTTGTGTTTACCAACTGGCGCTTTAGTGCCATTCTGGCCGCTCAAATGACGACAAGTTGTCGCAATTTCAATGCATAAGAGCGTCAACTTGTTGGACTACTACTTAACTTTAAAGTCCTATCGAAAGCTCTTTTTAAAGACTTATGAACAATCCGTCTTTGGCTATTCGATTGCATATAGGCATGGCAGTGTTAGAGCAAAGCCCCGAATTTGACCGTCACACAAGCTCCGCTAGTTGGCCCCCCAATTGACGGAGGGTAAGGAGCAGGCCATCCCCCTGGACTGCTCCTGATTCCTCTCATCTTGCGGAAGCAATCAAACTGATTTTCTGCTTTGTCAAACCTTCTAAAAGCCGCTCCGGATTATTGTCCACCATCAAAAGGTTCCTGTAAGTGGACTTCAGAAATCCATCGGAAATGGCTCGGTTGATTTGCATTATTAGGGGATCGTAGAATCCAGCGGTATTTAGTAATCCGCATGGTTTGGCATGACGGCCCAGTTGTGCTACTGCCAGTAAATCGAACAATTCGTTGTAGGTGCTGAGGCTGCCTGGGAGCACAAGAAAGGCATCGCTCCAATTTTCTATCAACGATCTACGCCGCTCAACGGAATCCACAACTAATAGGGAGGTTAGGCAGGGATGGGCAACGTCGCGGTTCACCATACTGCGAGGAATCACGCCGTACACTTCCCCGCCCCCGGCTAGGACGGAATCGGCAACTACTCCGATTAAACCTAATCTGGAGCCACCACAAACCAGGTTCCAACCGACGGAGGAGATAATCTGACCAACCTGCTGTGCCTCCTGCGCATAGACGCGCCGACTGCCGAGGCTTGAACCACAAATCAAACCAATACGCCCTTGCCTCATTTAAAAACCCTCTCAATCCAAGGCTCAATCAGGTTTCCCGCCTTGGATGGGAACCGGTGCGGACCTTCCATCATGCAGAAGGTGACATCGGTGGCATGAACTTTTAACCGCTGTTCGAATCCGCTGGAAACTGAGACCGGGAAAAATTCGTCCTGATCGCGGGCGATATGCAGAATGGGAACGTTGACGGTTTGATACTTGTTTGGTTCCTCCCAATCTTTTGGGACACCGCCGCAAATGGCAATTAATCCACCAACAGATTCCGGGTGCGTCCCTACAAATCTATAATTCAGCCCGACGGGTTGGGAATATCCCATTAGAATGGTCCGCGCAGGGCTGATGCCAAATCTTGACTGCAACTGTTGCCGCACGGTTTCCACCATCGCTGTGTGGAGCCGAATGGCCTCGGTCCAATGATTTCGAGTTCCCCAGTTGTAGCCAACGGAGGAAGTTGCCGGATTGGGGTCAAGGAACTGTTCATTTGGTGCGGCAATGGAAGCGATCAGCTTATCCTTTCCGACGACCATTTGGGTGTATTGAAGCATTACTTGTGGATTCTGTCCGTAGCCATGAAGTGCAATCACCATCAGCGTGTTTTCCGAAACCGAATCAGGGATTTGCAATAGGTAGCGGCACTCACGAGTAACTTCAAATCGGTGCTCTTCCCAGTTTTCTTTAATCGCCAAAAGAACTCCTCAGACGTCCTCTAATGTTTCACTATAGGCCAGCCGATATTCCATTAGTAGTAAACATTGGTCCTACAGGTACCAGAAATCAGTACCGATTGACCAGAAAAGTGCTCTATTATCAAGGAAGGCCGACCCAAAATGGAATTTTCAGTGGAATTAGCCAAGCTCGATAAGGCCGTCGCTCTGGATAGGCTCGGAGGCGACGAAGAGTTGCTTCAGGAAGTTGCCGAATTGTTTCTGGAAGAGTATCCACCGCTGATGGCTCGAATCCGCTCGGCAATTGAGTCGGGGAATGGCCATGAGTTGGAGCATTCTGCCCATAGTCTTAAGGGTTCTGTCGCAAATTTCGGTTCTGACCTGGCTTGGCAGGCCTCGCTGAATTTAGAGGCGATGGGACGCGCCGGGAACATGGCCGGCAGCCTGGAAGCGTATAAGCATCTGGAACAAATAATGGATGCCATCCATCCGCAGCTTGTCGCACTCGCGAGTTGATTCGCCTGGCGAGTTAATTCGCCCTGGCGAGTTGATTTAAGAAGCTAGCTTAAAAGCACAATCACCTGATCATATAAATCTTCCATCCTCTGTGCGCTTCGCGCCTCTGCGGCTAGGCGAAGCAAAGGTTCTGTATTGGATGCTCGAACATGGATCCAGCCATCAGGCCAGATCAACTTTAATCCATCGGAACGATCGGTAGCGGCTTCTGGAAAATGTTCTTCCAAGGCTTGCATTAGATGCCCCAATCGACCGTGCTCAAACGTCACTTTTCCCAGCTTGCGATAGTAGCGCGGCAACGCAGCCACAAGTGAGGAAACTGTCTGTCCGGTTTGCGCCAGCAATTCCAGAAGAAAAGCCATGCCTGTGTAACTGTCGCGGCAATAATGGACGTTTGGGAAAATCACTCCACCATTGGAACCTTCCCCACCAATGGCGCACTTAACGGCCAACATCATATCCACAACATTAGCTTCACCAACTGCTGTGCGAAACACTTTACGGCCTTGGGCGGCTGCCAGATCTTCCATTACAGAAGAAGTTGTCAGGTTCACAACAATATCCCCTGGGAAACGGGGCAACACGTGCTTGACGACTAATGCCAGAACATCGTCGTTATCCAGAACTTCGCCACGTTCATCGACAACTGCGAGACGATCCCCGTCGGGGTCCTGGGCAAAGCCGATGGCGGCGCCGGTGCGCTTCACCAGTTCAGACAAGTCGCCTAAGGTGTCTGGCCGGGGTTCGGCAATCCGCGGGAACACTTTTGTGGGATCGATGGCAATGGCGTGTAACTGGCAGCCGAGTTGATTGGTGAGAAATCCAGGGGACATCACCGAGCCGGCACCGTTCACGGAATCAAGAGCAACGCGAAAGTTTTTTGAGCGAATCAGATCTACGTCAACAAAGGACAGGGTACGGTCGGAGTGAATTTTTTGAGCGGTGGCACCTTCACGGCGAACTTGGCGAATTTCGTGATTTTGAGCTTCGTCGAAACTGCTTTGGTGGTACAGGTCAATTAATTCGGAACGTTCGTAAAGATTGAAAAAGAAGCCATCCTTGTTGAACAGTTTCAGTGCATTGTATTCGGGCGGATTGTGGGAGGCCGTCAAGCAGATACCGCCCTTAGCGCCTGTATGGGCAATGTATAGCTGGATGGTGGGAGTGGGCATTACGCCGACATCAATCACCTCACAACCTGCTGCGAGCAAGCCTGAGGCTACGGCATGCTGTAACATGGGGCCGCTAGTGCGAGTATCCCGCCCGACAACTACTTGTCCGCGTCCGACATAGGTTCCAAACGCATGTGCAAAAGCGAGCGCAAGACCAGGGGTTAAGAAATCACCGACAACACCACGCACACCGGACACACCAATTTTAAGCAGATGTTCGCGAGGCATTAGCGGTATCCCCTAACCTGATCCATCAGGCTTTCAAACAGTTCGGTGGGTGGACCGCCGCGTTGTTCTGCAATGACGCGAATGATGGGTTCGGTCTGGCTTACACGAACATGGAACCATCGGTGAGGCCACGAAACACGAAGGCCATCGGTGGCATCAACGGTACCACCGGCATAGCGGTTACGAAGTTCCATTAACAAAGCCGGAATTCGAGAACTGGAAATGGGGAGTTCTCCTTTAATGATTGAAAAAGTTGGATAGCCGGCGAGGATGCCGGAAAGAGTTTGCTGCCGTTCTTCCATCATAGAAAGGATGGCCAGCATGGAGGCAATACCGTCATATACGAAACGGAACTGGGGCATCATCACTGCACCGGTGCCTTCTCCAGCAATCGCAATTTGCTCCGGGCGGTAACCTGACAAGGCATCAATTGCAGCCTGGCGACCTACAGGAACGCGGACTACCCTGCCCTGATGACGGGCGGCGATCTCTTCAACCAAAACGGTGGACGAAAGATTCGTGATGACCAGTTTCCCTTCGGCTTTGGGCAGCAAGTAATCGGCAAGCATGGGTAGTACAAGTTCTTCAGAAACGGGCACACCGTGTTCGGTGGCAAAGGCGATGCGGTCGGAATCGGCATCGAAGAGGAACCCGGCGTCAGCGCCCAATGGTTTTACTAGCGGAGCGAGTTGCAAGGCTACGGTGGCGGAGGAAGTATTGGGTTCATGGGCAAAGGCGGCGCTACCCAGCTTCTCGTTAATTAGAATGAACTCAAACCCGAAGCGTTGGTTCATGCGACGCAGAATTAGCGACGATGTACCGTTGCAGCAATCCACCACTACTTTGAATCGCCGCAGTTTTTCGAGGGAGTAAACGCGAGCCAGATCGTCCAGATAGGCATCGAGGGCAGTGGAGTCTTCCTGAAGACTTCCCAATTTGTCCCAATTCTGATAGCTAAATTTCTTAAGGTGATAGATGTCCAGTAATTCGCCGGATTCGGAGGAGGAAAGATAAACTCCTCGTGGGCCGAAGAAGCGGAGGGCGTTCCATTCTGCCGCGTTGTGACTGGCGGATATGGAGATGCCGCCGGCTCCATCCAGGCGAACAATTGCGTGTTGGATTACAGGGGAGGAGACAACGCCCAGATCGACCACCTGATGGCCACAAGCCATCAAGGCACTCACCACGCCTTCGCGAATCATGCGGCCGCTGGCGCGAGGGTCGCGACCTATCACGACAGGTTTGCCGGGTTCAATAAATGTCCCAAAGGCGGAGGCGAAATCCATTACATGGCTTGCGCTCAGACCGCGGCCAACTACACCACGGAGCCCTACTTGGGAAATACGAAGGGTTCGACCGCTGTTCATTTCTTCTTCACTAGCCGGATGCGTCCAAACGCTTCAGGGACGTGATTGTTCAACACACCTGTTTGCTGCCAAACGATGTACTTCTTATTTTCATTCGCACCTTGGATACGGAAAAAATTGACGCGCATTTCATTGCCCTCGCGAATGGGGCGCGAGTCAATTGCCGCAAGAGGAATTTCCATTTCGCCATACCAGACCTTTTTTTCACGATCAAGCAGCGCTTTTACTTTGAAACCCGAATTCCACTTCCAGCCTGCTTCGGGCAAAGGATTCTTGCGGTCGATATCCAGGTCCACCCACTCACTTTGGGGGGAGACCTGCACTTCTTTGTATTGCCAAATTTTTTCAAAATCGCTACCGATGAAAACTTCGGCCACATCCCATTGCCAAAGCTTGTTGGTTTCCTCTTTCGTATTGGGATCTGGTTTTAAGTTCAGGTTTATGTAGGGGCAAGTGAATAGCACATAGAGATGGGTCTTGGTCCAGCGTGAGCGGACTTCAGTTCGATGCCCGTCCACTGTTTTTCCAAAATGATCCTTGTCTAGAATGGTTGGCTCGATGCTGCGCCAGTGACTTGCCTTCGGGTTGGCGGTCAGCGTGATGGGTTTTGCAGAATAGATGCTATCGATCCGACCTTGATTTTCGGCCTGCAAGGCACTACAGGCCAGGAATGCGGCAAAGAGTCTGTGCATGTTCGGTTTCCTCATTTAGATTAAATGGTCTCACGGAAATTATTAAGGTGCTATGCGACCAGCTCCTTTTGTATGCGGCTCTGCGCCGCTTGAATTTATCTTCTTGCATCGTAACCCACGGTACTGCGAATCAGGTGGTTGGTCGCTCCGCGAAGTTAAACGCAACCTGCGGTTTGCACTTTCGTTGGTGCTTCAGTCCCCGCAGTTGGAGCAGGTTCGGCAGGACGCGAGATGGGCGGGAGGGCAGCGTATAAGTTGCTGTGTGGGTTGAGGACGCGAGTTTCGCGAGGGAATGTATGGCGGTGCGTGATTGAGTCGGTTAGGTTCGTTCCAACAGTGTCAATTTCGACAGGCTCAGTTTCAGCTGGCTGCGATTCAGTTTCGGTGGGTTGTTGGTCCAGAATTAGGTTCGATTCAACGGGTTCTTTTTGAGTATCCGGGTCTGGCTCTGAAGGGAGGTTCGGTGGATCTGGCGCGACAGGTGGGAACAGTTCACGGGTGGTGAGGATTTCCTGGCGCAGTTGTTGATACTGAGACAGCAGGCGACGGCCCTGACGGGCGATTTGGGATAGGGCGTCGCTCTGGCTCTGCAGGCTTGCTACGGCAATGGCGTAGGCTCCGTGGGCATTCAGGCTTGTGAATTCCACTTCGTTGCAGGTCATGCGTTGGATTTGAATATCGATGAGGCTGGCTTCGGCGGGAGCCTGTCGGCGCAAACGCCAAAGGGTGGTGGCCATTTCTGTCACGAGGATGTCTTCAATCCTGTTGACGGGTTTCCAAGTTTCCAGGTGGACGCAGATGAGTTCCTCCAATTCGGGGAGTTCTTCGCCGGGGAGGATGAGGGTGCGGGCGTAAGCGCCGTGGGTGACGGAGTTGAAGGCGGATCGACGTTTGCCTTCGGGAGTTTTGGGGCCTGTGGATTTCAGCGCGTTGAGGCGCGAGGTTTCTTTGCGTTTGTCGTCTG
>JAYTTF010000183.1:0-18488 GCA_043745195.1 Bryobacterales bacterium | reverse complement strand
AGGCGTAGCGGCCTGGGTACCGTGTCCCCTTTGGCGACCTTTTTTACGCACTTCAGTCTCACCATTTGGGTGATGCTATTGCGCTGATCCTATGACGGCAAGTCCAATTGTTTTCAGCTATTTCGTTGTACTGTCACCTACTCAACTGCCGATTTTAGGATAATCTGGACACCGCGAGCCAATGAGGACACGATAGGCAGGCAGTGCGCCGGGATCCTGGCCTCGAGTTTTGCGGTTGTGGTCGCGAGGCGGCAGCCGAAGCGTAAACAGAGGTATCGGCTGCTTACAAGTCTCTGGAGGGCCGAATGCGGCCTCGGAGTCACCGCAGACTCACGCGAGTTCGTAGTGATGTTTCCCATGTTGTCGCAATCTGACGATGGAAATCACCTGCCGGTTCTTCGAAAGATTCATGTGAATCTGGCACGGAATGGTTCGTTTTTCGGGAAAACCGTTGAGACCCAACGCGGAGCCTGGCTTATAAGGAGTACCCGTCTCGAACCAACAAGTTCGCGGCGATGGGCGTGAAATGCCTCTAGCATTTTCCGCAGGTCGCTCATTGAAACCGTTTCCGCAGCAGGAACAGCAGGTTGTGAATTCCGTCGCGCCAAGGGTTCAGCTTGATTTCCCCTAGCCGGGAAGAATACTGAATGGAAATTTCCGCAAAGCGAACACTGGAGTTTTTCAAGGCTTCAATCTTGATCTCCTCGGAAAAGGCCATGCCATCGCTATCGAGGCGCATGCCATCCAGAATCGACCTGCGGAAGACCCACATGCCGGATTGCGAATCGCGAACCCAGCGGAAGAACAGCAGGCTCATGGCTACAGACAAGACGAAGTTTCCAAACTTGTGTTTGAAACTCATGGCTTGGCGGTCGCGCACAGGGAAGCGGGAAGCGTTCAGGAAATCCACTTCCAGATGAAGGAAGGCTTCGAGCAAATAAGAGATGGCGTCGGGCGGGTAGCTGTGATCGCCATCAAGGGTGACAATCACATCGCCAGTGGCTTGACTGAACCCTTTCTTGTAGGCCCGGCCATAGCCGCGCACTTGTTCGCGAATCACTTGGGCTCCAAGAGATTCGGCCACATCGGCAGTGCGGTCTGTGGAATTGTTGTCGACGACAATTACCTGGTCGACAAATTCCGGCATGCGGCGCAGCACCTTTTCAATGCCTTGTTCCTCGTTCAGACAAGGAATGATGACGGTAATGCGAAGTGCTTTGTACAAAACGCCATTGTACCGCGCCGCTGCCGTTAAGGCGGCTCAACTGAGTCGAGCTCTCCTAGCAGACTTCAGTTGCCCTGATAGTTAACCCTAGAAACGGCAGTTGCAAGCAGTAACCCGGCACCCTGTCTGTCCAGTTCGCGAAATCCGGGACGGGGGCGCAATTCTTCAATAAGCAGAACATCTTCATTGAATCGCAGCCCCGTCCCGGATTTCGCAGCCCTCCGCACCTTAGTCCCATTCCGAGCCCCACGATTGAATTTAGCTCGCATGTCTCACGAGGTTTTTGCCATCAGTGCTGAAAAGATCATAAATGCTGCGGTTTTTGTGCAGTTGGGTTCGTGGTGGGGTGCGCGGCCGACCTCTACCGTCGAAGCAAAATTTCCGAAATTCCCAATAAACTCAGCCCTGGAATCTCTTTCACTGTTACTTACACCATGCCTTGGTGAGAAATCAGGGTTAGAATCGAAAGAGCGCTCACCATTCAGGTGACAGATGGTTTCCACGCAACTGTCGGTGGGTACGGGCGTTGATCTATGGACGGTGCGTCAACTGCTGTTTTTGGGATGACGTCTACGTGCCCCAAAGATCTCGCCACAACACCGGCTACCACAACTCCTGTTAGTTTGCGGACACGCCACCCTGCCCAGAGTGCCTTAACTCCCGAATCACTTCGTAGCGTTCTTTGAAAATGGGATTCGCCTTCGGAAACGGGGGAGGAAGCGAGGCCATAACAGCAGCAAAGCTAGAGGCTGCATCACGGAAATTATGGAATTCTGATCAGCGTCCAGCAGCGTTTGCACTTCAAGCCGTAACTGGGGAATTTCTACGGCTAAATCGAAAATCGCTTTTATTTGTTGCCAGCGCCCTGCGGTCATTCAGCCCCTCTTCGTGCGGACTTCATTATATAGCAGTAACTGTTTATTAGCTTCGTAGCCAGGGCTTCAACCAGCCATTTTCCATCCCATGCCGGAATATATAGCGGGCCAACGGTTTTGAATCTTCACCAGGCCGCAACGTACCCAACTCTACATCTGCCCGCTTCACAGCTAAAGCGAACTCTTGTGCAATTTCGTCCAACTGTTCTTTGTGAGACTGAACCAGATCCCGGATCAACTGGCGCTGCTCCACCGTCCCCGGCTTGCCCGGCTGCTCAGCTACCTGCATTGGAAGCCGCGTATGTTCATCCCAACGAATGGTTGCAAAAAAACGTTCATCAAAATTGATTGCACCAGCCAAATTCGCACCACGCAAGTCTGCATGAGATAGATCAGCATCGGTTAGATCCGCCTCGCTCATCTCGGCTTCGCGCATGTCTGCATAACTCATGTCAGAGCCAGTACAAATTGCACCAATCAACCGTGCCCGATGCAAATTTGCACCGCTCAGGCATGACTCGGAAAACAGGCACTCCGTTAAATTGCGGCCGCGTAGATTTGCACCCAGTAAGTTGGCTCGCCGGAAACGTGCCTTTCCCAATTCGGCTTCCGATAAATCAGTGCCACTTAAATCCGCTCCCGCCAGTTGCGCCCCTCGTAGATCGCAGCGTGCAAAAATTGTGCTGTTGAAGCTGGAGGAGCTTAGGTTCGATTCCCTCGCATCTGCTCCCGTAAAATCTGCGCATTGGAACGATGTTGCTCGAAAGTAGCTGCGGAAAAGGCTTGCACCGGATAAGTTCAGGCGGGCAAGATCCACCGCCGGGGCTTCGTCTGGAACATCATCCTGGCTCGCAAGTTGGAACCAATGGAACAATACGGAAGGATCGCTCAGGCGGAAATATTGCAAATCTGGAATGGCAGTAGGATGGCCGGAACGGAATTCGTTCCAAGCGCCAACGCCGTTTTGCAATAAGCGCGGCCAATCAATGGTGGGCTCCGCTTGGCCAAAACCAAAGCCCAGGTCAAGTTGCTCGCTCATCTACTTCTTGCGAACCCTAAGGACCGGCACGGCCACCACAGCATGTCCTCTTACAACCGGGACCAACGATTGATGCTGCGCAGTTGGCTCTGATGGAGCCCTGTTAGCTAACTCGGAATTAAGACTCGCTACGAACTCTTCAATCTGACGCTGCATTGCTTCCATCTTTTCCCGCATGTTCAATATGATTTCAACACCTGCCAAATTGACGCCCAACTCGCGAGTCAACTTCAGAATCACTTCCAGCCGTTCAATATCTTCATCCGTGTAAAGGCGCGTGTTACCGTCGCTGCGCGATGGCTTCAGGAGTCCTTCACGCTCATACATACGGAGCGTTTGGGGATGAACTTCATATTGTTCGGCAATGGCCGAAATCATGTAGCCAGCCTTGGAGCGTTTTACCATTGGGAAACTAGTCCTATTCTAATATCCTCCGGCAACCATTGTCTGGTTGCTACACTGTGCCTATGCCCGTCATCGGTGTGATGACCATGGAAATCAGCATCCCTCACGCTCAATCGTTGAAGGATAAACGAAGTGTAGTGAAGGGTCTGAAAGACCGTCTAAGAGAGCGCCACAACGTCTCCGTTGCGGAAATTGACGGCGAGCATACATGGCAACGCGCTACCCTTGCAGCCGTCACGGTTTCCACAAGTCGCGATTTCGCAAATAAAGTATTGGCAGCCGTGGAACGCGATGCTGCCTCAGTGCTGGGCGGAATGTTGACCGATACTTGCCTTGAATGGTTGGACTAAGATCGTAATATGAATCTTCGATGCTTGGTCATCCTCCTTGCCGGCACTTTCCTCCACGCCGCTGATTGGTCCCGTTTCCGCGGACCCAACGGCACTGGCATTGACACCACTTCAACAAACCTGCCAACAGAATTCAGCCCAACGAAAAACAACGTGTGGAAAACCACTGTTCCTTTTGGCCGGTCGTCACCGGTGATCGTTGGCAACCGTTTATTCCTCACAGCAAGTGAAGGAGAGCAGTTAGTCACTCTGTGCTATGACACAAGAAATGGACGCCTGCTATGGCGCCGCGATGTTAAGCGGGTTCACAAGCAAAAGGTTTTTCGTGCAAATGATGCCGCAAGTCCCAGTGCTACAGCCGATGCAACTGCCGTCTATGTTTTCTTTGCTGACTTGGGCTTGATCGCTTATGCCCACGATGGCAAGGAGCTTTGGCGTCATCCGCTAGGACCCTTCGACAACTTTTATGGCATGTCCTCTTCGCCGGTGGTAGAAGGCGAAACAGTAGTTTTGCTGTGCGATCACAATGCAGGCTCGTTTCTGCTTGCTGTAGACAAAGCCACCGGTAAGCAGCGTTGGAAGACGGAACGTCCCGGCATGGCCATGGGGTGGAGCATCCCGATGATTCATAGTCCAGCCAGCGGACCCAAAGAAGTTATCGTAACCGGGACAACTCGAATTGATGCTTACTATTTGGCTACCGGAGAACGCCGCTGGTGGTTCCCCATTGGGTCTGAAGGCGCAATGGGCACGCCGGTGTGGAACGGTGATTCTTTGCTGGTAGCCTCATCTGGTCACGATGCAAGCCAACCGTGGGTGCCTCCATTTCCAGAAACTCTGGGAAAATATGACACCGATAAAGACGGTAAGCTTTCAGGCGTTGAGTTCCAAGCTTACAAAGACTGGGCGGAACACTTCGGTTGGATTGATGCCGACAAAAATGGTTTCATTGATGCTTCCGAATGGAAGACGGTTTCGGAATTCGGGACTGGTGAATACGGCGTGGTTTCCCTCAAACCAGGTTCCACTTTAGGACAACTTCCCGCAACAGCCGCCACTTGGCGCATGAAGAAGAATCTTCCTTACGTGCCTGCTCCAGTACTGTATAAAGGCGTCTACTACATGGTGAAGGATGGCGGCATTGTAACATCGCTAAATCCGGAAACCGGTGAGGTGCTCAAGCAAGGCCGCGCCGCGACTAGCCTGGGAGAATACTTAGCTTCGCCGGTGGCCGGTGACGGAAAAATCTACTTACTAAGTGAGGAAGGGAAGCTTACTGTTCTGAAGGCCGGCGGGGAGTGGGAAGTAATCACTGTCAATGACATGGGTGAAGAAAGCTACGCCACACCCGCAATCAAAGACGGTCGGATTTATGTGCGGACAAAATCTATGCTTTACTGTTTTGGAAAATAGATGAAGAACCCAAATCGCCGCTATTTTCTTGCTGCCGGCGCGGCCGCGGTTTCTGGCCGCATCAATGCTGCTCCCACAGATACAATCCGCATCGGAATGATCGGCATGGGGGGACGTGGTTCAGCTATTATGACCTCGGAACTGAAACGTGTTCCAAACATTAAGATCACTCATCTATGCGACGTTGATCAGGCACGTCTGGAAAAAGCACAGGCCGCCGCGGCTAAGGCTGGCCATGGCAACGTTCGTGGGAGTGCCGACCTTCGCCGTGTTCTGGATGATAAAGAAGTAGACGCAGTGGTGATCGCAACTCCAGATCACTGGCACGCTCCAGCCACCATCCTTGCCTGCGCTGCGGGCAAAGATGTCTATGTGGAAAAGCCTGTTTCCCATAATCTGCGCGAGGGCAGACTGATGGTTGAGGCTGCGCGCAAATATAATCGTGTGGTGCAGGCGGGCATGCAATCTCGAAGCCGCCCCAGCACCATCCGTGCGGTTGAAATCGCCCACTCCAAACAACTCGGTCGCGTGCTGATGGCTAAGGCATGGAACTCGCAACAACGCGCTGATATCGGGACAAAACCAAACAGCCCCGCTCCCGCAGGTTTAGATTACGATACCTGGGTAGGCCCTGCTGAAATGGTGCCGTTCAACGAAAACAGGCTGCACTATAAATGGCATTGGAATTGGAATTTTGGTACCGGCGATATGGGTAACGATGGTGCCCATCAAATTGATCAGGCGCGCTGGGCGCTAGGCGTTGATCTTCCAAAACGAGTCAGCGGTTCCGGGGCTAAATACTATTTCCAGGACGATCAGCAAACACCCGATACCATGAACCTGACATTCGATTACGGCAGCAAAGGGTTAGTTTGGGAAATGCGCATTTGGCATGATTACGGCCTGGAAGGGATCGACAACGGCGTGGCTGTTTATGGGACTGAAGGCTTCCTGCATATTGGCCGTTGGAACCGGAAATGGGGCTACCGTGTTTTCGACAAGGCCGGCAAAATGGTGGAAGAACAGCAGGATGGGAAACAAGATTTTCATATGCAGAACTTCATCGATTGCGTAATATTCCGCAAGCGGCCGAACTGCGATATTGAAATCGGACACATCTCAAGTGCTCACTGCCACCTTGGCAATATCGTCCATCGCACTGGTAGAAATGTAGATTTCAACGCGGCTAACGAATCTATTCCAAACGACGCAGAAGCCAACGCAATGCTTCGCCGCAAGTATCGGAATCATTGGGCGACGCCGAAAGGCGTTTAACACAGCGTGATTGCGATAACTTGTCCCCATTGTCGCGGAGACTGCCGGCTTGAACAGGAAACCTGGCGTTGTCTTAAATGCTCCGTTTCGTTCAAAACTTTGATGGGCATCCCCGACATGCGAATTGCCACCGAAACCTGGATTGACTACGCGGAAGACTCGGCACGGGCGCAAAGGGTGGCTGATAACTACTACCGATTAACTTTTGAAGAGCTGGTGAAGCAGGTTTGGAACGAGCGCAGCAATGTTCCGGCTGACACCCTTCGAAGGCGGCTCCATGGAATTAATTCCGAAAGCCGGAAGCATGAAGAGGAGCTGCGCTCCGGGGGGTGGATGAACTTCCTGCCGGAGAATGATCCGGTTTTGGAGCTAGGCTGCGGCACCGGAGGTTTTCTAGTTCCACTGGCAGCGCGCGCAATGGCCGTAGGTGTGGATGTATCTCTCACTTGGTTGATCACTGCAAAGAAACGAATGGAAGAAGCCGGAGTCAATTGCCAGTTGGTTTGCGCATGCGCCGAACAACTCCCATTTCAAGACAATACCTTTCGTTCGGTGGCAGCTTTCGATGTGCTGGAGCACGTCGATCAAATTGACCCGGTGGTTCACGAATTAGCCAGAGTGATCCAATCCAAAGGTTTTCTTGTAGCCACGACACCGAACCGCTTCAGCCTTACAGCAGATCCTCATGTTGGTGTTTGGGGAGTTGGCTTACTGCCTCGAAGCAGCATGACAGCCTATGTCAAATGGCGTAGCGGCCTGGATTACCTGCATGCCCATCCACAATCGCTGTTCGACTTACGCAGGTGCATTGGTCCGCTTTTCAAGCTCCAAGTGTCAGCCGCTGAAATATGGAGTGAGGACCTGCAACAGTTTCGCCCAATGAAGCGGCGAGTTGCCAAGCTATATAACTACTGTCTTGGATTGAACTTGATCCGCAAGCTGATTGTTCCCATTGTCCCGTTCTTTCGAGTTACTGCGCAAAAGCGGTAGTTGCCGGTTGCGCCCATGGTCACATTCTGGCAGCATAAAGTCGCATGAACATCACTCCCAATCAACTCGTCTTCCGATGGCCACAACCACAAGCCAGCCATCTGAACTTATGGAAGCAAGTGGGTGTTGACGTGATTTTGCTGGACCAGCCGAACTCTGAAATTACGCCAGCCGCAGTTGAGCAAGGCATCAACGTTCACCTTTCAAGCGAACTCCCTGTACTTCTTGCTACCGAAGGCCTTTGGCCTGGTATCCGCCGTCCTGCATCTGCTGGTCGCGACATTGAAGTTGCCAGCGCCAGCCGTGAACCTTGGATTGATTCTAATCTGTACCTCGCTCCATTTCAAAGAGCACTTGCACGTGGTGAAATGCCTCTGCTGGCCTATCGTGCCGATGCCAAAGCCGGTATTCAACCCGATGTTCAAACACCCTTCCACACGCTTTCTTTGGCTTTGATTGAAGCGCGCATCAATGGGGGAAATATCATTCTTGATCTGCCTTCGTCCTTTCGCCAAGCTCTCGATCTGCAAACCCCGGCAGCCGTTGAAGCTTGGAATGAGTTCGGCACAATAGCCAAGTGGTTGCGACAAACTCTCTTCATACAGCCGCCCTATCCAACCATCACCGCGCTGGTGGAGCCCACTCTGCGTTCCCGTGAAATCGCCAACCTACTGTTCCGTCGCGGGGCAAGCCCAAGACTCGTTTCTGCTTCAGAACTACCTAATCCCGATCCTCAAATTCTGGCCTTCGTAGCTGCCGGTCTAAACAACGTCCCGGCGCAGGTGTTTCGTCATGCTGAGGCCGCTGGTTCGACGGTGGTGCTCGATTCACCGGCGCCTCCTCAAGCTAGGCTTCGAAAGCAGGAAGCTGACCGTGCCTTTTATTCACTCGGCAAAGGGACCGTTGTTACTTACAATAAGCGCGTCGTAGACCCCAGCGAATTTGCACTCGACGTGATTGATCTGGTCACCCACAAACGCCGTCCGTGCCGCATCTGGAACGCCCCATCCGCCATTGCCACGGCCACTGTTGCAGCCAATCAGCAACAGGCGATTCTGCGAGTCGTCAACTATGGTGTTCCTTTGCCCGATGCGGAAATTCAGGCACATGTACAAGGCCAATTTTCCAGAGCGGAATTACTGAGTCCCGGTGGGCAACCGCAACAACTGACAACGGCGCGGCGAGGTACTTCCACGGAAGTCTTCCTAACCAAACTAGATCGACTGGCGGTCATTGTGTTTTCCAAATAACTGCGCTATCGCAATCATGGTATTTTCGAGATAGGTAGGTCACACCCGATGGATCTGAATCGCCGCGATTTTCTCAGCCTAACAGCTTCGGCCGCCGTAGCTTCTGGCGCAACTCCAAGCTCTCATTTTGCAGTTCATCCTTTTCTTGAAGCCAATCCCAACGCTGTGTTCATCAAGCGCACGCGTGTCCCGTCGAAAACCGATGAAATGGCCAAGCAAAGTGCAGGCCTGGACTTGGCGCGCGAGCTGTTGCGCCCTGCTGCGCAAGGCGTTCCAATATCTCATCGAGTCATTCTAAAGCCCAATTTCACAAGCGTCCGAAACAACCGTCCACACGTTGAAAACTGGGGAACCGGGACCGATTCCGCTTTCTACGAAGGGATCGTGCTTGGACTCAAGGAACTTGGCGTTCGTAAAATGAGCTTCCTTGAAGCCAACAATTATCAGACTTGGAACTACCGCGGATTCATCGACATTAACGAACGCCACGGCATTGACATGAACGAGCCGGAACGCCGTGAACGTAACTTCCGCGATAGCTACGAAATGACCTGGACCAAAGTGCACGATCCCGTGGTTTACAATCGCATCCCGCACTTCGCGCCAGTGAATGAACCTTCCACATGGCTTCTGAACATAGCCAAGTGGAAATCCCACGGCATGTGCATGACCCTTTCCACAAAGAACCTGCAGGGCTTGGTTGTTAAGCCATATGTTCGTTTTTGTCCCGGCTGGAGCATGGTCACCGGAGTGCCCCAGTTTATGAAGCCCGATATTCATACTGCGGTGGAGCCTCGCGTGAATCGCTATTTTGATAACCACCGCAAAATCGGCTATGCACGTTACGACAGCCCTGACAATTTGAGCCCAGTTCATCAGGAAATTTGGGCCCACAAAACCTGCGACAACTACCAGACACTCAACCCTGGCCTGAACATCATTGAAGGGATTTATGGGCGCGATGGGGATGGCTTTGGGATTGGCGACGACCATCTGACGAATATTGTTCTGTTCGGTAAGAACCGGCTAACACTGGATATGATCGGAATGTACCTTGGCGGACATGAGCCAGGAAACGTGAACCTGTTCCGTATCGCCAAAGAACGTGGCCTGTTGACCAGCTTTAACCCATGGGACGTGCAAGTTTACGAATGGTTGGACGGCCAACCGGTTGCGCGAAAGCTCAGCCAGTTACAGCGTACTCCATTGAAAACGTACTATTTACAGAAGGCTGGCGAAGCTCGTTTTCACTTGGTTGATGAACCTTTTGACTATGATAGATTTAAGTTGTAAAAGTGCTTGTAAAATGAAGGGACTAGTGGTATAACTAGTTTGTGGAGGTATGGATGCCATCTTGGGCCGTGCAACAGGCGAAAGCCAAGTTTAGCGAATTCCTGAAAGCGACAGTTGAACAGGGTCCGCAAGTGGTTACTTATCATGGCGAAGAGACAGCTGTGCTGGTTCCCATGGAAGAATATTTAAAACTGAAAGCAGCATCGCGGCCCCCATTAAAGCAATGGCTGCTGGCCCCCACGCCGAAATTTGAGATCCCCCTGCGCCCAAGGAAGGAATACTCTATTCGACCGCCTGTGGAATTCGACTAGTGTTCCTGCTGGACACCAACGTCATTTCTGAAACCAGGAAAAACCGTCCCCATGGCGGCGTCATCGAATTCCTTACGGCATGCGGAGATGACGAACTTTTGCTTTCCGCTGTCAGCATCGGGGAAATTCAAGTGGGAGTGGAACTAACCAGATCACAAGATCCTCAAAAAGCAGCGGAAATTGAAGCTTGGCTTTCAAAGACTGTAGAGTATTACCCAATTCTCCCCCTGGATGCCGCAACTTTCCGCCAATGGGCGCTGATGATGCATGGCAAGTCCGGCAGTTTGGCTATGGACGCGATGATCGCAGCCACCGCTAAAGTTCACCGCCTAATTGTAGTCACTCGCAACATCGGCGATTTTGAAACCTTCGGCGTTTCCACCTTAAATCCTTTTACTTCTCAGGACTAGTGTTCTGTGATAAAACTTCGAACGGAGGAACTATACCATGAGCGAACCAAATCCCGGCTTGATCTGGGACACCATTACTGCACATCAACGGAGCGCAGCGTTGAAGGCAGGCGTTGATCTTGGCGTTTTCAACGCCTTGGGCGAAGGGCCACTCACTGCGGCTGAACTGGCAGCGAAAGCCAGCGTGCCGGAGCGCGGTATGCGCATCCTTTGTGACTATCTTGCCATTCACGACTTAATCGCCAAAACCGGCAACCGTTTTGCACACACTCCCACTAGCGCAGCCTTCTTGGATACCCGGTCACCTGCGAGCATGGCACCTACTTTGCCTTTCATGATGAACGACAAGATCATGAGTGCGTTCCGCAGCTTGACTGAGACCATTCGTCAAGGGAGCACTGTACTCAAAGAGCCCTTGGCCGGCGAGGAAGTATCAGAATGGGTCACATTCGCCCGCTCAATGCAGCCGATGATGGCAAATTCTGCCGAATTCATTGCTGACAAGGTGATGCAAAATGGAATGCCAACCAAGGTTTTGGACATCGCTGCCAGCCACGGCCTATTTGGATTCGCCGTTGCACGCCGGGCTAAAGGCTGCCAACTGGTGGTACAAGACTTTCCCAGCGTACTGGAAGTAACCAGTGAAAACGCGCGTGCTGCGGGTATTCCGGTTACGCTACTACCAGGAAGCGCATTCACTGCCGATTTGGGCACCGGTTATGACGCCGTGCTGGTGACGAACCTCTTCCATCATTTTTCCATGGAAGACAACATCCAGTTGATGAAACGCTTTCACGCTGCCATGAGGCCCGGAGCCCGTATGATGGTGCTGGAGTTTGTACCAAACGCAGATCGCCTAACTCCACCGGCCGCCGCGTCGTTCTCCATGATGATGCTGGGGAACACTGCTTCCGGCGACGCCTACACAATGGCCGAATACGGACAGATGCTGGACGCAGCGGGCTTTGGAGCGCGCGAAGTGATGGACGTGCCCATGTCAGCACAGCAACTCATAATCGCGACTCGTTGACACCGCGAAGTACGCCAACTAGACCGGCTTGAATCCAACCGAATTCCTGCCGATCTCACTTATGGAACGGGCTCCGCACTGCTTCATGGTCAATTCCAACTCCACACGGAGAATGTCAATAACCCGTTCCACGCCGGTCTGCCCAAAAGCAGCCAGCCCCCATATATAAGGCCTGCCAATGAACACGGCGCGTGCTCCAAGTGCCAGTGCCTTGAACACGTCGGTCCCTCGCCGGATGCCACCATCGATCAACACTGGAATCCGCGCACCCACAGCATCCACAATTTCGGGTAGGCAATCGATGGTGCCGCGCCCACTCTCCTCGGCGCGCCCGCCGTGGTTTGACACAATCAGTCCATCCACACCGTTCTCATAACAGAGCCGCGCGTCCTCATGTGTTTCAATGCCCTTGATCAGTAATTTCATCGACGTCATTTTTTTCAGACGCTGAATATGATCCCAACTCAACGTCGCATTCGCCGTTTTCAGGCCATCCACGTTGATACCAACGAACATTGGTTTGCGGCTAAAGAAATCTTCAGGCCGCGTGCCATGGCAAGTTGAGCACACACGCTTATCGAGCAGTTTCGAACGTTCCAACGTTTCGGTGTGGCGCCCAGCCTGCGTGTCGATTGTGAGGGCCATCACTGGACATCCCGCCGCTTCAACGCGCCGCACCAGCCGCTCCGTTACTTCCCATCTTGAGGTTGGATATAACTGATACCACGGCGCGCGCCCAAGCGCCGAAGCCACATCTTCAACCGATGTATTCGTTGCCGTGGACAGCACTTGCAGTGTTCGTTTCTGTTTCGCCGCGCGCGCCACGGACAATTCGCCATCGGCAAGAAATGCCTTCTGATTGCCTACCGGAGCCAGTCCAATGGGCGTGTCCCACACAGTGCCGAACAACTCGGTTCGCAGATCAGACTTGGTGATATCAACAAGGCGGCGCGGCCGCAAGTAGATGCGATTGTACCCCTCCCGATTGGCTCGAAGCGTGACGTCATCGTCCACACCGGTCGCAAGATAACCGAAGTGGGCAGGGGGCAGTGCTTTGCGAGCCGCTTCTTCGAAATCCATTACGTTGATGGCTTGATCCGCGCCGGAGATTGGAGCCTGTTGACCGTGCAGCAATGGGCTGGCGGCCAGGAAAGCAAGAAATCGCCGACGGTTCTGCGAGTGATGTATGGAAGGCATGACCCGACCAGTCTACTGAGGCAACGGCAGGTGGTCAAGCTTCCAACTTGATTTGACAGCAGTTGAGTTGGTAACCGTACAACGAAACGGCTCAAAGCAATTGGACTTGCCAGTCAAAGGATCAGCACGATAGCATCACCCAAAGTGGGAGGATGAAGTGCGTAAAAAAGGTCGCCAAAGGGGACACGGTACCCAAGCCGCGACGCCTCGAGCTTTATATGATTTCATTCGGAGTTCTGTCGCTTCAGGCCAGGGAACCATGTCCCCGTTTGGTCCGCGTTACCCAAATTCTCGATAGAGTAAACTGCCGTTTTTAGGATAAACGGTGCGAATGGAAGACCGGCCGAGTCCGCTGGTGCTGCTGTTGCCCACCATTCCCTATTACTGATTGCTATTGGGTTCGTTCTGCAAACAGCATTGTTTGTATTTTCTGCCTGAATTGCAGGGGCAAAGGTCGTTGCGGCCAACTTTTGCATCGGCGCGGACGTAGGGCGGGGACTTTTGACGGGTGTATTGGGCGGGGATGAACTGCAGCGGGGCAGGGAAATTGGGTTCGTTCTGCAAAATTGGTTTTGCTGGGGGAGTTTCCGATCTCACGCGGCGGAATTCGTTGAGTAATTTGAGCAAACTGCGTTCGGTGCGATGGCGGAAGGCGTGGATGCGGTCGATGGTTTTGGAGGTTGAGAGCAAGGGATCGACACCTTCGGTTCGGGCGAGTTTGGCTTCCACGTAATTGGCCCTTTGAATGTTCCAGGCGGCGAGGATGATAAGTTCGACCAAGGTGTATTCGACGGTGGTTTTGGGTTGGAGGTCGAATTCAAAGGTTTCGCAGATGCAATCGAAGTGGAAGTGGTCTTCGTCGGATAGCAGGACGGCTTGTTTTGAATAGAAGCCGAATTTACGGGCATTTTCAGCGGAGCGGGCTTTGCCTTCGAAGGTGGTGGGCCCAGTGGAATGTTGGGCGTTGGCGATGTTGGCGGCGATTTGGGTTGCGGATGTCATGGATTTTTCCTTGATTGGATTGTCCCATGGGGTGTCCAGTTTGTTGGGTTAGGTGGATGCGTAAGTGGTTTGGGGTGAGTGGGTTGGGGATTTGGAATGGGGTGTGATCAGGAATTTGTCGACCATCGAAAACGCCGAAGTTGTTAGTCAAGTGGCTGAAGGTACGAGCGATTACTGCAGGAAGCGGTGGGTGCTCTGGATGCGGGAGGGCACGCAACACAACACGGAGTACCTCAGGAAATGCTGATGTTAGGCCTTTATTCGGCACTAAGTCCAGTGGATGCAATTACTGGCGCAACCACGGCTGACGATATTTTGACCCGCATTTTTTTACATTCTGCATCGTCAAATAAGGCCGCGTTTCTTGGCGATTAGGGCTTCGATGGTTACCGGTAGTTCCTATTTAGCTGTTAGGTACATTTAGAATTGTGAACATTACACTTTTGACTTTGTTGGCCCGGTGTTAGTAAATATTAGTAATTGGGATTAGTCAAAGGTTGGTCCTGGCTTAAGGGAAATGGGCAATGATACTTGCCAGTAGAACTTCAAAACCCGACAACAAGGTAAGCGACTTCCCATGAAACCGATGCGTTGCCCTATTCGAGCGTCAGCAACCCATGTCCACAGTGATTAAACTGGTTATAACTGACCTTGTAAGGTTCAAATAATCATGATCCGTAGAGCTTATTCTGCATGGTTTCGCAATCAATTACTGGCCGCCCGTGATGAGGATCATGAGTGGGTGGCTGTAATCGTTATAGAGGCTGAGACTTCTGAACTGGCATGGGCCTGGGGTGATCACTTGGCTAAGTCTTATTCCAACCGCAATCCTCAAGAGGCTGCATTTTTATGGTCAGAAGTAAGGGCGCTTGATGATCCAATGTACGATGGCACTACCCAAAGTTGGGATGAAAGCCCCCTCGTTCTTTTTGGACACGAAGCGACTGAAGACCAGATAGGCTGGTAAGTTTGCAAAAATACTGACCACTCGCTTTCATCCGCTTCGTTTTCGTTTTATGTCGAGCCGTTGGCTGAGAAGGGCTTCTTTTGCGCATCTGACATAAGTGGGATGAACTCCGACGATGAAAAAGTTGTTGAGTGACCCCATCTTTGCCTGGTTCTCGCACTGACTTTCAGGCGGAACTTTCGCACTTAAGGAAATCAAAAATGAAACAAACAACAATGCTCTTGTTGCTAGCGGCAGCGTCGGCATTCGGGGCTACAATCGACATTAGTACAGGCCAGCAGGCGACATCGGAAGGATATGTGGAGCCATCTGGAATATTAGTTCCGGGCCGACGGGAACGGGCATGTTAACCTCGGGGCCTGCCTAAGTCCTAACGAATCCTGCATTTTGGGCGGTACCTCCGTCGGGAGTTCGCTATATTTCGAGCGGAAATTGCGATGCAACCCTAGTGGCGAGTTGCCCTGCTGGAACCTTCAAATCGCTATTCAACCTGAACAGCACGAACGCCACACTGTCTTTCCAGACGGCTGGAGACAACCGAGTGGAAGTGTACCTCAATAACATCTGTACGGTCAGGGAACAGCTGACGGGAGTAACACGACCGGGTTTGCCTTGATGAGTGCAGTACAGACTGCAACGACAGGATTCAAATTGGGCCAGAACACCTTGGAAATGCGGATAATCAACGCTGGCATCTATACAGGCGGTGTGATTACGGGTACGGTAACAGGTGAAGTCAGTCAGGCTCCAGAACCAGCCACCTTCCTGTTTGGCGGCCTTGGCTTGGTCGCGATCACTATTGCCCGCATGCGAAAGACAAACCTAACTGAGTTACGGGAGTAAGCCTCCTCCTTGCTCCCGTGTAACAAACTTGAGGTTCGCAATGACTCGACGAACCCTTTTACAGAACACCGGCCTGCAAGCCGCCGAACATGGACCGGATGTGAATCACGGCGTCACGTTCACCAATGCATTTGTTACCTCATCTTTGTGTTTACCAAACGTGTTCACCAAGCCGTGCTTCCCTTCTGACTACTTTGTACATGCATCAGCATGGGATTCAGGATAATTTTTCACCCCATCAATCCGAAATTTCCTACCTTTCCCCAACGGCTGCAAGACTTGCCTGCCGAACTGGGAATCGATCCCAATTAGTAAGAATTAGTAAGAAGTTGTTAGAAAGTTCCCTCTTCATCGACTACCTTAATGAATGGTGAGAGCACCCAAGCCCACAACCGAACAAGCCATTGCCCAGGATGATCTGTACCGCCAGGTAGACGGATTGTATAGAGCATCCCTTGAAAGGTTGGCCCGGGCATACGAGCTGGATCCAGACAAACGTCGCGATCTGCTGCAGGAAATTCATCTACAACTGTGGCGCAGCTTTGCTCTATTCGATGGGCGCTGTTCGCTCAAAACCTGGGTCTACCGCGTGGCACATCATACAGCAACGTCTCATGTAATCCGCAACCGGCGTATCTATTCAAATTTGGTGGGGTTGGAAGAGTTGGATATTGCCGGCGCATCCGGGGCTGAGGTTGACGTGGACCGGTTGAAGGCGTTGGAGCAACTCTCGAAATTGATTCAGTCACTAAAGCCGCTTGATCGACAAGTGATTGTGCTGTATCTGGAGGAGATCGACGCAACGTCGATTGGTGAGATTACGGGCCTTTCGCCGACGAATGTTGCAATGAAGATCCACAGAATCAAAAGCATTTTGAAGAAAAAATTCAGACAAGGAGAGTCTCCATGAGCCGGATGGAAGATAGTGACCTACACAAGCTCTGGCAAGACCAAGCGGGAGGAGGAACATCCATAAATTTGGAGCAGATTAGGCGCAAAGCCGAAGAAACAGACGCTAAGACCAAGCAACAGTTGATGGCAAACACCTTAATTGCTGTAATTCTGACAGCTTGCTGCGCTTGGGGGATTTGGGTACATCCGGATGGAATGCAGCGGACGGGATTAGCTTTGACGATGGTTTGGACCTGGATTGCACAGCATGCAAGCGTCAAACGAATGATTGCACCAGGTTTGGCAGGGGAGGCCGCGTTCTCTACTGGACTGGAATTCTATCGGGGGGAGTTAGAGAAGAGGCAAAATTATTTCCGGAGGCCTTGGCTGTGGTTTCTGGGACCAGTTCTTGCGGCCATTGTTTTCTTTATGTTGCCGATTTTACGGAGCATAGCCGGTAACCCGGCCTTGATCAGAAATATTACCCCATTCGGAGTGATCCTGCTTGTTTGGATCCTATTTTTCCTGGTGAGGACACGCAGGGAATACCTAACAGCCCAAAAGATCATCGTTGGCTTAAGCGTTTTGGAAGGCAAAAACGGGCTAGGCGAGGGCTAGATCTATAAAAGCGATGGGAGTCAGTAGATTTTTTTATGCAGCTAACTCTTTTACGTTGTGTAATTTAGAGTGAACAAGAAAAGCCGTTAAGAAATTATTATGAATTTCTGGTTGCATTCCTCAAGTACGCTTGCTAATCTTAGTGAGTCAGAGCGAGACGGGCGAGCGAAACGCGGCAGACTGGAAACGGCGAGCCAAGCGAAAAGCAAAAACCCCAACGGCTGAATGAAAAAATTTCGAGCAAGAACAAGAAATTGAGCTTGCAATTGAAATATTATTTTGTTAAGCTGATAGAACGTCAGACGGAGTAAGTCAACTTGCTGGAAACAGCAAGGGCGAAAACCTCCAAACTTTACTTCAGATGTAAAACCGAACCACTCCTAGCGAGTTGGTAGTTATCTGAAGCCTGAAACGAACAACTTTTAATTAAGTTCTTTCAGAAATCGATTTTTCGCGCATTGGCGAGCCTGAAGTTAGGCTAAGAAAATCGAGCTTAAGTAAGCTCGCGCCGGTGCTGCAAACGCCTTTCGAGGCCGGCAGTGTTCATTCCTTCGCAAGATCGAATGGGGCTGTCCAGATCTTTGAAAATCTGGTTGGACGCAACAGTTTTGACTCGTCAAGAATTGAGTTATAAAGCAGAAGGACCGCTTTTACTCAGGAGATGAGGCTACAACATAGCTGATTTGAATGGGTAGAAGTTTTTAAACAAACGGATTAAACGAGAGTTTGATCCCGGCTCAGAATCAACGCTGGAGGCGCGCTTAACACATGCAAGTCGAGCGAGAAAGGGTAGCAATATCCGAGTAAAGCGGCGTACGGGTGAGTAACACGTGGTTTATCTACCTTTTTGTGGGGAATAACTTTGGGAAACCGAAGCTAATACCGCATAAGCCCGAGAGGGGAAAGCAGCAATGCGCAGAAAGAGGAGACCGCGGCCGATTAGCTAGTTGGTGAGGTAATGGCTCACCAAGGCAAAGATCGGTAGCCGGCCTGAGAGGGCACACGGCCACACTGGCACTGAAACACGGGCCAGACTCCTACGGGAGGCAGCAGTGGGGAATCTTGCACAATGGGGGCAACCCTGATGCAGCGACGCCGCGTGAG
>JAYTTF010000182.1:0-18498 GCA_043745195.1 Bryobacterales bacterium | reverse complement strand
GGTACTGGCAGTGTCACTTTGCTAAAAGACAAGTTGATGTTCCTTCGCGACGATGGTGAAATGTTCCAGGTAAATGCATCTCCGAAAAAACTGGAAATGTTGTCCCATTTCAAATCGACCGATGGCAAGGTCAGGGCGCTCCCCGCCGTTGGCAATGGTTTAGTCTGTCTTCGCAACGACACTTACCTAACCTGCTACCGCTAATTGGGCACCCCGTATGTCATGTTCGCGAAATCCGGGACGGGGGTGCAATTCATTAGCACTTCTTCCATAAACAGAACATCTCAGTAGAATTGCAGCCCCGTCCCGGATTTCGCAAGCCGCGCATACCCTCCCCAGCGGAGTCGCGCAAGCGAATTTGAAAACTAAAAGGCACTCACGATTCACATGCCAGCCGATTTCCACGAAACTATCGGTGAGTACCAGAGTTACTCTCCCGACAATGCGCCAATCGCCGTTGATCGCATCAAATCAGAGCGCACCCTAAGCGAGCGTCCTGGGTCGCATGTCCCATTTTTTTCAGCCCATCAGTCTCGCTGCTCCGTCCACTCCATTTAGTTTGAGCAATCAAGGTTTAACAAATACTCGCTCCAACAAGCGGTATTCTCAAAAAGAAATGCTCGCGTTCCTCGTTCTTCCATTTCTGTTCTTTCATGACTGGCCACAACTTCTGGGTCCCAATCGCAATGGCATCTATACCGATTCCGACGTTGCATGGCCCTCTGCCTTCGCCTGGGAAAGAGAAGTAGGTGGAGGCTTTGCAGCCCCAGTGATTGCCAGTGGAAAAGTGATCCTGTTTCACCGCAAAGGCAAATCGGAAATCGTCGAAGCCTTCGAGGCAGCCACCGGAAAAACAGTTTGGACTTTTGAGTACCCCACCAACTACAAAGACGATTTCGGATTCGACAACGGCCCCCGTTCTGCACCAACCGTATCCGGCAGCACTGTGTTCACCTTCGGTGCCGAAGGCGTCCTTCACGCACTCGATCTGAACACAGGCTCCAAAATTTGGCGCGTTGACGTCCACAAAGATTTCAAAGTGGAGAAAGGATTTTTCGGAGCAGGCTGTTCTCCTTTAATTTACGATGGTAAACTCTTCCTAAACATCGGATCAAAAAAAGCCGGCGTTGGCGCGTTCGACCCTGCCACCGGAAAACTGATTTGGAAAGCCACCAATCAGGAAGCAAGTTACTCTTCACCCACTGCGGCTAAATTCGGTGTTGTCTTCTTCACACGAGAAGGCATCGTGGTCACCGATAAGGATTCCGGTAAACTCATCTACGAAAAACATTGGAGAGCCCGTGCCCACGCCTCAGCCAATGCCGCTTCCCCCATCGTCGATGGCAACTTGCTATTCATCACTTCCAATTATGCGGTGGGAGCCATTGTCGTTGATTTCTCCACAACCCCGCCCACTGAACTATGGTCCGGAGACGATGCCATTTCCGCCCATTACGCAACCCCTGTCCTCATAGACGGCTTCCTTTACGGACTCCATGGCCCCACGCAAACCGGTCAAGAACTACGAGCAGTTGAATTAAAAACCGGCAGAGTTGCCTGGAAAATGCTTGCCGGCCAAGGAGGAGGTTCAGTCACGCTAATCAACGATTACTTGATGTACCTTCGCGATGATGGTCAACTGTACAAAGTAAAGCCAAATCCAGAGAAACTCGAAGTCCTCGGAAATTTTAAGATAATGGATGGCAAAATCAGAGCCTTGCCAGCCATTGGCAACGGCTTGGTTTGTATCCGCAATTCCACGTTACTCGCCTGTTTTCGCTAAGTGCGTCACCATTACTTCAGCAAGTGGTTTCTTCGTAATATCCGGCACCGTGGCATCATGCGCAGGATAGCCAACAGGGATCAACAAAAACGGCCGCTCGTTCATTGGACGATTCAGAATCTTGTTCAAAAATCCCATTGGGCTTGGCGAATGAGTTAAGGTGGCCAAGCCAGCCCAGTGCAGCGCCGTAAGCAAAATTCCAGTGGTAATACCAACCGATTCGGTTACGTAATAATGCTTGATCTTACGTTCCCCATCCAATCCATAATCAATGCGGAACATCACAATCACGTAAGGGGCGTCTTCAATAAAAGGCTTGTGCCAATCCGTGCCGAAAGGCTCAAGCGCATCCAGCCATTCCTCAGGAAATCTGCGCTCGTAGTTCGTTTTTTCCTCAGCCTCTGCCGCTTCGCGCAATTCTTTTTTCAGGCCATGGTCACTAACAACAACGAAACGCCAGGGCTGTTGATTCGCCCCGCTTGGCGCAGTGGCCGCTGCTCGAATCGCGTTTTCAATCAACGCAAAAGGAACGGGCTCCGACGAAAAATGTCGCACGGACCGCCGCTGTTTCACACGCTCCAAAAACTCTTGAGAGTCAATCGTTTGTTGCTCAGGTGAAGGCCGCGGAAGTTGAAACGGAAGGTGGGCACCCATCACTAATTGACTGAATTCTTGAAACAGTAAAGTGCCGAACGAGTTCGCACATACAACATGCCATCAACAATCGCCGGTGTTGCAAAAATATCATCATCCAATTCGTTGATCTTCAGAATTTCCCATTCCGGAGCAGCCCGCAACACACTCACTTTTCCACCTTGGCTGGCCATATAAATCTTGCCGTCTCCGCCTACTGGCGAAGCCCAGTATTGTTCCAACGCACCAGTCAACCTGGCCTGCTTGAACACTGCTCCGTTTTCAGGATTCAATGACGTCACAACGCCCCCATCCTTTACCAGGAACAGCGAACCTTGATACAACAGCGGAGTCGGCGTATTTGGCAACGATTTTCGATACCGCCACAATACATGGGTATCCGTCACATCGCCCCTTCCGCCCAATCGCACTGCAAAAACTGTATTCTGCGCTTGCCGTCTTGCAGTCATGAACAGCCACTCATTCTCGTCCATGAATAAATTGTGATTCAGATCAGCTTCATAAAACGCTCGCTTCTTCAATTGTTTCGGAGCTTCATCTTCCGTAATCAAGCCATCTTTATTGGCATCATGCTGCGCTAACGTTTCCTTCCAACCAGGAACTTCGGGAGGAGTTTCCGTATCCCCGCCAGACTCCCAGGAATTGATGTACGCAATATCTCGTTCAATCACCGGCGCGCCTTTCAACTGCCAAGCCATTCCACGAATCCACCAAAGCTTCTTCCCAGTCGACAGTTCATAGGCTGAAGTCACGAACGCCCCCGAAGCCACAACTTCGGCGGGCCCACTTTTAGGACGGTAAATACTCGGCGTTGTATACCCCCGCAAATTCTCCAAACGCGGAGTGCGCCAACGCTCCTTCCCTGTATCTTTGTCCAGTGCAAGAATATGCGAATTCGTATCCTGATCCACAATCAGTATCAGCATCCCATCTGCAATCACAGGCGACGAACCATGCCCATTAATGTTATTGAAAGGACCCATCGGCAGCTTCCAGCGCTCCACACCATCAGCCGTATAGGAAATCAAACCGAAGTCGCCGAAGAACGCATAAACATTCTTCCCATCGCTCACCGGAGTGCCCGATACGTAAGAATTTGTCTTGTTCATTTCCTCTTTCCGTGGCCTTGGCGCTTCGCGACGCCACAACTCCTTCCCCGTTTTGCGATCCAGGCCAAGCGTGAAAATTTTCTCGCCTTCCTCCGCTGTCAAATAGATTCGGGCCCCAGCCAGAATGGGCGACGAATGTCCCCGCGGCACTTGCGTCTTCCAAACTACATTCTTGGTTGGCCCAAACTCTATGGGAAGATTCTTGTCTGCAGAAAGCCCCTTGGCATTTACGCCTCTAAATTGGGGCCAATCAGCCGCCTGCAGCACCATCAATGAGAATAGCAATGCCACGTAACGCACTGGTTTAGTCCTTTTTCCCAAAGCAGTAAAGATGTTGGTGGGTTCGAATATAAAGCTTGCCATCCTCAAACGCAGGAGAAGCATTCACATCTTCATTCAATGTAACTGTCCGTTCCACTTCCCAAGCTGCACCAGGCTTAATAACGCTCACATTGCCCGCATGGCTGATTGTGAAAATCCGTCCATTCGCAGCACCAGGGGAAGCAAAATAATCACCTGGCGCATCGGTCAGCCTGCCTTGCTTCAGCACCTTTCCGGTCTTCGAATCAAGAGCCGTCAAAATGCCGCTCTCTTTCATGATGTAAAGAACGCCTTCATACAACAAGGGAGAAGGAACGTTAGGCAGCGATTTGTAATAACTCCAAAGCGTACTTGCTTTGGTCATGTCGCCCTTGCCACCCAGCTTGAAGGCGTGCACAGCGTTCACCGCTTTCTTCCGGCCTTGATACAATTTCCAATCTCGCTCTTCCAAAAATCCTGTACGATCAAGATCGAAAGAATCCCATTGGTTAACAATTTTCTTTTCGGGAATTTCTTCCTTCGATAACTTCCCATCCCCGTTCTTATCCCACTTAGTCAGGTACTCCTTAAAGTCCGCAATGTCTTCCTGACTCCCTTGATCTGCATCTCCCGCCCAGCCAAGAACGTAAATGTTTTCCTTGTCCATCACCGGCGTCGGCTTCAATTGCCAGGTAAGCCCGTCCACCCACCAAATGGGTTCCCCAGTATCCACAGAATAGGAAGTCAATCTGGTGCTGCCAGCCACAATAACCTGCATTGGCGCATCGGAAGGCTTATACAAAACCGGCGTTGAAAATCCACGTGAAAATTCAGACCTGTCCCGCCTCCAGATTATTTTTCCCGTATCCGGGTTAACAGCGATGAAGTATGAATCACTCTCAGCATCACAGTTCAAAAGTAATTTGCCATTTGCTAATACAGGAGAACTCGACATCCCCATCGGCGTATTGAATGGACCCAAAGGCAATCTCCATCGCTCCTTTCCGTCTTTCGTAAAGGAAATCAAACCAAAATCAGTAAAAAAGAAATGGACGTTCTCACCGTCCGTTACCGGGCTGGCGCTGGCTGGACCGTTTGCTTTGTGCAATTCTCCCCGGCGATCCCTAGGCACTTGCCTTCGCCAAAGTTGCTTACCAGTCTTGCGATCCAAACCGAAGACATACAGGTTCTCGTTCTCGTGACCGGTTAAGAAAATGCGATCAGCAGTGAACACTGGAGACGAATGCCCGGGCGGCAGCGGAGTTTTCCAAATAACATTTTTGTCCACTCCGAATTCCATTGGCACGCCCTTGGCATCGGAAACACCGGAACCATTGGGGCCTCGAAACTGCCGCCATTCTGTAGCCCCGAATGTGAAGGTGGAAATAATAATCGTAAGAAAAAAAGCAATCCGCATCATGATCTGATCATCATACAACTTTTATGCTTATGCTCTATTTACCAATGCGAAAGCTTGCCATCTCCGTAGGGTTGCGAACCACTTTTAAACTGGGGACAGCCCGCGTGTTTCCTTATTTTTTCGAGTCGCAAAATAGGGAAACACGCGGGCTGTCCCCAGTTAAAAAATAGGGAAAAACGCGGCGGGCTTCCCCGGTTTGCCGATCTGAGGATTAAAACCACGGGCTGCTACACTCTATTTCCCAATGCGAAAGCTTGCCATCTCCGTAGGGTTGCGCACCAGCAAAATACCATTGTCAATCGCCGGCACATTCCACGTCTTGCCGCTGATGGCTTCAAACTTTGCAAGTTCCTGATGGCTCTCCGGCGTGGCCTTCACCAGCACAACATCCCCGCCTTCACTCAGCACCACCAAGTGCCCGTCAGCTAAAAGCAACTGACCATATCCATAGCGGCCGCCTTTCCATTTCAACTCCCCGGTGCGCGCATCCATGCAGGCTAGAATTGCTTCGTCAAACCCGTAAATATACCCTTGAAACAGAACCGAGCTGGAAAATTTGTTCTTCATTTTCGTATTGGTCCAAAGGCTCCGCGCACTCAACTTATTTTCAGTTTTCGTCAGTTCAACTAAAGCCGCACCATGGCCATACCCAGCAGAAATAAAAACGTGGGTCGCATCCACAACAATGGGTTGCGCGGCATTCACATCATATTCCGTCGTCCAAGGAAATTCCCATAGCAACGTTCCGTCCTCTGGTTTCAAACCCACCATTCGCGCTGCCGTCACAGTTACAATTTGCCGCACTCCACCAAGGGTCGCCAACATCGGTGTAGTGTAGGCCTGCTGATCATTTAGAGCACTCCACATCCTTGCTCCAGTCAATTTGTTGTACGCCACAATCGACTTGCCCTTGTTGCCGCCCGGTTGCACTATCACCTTGTCATCGACGATTAGCGGAGCAGAAGACATCGCCCAAGTTAAGTTCTGTGCCTCATTATCCACCAGAATATTCTTGTTCCATTTCAGCTTCCCAGTTTTCGCGTCCAACACATACAAATCACCGGATGCACCCATTGAGTAAATCGAACCTTGATGATAGGTAGGAGTTGCTCTTGGCCCGGGACCTCCCATCGATTCCTGAAAATCCGCATCGTACAAATGAACCCATAATTCCCGCCCAGTCTTAATGTCGTAAGCAGTAACAGCTTCCTTCGCTCGCCGCTGCTCAATCGTATAGGCAACACCGCCAGCAACCACGAACGACGCCCAACCGCCACCTATAGGCTGCTTCCACAAACGCTCCAACCCCTTCTTCGGCCATAAAGTAAGGATCGGTGCCTGCGAATAAATTCCATCGCGATTCGGCCCACGGTAATCTGTCCAATAAAGATTGCCGGTAAATGCTTTCGCCTTCACAGCCATGTCTGCTGAAGGCTGTCCTTCAACTACAAGTGGGTCTGTTTTCTGAGAAGATTTTTGTGATGCGTCCAGAGCAAATACATCAGCGGTCGTCGGCACTGCTGGAGGAATGGGTGTCTGAGCTTGTGCAGCTCGATCCTGCTCTAATTTGGCATAGTTCGATTCAGGTTTGCCGCGACGAAGCATAGGAGCCATACCGCTGCCATCAAGGTCAATATGAAAGTCGCCCCAATAAAAAACATGCGCCGCACCAATTGCCGCAATCAGCAAACTGCCCAGCAGCTTGCGAAAAGTTCCAACGTGCGGATTGATCCACAGCAAAATCAAACCGATCGGAGGCATAACAATTGAGCTGCCAAAACGAGCCCATCCTGAGTGATACCACTTTGGTTCCATGTAACTTCTAGTTTAGCGCCACCATCAAGGCTATTTAAGGGTAAGATAGAGAAAATCCACTATGAGTCAGACTGACCTGAACGCAAAGAAAAGCGCTGCGCGCAAGACTCTTGATGCGCATGTCCGCAAAATTGTAAATTGGCATTTCGATCCTGAAACGGGTAGCCCGTTCTGGCTCAACTGGGCCAAACAGAAAAAATGGGATCCTCGCAAGGATGTCAAAGGCTACGACGATCTTGATCGTTTTGGAAACTTCCAGGACGAATGGCTGCGTGGCGGTCCCGTTCGCAAATGGGTTCCCAAGGCCTATGCTAATTCGCCCGTCTCGATTTTTGAAACTGGTGGATCCACAGGCGTTCCCAAAGCCCGCATCAACGTAAACGATTTTAGGATCGATTACGAAAATTTTTCAGAAACGTTGCCTGATAAGTTTTTCCCGAAAGGCGCAAACTGGCTTTCACTTGGACCCACTGGTCCGCGCCGCTTGCGCATGGCCGTTGAACACCTATGCCAACATCGCGGTGGCATTTGCTTCATGGTCGATCTCGATCCACGCTGGGTTATCAAACTTTTGCGCCGCGGCCAAATTCAGGAAGCCGAGTTATACAAGCAACACGTTGTGGATCAGGGCTTAACCCTTCTAAAAGCGCACGACATCAATTGCATGTTCACCACTCCAAAACTGCTCGAAGCAATTTGCGAAAAAGTCTCTTTGAAGAAACTCGGCATCAAAGGCATTTTCTGCGGCGGTACTGAGATGACTCCGCAGTTCCATCGATTCGCCGTTGAAGAATTGTTAGATGGTATCTATTTCGCTCCAACCTACGGCAACACCTTAATGGGTTTGGCAACGCACAAAGTGCCCAACAAAGAAGATAACTGGGCCATTATTTATTACCCGCCAGCACCGCGCGCTGTACTCGAAGTAGTTGACCCGGACAACACCAACAAACTTGTGGAATATGGAGCAACTGGCCGCGTCAGGCTAACCACACTCACCAAGGAATTCTTCGTGCCACGCTTCCTGGAACGTGACGAATGCGAACGCGAAGCCCCTTGCGATCAGTACCCATGGGACGGAGTTCGCAACGTTCGCCCCTTCTCCCGCTTCCAGAAAAACGTCGTGGAAGGGGTGTATTAATGCTCCACATTCCCATTTTGCGCAAAGGGGAACCATACCGTAGTGTTGAAATTGAAAGGGCCGTTCACTACCGTACCCGTGAACCTTTCGTGGAATGCTCTCGCGCCAATTCAGGCTTGGTAAAGCGCGATCTTCTAACCCAGGATCAAGTCCACAAGCGAATGTCCGCCTTCACCACTGCCGAACTTATGGCTATCTCCGTAAAGGCTGGCAAGCACTTTGGGGATGACGATTTGCCACTGGGTGATTCCATGCAATCCCCGCAGCAATATGTTGAATCGGTTTGCGCCACCACTGGTCTGCCCTGGGCGATGGTGCGCCGCAACATGACTAAAATTCGCGGCGTCATGGAAGAAATTGAAACAGTCCTGCGCGGCCTCACGAGGCTTCCGGATTTGACAGTGTTGGACACGGGCTATGGAAAAGTGAATGGACAAGCCGTTAGCTTCTTCCCACGTGGCGATTCATTGGGTGTAATTCTGCCCAGCAACTCCCCCGGTGTTCATGCCTTGTGGGTCCCTGCCATCGCCATGAAGACTCCTTTGATTCTGAAACCCGGCAGTGCTGAACCATGGTCCCCATATCGAATTGCCCAAGCCTTCATCAAAGCCGGCCTCCCAAAAGAAATGTTCGGCTTCTATCCAACCGACCATTCCGGCGGTGGTGAAATTTTGCGACGCTGTGGACGTGGCATGTTGTTCGGCGACGTCGGTGCAGCCAAAGCCTGGCAGGGAGACCCTCGTATTGAAATTCACGGACCCGGTTACAGCAAGATTATCATCGCCGAAGATCAGGCAGACAATTGGGAACAATATCTTGATCTGATGGTGGAATCCATTGTCCAAAATTCCGGCCGTTCCTGCGTCAACGCCTCCAGCATCTGGGTTACAAAGCATTCCCGTGAAATTGCCGAAGCATTGGCCCAGCGCCTCGCCAAAGTGATCCCGCGTGAAGAAAACGATCCTCAAGCAGAGATTGCTCCATTTGCAAATCCGGACGTTGCTCGCCGTTTAAGCAGCGTAATCGATGGTGATATGGATAATGATTCAATCGACGTTACAGCGAAGTACCGCGATGGTTCGCGCTGTGTTGACTTCCAAAACTGCACCTATCTATTGCCCACCATCATCCATGTGAATTCAGCGGAACACGCTTTAGCAAATCGCGAATTCCTGTTCCCCTTTGCCAGCGTTGTCGAAGTGAAGCAGCATGAGCTACCTGAAATTTGCGGACCAACCCTGGTGGCTTCCGTTCTTACCGAAGATAAGAAACTCATGGCAAAATTGTTCGGCTCCTCGCACATCGGACGCCTCAACATTGGCCCACTCTCAACCATGAAAATCAGTTGGGATCAACCCCATGAAGGAAACCTGTTCGATCATTTGTATGCTCGTCGCGCCTTTCAAATGGCGTCATGAGGATTTTGCAAATCACGGCCGGCGCCGCGTCCATGTATTGTGGCAGTTGCCTCAAGGACAACGCGCTGGCTACAGAATTAATGGCCCTGGGGCACGACGTGGTTCTGTTGCCGTTCTATACACCAACACTCACCGACGAACGCAATGTTTCCAATCAGAAAGTCTTCTTCGGTGGCATCAGTGTTTATCTCCAACAGACCATGCCTTTGTTCCGCAAACTCCCACGTGTGTTCGATAAACTTTGGGATTCAGATTGGGCACTTCGGGCAGCCTCTCGCAAGTCCATCGCAGTAGGTGCCAAGTTCCTTGGTGAAATGACGGTGGCAGTCTTGGAAGGTGCCGAGGGACCCATCGGAAAAGAATTCTCCAAACTCACTGAATGGCTGAGTGCAGAGCCAACTTACGACGTTATCAGCATTCCCTACGCCCTCCTGATTTCACTTGCTCCAGCCATGCGCAAAGTGGCTCCAAAGTCAAAAATCATCTGTGTTCTGCAAGGTGAAGATCTATTTCTCGACGGCTTGCCTGAACCCTATCGGGCTCAATCCATGGCCCTGGTTCGCAAGCATATTCATCAGGTGGACTTGTTTGTTTCAGTCAGTCAATACTATGCGAAGTTCATGGCCGGATACTTGGGGATTGAACCTCGAAAAATTGTGACAGTGCCAATCGGCATTCACTCGCAAGACTTCCAACCCGCCATCGAACCGAGAATTTCGCCTCCCTACAAAATTGGTTTCTTCGCCCGCATAGCACCTGAAAAAGGCCTCCACAATTTGTGCGAAGCCTATCGCCTTTTGCGCAAAATGCCAAGTGTGCCTGACACCACATTGGAAGTGGCGGGATACCTATTGGCTGAGCATGAAAGTTATTTGGCCGCAGTGAAAGCGAAGATGCAGGAATGGGGCTTGGCCGATCAGTTTTGCTATCATGGCGCGTTGGACCGTACGGAAAAAGCAGAATTCCTGCGAGGATTAGACGTGTTCAGTGTACCCTCTGATTATCACGAACCCAAAGGCTTATTTCTCCTCGAAGCCATGGCATCTGGAGTACCCGTAGTGCAACCGCGTCATGGAGCATTTCCAGAATTGCTGAACCAAACCAGCGGTGGCTTATTGGTGGAACCAGGCAATCCACAAGCGTTGGCCGATGGCCTACTGCAGTTTTTGGTGGATCGCCAATCCGCAGCAAAAGCAGCACAAGCAGGCGCAGCTGGTGTCAAACAGTTTTTCACTGCGCGACACATGGCACAGCAAACCGCCATTGCATTTTCAGCAGCACTTGGCACTCCTTAATTCCGTTGGAGGAACTTCTATGTTAGTAGTCTCGTCGTTGTCCAAACAATACCCATCTGGTGCCGGTCCGGTTCGCGTTCTTGACCAAGTTTCTTTCACCCTGCATCGTGGTGATGCTGCAGCAATCATGGGTCCGTCTGGATGCGGCAAAAGCACTTTACTCCATATTCTAGGTGCCTTGGACGTTCCGTCATCTGGAACCGTCACTCTCGATGGGCAGGATCCTTTCACCCTTGCAGAGGCGGCCCAAGCCCAATTCCGCAATGACAAAATCGGCTTCGTTTTTCAGGATCATTGCCTATTGCCACAGTGCACAATTCTTGAAAATGTTTTAACCCCAACTTTAATTGCTAAGCCGGATTCAGGCGTCCAGGACCGTGCGAAATTCCTGATTGACCGGGTTGGGCTGGGTTCCAGAGTCAACCACAAACCGGGCGAACTTTCCGGCGGCGAAAAGCAAAGGGTGGCCATCGCCCGAGCCTTAATTCGCAATCCGATTCTACTTTTAGCCGATGAACCCACCGGCAACCTGGATGAAGCCACGGCAACTTCCATTGCCAATCTATTGTTCGAATTGCATAAGGAAAATAAAACCATCCTTCTTGCAGTAACCCATTCCAGCGAACTCGGCACTCGCTTCCCTATCAGCTTCCGCATGCATAGTGGAATTCTGGACCGGTCATGAGGCAATTAATCAGCCGTAACCTGGCATTCCATTGGCGAACGAATTTGGCAGTGCTCCTTGGCCTAGCCGTAGCCACAGGTGTCCTGGCCGGCGCTTTAATGACCGGTGAGTCCGTTCGCCGCAGCCTTCTTGAATTGGCAGTTGGCCGCTTAGGGAAAACCGAAGTCGTTGTATCAGGCAGACTACCATTTCGCGAGGCACTGGCAACTGAGCTCAAGGGCGTACCGATGATCAGCATGGAGGCCATTGCGCAACATCAAGCCTCCGGCCGTCGCGCCGCCAAAGTCCTCGTGTATGGCGTCGATGACCGATTTTGGAAGTTCCATGGTTGGACAGGGGAGGCACCTTCGTCCCGCCAAATCCTATTAAGCAGCGCGCTTGCTGCGGAGTTGAAAGCAGCCGAAGGTGAATCCATTTTGTTGCGCGTTGAGAAGCCCTCCGAGATTCCCCAGGAAACATTGCACGGTCGCCGCGAAGACGCATCGAAATCAATGCGCTTCAACTTCAAAGGCACTGCCCCTGAATTTTCCCTGGAACCAAAGCAGGGAGCCATTCTAGCTGCCTACGTCCCACTTTCAAGACTTCAGCAAGAACTGGATGTCCTCGGCAAAGCCAATGTGATTCTGTTGCCGGAGATTGCAAATATCACGGAGACTCTGCGAAACAAATTCACACTGGCAGACGTTGGCTTACGGATCAGACAACTGGACAATTGCCAATGCATCCAATTAGAGAACGGTGCAGGATTGCTCAGCGAAGAGCAAGTGAAGATTGCCTTGGCGGAAGCCAAAAAGCTGAACCTCCGTGCCGAGCCTCTTCTTACCTATCTAGTGAACTTCACCAGCAATGGCGTTCGGCAATTTCCATATTCGCTGATTGCCGCCATCGACCTTCCTTCTCTTGCAATAGCCAAAACGAAAAACACCCCAATCGTTTTAACCGATTGGGCCGCTCGTGACTTACAAGCCAAGGCCGGAGATGTAATCTCCATGGAAACCTTCGTCTGGAAACAGGAAGGTAAGCTTGGAACAGAAACACATCAAGCCGAAGTGGTTGGTATTGTCCCTCTCGTTGGTGGTCCCGGCGATCGAGCCATGGCACCAGACTATCCGGGCATCAGCGATTCCGACGATCTCAGCGAATGGAATCCACCCTTCCCCATGGACTTGAACAAAGTCCGCGCCATCGACGAAGATTTTTGGCACAATTACAAGACCACGCCTAAAATGTTCGTGCCCCTTGCCGCTGGGCAGAATTGGTGGGGGTCACGTCATGGCAATGTTTCCGGCATCCGCATCTATCCCAAAGAGGCCCGCTTTGAAGAAGCGTTTCGCAAAGCAATCGATCCCGCGACGATTGGGCTTACTGCAACCAACATTCGCAAAGATACCTTGGCCGCCTCCGCAGGTTCTACTGATTTCGGCGAATACTTCACCTACTTCAGTGCCTTCCTTATCTACTCCGCGCTCAGTCTTGCAGGGCTGTTTTTCAAACTCGGCGTGGACCAACGACTTCGTGAAATCGGCCTGCTTCGATCAGTTGGATTTTCCATGGGCAAGGTCCGCCTGCTGTTCCTAGGCGAAGGATTTGTTCTGGCCAGTTTTGGTGCATTGCTCGGTTGTGCCTTCGCCATTGGCTTCGCCTCGTTCATCCTTTTCGGCCTGCGAACATGGTGGAGCGGAGCAGTAGGCACCCAGGCTTTAGTCCTGCACGTCACTCCTGAATCCCTAATCGGAGGAACCATCGGAGGCCTGTTAGCAGGCTTGATTGCACTCTTGCTGGCATTGCGGAAAATTCCCGCAGCAACACCAAAGGGCCTATTAAGCGGGCGTATCGACTCCGCAACTCCAACGCGCCCTTCTTTGCTGATTACCCTCGCCGCTAGCTTCGGCGCAATTGCATTAGCCTTATTGGGAGCATCCGCAGCAGGACGCATCCCCAACAGTGCTGGCTTTTTCGGTGGTGGTATTTGCTCCTTAATATCTCTGTTGATCTGCTTTCGTCTATGGCTTGGTTCCGCAAAACAAGCAACCGTTGAAGGTTCTGGAATGGCATCGCTAATTCGTCTGGGCATGCGCAATGCTTCGGAACGTCCAGTGCGCAGCATGCTATCCGTGGCGCTAATTGCTTCCGCTACATTTCTGTTGATTTCTGTAGATTCTTTCCGTCACTCTCCTCACTCGCAGAAGCTCGATCGTCAGTCGGGAAATGGTGGCTTCGCCCTACTCGCCGAATCGCAAACACCCATTTATCACAATCTCGATCTGCCAGATGCTCGCGCAGAATTAAATCTGTCCCCAGCCATATTCGCGCCATGGAGAATTACCAGTTTCCGCCTAAAACCAGGTGCTGAAGCCAGTTGCCTAAATCTGTATAAACCAGATAATCCCAAAGTGCTGGGTGCCCCCGATGAATTCCTGCGTGCTGGTCGCTTTAGCTTTGGCAACTCGCTAGCGCAAACCGACGAGCAGAAAAACAATCCCTGGTTGTTATTGGCCGCCGATCCTGTGAATGGAGCCATTCCTGCCGCTATTGATTTCAACTCCATGGAATATGTACTCCACAAAAAACTAGGCGATGAAATCACTGTCAACGGTGCAAAACTTCGTTTAGTAGCAGCTTTGACCGGCAGCATTTTTCAAGGGGAATTGGTAATTGCCGAAAAACATTTTCTGAAAAGTTTTCCCGAATCCGAAGGATTCCGCTTTTTCCTTTTAGATGGTCCCGAAGATCAATCCGTCCCAATCACTTCAACCCTCGAAGAATCTTTGGCGGATTCAGGCTTCGATGTTTCTCCAACCGAAGATAAGCTCTTGCGCTTTCACGCCGTCGAAAATGCTTATCTCTCAACCTTCCAAACCCTAGGGTTTCTTGGACTGCTGCTGGGAACCTTGGGCCTTTCAGCCGTTCTATTGCGCAATGTATTAGAACGCCGCAGAGAATTGGCATTGCTCAAAGCCGTCGGATTTTCTCCGAAGCAATTGGGCTGGGTAGTGTTTGCTGAAAACGGATTGCTGCTCACAATGGGCTTGGGCATTGGACTGGCGGCCGCTCTGCTGGCCGTAGCTCCTGTTTTGAAGGGCAACGGAGCATCGATAGCTTCGATGATGAGTCTGCTGGGCCTTGTATTACTTGCAGGCTTGGGAAGTTCTTTGCTTGCCATGCGGGCGGCAATCCGCTCACCCTTGCTTGCATCCCTTCGAAGCGAGTAATCTAAACCTATGAGCAAAATTGTATTCGCCGCAGCCACTATGATTGCAGCAACCACTTGGGGCGCCGATCCAAAAACCATCGCCTACGGAAAGTATCTGGTGGAAGAAGTCGGCAAGTGCCAGGAATGCCATACTCCAAAATTGGAAACCGGCGAGTTTGATAAGGAGAAATGGTTGAAGGGAGCTGTGCTCGATTTTCAACCAATGCATCCCGTAAAAGATTGGCATAAAACTTCTCCAGACCTTACTTCCACCAGCCGTCTTTGGTCGCGCTGGGGAGAGGCTTCCATGCTGAAATTCTTAACAACTGGCCTCAACCCAAAAGGTGCACCAGCGGCTCCACCCATGCCGGCTTACAAACTAAATGCTAAGGACGCTGAAGCAGTTCTGGAGTATTTGAAATCTCTAAAGTAGCGGCGCTTTTTTCAGTCGCCTTCCTCTCCGTTTTCGCACAGGGTCCGGCCAACGTTCTCGTGGTGGTGAACAGCACCTCCGCCGACTCACGGCAAATTGCCGAACATTATGTTCGCGCCAGAAGTATTCCTGCTGGGAATGTCTGCCGAATCACCACCACTACCGAAGAAAATATTGCGCGTGAAAAGTTCGACAAGGAAATCTTTGAACCCATAAAGAAATGTCTTGAACAACGCAATCTGGTGGATCAAGTGTTATATATCGTAACAACCTTGGGAGTGCCATTGCGCATACCTGGCAAGGCCACAGGTACATCGGCAGATGGTGCTAGCGTTGATTCTGAACTTACGCTGCTGTATCCAATTTTGAAAGGTGCGGCACTACCCCCACCGAATGGTTTCGCTAATAATCCTTTTTTTCGGCAAAGAGATGTTCCCTTTACTCATCCGCGATTCGCTTTGTACATGGTCACCCGCTTAGCTGCTTACAGCGTTGCCGAAGTGAAGGCGATGATTGACCGTGGCTTGAACGCTCGGAACGTTGGCAAGTTTGTAATTGACCTACCAGACTCTTCAGACCGTGAGGGCAACAATTGGCTACGCGATGCGTCTATTCTTTTGCCCAAAGAGCGCGTGATTTTCGATGATTCAGAAAAAGTGCTCTACGATCAGAAGCAAGTCATAGGCTACGCCGCCTGGGGCTCGAACGATCGCAATCGCAAGAAGCGTTTCTTAAACTTTGAATGGCTCCCCGGAGCTATCGCCACAGAATTTGTTTCCACCAATGCTCGCACCTTCACAAAACCTCCCGACAATTGGAACATCTCCTGGTGGGATCAAAAAGGAAAAGTGCCCTGGTTTTTTGGATCACCGCAAACCATGTCCGCAGATTATATTCACGAAGGTGCAACAGGCGTCAATGGAAATGTGGACGAACCCTTTTTGAAACTATGCCCTTGGCCTCAATACGTTCTGGTGGCTTATTTCAATGGGCGAAATCTGGCAGACAGTTACTATTCAGGGATCCCCGGACTCAGTTGGATGACTGTTGTAATTGGCGATCCCCTCACTCGATTGCAAAAGTAAATTCAGTTCATTTTGTGCCTCGTTTTTAAATCGAACTTCTCGCCCGCAGAAAGAAAGTAATAGGGCTTGCCGTCTGTATAAATTGCCACTTTGCTTTCGCCCAACACCTGGAACTGGGAACCATGAACTTCTATGGCCGTAGCTTCGTCAATGCCAATACCCAGCAGTTCGGGGTGTGCAGCAACCACGCTAACCAAGTCATTTTCTCTTTTGCGCTTCAGTAAATGTTGATCCACGGCCACTAGCCGTAGAAAACCGAACCCTTCTTCATAACCCTTGGCCATCATGATTGTGTTGCCCTCGCGTGCACCTCGCACCATGTACGATGCCTGAATGCTGGCTCCGGCCGATGTGCCGGCGATCACTCCGCCGCGCTCCAGCAGCGCCTCCAGTTCCCGATGAGTGCGAGTATGCAGGTAAGAATCCACCAAACGCCACTGGCGTCCACCGGCAATCCAAACTGCTCTTGCTTTTTTGATTGCAGTGGCAAATTCCTCTGTATCAGCAAGCTTCTTGTCTCGCGTATGTAGCAACGTCACATTCGTGAACCCAGCTTTTTGAAGCACGCCCGATTCGGCAGCGTGTGCATCGTAGGTGTCCGCATCGCCGGCGGTAGGAATCAAAATCACCGGAGCATCATAGCCTCCAGCAAGAGCCGCGAAGCGATCGAAAATAGCTTTGCCAACCGCCCCTCCGCCAATAACCATCAACGACCCTTTTGCAGGACCAGACGCAGGAGCAGCAGCTTGACCGTAAGCAAACGACACCAGCAACAATGAAGTAAGAAAGCGACCCATAGATGCGATGATAGCAAGATGTTCTCATCCCGATTGGCCTGGGGGACTGGCCAAAACAGTTTAGTGACAGCACTTGAGGCACGCCGTTGCGCTTTGAAGCCAGTCTTGGACCTGACTCAATCGAATCCGACGCAAGCCGGAATCGTCTACCCTGCTTCGCTGCTCGCTGCATTTTCCGACAATCGGTCTATGCGTTACGATCCCGATCCGCGTGGCCTTCTATTTGCCCGAGAATGCGTAGCTGCTCACTTTGGCTGCGCGGTGGATCGGGTGATGCTCACAGCCTCAACCAGTGAAGCCTACGCGTGGCTCTTCAAAGTGCTGTGCAACCCTGGCGATGAAGTGCTGGTTCCGCAGCCATCCTATCCGCTACTTGATTACTTGGCAGCGCTGGAATCGGTCGTCGTAAAACCATATCCGCTGCGCTATCACGAAGGCTGGTGGATGGATTTTGAAGATTTAGAAAAAGCCATCACTCCCCGCACAAGAGCAATCGTTGTGGTGAATCCCAACAATCCCACGGGCTCCTATTTGAAAAAAACGGAACTGGCGCGGTTGAATGAAATTTGTCTGAAACATGATTTGGCCATCATTTCTGACGAAGTGTTTTCTGGATACTCATTGATTGAAGATGCGACGCGATGCCCTACCTTAATTGGCAACGAAGCGGCTTTGACCTTCTGCCTCAATGGGCTTTCTAAATTAATTGGCTTGCCGCAAATGAAGCTGGGTTGGATGATTGTTGGTGGACCGCAATCCCAGGATGCATTAGCAAAGCTGGAACTGATTGCTGATACATACCTCAGCGTTGGTACTCCTGTGCAGTATGCCCTGCCCTCATTGCTCGAATTGCAGACCAACATCCAGCAGCAAATCAAAGGAAGATGTTTGGCAAATCTGGCATTCTTAAAAACGCAAATGAAAGTACTGCTAGTGGAAGGTGGTTGGTACGCTACGGTTGAGGTTCCGCATAAATTCACTGGCGAGGAGTGGGCTCTGCAATTGCTTGACCAACATGGTGTGCTTACGCAGCCAAGTTATTTTTACGACTTCGAACAGGATTGCTATTTAGTTTTGAGCTTGCTTACCGAACCCGGCGCGTTCCAGGAAGGAGCGCGCCGGATTGCGTCGGCGACTATTGTTTGATTAGCGTTCCATCGCAACGGCAGACTTCGCACTTCCCGCCATTTAGAACAGCATTGCTAACAATCGAACGCAAACCCAAGGAGGTGAGGATAAAGTCTCGGGCGGACTGAAGTCCACCCCACCTTTAGCTACTTTCCGGCGCAAAATTCCCTTTTTGAGAAAGGCTCACTTAACATGATGTTACGCAATGTTACACGCCAGCTTTGTTTAGGCTTGATTGAGGG
>JAYTTF010000181.1:0-4865 GCA_043745195.1 Bryobacterales bacterium | reverse complement strand
CGTTATCGCGGAACCTCGGAATGCGTGATCGCGACATTTCGGAATGCTCAATCGCGCTGACCTCGGAACAATTATCGCGGGACTCCGGAATCCGCAGATGACGGACCCGCATTATCGTGCGCGGCTTGAGAAAGATGGTGCAACTTGACGGTAAGGGTCTTGGCGCTTAGATCCGGTACGAGGTCGATTTCGGTGTTGTAGATTTGCCGCAGCAGTGCTCTGGCGTCATCTGTTCGATTGAGGGTTTCGCGTAATAGGGTGGCCATGGCAGTCTCGGCGCGATAGGCAATGAGCTTGATAGTATCGACGAAATGCTTGCGTTCGGTGAGCAGGCAGCTGAAGCGTTCCGACTCTGGCAGATCCTTAACAGCAATGTAGTTGTAGGTTGTGCAACTCCGGTTTGAACCGATTTGACGATCACTTTGCGCCCGGAACGACAGACTTGGACAAGTCCGTCACTTGACCGGCAATAGAACCATTGCTCTGTGCGAGAGCATGGAGCGCGGCAATAAACCCCACCAAGAATAGTCTGGAAATCGACAATGTAATTACCAACCTTAAAACACCAGTTTCAACGCCGCCTGCTGGATACGGGCCGGCGCAGTGCTGCTGATTTGGCCAGCCTGGGCGTTTCCGATGGAGCTATTGGGAGTGCCGAAATTCGCATGGTTAAATGCATTGAACATCTCCCAACGGAACGTTAGCTTCCAACGTTCTCGAATCTGAAACTGCCGGTGAATGCCAGCGTCCACATTAAAGTTGCCGGGTCCTACCAGGATGCCTCTTGCGCTATTGCCGAAGCTAAACTGGGCAGGTGAGGCGAAGGCTTTCAGGTCAAACCAACGATCGATGGTGCGCTCACTTTTGGCAAGATTGCCGTCGGCCAAGCGATTAGGGCGATCACCACCACCACCGGCGGAATTGGATACCGCTGCGGCGAGCGTGGCGGTGAAGTGCTCGCCCGTAGCGATTGACCAAATGCCATTTAGGCTCCAGCCACCCAACGCCCATGCTGCAGGCCCAGTTGAAGCAAACCGTTTTCCCTTTCCGAAGGGCAGTTCCCAAACGTGATTGACGACGGCGATGTGACGCCGGTCTTCCGGCATAGGACCCCATTCGCAGCGGTAGCAGCGAGCATCCTGCGGTGGAGCATTGCCGCCGCCATTAATGTTTCCGCCATTGCTGAGGAAGTGCGACCAAGTGTAAGCCAGTGACATTGTCAATCCACCGCGCGCCCGTTTTTCCACGCGGGCCTGAAGGGAATGGTACTTCGCGTCGCCGAAGTTGGTGCGGTAGGCAATGTTGGTTACGTTGGGATTTTGGCTGAAGTACGGACGCCGGGGACCTTGCGCGCCTGCCCCTGGGAACGACTGATTTATGTTGACGTTCGCAATCAGGCCCATGGTTCGCGTCCCTACATATGCGACATCCACCAATAGATCAGGCAAAAGTTCGCGTTGCACACCGAGGCTCCACTGCATGGTGTTGGTGGATTTCAGATTGTAGTCCCAGGCATTGGGGTTACCGCTGGAAAGCTCAACCGGGTTGTTGAGATTGGGGCGAACCGGCGCATCCAAACCTTGCGACAGGCGTCGAACTGGGGCTGCGTTCTGATCGGTGGCCAGAACGTTGGAATAGAAAAATGGAAGATTCTTATAAAGCTGCCCGCCGCCTTGTCCAGCTTCTACGAACGAACTGCCGAAACCGGCGCGGAGTACGGTGCGCCGATCGTTGGTCAGCATGTAAGTAAGCCCGATACGTGGGGCGAAGTTGTTGGTGTCGAGGTTGCGCAAACGGCGGCTTGCGCCGTTACGTCCGGCGATTTCAAGCTGAGCAGTATTGATGTTGAAGTTCGACCAGCGATCGTGCACTTCATAGGGCGGCGTCAATAGTTCGTAGCGCACTCCCATGTTTACGGTGAACCGCTGCGAAACGCGCCAACTATCATCGACAAAGGCGTTGAGGTTATAAAAGCGCATCCCGAAGGTGCCTTCAAGCACATTGCGGTTGGTGCCGCTGGTTGCGCCCAGAGCCCAGTCAGCCAGAGCGGTGGCGGCACCGGTGCTTCCGATTTGCCGGGTATATTGTCCATTGAAATCGAAGGTGCCGCGCGTGGGGAATGCCGAGAAGCCATTGAACCGGTTGCGGACGTATTGGCCGCCTAGTTTCAGTGTGTGGTTGTTTTTGACGATGGTTAGAATGTCTTCGTACTGGAATGAAATCGTCTGGCTATTTTCGGGATAGGTTGAGGCATCTCCCAGGGTTCTGTAGCCAGTGATGGTGAAACCAGGCAAACCGCCTGATTTATCGTTGATATTTATTCCGGGTATGCCGACAGCGTTGGCGGTGGCGAACGCGTTGCCGATCGGGAGGATGTACTGATTCCAGCGCACCGCACCAAGGCGCACTTCGTTGACGATATTGGGGCCAATCACTTTTACGTAGTTGAAGGTGGCGGACCAGTTCTTCAATGGAGTTTCGGTTCCCGTATCGGTTCCATCTGCGGCCAGAAAAGGGCTGCCTGGAATGCCGCTGGCTGCGCCTGCGGCCACTGGCAGATTGCCGGGGGTTAGCAGCAGAGTATCGTCATAACTGTATTTGAAGAAGACGCGGTCACTCTGCCCTATCGTATGATCCAACCTCACGTCGAATTGATCGGTGCGCTGTTGGACGGTGGGATTGAAGACGAAGTTACGAGTAGACTCCGCACTGGTGGGCGCAGGTAGAAGGCTGGTCACTTTTAGCGCAGCCGGGTCCAGTCTGGCAATGGGAATCCGATTGCCCGCGAAGGGAACGCGAAGGCCATTAATTACATTAGTGGGGTCAAACAAACTGGTTGGAGAACTGGAGAAATCGCCTGTGGAGATCCACTGGCGTTGGGCGAGGGTGGGGATGGTGGAAATCAGAGTGCGTGGCTGCCGCAGGCGGATGCCCTGATAATCTGCAAAGAAGAAAGTGCGATCTTTACGAATGGGCCCTCCGATAGTGCCGCCGAATTCATTGCGCTTGAAGGCAGGCTTCGGCGCACCCAACCGGTTATTGAAGAAGCTATTGGCATCCAGCTTGTCATTGCGCAGGAATTCATACAAGCTGCCATGCAATTGATTTGTGCCGGACTTGGTTTGAACAATAGTGATGGCGCCGGCGGAAGCACCGTACTCCGCAGTATAGTTGCTGGTCATCATGCGGACTTCCTGAATGGAGTCAACGGTGGGCACCATGACCAGGGTGGACAGCCAAAGGTTGCGATTGACCATGCCATCGATCAGGTAGGTATTGTTCTGTGCGCTGGAGCCGTTCACCGAAATGTTGGCATCGGCGCGCATGGCGTATTGAGAGGTGGAGAGGTTGCCGCTTGACCCGGTATAGGCTCCCGGACTGAGTTTTAATAGCGCGGTAAACGTGCGGCCGTTCAGCGGCATCTCAATCATTTGCTGATTGGTCACTAGTGAAGAAATTGCTGCTGTTTGCGATTGCAGCAAAGGTGCGGTTTCCTTTACTTCGATAACCTCCTGGACATTACCAACTTGTAGGCGAAGATCGATGGTTAAAGTATCGGCGGCGGTGAGTTGGAGTCCGGTGCGGGCGAGCTTTTGGAAGCCTTGGATTTCCGCCGTTGCGGTGTAGTTGCCAGTTGGAATGGAGGTGACGACATACTGGCCGGATGAGCCTGATTCCACGGTTCTGGTGAACTTCGTTGCTTCGTTCACCAGTGTGATGCGAACTCCCGGGACAGCGGCTCCGCCTTGGTCGGTGACTGTGCCTACAATGGTGCCGCTTTGAACTTGTGCGAACATTAACGGGCTGAGGGTTAGTAGGGCGATGTTAATTAATAGTCGTCTGGTATTCATTCTATTTTTGCTCCCGCGGTTCGTATTTCAGGTCGCCACCTTTGATATCTTTTAGTCCTTGCCACTTCGGGCGAATCGGTTCAAAGGCTGGAACCTGCGAGTCCATTTTATCGAACATGGCCCGTAGCCGCTGAACAACTTCGGGATTCGCCGCCGCTACATCGTGCTGTTCGGCTTGATCTTTTTCCAGGTTAAACAGCATCATCGCCTTGGGTGCGTCGCCCGTCTGAATTCCTGGGTATTGATTCGGCCGCGCCTGTTCGTAGGGGGCGATCATTGTGAGTCCATCCGGCCCGCGAGGGTCAACCCAATTGGGTCCAACTTCGACGGCTTTTGAAGATCCGGGAGTTAGAACATGCAGCTTCCATTTGCCGGAACGGATGACGTGCAACTTGGCTCCGGACATGGCGTAGATTGCGTCATGCGGAGTAGCGGCTCCGGGTTTTGTAAGGAGTGGGAGGATATCCTTACCGTCAATCACGCGGTCGGTTGGAAGCGGGACGCCAGCCAGCGCGCAGAGCGTGGGGAACACATCGATCACGCCGGAGATTTCCTTCGAGACTAAGCCGGGGGGAATCCGTCCGGGCCATTGGGCGATCATGGGGACTCGAATGCCGCCTTCCCAGGGCCGAGCTTTCATGCCGCGAAGTGCACCGGTGCTTCCTCCGAACCAGGGGCCGTTATCGGACATAAACAGAACAATTGTGTCTTGTTCGAGCTTCAGTTCTTTCACACGCGCGAGAACTTTGCCGACCGACCAATCGAGTTCTTTGATGACGTCGGCGTAGAGACGGCCGGGCTTGTGTGAGTAGAACTCTTCGGAGGCGGCCAGCGGCTTGTGCGGCATGGCGTGCGCCAGATAGAGAAGGAATGGATTATCCTTGTTGCGGCCAATGAAATCGAGCGCGCGGGCGGTGTAGTCGCGAGTGAGATTGCCTTGCACGACTGGATATTGCGCCACCTCTTCGTTGTGCAGGATTTGGACTGGGCGCATGTCGTTCGAATAGGGAATGC
>JAYTTF010000180.1:0-56387 GCA_043745195.1 Bryobacterales bacterium | reverse complement strand
CTACCAAGAGCCGTCGCGCTCTTTCGTCCAGCACTCCGTTCAGCGCAGCGTATCGTTGGCGGACTCCAGCTAAAGCATCCACCACTCCATGATACCCTGAACATTCCTATATGGAAATGTTATTTCTTAACAGATCCTTAGTCCCAAGCCGAGCCCCACGATTGAATTTAAAATCGAAAGAGCGCTTACCATTCAGGTGACAAATAGTTTCCACGCAACTGTCGGGTGGGTACGGGAGTTGATCTATGGACGGTGCGTTAACTGCCGTTTTTGGGATCATCAATCTTTTGAACTGCGAACTAGCACAGTAAGACTGTCCTGCTCATTGAAATGCGCTTGTTAATGCTGGAAACCTCCATTGACAGGTCATATCGTCGATGAAGGGAGTAAAGACAACACTGGCTGCTGGCTGGTTTCAATATTGAGGAAACTACCGATTCGGCTTGGCTCGTGGGTTCACGGAGCGCTCCAGGGTCATCTTGAACTTCTCTCAAAATGTGAGCGCTGTAAAATGAAACCTGCCTAGGCACCTCACCACACGCTACAATCGCATCGTGGCCATTTTAGAGTTTCCCGTAGCGCGGAATTTGGTGATCGATAAGGTTTTGGCCGGTCTGTGCGTACCGAAGACAGAACGAATTTCGCTGGCAGAATCGAGCGGTCGAGTTCTTGCCGAGGCGGCCAAAGCGGACCGTGACTACCCACCGTTTGATCGATCCCTTCGCGATGGTTTTGCACTTTTTTCAAATAGCTTACCTGGAATATTTAAAGTTGTAGGAGAGGTCCAAGCTGGTCGTGTTTTCGATGGCGAAATTGGGCCAGGCGATGCCGTTGAGATCATGACAGGAGCCCCTATCCCAACGGGTGCTGATCAGGTGGTGATGGTGGAACACGCCGAATTGGATGCTGGGAAAATGCGCACCGCTCGCCCACCGGCTCGCGGCGAATTCATCAACAGACAAGGATGTGAAATAAGCGCTGGTACGGAGGTCTTAGCCTCGGGTGTAAGACTGAACTATTCTTCTATTGCCATGCTGGCTACGGTTGGCCAAAGCATTGTTCAAGTTTTCAAGAAACCAAGGGTTGCGATCCTGGCTACTGGGGATGAGATTGTGGACGTAAAGTCCCAGCCTGAGCCGCATCAGATTCGCAACTCCAATTCCTATTCTATCGCCGCTCAAGTAACAAGGGCTGGCGGTATACCGCACATTTTTCCTGTTGCTGCTGACAATTTGGAACGGACCCGCCAATTAATTGAGCAAGCACTAGACTACGATATGCTTCTTCTCTCTGGAGGAGTTTCGGCCGGGAAGTATGACTTCGTGGAGCCGGTTATGGCTAAGCTTGGCGCGAAGTTTTTCTTTGATGGGGTGCTAATTCAGCCGGGTAAGCCACTTGTCTTTGGACAAGTGCGAGGAAAATTCTTTTTTGGCCTGCCAGGGAACCCAGCCTCCACTATGGTGACTTTTGAGCTTTTTGCCCGACCAGCGGTTGAACTTCTTGGTGGTCAAAGCGAGTCGTTCCTTCCCCTAGTAGAGGCACAGTTGACCGTTCCTTTTCAGCACAAGACCGGGCTGACCCGTTTTCTTCCAGCGAAGTTGAGCAATGGTGGTTGCAATATCACTCCAATTGCGTGGCAAGGCTCAGGCGACGTGGCCTCCTTGTGCAGAGCAAATTGCTTTCTGGTTGCCGACGCCAACCGGGAATCTTGGCAGGCTGGCGATTCGATTCAGGTGCTTCTCCAATGACTGACAAACTATCCCATTTTGACGACCAGGGCCAAGCCCGTATGGTGGATGTGTCATCCAAAACAGACACTCTCCGAACTGCTAAGGCGGAAGCTTTTGTAGAGATGAACAACAATGTTATCAATGCATTGCCAGAAAATCCTAAAGGAAATCCTTTGGAGGTTGCCAGAATTGCAGGAATCATGGCGGCTAAGCGCACAAGCGAACTTATTCCAATGTGTCACCCGCTTTCTTTGTCCTTTATAGACATCGAGTTGCAGATCAAAACCAATGGAATTTCTATTAGCGCCGAGGCACGATCAACTGGCCCCACCGGAGTTGAAATGGAGGCTTTGACGGCCGCCTCAGTAGCCGCCTTGACGGTTTACGATATGACCAAAGCACTGGACAAATCGATTGAAATTACGGGACTGCGGCTGGTGGAGAAAACGGGCGGGAAAAGCGGCCATTACAAGAGAGGGGATCGATGACAGCGGCAGTTTTGACTATTAGTGATTCCTCGTTCCTGAGAATGCGCAAGGATGAATCCGGGCCCGCCGTTAGCCGCAGGTTGGTGGAAGCCGGGTTTACCGTAACCATGACTGAAGTGATTCCGGACGAGCAACACATAATCGCTAAGCGGATCCTGGAGATCGCCGATAGCAATTCGGTAAGAGCCATCATAACGACAGGTGGCACTGGGGTTACAGAGCGCGATGTGACGCCAGAAGCCATTCGACAGGTTCTGGACAAGGAAATGCCTGGGTTGGGCGAGCTTATGCGGAGTGAAGGATTAAAGAAGACTCCGCTGGCGGTGCTGAGTAGATCCACGGCCGGCACCCGGGGCAGGTGTTTTGTGGCGGCCCTTCCGGGTAGCCCAAAAGGCGCAGTGGAGTCCCTTGATGCTATTTTGAAGTTAGTGCCGCACATCCTTGATTTGATTGCCGGAAATTCTAATCATGAACCCCCAGTAGCTGAAAATTATAGAGAAACTGCGACGGGAGCAGCAACGTCGGAATAGAGTACTTACTATGCGTTTAACCTTACCAATTTTCTTCCTATTCTTGGCCCGCGAGGCATCTGCGCAAGAATCGACGATACCCAAGTTTACGGGTGAAGTGAAAAATGTTGTCGCCCCCACTACGGTCTCATTAAAAGATGGTCGAATAGTAAACGATTTGCAACCGCATCAGTTTATGCTGTTCGATAACGGCAAGGAACAGAGCATCCGGGTTGATCAGGTGATGCAGCCAATGTCGATTGTTGTGTGCGTACAATCCAACAGCAAGGTGGAACCGGTTCTAAAGAACATCAAAAAAATGGGCCCACTGCTTGAGGCAATGGTGATTGGCGATACGGGAGAAGCAGCTGTGATTGCTTTCGATGGAAGGGTGCGGGTGATGGAAGATTTCACCAGGAGTGGTGAAAAAATCCAGGCAGCTTTGAACAAGATTAACCCAGGGGGGGACCAGAACCGTCTGGTGGATTCGGTGGTCAAGGCTGCCGAAATGCTGAAGACCAGGCCTTCTGGAAACAGACGGGTGATTCTACTGATCAGCGAAACGCAGGATAAATCAAGCGAAGCGCATGTTCGGGATGCGCTCTATGCTATCCAGTTTGGGAACATCAGCGTCTACTCGGTGAATATCAACCGCTTGATCGGTAAGTTACTTGCTAAGGCCCCACCTCCCAGAGAAAGTCCAGTGCCTCTTGGAGCTCAGCATTTACCGCCGGGAGTTGCTATGACGCCGCAAAACGCCACGTTGATGTCCTCTCAAGGAAACGTGCTTCCTATTGTTGGGGAAATTTTCAAACAGGTGAAGTACATTTTCGTCGACAATCCGCTGGAAGTTTTCACTAAGTTCAGCGGCGGCAGGGAACGGTCATTTCTGAATCAACGGGATTTGGAAAGAGTGATTGCGGAGATTGGAGAAGAACTGCACAGCCAATACATTCTCTCCTATACGCCCAGCGATAGTGTGAAGTTGGAAGGTGGTTACCACGAAATCAAAGTAGCTATTCGCGAGCACCCGGAATGGACGGCAAGAACCAGGCCAGGTTACTGGATGGCAGCAATTCCAACCCAATAGGCCATTTGTAGGCATAGGACTAAAGCCAGAGAATTACGGAAGAAAGTTTTTTTGAGGTCTTGGTTGGGTTTTTCATTACAGTTCCTACCTAGAACAATAATGCGTAAACCACCTGAGACCTATGGGCCCTTAGTTCTGATAGTCCTAAACGAAAAATCTGATTTTGTACTAAGATGCCAGTGAGGCGGGTGTTCCGCAAAATTGCTCTACTGTTGAGAGTAGTTCAGACGTATTCACAGGTTTCGCCAAAAAACCATGAAACCCTGCTTTTCTGCACATCTCTCGATACTCAGCAGTAGCGTTGGCAGTGAAGGCAACAACTGGAATGCTTTTGCCATTTTCCAATTCTCGAATCCTCGATGCAGCCTCAATGCCGTCCATCCCAGGCATCTGTAAGTCCATCAGAATCAGATCAAATCCTCCTGACGTGACATGCATAATGGCCTCGGGGCCACTGAGCGCTGAAACCACTCTGTAATTTCGTTTAGTCAAAGTGCTGCTGACAATTCGTTGCGCAACTTGATTGTCTTCGACTACTAGGACCCTGGGAAACTCAAAAGAGCCTGATCCCACTCCAGCTGCAATCGCATTCCTAACTTCTGACTTAGGAGCTTGATTCTGAGGAACACGCGCAAAACGGAGCTCCGGCGGCCAGAGACTTTCGTGTTCCTTCAACATTGCTGGACCGCCGCCGGGCCCTTTGCGCTCTTGAGTGGCAGAAAGAACTGGAACCACGAAAGCAAAAGTACTGCCTTTGCCTGTTGCGCTATCAATTGACATGGAGCCGCCTAGCAATTGAACCATTTTTTGAGCAAGTGCTAAACCTAATCCTAAGCCGGAGAATTGTCGCGCCAAGCCAGTATCCAATTGCCGAAAGGCTTCAAAAATTGCTTCTTGATGATCCGGGGGGATTCCGATTCCTGAATCTCGAACTTCTACGTGCAGTTGAGATCTTTCTGCCTTCTGTTCGCCGCCATTATGGATGAGGACTTCGACTCTTCCAGTTGGAGTGAACTTGATGGCGTTGTCCAGCAAATGGCAAAACACTTGGCGGATTCGAATAGCATCGCCGATGGCAGTTTCAGGTAGGGAAGATTCGCATTCAAAACTCAGGCTCAAATTTTTTACTTTCGCTTTGGGAAGGTATTCTGCAATAACAGATTGAAACAATTCTTCTATACGAAATTCCGACTCGTCAAGAACGGCCTTGCCCGCAGATAGGGCAGAGTATTCCAATGTGGCATGCAAAACGGAGAAAAGACTCTCCGCGCAGGTTTTGATAGATTGCGCGCACTCCCTCTGCTCGTCTTTGAGTTCATCCTCAAGAAGAACTGCTGTGAGGCCGAGAATACCATTCAATGGTGTGCGGATCTCGTGGTTTAAACAGGCGAGAAATTTGGATTTCAAGTCTGCCAATTCGTCGTGAACCGGTAAAGTATTACCCATCATTCGATACAAGAGTACTTCCTGATCACTTAATCGGTTGAATGAATCCGATCAATGAGGGGCACTGCAGAAAAACACCTATGTATCTTCTAAATGGATCTTAATCTTCGCTGGAGAAGATGCCTCCAAGAGCCCTCAACGGGCTATGTTCGTCCCCACCGCCGCGAGCTGGGGCCAATTCACGACGGAGCTTCGACAGGGTCATACTCTGCACAATAACTCGTCCTGGGCCCGTTAGCGTAGCAAGAAATAGGCCTTCTCCGCCAAACAGAGCAGTCTTAATGCCACCAACCATCTGTATGTCGTAATTTACCGATTCATCGAAAGCAACAACACATCCCGTATCGACCTGGAGTGTTTCACCAGCTTTAAGATCGAACTCGATGAAGTCGCCGCCGCCATGGATGAACACCGTGCCTGGGCCGGTGAGTTTTTCAAGAATGAAACCTTCCCCGCCGAAGAAGCCGGCGCCGAGTTTTTTTACAAGAGCAACGCTCAACTGGACGCTGGGTTGTGCACAAAGAAAACCGTCTCGCTGCACCAAAATGGATTGCCCAGGAGCCAACTCGAAGGGTTGTATACGTCCGGGGTAGCTGCCGGCAAAGCCCACTTCACCATCGCTACGAGCTCGAAAATAGGTCAGGAATAGGCTTTCCCCTGTCACAGTTCGCCTCAAAGCGCCGAGGAGTTTTTCGCTGAGGGAATTGCCGCTCATTTTGGTTTCCCAGTCAATGTTGGCTGTCTTGTAAACCATTTTGCCGGCCTCAGCATAAACTTCCTGGCCCGCCTTCAAGCGGATACGAGCAACTTGCAAGTTGTCCCCTTGAATTGTGTAATCGAGAGGGAAAGCCTGCAATGACGGTTGAGGAGTCACCGCTTGAGGACCGGTTCCAAAGGAAGTACCGCAGGATGGGCAAAAGCGGGCGGAGTCCGCTAATTTGTTACCGCATGATGTGCAGAAAGGCATGTGTTATTGATTCAATCCGATTTTCGTATCTTACAATACGAGCAGGGGTCCAAATTTGTTCACTCCGCGTTTTCTTCTGTTGATTGTCTTCCTTCCAGTTATTTCCTGGGGCCGGTCGGAAGTTTCCGCTATCTGCGGATACCATCCATGGAAATATATGGAGGAACTGGATCTGAGTGCCAAAGCAAAGAAACATTTTGCCAGTTCCAGAAAACTCTCCGTCTTATCCACCGACAGGTGGTCCGCATACGATCAGGGCGACATAGTAATTCTGGAAGATCTGAACGGGGTCGTTTCACGACGAAACACGTTTAATCTATCTCGGCGAAAACTCACCTTTGATCCAGTAAATTCTGGCGCAACTGCTTACCGCTTTAGTTCGTCAGAGAGTGTTTTGACGGCCGCAGTGGGGGACCCACTATTGGGGTTGGGCGACGACGATTTTAGAAGCCTACCACTTCCCTTCTCCTTTCCTTTCTATGGGGCACGCTATGACAGGATTTTTGTGAATTCCGATGGGAACTTGACTTTCGTGCAACAGGACTCCTCGTCAACGGCAAGGTCCCTGGGACGCATGATTGCGGGTCCCCCGAGAATTTCCGCGCTATTTACTGATTTAGATCCATCGAAAAAGATCGGCTCGGTGAAGGTGGTTCAGCTTTCAGGCAGGATTGTTTTCACCTGGACTGAAGTTCCAGTGTTTACCGACTTCGGCATCGGCCCGTTGCAGACTTTCGAGATCGCTCTTTCGGATAACGGAAAGATTGAAATGTCTTGGCTGGATATTTCCAGTTCCAGCGCGGTTGTTGGCATTTCGCCGGGAGGTACAGATACCTCGCCTTCCCTGCTCTCATTTGCATCTGGGTCGGAATCGCAGTTTACGGGTGCAATCGCTGAACGGTTTGGGAATCTGGAGGAACTGGATTTGCAAGTGGCAGCGCAACAGTTTTATAGAACCCATGACGACGCTTACGATTTTCTGGTTTTCTATAACGTGATCAACGTTGGCCCAGGTGCGGGTGTGGTGGCCTTTGCTAACCCCGTGCGCGATGTATTGAAGGGAAACGGCGCACCTCGAGTTGGAGATTCCGGCGCACTTTTTGGGTCAAGCGACAAGCTGAAAGCTGTGCTACACATGGGAACTTTGGAACAGTATCCGGCCGATCCCAACGTGCGAGTTCCTTCTCGATTCTCATCTGGAGATACACCGCTAACGGTGCTGGGACATGAAGCAGGGCACCTATTTCTTGCCTACACAAGCGTAAGAAATGAATCGGCTCCTGCCGCGCGACCAATGCTTGGACGTAGCTTGTTTCATTGGAATTTTTTCTTCAATTCGGATGCATCGTTGCTGGAGGGAAATCGGATTGCTGATTTTGGGGAAACGGCGAACCCGCGATTTGTAACGACAGCTACAGTGCAGGGGTATTCGCCGTTGGATCAATATTTGATGAGTATTCGTGCAGCGGAGGAAGTTCCGCCCATTTTCTTAGTGGAAAATGCTGACGCTCCCGTCATTGGGACGAGCCCTCTTGTGGGGGTTCGCTTCAATGGGAATAGGAGGGAAGTTAAAGTGGAGGATATTGTGGCGGTGGAGGGTAAGTTAACCCCGAATCATACGGTTGCGCAAAGGAGATTTCGTTTCGCTTTCGTTTTGATTGTGAAGGAGGGCACGACACCTGACCCTATGGCGATAAACCAAGTGGATACTCTGCGCAAACAATTCGAGTTAGCTTTTCATGGCTATACCGGTGGGCGAGCACAGGCAGAGACCGAGTTAAAGCGAAACCTTAAATTGTCGATTGAGCCTTATGCAGGGGTGCTGATACAAGGGCGGGTTAAGGCCACGCTAGAAATAGAATCCCCTGCTGAAGCAAATTTGGAAGTTCGATTGGCCGGTAGTTTGGGGTTGGCCGGGATCCCGGAAAGCCTGATAATTCCGGCCGGTTCGAGGCGTGCGGAATTTGAGATTGAAGGTTTGAGCCCCGGCGTGGATGAAATTACGGCTGTCGCAGCAGATTCAAGATATCGCAGAAGCGTTGCCAAGGTTCAAGTTCTGGGAAGAATTTTGGATCTTCAGTTAATTGTAGAGAGCGGCGACCAACAGGTTGGGACACCTGGAGTAGAGTTGTTATCTCCAGTAGTAATTACTCTGACGGACGGAAACGGAGTGCCATATCCAGGCACAAAGATTATTGCGGCACCATCAGAAGGCGGAATTGCCGAACCTGCAATCGTGGTGACAAATGCGAAGGGCCGAGCCGCAGTGCGATGGACACCTGGACCCGGCCCCAGCCGGCTGACATTTTCCTTAGAACAAGCGCCAGTTGTTGGCGTTACTGCTTCACTGAAATAGTAGTCACAACGAGTTGACCACTTGAGCCCTGAGTGCTTGGAATGTTGTTCATCAAAACAGCAATCTGGACGAGCGGTCCTGGAACAACCTTGTCTGGAACGCGGATATTCAATTGCCACACACCCACCAAACCAGGTGCTAATCCCGAATAAACTACGTCGTCCTGAGCAATTTCATCGGAGCCGATAAAGACTCTCGGCTTGACCAGAGTGGGAGTTTGTCCGCTGGCGGGTGTTCCATCTGGAGGCGCGTTTGGAATAAAGCCTTGCCCAGTTCCATATAGAGCAATGATTCCCTTGCGTGGAATCAGATTTGCTGGAGAATTAATTGTTCCATCTTCATTAACAGCAGCAATGGCACCGCGACCTGTTTGAGAAATTGTAAAGAAGCCTGGGGTTGCCGGAGCCATCTGCAAAACAGCGCTTGCCAGAACCTGTCCAACGGATTTCTTCTGAACAATAAATTCCGCAGTACCGGAAGTAGGCGCTCCATTCGGAACAAGAAAATTAATTTGGCCGGGTGAGACAAAATAAAGCGGAGCGGCTACTCCATCAACCAAAACCTCAACATCAGCGAGTTCCTTTGGAAGAGGGACTGTGGAAAATTCTTTTGTTTCCTCGCCGAACTTTACACCTTGTGGGTAAAGCGAAACGATCAATCCCGGCGAGAGCGGCCGCTGCAGGTAATGAGCAGCGCTGAGGCCGACAACTGCCGGGAAATGGAAAACCACGCGGTTGGCGGAATCAGCCATCAATAAATTGCCCAATGGATCAAGTGTTAATGAAAGCGGTAGAGCAGGCATTGGAAGGTTGTAATTGGCGACCGGGTTTACCACCAGATTGTCAAATTTGGGGAAGCGGACTGCGCGAGCATTCGGAGTGTCTGCTACCCAGATTTCACCAGTCTTGTCACTCACCCAAATACCTTGGGGGTTTCGGATACGATCATTGTTTCCAACTGAACTAATGGAAAAAACGGGGGAAGAGCCATTTGAAGCCTGTACAATGCTATTAAAAATGGCAATCCGACTGTTGCCGGTATCAGCGACGTAGAGCCGGTCGTCACTATCAACGGCTAAATGATGAGGAGTATTCAATTTGTCGTCAGTATTTCCTGGGGACGAACTGGTGAAGTCCCGTTGACCTAACACCGTTGTTGCGGCCATGCCATTGGCAAAATCGCCGGTGGCCAGACGCTTGAAAAGCAACACCCGATGGTACTGAGCATCGGCAATCGCAAGGTGCCCGTCGACCGTAAGTGTAACGCCCAGGGGACGCCCAAGATTGGTCCTGGTTACGTCTTGCAGCTTAAATGTGAAACTGGATTGTCCAATCACAAGATTAGCCCGTTGAGATCTACCTTGACTTTGGGCTTGGAAAGGATTCGGGAAGCGCAGCACTCGGCCATTCAAGCTATCGGAAACATACAGATTCCCACTAGCGTCGACGGCCAACCCAACTGGTTGATAGAGACCGGAATCGGAAGGCTGATTTGGGTCAAATGTCGGAGAATTGGGAGCAGTGGTAAAGAAGTCGGTTTGCCCAATAATTAAGTCGGCTACATCGCCAGACTTAACTTTACGAGCATCCGCAAAAGCGAGAATTCGATTGTTATAGGTATCAGCAATATACAATCGTGGAGGATTGGATTTTTGATCGGTTACCACTCCACTGCTCAAGGTTGCACTACCTCCACTTAACGGTAGATTCTGGCTACCTGCAGAAATAAACAACTCTTTACCTTCTACAAAGTTAGCAGCGTTTCGGTTGACCGCATTTTGGCCTAGAACTCTGCTGGCATCCGTGAGATTATTGGAAACTAAGGGGATTGAAAGAACCCGATGATTTCCACCATCTGCAAGAAACAGTTCATTTTGAAAGACTACACCGTCCGTCGGTTGGGAGAAACTAATACCACTGGGCAAACGCTGATCTCGGTTTTCGCGAAAACCGAGAAAATCATTCTGCCCGTAAACCACCTTCGCCGCAGGGGATGGCAATAGAGTAGATTCGGGTTGCCACTGGTCGAAAGGATCGAACTTAACAATACGATGAGTCGCCGCATCTATGACAAATAGCGCACCATTGGAAATAAACAATCCTTCTGGCTGCGTAAGAGTGAACTCGTTTACTGGAGGTTTGTTTCCTTGGGTGTTGACATATAATCCAAGTACTCGCACACCTTCCATGGAGGAACGGAACGGAGGTTGAAAAACAATGACACGAATGTTGTCAGAAACGTAAAGCCTTCCATTCGCATCGAAAGCCAAACCACTAGGAATCTGAAATTTTGATTTAGAGAGGGCATCCTGCTGATTTTGTATCGAAAGTGGTTCTCTTGAATTAAAGTCGGGTTGGCCAAGAACAAGATCGGCCGAAGGAGAATTGGTTGCGCTGTCCGTTAGTACGGAGGCATTGAAGCGAAGGACGCGATTATTCCCGCCATCGGCCACCCACAAATTGCCATCAGCATCAAAAATCATACGGCTGCGAATTATTTGGCCACTGGACCTGGAAAATAAGGTCTTTTCATTTGGTGCGGAGAGGCCTTGATTAGGTTGTGAAGCACTCAAACCTGTTTGACCTATGACCAAGTCTGGCTGAACAAAATCACCGGATTGGGAAAACGGCTTGGGATATCTGACAATCCGGTTGTTTCCAGTGTCAAACACATACAAATTGCCTCGTTTGTCTACAGCTACTGAGGAGGGGCTGAACAAACCGCTGGAAAATCCCGATCCTGGACCCTGTGGGGATGTGGAAAAGAAATCGCGTTGGCCCACTACTAAATCTGCAAACGATCCACTTGCACTGCGAGCGTTTTTCCAGACCATCACTCGATTGTTAAAAGTATCAGCAACATAAAGGATTGGCGGACTTACGGAAGTGTCTAAAGCAACCCCCTGAGGTCCATTTAGCTCTTTGCCTTCAACAAGGTTCGGACTAGAGGTAGTCAATTCCCGCTTCGCGTGACCTACCACACGGGTGGGACTGGGATTCAAAGTAACGGGAGATTGCGCCGATGCCACGGCTGTCGAAAGGCAAATTGCAGTAGCCACAAACAATGGGCTAAGAAAGGGATTACTATTTTGGAAGATTTTCATATTTTTCCTCGCGGATCCTGCGGGAAGGGCCTATTCGAAAAAGTACCACATTTCCCACAGTACTCGCCTTACTCAGTCTCTGGCATATGACAGCGGCGAGCACTTCTTCTACTTATCGGCTGATTTTCCAAGACCTATTAGTACTCTACAACAAAAAGTGCCTAATATTGAAGTGCACTCCGCAATCGTTACACGCGCGAATTTTGCTAGTGAGCCTAGGCGTTGCTAAACTGAGGATTGCAGCAGCTTCGATCCTACAAAGCCAATCCAAGGCCCAACGTTGCCGTGGTTAGTTATTTAAACACTGTCCCACTAATTTGGGGCGCGATTCACGGCGAACAGCGGGATCAAATGAATGTTGAATTTCATTTGCCATCGATCTGTGCAGATAAGGTACGATCTCAGGCTGCAGACGTTGGAATCCTCCCGGTGATTGAGATTGCGCGTCAGGGACTGGAGATTTTTCCAGGAACTGGAATTGCCAGTCATGGTGCCGTGCGAAGTATTTTGATAATTTCAAAAGTTCCCTTTAGTAATATTAAGACCCTTGCTTGTGATCATGGCTCCCGCACATCGGTGATCCTCGCCCGTTTGATTTTGCGCGAACAGTTTGGAGCTTCCCCGTTGTTACTTCCGCCGGCAGCCCCAGAATTAGATACGATGCTGAGATCTGCTGATGCAGCGCTGATCATTGGAGATCCGGCATTAGCGATAGACCCGGAGACTCTGGAGTATGAGTGGCTGGACCTTGGCCACCAATGGCAAGTTCTCACGGGGCTTCCCATGGTATTCGCTGTATGGGCGGCAGCCGCGCGTTGGATCACACCCCAATTGGAACGGGCCTTTTCCGACTCGCTTTCATTTGGATTGAGTCAAATGGACCGTATTGTGCAAGAGCAGGCGGCCCAGCGTGGATTTGCTGAAGTGCTTATAAAGCAGTACTTGACGAAGAGCATTGTGTTCAGGCTGGGACCGAAGGATTATGAAGGGATGAAGACATTTTTGCACCTGGCCTCGGCTATTGAACCGGGCCTGAAATGCCCAATCATGGAGGATGTACTGGCATGAGAATTAGCGACGAACAAGCACTGGAAATGTTACAAAGCGACGACCTGATCGGCATCGGTATGGAAGCCGATAGCTTGAGGAGGAAGCTGCATCCTGGCGGAGTTGCATCCTACATCATTGACCGGAATATCAACTATACGAATTTTTGCACCGAATACTGTAGTTTTTGCGCCTTTTACCGGCCGATGGGCCATAGTGAGGGGTACCTGCTAAGCAAGGAAATTCTACACGCAAAAATCCAAGAAACGATCGACCTTGGGGGAACCGGGGTTCTGATGCAAGGCGGTTTGCATCCTCATTTGAAAATCGAATGGTACGAGGAGTTAATGCGTGATTTGAAGCAGAACTTCAAAATTCATCTGCATGCGCTTTCCGCTCCCGAGATACTCAATATTGCAGAAATCAGCGGGATCACTATTGAACAGACCATCGCCCGGTTGCGGGATGCTGGACTTGATTCCATTCCAGGAGCTGGTGCAGAAATTTTGGATGACGAAGTCCGCCACAAAATTGCCCGGCTGAAATGCAAATCATCTGAATGGATCGACGTTCACCGTACAGCGCACAAACTGGGTATGCGCACTACTGCAACAATGATGTTTGGCTGTGGCGAAACGCTGCTGCAGCGGGTGAATCATTTACGTTTGCTGCGTGAATTACAGGACGAAACCGGCGGCTTCACTGCCTTTATCCCATGGAGCTTTCAGCGGGAGAATACTTCGCTGGGACGATTCGTTAAAGAAGAAACCACTTCTGTTGAATTTCTGCGAACTCTGGCTGTTTGCCGCATTTACCTGGACAATATCTTGAATGTTCAGACTTCCTGGGTAACCCAAGGATTGAAAGTATGCCAATTGGGTCTGCGATTTGGCGGCAACGACGTGGGTAGCGTAATGATCGAGGAGAATGTGGTCTACCAGGCCGGTGCACGGAATCAAGCGACCGAAGAAGATTTGCGAAGGATCATCCGAGATGCGGGATTTGTGCCGAAACAGCGCGACAGTCTGTACCGCACTTATTTCTTGAACTAGAACGGAATTTACGGCAGACGGTCGTGATAGAATTGCGTGCGATGACCAAAGAAAACACTCAACGCAGGGATTTCCTCGCCAAGTCGGCTGCAGCTCTTTTCACTACCAACATTTTCACGGGCCAGGTACGTGGTGCCAATGATCGAGTCAACGCCGCATTTATCGGTGTGGGCCGCATGGGACAAGGCAACATGAACGCTGCCATGAAGCAGGACAACCTTGAGGTTGTCACTATTTGCGATATCTACAAACCGAACCTTGAAAAAGCAGTTGCCATGACCAAAGGAAAGGCCAAGGGTATAACCGACTTCCGTGAGGTATTGGCCGACCGGTCTATCGACATCGTAAATATTTCAACCCCAGACCATTGGCATCCATACATGACGATTGAGGCTTGTAAGGCTGGGAAAGATGTTTACGTGGAAAAACCGATTTGCGTGACCATCGAAGAAGGGCAAAAGATGGTTCAGGCTGCCCGCAAGTACAAACGCGTTGTGCAAGCAGGAACCATGCAACGCTCCGGCACCCATTTCCAGGAAGCTACCAAGATGGTGATGGATGGGAAAATTGGTAAGGTTACCGCCATCAAGACCTGGAATTATGGACTTTCCAATCCCGATGGAATTGGAAATCCGCCGGACGGGGCTCCGATTCCTGAAGGGCTCGATTGGGACATGTGGCTTGGACCTGCGCCCAAACGACCGTTTAACGCCAATCGATGGGGAGTAGATCCCAAAGCTTTCTCGCATTTCCGCTGGTTCTGGGATTACGCCGGTGGCATGATGACCGATTGGGGTGTTCATGTGTTGGACATTGCCCAAATGGGGACGGCTGATGTAATGCCTAAATCAGTCAACTCTTTCGGTGGCAAGCTTTGGTACACCGACAATCGCGAGACGGCTGATACGATCATGGCTACCTACGATTACCCTGGGTTTATTGCCACTTACGAGCACCGCAGCGGCAATGCCAACTCAATGTTCGGCAAAGGTTATGGGACAATGTTCCACGGATCGAAGGCTACTCTATTTGTGGACCGGAGCCTTTATCATGTGTATCCGGAAAAAGGTAGCGATTTGGAAGAAGTTGAAGTGAAGTCCTCCAACAATTCCAACGTCGCTCATTGGGCTAACTTTTTAGACTGCGTAAAGACTCGTCAAAAGCCTATTAGTGATATTGAAGTCTGCTACAAGTCAACGGTGACTTGCCTGTTGGCGAACATTTCCCTGCGCTCTGGCAAGCGGGTGGATTGGGACGCTGGCAAAGACACCATTGTGCAGCCTGACCTGAAAAAGTGGATGAAACGCGAGGAAAGGGCGCCTTGGAAGCTAGTAGTGTAGTATCTGGCTGCGTCACGTACTAGCCCCACTTAGAACCTGTACTGTACCGAATTGGTACTTCACTCGTGCAAGTTTTGCCCGTATTGTTGATAAATCATCGATCGAGCAAATCACAACATGACACAACTAATGTATCAGTACGGATATTTGCAAATATTGGACTTCCTCACAACGGTTGTCTTCTTGCTCAATGGAGTCCAAGAAGGCAATCCGGTTGTAAAGTGGGCAATTGAGGCATTCCCTTCCCCAATCGTTGGACTGGCTTTTATTAAGATCCTGGCTGTTGGTCTGGGGATTGTTTGTTGGTATGGGGGCAAGGCAAAATTGCTTACCCGAATCAATATTGGCTTTGCTGCCGTGGTTGCTTGGAATCTTCTATCCCTGATCATGAAATCAACTCAGTTGGCTGGCTGACTTTTACGGTTGGAGTTACTATGAAGGCATGCCAGTTGTTGAGAAACATCTTCGCTCTTTAATAGCGGTCTGCCTGTTTGAATTAATTTGCTTGGGCCAGGCTCAAACTAACACAGCCGATACAACCGCCACATTTGATGGGCGTGTTCTTGACGCCTTGTCAGGAGTGCCTGTTCGGCGGGCGAACCTCACGCTTCGTGCCATTCGAGGCCCTCAAAAACCAATCATGACCGTAACTTCAGGGGATGGAAGATTTTTCTTCGCTGGCGTGGAACCTGGGGTTTACCGGTTGTTCCTGGAAAAAGCAGGATACCTAAACCAGGAATACGGGTCAAAGAAATTTCAGTATTCTGGAGAGTCCATCACGTTCAAAGCAAAGGACAAGAAGTCCGACTTGGAATTCAGAGCCATGCCACAGTCTGTGCTAACCGGAAGAGTTATTGATGAAGATGGCGAGCCGGTTACGCAAACGTCAGTAATTGCAATGCAAAAATCTCGCTGGAATCGGCAGGCGGGCGGGACCAATGGGAATACAAATGACATTGGCGAGTTTCGAATTTCCGGTCTCACTCCTGGGAAGTTCATTGTGGTGGCGAACGCTTTCAATAAAAGGATCACCAGGTTCACTACGGCATTGATTGACGGAGTGGTTCGAACGGTGGGGACGAACGCAATCACCTCCGCATCGAAGGAGGAAGAAGATTATTCGCCAACCTATTTTCCATCTTCGACAGATGAAGAATCGGCAGGAATCATCGAAGTAGCTGCGGGGCAGCAGGTGGATAACATTGTCATCCGTATCAGGAAAACGCGTGTGTATAATATTCGCGGGTCGGTGAAATACGCTGGCTCCAAGACTTCCACCGAACAAACAGCACAAGTACAATTGCTACCCAAAGATTCGGCGGCAATGTCCAGAGGGTTCGGAGTGAGGCAACTTAGCGCCATGGTCTTAAAGGACGGGAGCTACGAGTTTTTAGCAGTTCAACCAGGATCCTACTACGTGGCAGTGCTAAGACAAGATCTATCGCAATGGCCAGTTGGAAGAACGCCTTTAGAAGTAAATGGCAATATGGAAAACGTGAACATCACTTATGGTGATCCTGGGAAGGTGAGTGTAACTGCGGTGTGGGAGGATACTACACAAACGAAACCGATCAATGGTTACCTGCTGCTGTCTGAAAAATCTGTTGGCCATATCGCAACTCCAACGCTATCAGTCAAGGATGGTAAGCTTGCTGCCATCTTCGTGCCTGCCGGAACCTATTCGGTACAATTTCAATCCACGGAAGCCAGTTCTTTTGTGAAACAAGTCAGGGAAAAGAGCGGCAGCGATTTAGGACAGACAATTTCTGTTACCGAGAACGCAAACCTTGAGTTGGAACTGGTGCTGAGCACTAAAGTTGCTACGGTGGAAGGATCAGTGACGGCCGAAGGCAAACCTGCGGCGAACATGTCCATTATTCTGCTTCCAATTGTCAGGGGAGGTTACTCGCAGCTCCGGATGGCGAAGACGGACGGATCTGGCCGCTATATATTAACGAAAGTGGTTCCCGGCGGATATAGGCTATTTGCATTCGAAGAAGAAATACCAGGAAGCGCATTCCTCAATGACGACCGGTTGCAATCTTTAGAAAATAAAGGAACCACCTTGACAGTGAAGGAAGGTGCAACGGAGCAAGTGGATTTATCCACGACGAAAATCGAGTAAATTGATGCCGGATGGTTGCTCTTAGCAGGGCCAACATGGTCCAATAGAGGGAAACCCTACCCGGAGGACCAAGCGAGTTGAACAAAGCAATCCTCGCCCTGGAAGATGGAAGTATCTTCGAGGGTAAGGCATTTGGTGCGTCCATAGAAAGAAGTGGCGAAGTTGTTTTCAATACTTCTATTACCGGTTATCAGGAAATCTTCACAGACCCCTCCTATTCCGGTCAGATTGTCGTTCTCACATATCCTCAAATTGGCAACTATGGTGCGAACACACAAGATTCCGAATCTGCCAAACCGTACATTGAAGGCCTAGTCGTCCGGGATTTCTCCCCGAATAGCAGCAACTGGAGAGCGGAGGAATCGGCTGACCAATTTCTGGCAAACAACAACATCCCTGTAGCGGCTTCTATTGATACGCGGAAGCTTGTCCGTCACTTGCGGATGCGGGGAGTAATGCGCGGCGTCTTATCCACCGTAGAAAGCAATCTTGACGTTCTAATTGCCAGGGCAAGAGCAATTCCCTCAATGGCCGGCCTGGACTTGGCGACGCGAGTTTCCACGCTAAAACGCTACGAATGGATTGAGCCTGTTCAACCCTGTTCTCCCTCTGAAAGACTCGCCCATGTGCGATTGCTGAAAGATGGCGAACAACCACTGCATGTGGTTGCCTACGATTACGGCATCAAGCGAAATATTCTGAGAAGGCTTGTCTCCAGCGGATGTCGCGTTACCGTGGTTCCTTCCTTAACAACTGCCGAAGATGTGCTGTCCTTGAAGCCAGACGGAATATTTCTTTCTAACGGGCCAGGCGATCCGGAACCGCTGGCCAAACAGGCGGCGGAGATCCGGAAGCTAATTGGTAGGAAGCCGGTCTTCGGAATTTGTCTGGGTCATCAAATGCTGGCGCTAGCATGCGGGGCCAAGACATTCAAATTGAAATTTGGGCACCGCGGTGGCAATCATCCGGTAATTAATCACCTCACCAATAAGGTGGAAATAACGGCACAGAATCATGGGTTCGCTGTGGATCCTGATTCCTTCAATTCCAGTGAAGTGGAACTGACGCACGAAAATTTGAACGACCACACGCTGGAAGGATTTCGGCTGAAAAATGCACCGGCCTTTTGCGTGCAGTACCATCCTGAGGCAGCACCTGGGCCTCACGACTCCCTCTACTTATTTGACGATTTTGTGCAATTGATGCGGGAGCATAAAAACTAAAACGGCATGCCAAGACGCAACGATATCCACCGCATCATGATCATAGGTTCGGGGCCGATTATTATTGGCCAAGCCTGTGAATTCGACTATTCCGGCACACAGGCATGCAAAGCACTGAAGGCCGACGGCTTTGAAGTAATCCTGGTGAATTCCAACCCGGCCACCATTATGACTGATCCCAATTTAGCGGATCGGACTTACGTGGAACCCCTGCATCGCGACTATCTTGAAAAGATCATTGAAAGGGAACGCCCCGATGCACTGCTTTCCACCGTAGGCGGACAGACGGCGCTGAATTTGTCAATCGAACTTGCTGAAGCCGGTATTTTGGAAAAGTATGGCGTGGAATTGATTGGCGCAAAAATTGATGCCATCAAGAAAGCTGAGGATCGATTGTTGTTCAAGGACGCGATGAAGAAAATCGGCCTTGAAACTCCGCAATCGCAACTGGTAAATAGCATTCCCGGTGGTCTAAAGTTTGCGGAGAAAGTTGGCTATCCGCTTATTCTGCGCGCCAGTTTCACAATGGGTGGAAGTGGTGGCGGCATTGCTTACAATCGCGAAGATTTGGAAGCGATTCTGACTCGTGGTTTAGACCTTTCTCCAGTTCATGAAGTGTTGGTGGAAGAAAACGTTCTGGGTTGGAAAGAATTCGAGATGGAGGTGATGCGCGATCAGGCCGACAACTGCATCATCGTCTGTTCCATTGAGAATTTCGATGCGATGGGTGTGCACACTGGAGACTCCATCACGGTTGCCCCAGTGCAAACGTTGACGGATCGCGAATATCAAATGATGCGCGACGGGGCGTTGCGATGTCTGCGGGAAATCGGCGTAGATACAGGTGGCTCCAACGTTCAATTTGCAATTAACCCGGCCGATGGGCGGATGGTTGTTGTTGAAATGAATCCGCGCGTATCCCGGTCGTCAGCATTGGCATCGAAAGCCACGGGATATCCCATTGCGAAGATTGCGGCGAAGCTGGCGGTGGGATACCGTTTGGATGAAATTTCAAACGACATTACTCGACTGACTCCTGCTTGTTTTGAACCGACCATTGATTATGTTGTAGTAAAAATTCCACGCTGGCAGTTTGAGAAGTTCCCGGGTGCGGACACCACACTGGGTACGCAAATGAAATCTGTGGGTGAGGTGATGGCCATTGGCCGGACCTTCCAAGAATCTTTGGGCAAAGCAATTCGCAGCCTTGAGACGGGCAAGTCGGCCACCAAGGTGGATGCGATGGATGTGACGTTGATTCCGCAAAAGTTAATCACGCCAACTCCTGACCGCTTGAACTACATTCTGTTCGCTCTGGAGCAAGGCTGGAGCGTAGAGACGATTCATGAGCATTGCCATGTGGATCCCTGGTTCTTGAGGCAATTGCACGATCAGGTGAAATTGACAGCTGAGGTTGGTGCGTTAAGCCTGGATTCCATTGATGCCGAAACAATGCGCGAAGCCAAGCGGCGGGGCATTGCTGATACAACAATGGCAAGGCTGTGGAACAAGGACTCAATGGAAGTTCGCGCACGACGCAAGCAATTGGGAGTTACGGCGAATTTCAGCCGCGTAGACACTTGCGCGGCGGAATTTGAAAGCTTCACCCCTTACCTTTATTCCAGCTATGAATCGGAATGCGAAGCCAACGTCAGCAGCCGTAAGAAAGTGATCATCCTGGGCAGCGGTCCAAATCGGATTGGCCAGGGAATCGAGTTTGATTATTGCTGCTGCCATGCGGCCTACGCACTGAAGGCCTTCGACCATGAATCCATCATGGTGAACTGCAATCCCGAGACAGTATCCACCGACTACGATACCTCTGACCGCCTTTACTTCGAGCCATTGACGTTGGAAGACGTACTGAACATCTGTGACATTGAAAAGCCGGATGGAGTGATTGTGCAGTTCGGTGGGCAGACGCCTTTGAATCTAGCGCTACCTTTGAAGGCTCAAGGCGTGCCGATTATTGGAACCGATCCAGAGAATATTGACCTTGCGGAAGATCGTAAACGCTTCGGAAATCTTTTGGATGAACTGGGAATTCCCTCCCCCGAAAACGGCACTGCAACCAGTGTGGAAGAAGCCTGCGCAGTGGCCCGAAGGTTGGGGTATCCAGTGCTTGTGCGTCCAAGCTACGTGCTTGGCGGACGCGCCATGGTGATTGCTTACGACGAAGCAACCGTTGAAAAGTACATGAAAGAGGCTGTTGTATTTTCACAGGAACGGCCTGTTCTCATTGATCGCTTCCTGGAAGAAGCCGTTGAAGTGGACGTGGATTGCCTCTCTGATGGTCAGGATGTTTTGATTGCCGGCATTATGGAGCATATTGAAGAAGCAGGCGTGCATTCCGGCGATAGCTCCTGCGTGCTCCCTCCCTTTTCTTTGAAGGATGATGTACGCAAGACTATAGAAGAATATTCCGTGAAACTTGCTTTGGCACTCCATGTGATTGGCTTGATGAACGTGCAGTACGCCATCAAAGACGGGAAAGTTTATGTCCTTGAAGTAAATCCCCGAGCCTCCCGCACAGTGCCATACGTAAGCAAGGCTACTGGCGTTCCGCTTCCCAGAATTGCCGTGGGCTTGATGCTTGGAATGAAGCTGAAAGATTTCGGTCACCTTACGGGCGGTCGCGTATCGGGTGTGCTTCCTGTACCACAATACTTCGTGAAATCCCCTGTATTCCCTTTTAATAAGTTCATTGGAGTTGATCCAGTGTTAGGGCCGGAAATGCGGTCCACCGGCGAAGTTATGGGTGTTGGCGATAATTTTGGGGAGGCGTTCTCCAAGGCTCAACGAAGTGCCGGCTCGCCGTTACCCGATAAGGGCGTGGTATTCATCAGCGTGAATGAGAAGGATAAGAACGAGGCGATGGAGATCGCCAAGAAGTTTGCCGAGCTTGGCTATGAATTGGCGGCCACGCGCGGTACGGCGTCAGCCTTGCATGCCGTTGGCTTGAAATGCAAGACGGTGTTCAAGGTGAATGAGGGTCGCCCGAACGCCGTTGATTTACTGAAGGCCGGGCAAGTTCAATTGGCGATATACACAACTACCGGCAGCCATTCCTTTAGCGACGAGAAAGCTCTTCGCCGTGCCGCTGTGGCTTATCGCATACCCTGTATTACAACTATGAGCGCAGCAAAGGCTGCCGCAGAGGCCGCTGCTAGTAGAAGGCGCGATCCCATTCGTGTCTGGAATCTTCAAGAGATCCACGCAAAGAAAGAGTAGATTGGTTCAGTTCTCTGTAGGCCACTCCACTTGCTCAATCACGTAAACTCTCACTGGACCTTTCTTCGATTCCAACTTTAATCCGAGTTGTTCCTGCAACACGGTGAAGATCGACGGGCTACCTTGATCAGCAGTTGAGTTCAGATCAGCCGACCAAGTCAAATCGAAATCAAAGGTACCGTCAAGGCCTGTTTCGTTCACAACAGGACGGCCAAGAATGTTTCCCAAAGAGTCCCCGAAAGATTTGAGCGTCACCCGGTTGCATCGCATAGTTCCTGAACTGTTGTTCTGATTCACACTCATGCCTTCACCGCTACCGGGATCAACACTTTTCAATTTATGTCCGTTCTTCCCAAGGGTAATGGAGTAGATAGGAAGCTCCTTCGTCTCCTCGTGCATCTTCAGTGAAAATCGTTCTACCAGAAGATTGCGAAGGCGTGAATTTGTCTGTGCCAACGACATCTCGTTGGAAAGCTTTGGAGCATTTTCGGGCTGATCAAACTTCGCAACAATGTCGTAGCCGTCAGATCTTACCCAACTTGGTCCGCCATTAACTTGATACTGCTGCACCCTGTAGGCGGATTGAATCAGCTGTTGCACTTTGAAATTTCTTGTTCTTAGACTGCCAAGGTTTCGATTAGTGCTGGACCCTCGCTCCGTCGGCGAAGATGGCTTGATAGAAGCTACCTCGAATTTAAAGTCAAACTCCGAAGCCGTTTGGGATTGAACCGCAGACGCAAGGTAAAAAGTGAGTTTCAAAAGCTTCATAACACTTATGCAATAAATTGCCTCAAGTAATTCCGCGTCGTGCGTAGGGCGGTTTTCCGCAACTCCAAAGTCCCTTCATACGCGCGGTCTTCTACTTCGACGCACACCGGGCCTTTATATCCCGTTTCTGTTAAAGTTGCGAAAAATTTGCCCCAATTGACATCGCCCATGCCCGGGAGTTTTGGCGTGTGGTAGAGATTCGGAAAAGCCAAAGTCCCCACATCATCCAATTTTTCCTGATCAACATGAACGTCTTTCGCGTGGATGTGAAATAACTTGTGCTTAAATTCGCGCATCGCCTTCAAGTAATCCATGTGAAGCCAAACGAAGTGCGATGGATCGAAGTTCAGTCCAAAATGATCACTGGGAATATCGTTGTACATGCGCCGCCAGATGCTGGGTGAAAATGCAAGATTCTTACCGCCGGGCCATTCATCCTTGGTGAAGGACATGGGGCAATTTTCAATCCCTATGCGAATCCCATTGTTCTCAGCATGCTTGATGATCGGCTTCCAGGTCTTAAGAAACCGAGGCCAATTGTCGTCGATGGACTTCGTATAGTCGCGACCGACGAAAGTATTGACGACACCAAGCCCTAAGAGCCGGGCAGCGGTAATTACTTTTTTCAAGTGCTCCACGTAGATTTGCGCTTCAGCCAAATCAGGTGCCAATGGATTCGGATAATAGCCGAGTCCACTGATCTTCACCCCTGCCTTCGCCATTAGATCATTCACACGGCGCGCATCATCAGCCTTGAAGCCCGTCGCATCAATGTGGGTAATGCCGGCGTAGCGCCTGTCGGCCTTGCCTTTGGGCCAGCACATAACTTCAATGCAATCGTAGTCATTTTGAGCGGCAAAGCCCGCCACTTCTTCCAGCGACAATTCCGGCAGAATCGCCGAAACGAAACCTAACTCCATCATGTGGATGATCCTCTTAACTCTCTTCTCAAAAACTTACCCGAAGCCGTTTTGGGAATTTCCAATACAAATTCCACCATCCTCGGATACTTGTAGGATGCCATGCGCTGCTTCGTGAATTCGATGATATCGGATTCACTCACCTTGCCGACAAATTCAGGACGCAGAGCGATTACTGCCTTAACCGTTTCCCCGCGATAGGGATCGGGCACACCAACCACAGCTGCTTCGCGAACGCCGGGGTGTTGGTAAAGCACGTCTTCCACATCGCGAGGCCACACCTTATAACCGGAAGCGATAATCATGTCCTTCTTACGGTCGACAATGTAAAACCAACCGTCCTGGTCCATCTTCGCTACATCGCCGGTTAGAAACCAGCCATCGTGAAATGCTTTTGTGGTGGCTTCGGGTTTATTCCAATAGCCGCTAAATAGGAATGGCCCCTTCAGCGCGATCTCGCCAACTTCTCCAGCAGTCAGAACTATACTCGCATCCTTCAAATCAACAATACGCGCCTCGCAGCCCGGAATGGGTAGTCCAATAGCAAGAGCACCTGAATCGGAATCAACCCGGCCCTCCACGCCCAAAGGCGTCAAATGGCTGGGCGAATTCACTTCCGTCAATCCGTAAGTATTGTGGATCCGCACTCCAAAGCGGCTGTGGAACTCCTCTACAACCGCAGGAGCCACCGGAGCGCCACCCGTGCAGCATTTTGTGAACGACGAAAGATCGGCTGGATGGGAATCTCGAAGCAGTGCTATGTATGCGGTGATCGCCGCTACCGCCATCGTCGCTTTCCACTTTTCTATAAGGCGAAACGTTTCCCAGGCATCGAAGCGATGGTACAAAATCAACGGCACTCCAGAAAGAGCAGATAGCGCAATTTGCGCCACGATCCCAGTTATATGAAACAAGGGTGCGATCCCCAAAATCACATCGCCAGGACCAACATCAAACCAAGTACGGAAAGTGTTTGCGTTATAGGCAATGTGGCGATGCAGACTAATGGAACCTTTAGGTGGTCCAGTGGTCCCAGACGTGTAAACAAGGTAAGCAACATCGTCAGGCGTAACAACAACTCGATTCTTCGGCGACGGCACGAAGGCATCAAGAGCTGCAGCAAACTCACTTAAGGGAATTATATGTTGTACCGCAGTTTCAGCCAACACACTTTTGGCTTCCTTCTGCAAAATGGAATCTTCTGCAACATAAACTTTGGCACCGCAATCTGCTAATTGATAGCCGATCTCTTTCTTCTTAAACATTGGGCTCAGCGGGACGACAATCGCACCGCGTTTCCATGCGCCGTACTGTGTAATCAGAAATTCAGGATCGTTCTGCGCTGAAATTGCCACGCGGTCGCCGTGCCCGACGTCCCAACTGGCAAGCAGCCCAGCAAACTGATCCGCCCGATCATTGAGTTCAGCGAAGGAAATAGTTCGATCAAAATAATGAATTGCCGGAAACTGCGGGTTCGCGGCCACCGTCTGCTCAAAAATATCGATCATGCTGGCCTGCGGCAGTGGCAGTTCAGTCGGAACGGAGCTCGAATATTGTGAGAGCCAAGGCTTAGACATGGGAAGTTCATTAGCTTAACAGGAAAGGTTGGGTACCAGGAAAATAGGTTGCTCCGGTAATCGAGGAGGAAATCGCTTACACCCGGAATCTTGAATCAATTTCCATTCTTTCTCCCCAACAGGGCGGTATAGGACCATTCCACTAGGTTACAGGATGAAATCGTCCGGATCGTTCCAGCCAAGCCTCAAAGGCGCATCCGGCAAGCACAAACAGAGTTCCTAGTAAGATAACCTTCAACCATCCCACTTCGTAGCGAATCGTAACGTTCCCGCCATTTGGCGGAGCCATTAGAAGAATTCTTTGATACTTGTCGGGGCGCGTTTCAATCCGACTATCGCCGATGGCAGCCGTGATCCCCGGCCTCCAAAGGTAGTTCACCATGATCTCTTCCTGCGTGCCACTTCCTGGCACGTTTATTAAAAGATCGCTGCCGACAATGCGCAGAGCCAGCTCTGCCTTGTCGCTTTCCCTTCTGGCCAAAGGATCACTCCCGCTCAACTTCGTTACCGATACATGACTGTCTGAGTACAGGATTGGTTTGTCCAATACCAACTTACGGAGCTTTTGATTCCATTCCGGACCCACCTCTTCCCTTGAATTCATAGCCTTGTTCTTTGAGGGAACATACTTTTCTAGAGTGCTATGGAAAAGGATGCGAGTAACTCCGTATGTATTTAGGGTTTCAAGATAGCTATCCACAAAGGAATTTTGAAGATCCCTGAATGGGCTTTTTGATCGCCAAAGAGGTTCATGACCATCTAACGATTGAACGTTCACCAGCGTCCCCACATTTAACATCAAGCTAGATAGGAACCCAGCCGATTCTGATCGTTGCGGTGCGGCAGGGAAAAACCGTTCGTTGCCAATGCTTGCAACCAAGTTCCTGGAAATCTTGGAATCTGGCCTATCTCCATAAACATAAAATGCCTGTGTTGAAAGCGAAGCATGGTGAAACATCAACACAATACATGCGAACAAGACAGCCGCACTTGTCGCCTGCCGATTTTCAAAGCGGCTGCACCAACCTTGCACAAACAGGGCCCCTATGAGTATAGAGAACAGGTGCAGGAATGGTAAAAACTTTTCCGGATGTGTGAATCCGCTTAGCAACGGCAGTTTGGTTTGAAGAACCCAGAGTCCTCCTTGCTGCCCCAAAGCGGAGAGAAAAGCGATTACCGAGCCGGTAAGCATTGGGTTCGCGCGAAACGCTTTCATCCCTCCAGTGCCAGTGGTAAGCGCAGCCAATCCAAACAACCATGCCATTGTAAACAGACTTCCCGCGTAATAAAATTGACCACCGGCAGCAGAAAGGTCGCTGCCAGTCTTGTTCACCATCGGCGAATTCACAAAGGGATTTGGAAATAGTAGGGAAAATAATCCTCTTTCAATCCCCTCCCCTGCTGCAGATCGCACCATACCAGCGGTGGCTCTCCATTGGGGAATCAGCAATGGCAAAATCAACCCTACACCAATGATAAAACCAGGAAGTAACCGCATGAGGTCCTGCCAATGCCATTCCTCTTTAATCTTTCGCAAGCAAAGGATCAAAATGAAAAAGCCGACCCCATAAAACCACATTTGCACATTGCCTGAGTGGTAGAACATACCAAGGCTTATTCCGGTAGCCGCCGTCCACAGCGGTCCTGATTTCTCCGGTTTGAATTGCATGGCAAGCAGCATTAACGCAGGAAACCACAGCACTGTTGGCGTCATATAATACCAACTGCGGCCTGCGATTAAAGAGTAGCCACTAAGAGTAAAGCAAACAGCCGCAGCAGCAGATAGCGTGGCCCAAAGGCGAAGATACCTGCATAGACAATAAAATGTTGCAGCACCGGATAAAAGGTGGATCCAGCAAAACACGTCGATAACCCGAAGTTCATCCCGCAGCAGAAACCTTGCGATTGCGTAACTGATGTAAGTAGGCGGATAGGTAAGTGCGTAGGTGCCTAAATCCGCCAGCGGCATTCCTAACATCTGGTAAGGGTTCCAGTTTGCAAAGCGGCCTGCAAAAACCTCACGGCACCCGTAGACAATCCCCGGCAGAAACTCAGAGAAATTGTCGTCCTGTACAAAGTAGTAACTTTGCCTTGATTCAGCAATTGCCAAGCCAATGCCCGTTCCCAACAATGTCACCACCAGCCATTCCCATCCAAGTTTGGTGGGTGTTGCAAAGTTGGTCTCCAAACCAGCAGATCCCCACAGCGAAGCTGCTGTGTGCCCAGTAGTCTTCATCCAGTGTGCGGCTCCCAGCATCAGCAAGCCGAAGAAGAAAACAAACAATGGCAGTGGTTGCTCTTGGATCAGAATGCTGCCTTTATGCCAATCCGTAAGGGCTCCAAAATCCAATTTATAAACGCAAATCAGGCTCCAGACAAAAAGTTGAAGCCAAAAGCTGAGGATTTTTCGAACAGGACGCATTCCACCTCGATTTTAAGGAGAAATGCAATCTGAGGGAATAGGTGTTATTACTGAGTTGAGCTTAGGGGAATGCCCGCAGCGGCTGGATACCAATATCCAGGCAAGCCCTTCTTGGTTTCGCGAAGAATCTCCAGTACTGCCTGCCTATCCTCACGCCCCAATGATCTAAAATCGGGACCATTGTCCTTTCCAGTTAGAACTTCCCACAAGCGACGCAGTAGGTAGTCCTTTGCAGGTTGAGGGATGGCATCGAACGCCTCGGAGTAGATCAAATAGCTGCAAGGATAACGGAAAGTTTTCCGCGTCAGATCCATATCGCGCAGGGAACGCCCTTGGGTATCTCTAGGCCCATTGGAAGCAAAGCTATGCTCCAATCCTGAGGTTCCGCGAACTGGCGAAAGGAGTTCCGGTTCCTCCACAAACAGCAGATAGCGCAGCAACACTTCCGTGGGCGAGTAGATTCTCCGTTTGGTGGAATCGCTCCATTCTGCGGCAGGCCGCCCCAAGGCTTTGTTCATTTCCGTTTGCGATCGCAGAGCCACGTTCGTCTCGTAGCTGACGCGCGTAAAAAGATTGTGCATCCGCGTCTGATGTTCCAACACCATCAAGGCCACAATATCGCTATGCCTAGTCAGGTAGGGGGATGCATCCACGAGCCCCTTTAAATCGATGATATTTGCCCCCGCTTCTACTCTTAAGCGGTCAGGATGGCGGGTATCCTCCACCACAACATTTCCCAAATGCCGCTGCTCCCCGTGAGTTCCAGTTACGTACCAACCACCCCAACGTTCAGCAAACGGACTTCGATGATCGGTAACAAATCCACCGGCTTGTGTTTGTGGAAACCCTTCGTTATCGCTGTAAACCGACCGCACCAGATGACCAGGAACTCCCAACGTTCTGGGCGAAGCATGGCATTGTAAGCATTCATCCCGCCTTTCGAAACGTGGCGTGGCAGTAGGTCTCTGATCAAGGGAATAGAAAATCGCCCCGCGTTCCGGATCCACTGCTGATATCTCAACTACCTCACCGTTCTGAACCCACCCGACGTAAACATCATCATTGAAATAAAGGGCCCGAGGAGTAGCAGGTGAGATCCGGTTGAACTGAAAGCTGGTCTTCGAGAAAACCAGCATTTGAGTTTGCTGAGAAACTCCAAGCGCTTTCAAGACGGCCGGAAGATACCCATGTTTTTCATCAAACGAAAGTTGAACCTGCCCGGCATCCAACTTCTTTTGTAGCACTGCAATTGGATCTCTCTTTGCCGGCACACCATAGCGGATAGCATCGCTTTCCAAGGGAAACGTGAACGAACCGCTTAAGTCGGGAAACTGAGCCAGGCAGGTTTCAAGGGCGATTAGAAAGAATAAGGACCTCATACACGCGCCCCCGAAATGGAATGTAACGTTTCGCACAAAGGCTTGCCGCCTTCTTCCGGGTTCAGCAAATCTGCCAAGCAAGTACTGCGGAAAGAGTTCTCAACCATTTCCATAGCCAAATCAAGTTTCCGGTGCAGCGGGCAGAGTTGCCCTTGGTGGGACTGTAACCCAAGTGGACAATGCTTGATTCTGGGCACCGGATCAACAATGTTCACAATATTAAGAATGGAAATCGTTTCCGGCGACCCAGCCAATTCAAAACCACCGTGAAGTCCACGAACAGCCCCCACAATGCTCGCCCGCCGCAGAGATTGAAGCACCTTGGCCAAATAGCTGATAGGCACTTTCGTGGCTTCGCTGATCTGGGCCGTAGTTTGCGGACTCCCTTGGTGTTGGGCTAACCATATTACTGCTCTTAGGGCATATTCGGTAGTTTGACTGAGCATGGCTTCCCTTAATGGATATCAGGACACAGATGTCCACTATTATACACACTTAGCTGAGTGAGTGAAATATTGACTCAAATACGCGTTGGGACAATTGACGAACATCCCCGCTGGAAAATTGTCAGGACTTCACGCCGATCCGTTCGATCAATTGCTCATCGCTCAGGCTATCGTTTACGGTCTAAAAATATCACCCCAGACCCGGAAAGCGAACAATAGGCTGTTCGCGTTTTGTGATGATATTGTTTATCGGAAGCTGCAACCATATTGCCCCTATCAATGTTTCCCAGTCGCAAGACTCATCCTCGGAATCATTCCAAAATAGACCAAAAGCATGAGATACTTCGTTTCAGTGGCTCGACAACTCAGCATTAAATCCCCCAAAGAAGGAATTCGGACTGTTTCCCTCGAAGGTACCCGCCTTGTCCTGGGCCGATCAGAATCCGCCTTTCTCTCCTACCCTGACGACACACTTCTGTCCCGTTCACACTTGGTATTTGAACCAAAAGGCGAAGAATGGACCGTCACCGATCTGGGAAGCACGAATGGTACTCAATTAAACGGTCAGCGAATTAGCGGGAAACGGCCACTCAGGATTGGCGACAGAATTGTTGTAGGCGCATTGACAATTCTGTATTTGACAACTGCTCCCACAGGTCAAACCCTTTCAACCTTGGAATTTACCTCCGATCCACTTTCCCAAACTGGAACCGTAGCTTTAACGCTCGAACGCGTTCTGGCAATGGCCACGGAAAGTAATTCTTCGCACACCAATCTGCAGATGCAGCAAAGCATGAAAGCTTTGATTGATGCAGGCAGAGAACTTGCAGCTCATCGTCCGCTGGAAGAATTGTTCCAGGTAATTGTTCAACTCGCCACTTCGGCAGTAATGGCAAAGCGTGGCGTATTGATGACTTTCGACGGCCCAAATCTTGTGGTTAACGCAACCATTGGGGAAGGCTTTCGGATCAGTCGGGCAGTACGAACAAAGGTTATTGAAGAAAAGAATTCCATTCTGATCGCCGATACCTCCCTCGACGATAGTCTTAGGGAAGCTCGCACAATCGTGGAGCAGAGGGTGAAGAGCCTGATTGCCGTTCCACTGCAAACCGAATCGAAAGTCATTGGCCTAATTTACGTGGATTCACCTGATGTAATCCGCCGCTTTTCTGCAGATGACTTGAGCTTGCTTACGGTAATGGGTAACATCGCGGCAGTGCGGATTGAGCATTCCCGCTTGCTTGAGGTAGAGCGGGCAGAGCAGTTGATGGCCAAGGAATTGTCGCAAGCTGCGGAAATTCAAAATGGACTGTTCCCGCAAATGGCGCCGGAAATCCCCAGATTGCAGTTAGCCGGGAAAAGCGTTCCTTGCCGCTCTGTTGGCGGAGACTACTTCGACTACTTGCCGCTTGCCGATGGCAGACTTGTAATTCTGGTCGGCGATGTTGCCGGTAAAGGTTTGCCCGCTTCCCTGCTGATGACCAGCCTGCAGGCGCGTGTCCATTCGCTGGCAGAACACTATACAGACATGGCTCAGTTGACCACGGCACTCAATAGAGGCGTTAGTGCCAAGTGCCCCGCTGGAAAGTTCATCACTTTTTTCATCGCATTACTTGACCCACACCTGGGAACAATTGCCTATTCCAATGCTGGACACAATCCCCCAATGTTAGTGAAGAGCAATGGTCAGATGTCTACACTTACAGTAGGTGGTCCGGTTTTGGGAATTTTGAAGTCCTATGTATATGAGGGGGAAACGGTTCCTTGGGATGCCGGCGACGTTTTGCTACTCTACAGCGACGGTGTTTCAGAGGCAATGAACCCAGCGGAAGATGAATTTGGTGAGGATAAACTTGCAGCTCTGTTGTTTGAGCTTTCGGCACGGAATGCCCGCGAAATTCTCGACGACATCTATAACAATGTAACTCAGTTCATGGACGGTGCACCGGCGTCAGACGACATTACTGTCGTTGTTGCCAAGCGTACGTAGTTACTATGGTCAAACAGCCGGAATCCAATAAAACTAACTCTAAAGTCTGCCATAAACTGCGGAATACTTACAACGAACTTTATCATTCACATCCGATTCACTAATATCTTAAGCTGCCATTGTATTGATTTCATTTATCTTACACATTCTACCCTCCTAAGCATTTGTCGGGCTTTCCAAAAAGACACATTACTCTGGGATCGACTGAAGCAGTAACTATCACCCAGTCTGAATCATGAGGCCCAGCCATGAGTGAACCTACCTGGCAGCGTTTCCAACCGGCAAACGATGCAGAGCGGAACATTGCATGCTCAGCCATTAGCTTTTCAGATTGGGTACTTTTTGGAGGCGGTTTTGACGCAACTAAGCAATATCCTAGGGGGAAAAATCTGGTCAGGACACCTGGTCCTCGCTCTTTTCCTCATTTTTTCCAGGCAGACCTTCGCAGCGCTGCCGCTGGCAACAATCCAAGACGTTATTTACAATGCGGACGGCACACGATTTAATGGAGTGGCCGGCATTGAGTGGAGGTCTTTTCAAGCTGCCGATGGCTCACTAATCGCAGCTCAATCGGTAAGCGTTTCAATTATCAATGGCAATCTTCGCGTTAGGCTGGTTCCCACAGCTAATGCAAGTGCTGGAGCTCGCTATACTGTTCGCTATTCATCAGGGGGACAAATTCGGTTTACCGAATATTGGAGTGTGCCAATTAGTAGTGCATTGCTCCATTTACGCGACATCCGCACAAACTCAACGGGACAGTTGATCGGCAACGCAGCAGTGATTGAAATTTCCGATGTTGGTGGCTTGCAGGATGAACTGGACTCACGGCCATTGAAGGGTTTTGGATTCGCACCCAATCGTGTGGTTACAGCAGGATCAACCGGTGCACTGGAAACTGTATCAGGAAGCCTTTCCGATTGCGTCCACGTGGATGGATCTGCTGGACCTTGTGGCAGTTCCACTTCCTCAGGTTCGTCCGGACCCGGATTTATTGATCTGGAGGTACCCGCAGGGCTGGTCAATGGCGCGAATGCTACATTCACTCTTTCCCAAGCACCCTTTCCAGCTTCCAGTGTTCAATTGTATCGAAATGGAATTCTGTTAAAGCAGGGGCTTGACTTCACACTCGCCGGGAACGTCGTCACCTTTTCAGGAGGATCCATTCCTAAGCAGGATGATATTCTTTCGGTTTCCTTCCGGTTGCTAAGCGCAAGTCAAATCTCCATCTTGCAAAACACGGCGGTAAAAATCCCACAAGTGATCTGTTCGGCATCGGGAGCCACTTCTTCTTCCAGTGCTAGAACCAATCTCGGGAATTGCACAATTCCCGCGAATGCAATTGTTGACGGTGATCGAATTGAGGTTCGTTACACAATCGTCCATGCCGGAAATTCTTCAGCAATTAATCTCGTGTTGAAGTGGGGGGACTATGCACTAGCAAGCCAATCTACAGTTACCGCTGAGGCCGTAGCTGTCGGCAATGTCAATCTTTCGGTTTCCAATGCCAGCACGGTTTGGGCAACTCAAACTTGGGGGGGCCGCTCCCCTTTGGTGACCTCAGCAGGTCTGCTGCAGTCTGCCGTTGGACAGCTGATTTTGTTAACGATAGATGCGGACGTGCCCGGAGTCGGTACAGATTCTGTCATTCTACAGAACTTCAGTGTAATCCGCTACCCGGGCACCGTGGCTCCTTGAGGCCCAGTACTGTAACAAACTAATAGACTAAGTGCAATTTGATGACTTGCTACAGCGAATAAACCGTTGAAGGATTTAGAGAATAGGTGGATGATAATTATGAGGAGAGACACTGTGGGCAAGGGAGCTCATAGTATCTTAGGGAAAAGTATTTTGGGAATATTCTTGGGGAAATTATCGTCATGCCTTTTCCGTCTTTTGCACGATAGAAAGGGTCAGGATATGATCGAATATGCATTGCTTGCTGCCTTTATGGCTGTAGCCGCAGCAGCAGTGATGCCAACAAACATACAATCCACGACAAGCGTTATTTTTTCGCGGATCAACGTAGGCTTAGTAGCGTCGGGCAGTCAAGGGAGTTGAACGCAAAAAAGACGATCGCGTGTTACATAAATGTTCAACCGCTGCGAAGAAATTCGCAGCGACTGGACTAATCCAGATATTTCTTGAGGTCAGGATTGATTTGTTCCTGCACCTCGGGAGTATCTAAATTTTCTTTGGTCAGTAGTTTGGGGCTAAGGTTATTGATTTTTTCAACCTTTTCACCTTTCAGGTGCTTTACCGAGGCGATCACCGATTCGTAACCCATTTTGAAAGGATGTTGAGCCACCAGCGAATCAATTACTCCTTTCCGCACGTCCTCAAGCAATGTAGGGCTCCAATCAAACCCAACCATCTTTATTTTGCCGTTTCTATTTCGTACAGCCTGCCCTGCCCCTACCGCACTCGATTCGTTGGAAGCAAACAAACCAACGGCCTCTGGATGCGCAGTCAACATGTTCTCGGCAACCTGTAAAGACTTCGCAAAATCGGCCATCCCATAGCGTTTATCCACAATTTCGATTCCCGGAAATGCAGCCTTGATCTTGTCCTCAAATCCTTGCTCCCGGGCCATGGTGGAAGCAGCACCAGGTTGCACTGCAACTACAATTACCTTTCCCTTCCCATCTAAGATCTTCCCCATCCGCTCCGCAGCCAATTCACCGGCCTGATAGTTGTCGGTTGCAACTTGAGAAATGAACTTATCACTATCCACTGGCGAATCAAATATGATCACTGGAATGTTCTGGCTGGCAGCCCTTTCAACTATGCTCACCATCACTTTCTTGTCGATCGGAGCCAGGCAAATAGCATCTACCTTGCGGTTGATAAACGCGTCGACAATTTGAATCTGCCCGTTGTAGTCCGTCTCTGTAGTGGGCCCGTTCCAAAGAATTTCAACGTCATTTTCACGAGCAGCTTTCACCGCCCCCGCGTGAACAGATTGCCAAAATAAGTGGGCTCTGCCTTTGGGCACTACGCCGATCTGCTTCTTGCGGGTTCCTGTACAACCAACCAGGGAAACAGCCGCGCCACCCGTCAGTACAGGTGCCAAGTTCGTCAAAAATTTTCGTCGAATCATTCTGGAAACTTCGTGGGTTCCTTAATCGCCTGCCAACTCGTACCCTCAAGAGATTTCAGGAATTCTACAAGATCTTTCTTCTCTTCCTTATTTAGGTTGAGCTTTTTCATCTTTTCATCCAAGTTCTTGTTGGGCATTCCGCCCTTGTCGTAGTAGTCAACAACTTCGTCAAGAGTTTTCAAACTACCATCATGCATATAAGGACCGGTCCGGGAAATATCCCGTAGCGTAGGAGTCTTAAACGTCCCCCAATCCGCTGAATTCTTTGTCACGGCAAAACGGCCTTCGTCCGCAGTTGGTTTGTCGGTACCCACTCCCAGGTTGTGATAGGCGTTAGTTGTAAAATTAATACCCTCATGACACTGGTCGCACTTCGCCTTGCCTTGAAACACATGCAGGCCGCGGGCTTGGGCATCACTCAGAGCTTTCTTGTTCCCAGCCTTGAATTTGTCATAGGGCGAGTTACCACTCAAAACCGTTCTCTCGAACGTGGCGATTGCCATAGCAACATGGTCGATAGTAATGGCTTCTGTGCCAAAAACGTTCTTAAAAAGACTTCGATATCCGGCAATCCCCCGCAGAGTCTTCACCACATTTTCATGCGTGTTCCCCATCTCAATCGGATTTTGGATGGGCCCCTTGGCCTGCTCTTCAAGCGTGCCTGCCCGTCCATCCCAAAACTGGTTCAAACTATATGCCCGGTTCAGAACCGTCGGCGCGCTTCGTCCACCACGTTGTCCACGAATTCCTTTTGAGTTCTCCTCACCATCTGTGAAAGCATGATCCGGATGATGGCAACTGGCGCAGGACACTGTGTTATCGGAAGACAAGCGTTTGTCAAAATAAAGCAATTTCCCCAATTCTACTTTCTCAGGGCTATAAGGATTCTCTTTGGGAAATTGAATCGGCAGCAAGCCAAGGGGCACTTGTGGCCCCTTAGCATCTGCTCCAAAAAACAACACGGGAGCAAATAAAGCGATCCCGCCAATGCAAAACAACTGCTTAAAACTCATCTGGTCTTTTTTCCTTGAAATCTATTTCTTCAAATAACCCTGAACGTAAATGGCCTTGACGCCGGCGTGCTCCGACAAAGTCCCTGTCACTTCCATAATGTGGGCAGTATGTTCCACAGCAGCAGAGCGGAAATCAGTCATACCATCGCGGCGCAGGTCATGCTCTTCGTCCATTAACATGAAAAGGTTTCCGTCCTTTGTCAACAGGCCAATGGGTTGTCCGTTCTTAAAGCATTTCTGTCCGCAAGCTCGGTGTTTTTCACCATGCTTGCCGATTTGCAGGTAGCAGGAAAAATCAACAATCTCGCCGGTCATGGTAACAACTTTCGCCATGTTCGGCTTTCCATCTACTGATGCTCCCATGGTTGTGGCAGTCCAAGCATTATCAGGCTTGCTCCCAATCGAACCCATCGGTTTTTCGTAACTTCCGCCCTCAACAGCCATTTGCGGTTGAAGAATGCCAGGTGCTGCCCCGCCCTTCATCTTCTTTTTGTCCTGCGCTCCCATGGTGAGGGTTAAGGCGAGGGCTGCAATCATCCCAACAGTTATTGTTCCAAATTTTGTCATTATATTAATCTCCCAATGTTCTAAAACTTGTCTCTGCGAATCGATTACCCTCGAACGCTGGCGTTCGGGATTTTCGTCATCAACTGCTCTAACTCTTCTGGGCTTTCGCTTCCAATGGTGAAAGCATCCACGCAATCAAGCGACAACGCAAACTGCAGGCATTCGTCGGTTTTATCCCGAAGCTTACCAGCACCAAAAATCTTCATGCCAATTACACCTTTTCCAGCGGCTTTCATTTGGCGAAGCACTCCAATCACTGTAGTCGGATCCGCATCCATTGCCACTCCCGCAGGATTAATGCGGGCCAAATCCACTTCCACCCAAGGTTCTGAGGCGGCGGTCTTCAAAGCATCTAAAGTATGGCAACTTACACCCTTGGTGCGGACAAGACCCCGATCCTGCGCCTCTGAAATTACGTCCATTGCCCCGCGCTTCTTTTCATTCCAATTGCCGTCAGTCATACAATGCAACAGTAGGATGTCGATGTAGTCGCTGTTCAATTCCTTTCGGAAACGATCCAGATCGGCCCGCATTTCCTTGGCAGTGTTTGCGCGCGTTTTAGACAAAATCGTGACCTTTTCCCGAGGCACCGATCGCAACGCTTCACGGGCATGCGGGTGAGTTCCATACTGATCCGCCGTATCCCAAAAATTCAAACCGCGATCGTACCCGTTACGGAAAAGATCGGCCAAACCCGTGACGCCCATCTTCTTTGTTTGATTTGAACTTCCCCCCGTTCCATTGGTGCCTGTACCCATCGCCAACCGGCTTAGTTCCACACCCTTTGGACCCAATTTAATACGATCGAAGGCGTTTTTCCTGGTCTTACCAGCATACAAATGATGCGGGAATTGGTTCAATGCGGCAATCGCTGCGGATGTTTGAAGAAAGCGGCGTCTATCCATGGATTTTGCTGGGTTAACCAAAACGTTAGCACAATGCGGAGTTCGCTTGCAGCAAGCTTCGGACCCGAGGTCCAGTATAGAATAGAGCCATCCATGAAAAGGCTTTCACTCCTTCTAGCACTGTCGATATCCGCCACTCGTTTAGCTGTTCCGCAAGAGCGATGGCAAGCCCGTTCCATGGTGATTTCAAGCCAAGGAATTGCGGCCACAAGCCAAACTCTCGCCTCCCAGGCGTCAGCCCAAATCCTCGCCCGCGGAGGCTCGGCAGTAGACGCAGCAATTGCCGCAAATGCAGTGCTTTCCGTTGTCGAACCGATGATGTGTGGAATTGGGGGCGATCTTTTCGCCATTCATTGGGACGCCAAAACAGACAAGCTTACTGGCATTAACGCCAGCGGACCGACGCCGAAAGGAATGACCATCAATGCTCTAAAGGCGAAGGGCCACTACAACATGCCTGGTTCAGGAATTCACACTGTCTCCGTTCCAGGTGCTGTAGACGGTTGGGCGAAAATGCATCAAAAATTCGGACGCCTTCCCTGGGCAGACCTTTTTCAACCAGCCATCCATCACGCTCGCAACGGCTTTCCAGTCACCGAAATCATTCAATATGATTGGTCGCACACCGTCAGCAAACTGGATTCCGATAGCAATGCCAGCAAGGTTTATCTAATAGACGGCCGCGCTCCAGCTGTCGGCGAGATATTCCGCAATCCACAACTGGCGAACGCTTTTGAAGCGCTGGCCCAAACCGGACGCGATGCTTTTTATAAAGGTCCCATTGCCCAGTCAATTCTAAAAACCTCAAAGCGTCTAGGGGGTACCCTAACGTCCGATGATTTGGCAGGATTCCATTCCGAGTGGATCAACCCAATAGCAACCACCTATCGCGGTTGGAAGGTGTCGGAGATGCCTCCTAACGGTCAGGGCATAGCCGTTTTAATGATGCTCAATATCATGGAGAAGTTCCCAATACAAGAGAAACAGCCCCTCAGTGCCGATGCTTTTCACTGGAAAATTGAAGCGCAGAAACTGGCCTATCAGGATTTGCGAGCCTATAACGCAGACCCTCGCGCAGTGACTGTCCCTACCAAGGCGATGCTGTCCAAAGACTATGCCACCCAACGCGCGAAGCAGATTGAACTGGGAAAAGCGGGCTGCTCCTTTTCCCCTGGTGAGTTTGAAAAAGGGTCCCACACCATTTACCTTTCCGTTGTCGATAAGGAAGGAAACATAGTTTCGTGGATTCAAAGCATTTCAGATCTGTGGGGCTCCGGCGTCGTGGTTGACGATTTTGGATTTCAACTGCACGATCGGGCCGGCGGTTTCACTTTCGATCCCCAACACCCCAATGTCTTGGCCCCTGGAAAAAGGCCGTATCACACCATTATTCCTGGCTTTATGGAAAAGGGTGACCAGAAAATTGGATTTGGAATCATGCGTGGGGCTAACCAGGCATTAGCGCATGCCCAGTTTGTTTCAAACATCGTCGATCACGGAATGAATATTCAAGCAGCTTTGGAAGCACCTCGTTTCACTCGGCAAACATTGGGCGGCTGCGACGTTCTGATAGAAAGCCGTGTCCCGGCAGCGGAGCGAGAAGACCTCACAAAGCGCGGACATTATCTGGATGTGCGCGGCGAATATTCAGGCCAAATGGGCGGTGGTCAAGCAGTCCTCACCGACACAACGAAAAAAGTTCACTATGGAGCATCCTCACCGCGCAAGGACGGAGCGGCGATTCCAGAGCCCATCGAATTCTGGAAATCTACTGCCCGGCCTGCTGCGAAAGGTCAGCCAACACCAGCCGAATCTCGCCGTAACTGATTTCGTCGGGCAACGCTTCTTTAATGGGTTTCACTTTTTCGAATCCCTGTTGGTGAGCGGCATCTTCAATCAGCTTGCGTCGCTCTGGAGTCATCCAGGAGACCTGCCATTGAATCTTGCCTTGGGAAACCAAGGTACAGATTGTGCTGATTACTGTTTCCACGCGACGGTCGCGAAGTTTCGCGATCTCCTCCATCGACTTGCCTTCCTGCAACAATTGCAATGTGATTTCAGCCGGGGAATGCTTTGGCCCATCGGGCTCCGTTTGAACAAACTTGTCGCCCCGTTCAAACGCCTGAATTGCCCCCAAAATTTCCTCGCCCCACTTTTCTGCCTTGGCTTGACCAATGCCAAACACCTTCAGCAAATCCGTAATTGTATGGGGCACTCTTCTAGCCAAGTCGTCAATCGTAGCGTCGTGCAAAATGATGAATGCGGGCTGTTTGGTTTTCTTGGCCATATCCAGTCGCCATAGACGCAAATGATCTCGCAGCCCCTCATCAAGCTGCTCATGTTTTTTGAGGGGAAGAATTTTCTTCTCGCCAACTGGCTTGGCTTCCAACCATTCCAGCGAATAGCCACATACGTCGCAGCCGTCGCATTTTTCCCATTTCGGAGCTTCCCCAAAATATTGGCAAAGTGCCCGAGGCCTGCACGCCTTACCCTCCACAAATTCGCGAACCACTTTGTAACGATCCCAAGCACGGTTGCGTTCTTCCTTGTCCTTTAGCTGCTCTATGAAATATGCCAACAACCCGATATCGCGCTTTTGCCATAAAAGAATGCAATCCGCTGATTCACCATCCCGGCCTGCCCTGCCTGCCTCCTGATAATACTGTTCCAGTGATTTCGGAAGGGACAGGTGAATGACGGCACGCACATGAGGCTTGTTGATTCCCAGCCCAAAAGCCAAGGTGCCAACCAGAACCCGGACCTCATCGGCCATCCAAGTGTTTTGATTCCGACGCCGGACTTCAGTACCTAACTGCCCATGGTAAGCAATCGCTTCAATGCCATTTTGACCCAACTCATCCACAGTGGTTTCTACTGACGAAACGGTGGGGGCATAGACGATGACAGTGCTTCCCTGATGGGCTCGCAAGGTTCGTAACAAATATTCAAACTGCGTGCTTGCATCTGTTTGGCGAATCACAAAGCGAAGGTTAGATCGGTGGAAGCTGCGGATGTACTTTCCGGGTTGATTCAGGCCCAATTGCTGAATAATATCGTGCCTTACCCGTTGCGTTGCCGATGCAGTAAAAGCCGCAATTGGGACACCGGGAAAGTTATTGCGAAGGCGACCCAGCATTCGATATTCCGGACGGAACTCATGCCCCCACTCGGAAATACAATGGGCCTCGTCAATGGCAAACAGAGCCAGGGGAATATTGTTCAACCAATGGATAGTATCTTCGCGCGCCATCCGTTCCGGTGAAAGATACAGAAGTCGATAAGTACCACGCTTGGCTTCCCACATTACCTTCTGCTGTTCAGCGTAAGGCATGCTGCTGTTGATCACCGCAGAAGGAATTCCCATTTGTGCCAACTGATCGCACTGATCCTGCATCAAGGCGATGAGAGGTGAAATGACGACGGTAGTCCCAGTACCAACTAACGATGGCAATTGATAGCAGAGCGATTTTCCTCCGCCTGTGGGCATAACTACAGCCGCATCGCGGCCGCCCAACAAACAACGGATGATCGCTTCCTGCTGAGGACGAAATTCGTCATATCCCCAATATTGGCGTAGCAGGCCATGGAGATCAAGCTCAGGTGAGGTGTCCAACACTTTCATTGTAACTTCGTCGCAGCAAAAATCTCGATAGAATATACAAGTCACATGAAAACTCGCCGACAAGCAATTCAAACCGCGCTGGCTGCCGCAGTGCCTTTAGCCGTTGCCCAGGAGCATCAGCATGAAGTTGCTCTTGTTCAACTTCCCGCCACGAAGAAGGTGGCAAAGTTTTTTAGCACCGATGAGCTGAAAACTCTGGCACGTCTGGTTGATCACATTATTCCGCGTACCGAAACTCCTGGTGCAGCTGACGCTAATGTGCATTTCATCATTGATGGCAACACTCGGATTCGGGCAGAGTTCCGCCGTGGAATCGCTTCATTGAACGGAGAAGCGCGCAAGAAAGACGGCAAAGCTTTTGTGGAACTGCCCGAGCCGGAACAAGTCGCTATTCTCACCACTTTCAGCAAGGAGCAAGGAACCAGCCGCGCCAACTTCTTTACGCTGTTGAAAAATTCCACAATCGATGGCTACTATTCCACCAGGGAAGGCCTCCAACAGGAACTTGGCTGGAACGCAAATACGTTTCTTAAAGAGTTTCCAGGCTGCACCCACCCGGAGCATCAGGTCTAAAATCATGTACGCACAAACTTCGCAAAAAAAGCATGATGTAGTCATTATCGGCAGCGGCGCTGCTGGCGGAATGGCGGCATGGAATCTGACCAGGCAAGGCGTGAATGTTACCGTCCTGGATGCTGGGCAGAAGTTTAATCGCGCTCAGTTTTGGTCGCACGTGAAGCCCTGGGAATGGCGTGATCGCTTAGAACGTGGATTGCGGCCTCCGCAAATGGTGTTGGATACCAAGGAGCAGCCTTATGAAACTCCCAGTAATCAGCCGTTCGAGTTGACCCGTGTTTGGGGTCGCGGTGGGAAAACGAATATTTGGGGACGAGTGTCCCTTCGCTATTCCGACGTCGATTTCACTGGCCCGGAAAAGGACGGTTGGGAAATTCCGTGGCCGCTGCGGTATGCGGACATCTCTCCTTATTACGACAAAGTTGAGCAGTTGATCGGCGTTTGCGGCGGAACGGACGATCAGGATTCTTTACCAGGCAGCAAGTTCATGCTTCCAGCCGCAAGCCCCCGATGCGGCGAACGGCTGATGCAGAAGGCGGCGAAAAGCGTTGGCATTTCCGTGGTTGCCGGTAGACGGGCAGTGCTAACGAAGGAACACAATGGCCGAGCACCATGCCACTATTGCGGGGCATGCGGCAAGGGCTGCGACGTCGCAGCTTTCTTCAATTCCACTGACTATCTTTTGGAACCAGCCGCCAAGACCGGCAAACTGCAGGTGATCGACAACGCTGTTGTGGCCCGAGTTTTGGTGGATGACAAAGGGTTGGCCAGCGGGGTTCAATACTTTGATCGGAACACGAAGCAGGAACATACAGTGCAGGCGCGCATTGTGGTAATGGCTGCTTCCTGTATTGATTCAACGCGCATATTGTTGAATTCCAAATCCTCAAAATATCCAAATGGCATTGCGAATTCAAACGATGTCATCGGGCGGTATTTGACAGAGCAGACACGTTTTCACATGTATGGCTTTGCCCCGGAACTGCGCGGAGCGAAAACGCAAAATGACGATGGCATTGGCGGCGAACATATTTATATGCCCAGGTACAACCATCGCGATGGTCGGAAACGCGATTACCTGCGTGGGTTTGGATCGCAATTCTGGTCCACCGGCGCACAGGCAAACGCAGAATTCGCAAAGTCCCTGCCGGGATTTGGGGCGGAGTTCAAGAAGTCAGTGAAGAATCGCTACCCTGCCCTGCTCTCGCTGCATCCCTATGGCGAAGTGCTGCCGCGTCGCGACAATCGGGTTACGGTGGAAGGCACGCCGAAGGATCGCTACGGAGTTCCAATTGCACGTATTGAATTCAAGCTTTCCGACAACGAACGGAAAATGGTGGACGAGATGTACGATTGTGCGGAATCCATTCTACGTGCGGCGAAGGCTGAAATTCTGCCTTACAAACGGGGTGAATTGGCAGCCGCTGGATCGGCTATTCATGAGCATGGAACAGTGCGCATGGGGAGTGATCCAAAGCGGAGTGCGGTGAGTAGTTTCGGACAGGCTCATGAGGTTAAGAACCTATATGTACTGGACGGCGCGATCTTCCCGACGGCTACGGAGAAGAACCCGACGTTGACGATTTTGGCAGTAGCTTGGAGAGGGAGCGATCAGTTGGCCGAGGAGTTTAGGAAAGGGAATATCTAAGCCTCAAGACTCAGAATTGGCAGAAGCGCTTCCGGAGTTACTGATCGGACCGGCGAATGGCGAAAACCTTTGGGGTCACGCGTGAGAACAACGTTAGAGTCGAAGAGGACTCCCTTCATCGATACTTTTCCAGAAGATAATTATGGTAATCCTGGGTGTCTGCATGCTTGAGAATTCCAAGAACCGAATCTAGAACCGGAGTGGGTTTGATGGAGGAAGGTGGAGGCGAAACCACAGCCGCAAGGTAGGTCTCCACCATTTGAGAAACGGAAACACCGTGCGATTTTGCATATTCCTTGGCACGGGACGCCACGTTTTCATCGACGCTGAGTGTAAGCTTTGACATCTATTCGTATGATATCGAAGATCTGATAAGTACAAGCTAGGTATCTAAGTCTTCGCCGTCGAAAGATCAACAACAGATTCCTGTATACAATGAATATTCATGCGACGGGCGAACTCTCCAGCACAAACAATCTCAAGTGAACAAGCAGCCGGCATGGTTAGATCCGGCATGTGGCTCGACTATGGCGGAGCTCTCAGCCAACCCGATGTCTTTGATAGGTCGCTTGCCGCCCGGTCCGGTGAACTGCAGAACGTGAAAATCCGCTCGTGCCTTTCCGCGAAACCACGAGCCGTGTTGGAAGCCGATCCCCTTGGCAATAGTTTTCATTGGTTCAGTTGGCATTTCTCCAGTTACGATCGAAAGCATCACGACGCTGGACGCTGCAACTACATTCCCCTCAACCTGGGCGAAGTGCCGGATTACTATCGACGCTTTCTGGACCCCGTCGACATTCTAATTCTCAAAGTCTGCCCCCTGGACGCAACCGGCTACTTCAATTTTGGCCCAACGAATGTCTGGCACCGCGCGATTGCCGAGCGTGCAAAGGTCGTTATCGTGGAAGTCACCCGTGGACTTCCCTGGGTCCATGGCGAACAGAACGGCCTTCATTCGAGTGAGGTTGATTACATTATTGAGGGTGATCACCAACCAACTGCCCAGCTACCGAACTTGCCGCCAAACGAAATTGATCGACAGGTTGCAAGCTACATCACCGCTGAAATTGAGAGTGGTTCCTGCCTGCAGATCGGCATTGGCGGCATGCCCAATGCAGTCTGTACGCTGCTGCTGGAAAGCAATATTTCTGACTTAGGAGTGCACACAGAAATGCTGACCGACGGCATAGTGGAACTCTATCAGGCAGGCCGTATAACGGGCGCAAAAAAGACGCTGAACCCAGGCAGGATCATCTACACCTTCGCGATAGGATCGAACGCTATGTATGACGCCATCGAAAAGAATCCAGATTTCCATTGTTGTCCGGTGGACTATACGAATCCACCGCATATTATCATGCAGAACGACCGTATGATTTCCATTAACAATACAACGCAGATCGACCTGCAGGGTCAAGCCGCATCCGAATCCGATGGACATCGTCACATTAGCGGTACCGGTGGGCAAGGGCAGTTTGTGCGTGGTTCCTATGCATCGAAGGGAGGCAAGTCGTTTATCTGTTTGTCCTCCACGTACGACAAACGGGGTGAACGCCGCAGCCGCATTGTACTGGACCTGACACCAGGCAACATTATCACCACGACGCGCTCTGACGTGATGTATCTAGTCACCGAATATGGCATCGTGAACCTGAAGGGAAAGTCGGTAGCCGAACGGGCCCAGGCACTTATTTCGATAGCCCATCCCGACTTCCGCGAAGGGCTTGAGCGTCAGGCGCACGAACATCGCCTGATTCCGAAAGGTGTTTGTTTTTGAGATTAGAAACAGAATGGCCCTCGATTCGGATACCTGGTAGGGCATCCGCCCCGAGGGCCAATTTGTCTTGCGGGAAGATTGTTGTTACTTAACTTGAAGTACGTCGTTTTCCTTGGTCTTCACTGACTTGTCCAAATTGGCAATAGCGGCATCGGTCATTTTCTGAATGTCGGCGACGGCACGTTTTTCGTCGTCTTCGCTGATTAATTTGTCTTTGAACAGTTTCTTGATGGAATCATTGGCATCGCGGCGGATGTTACGCATGGAGACCCGATGATCTTCCGCGGTGTTGTGCAACTGCTTAACCAGTTCCTTGCGACGCTCCTCGTTCAATGGCGGAATAGGTATGCGAATCAGCTTCCCATCGTTGCCAGGGTTCAAACCTAAATCCGAATTGCGGATGGCCTTTTCAATGGCTCCTATCATGGAAACATCGAATGGCTGTGCGGTGATCATGCCCGGCTCAGGAACGTGCAGGGTAGCCAGATGGTTGATGGGGTTCAGGCTACCATAGGCTTCCACTTTGATCGGCTCCAGGATATTCACTGAAGCACGGCCAGTGCGCATCTGCGCAATGGCATGCTGCATATCTGCCAAGGCTTTATCCATTCTGGTCTTGGCTGCATTTTCAACTTCTTTTATGTTTTGAAAGTTCTGCGACATATCGCTTCCTTTACGCCTGTTAGGCGCAGATTAGCGTTCCGACGGTTTCACCCGCCGACATACGCATTATATTTCCGGTTGTGTTCAGATTGAAAACAACAATAGGCAGACCATTGTCCCGGCACATGGCCACGGCCGAAGCATCCATGATGCCGAGTGCCTTGGCTAAGACTTCCTGATAACTGATCTTTTCATAAAAAACGGCATCGGCGTGTTTGCGCGGATCCTTGTCGTATACTCCGTCTACGCCTGTTGCCTTGGCCACTATTTCGGCATGAATTTCCAAGCCACGCAAGGTTGCCGCTGTATCGGTTGAGAAATAGGGGTTGGAGGTGCCGGCTGCGAAAATAACGATACGCCCTTTTTCCAGATGACGAATCGCACGACGACGAATATAGGGTTCGGCAACAGAGGGCATGGAAATAGCAGTCATGACGCGAGTGGGTGCACCTTGCTTTTCAAGAGCGTCCTGCAGTGCCAGAGAATTGATGACGGTGGCCAACATCCCCATATGGTCGGCAGCCACACGATCCATGTTGCGGGCGGCGGCCGCCACTCCGCGAAAGAAGTTGCCACCGCCAACCACTAAACCAATTTGAACGCCCGTTTGTGCAACGCCGGCCACTTCAGCGGCCAGACCGTTGACACGCTCGGCGTTGATCCCGAATCGTTCATTGCCGGCTAATACTTCACCGGACAGCTTTAGGAGGATGCGTCCGTATCGGGCCACTGCCATTAACCTTGCTGCTCAGTCGATTCGTCAGAGGCAGCAGCCATCGTTTCGCCTACTTTGAAGCGGACAAAACGGGCGATGCTGATGTTCTCACCCATTTTGGCGATCTTGGTAGCGATCAACTGGGCAACTGTGACTGTGTTGTCCTTGATGAAGGGCATTTCCAGCAAACAGAACTCTTCGTAATACTTGCTGAGGCGGCCTTCCACCATCTTTTCGGCAATCTTTTCAGGCTTGCCTTCAGCAATGGCGCGCGCCTTCTGAATTTCGCGTTCCTTATCCAGAACTTCAGCCGTGACGTCTTCCTTGCGAACGAACTTTGGATCCGTAGCGGCGATTTGCATCGCGATGTCTTTCACTAATTCCTGAAAGTCTTCGGTGCGGGCCACGAAATCGGATTCGCAGTTGAGTTCAATCATCACACCAAGCTGTGATCCAGAGTGGATGTAGGTGCCGATGCTTCCCTGCTTGGTGGCGCGGGAGGACTTCTTCGAAGCTGAGGCAATGCCGCGCTTGCGAAGCACAACTTCAGCTTCGGCGATAATGCCGTTGGCTTCCACTAAGGCTTTCTTGCATTCCATCATGCCAGCGCCAGTGCGCTCGCGTAGTTCTTTAACCTGTGCTGCGGTAATCTCCGCCATAGTTTTACAATCCTATTTGAATTTTCAGTGGGACAGGCCGCATGGTCTGTCCCACGTTAAGCGGTTTAGTCTTTTTCCAGATCCTGCTGCAATTTCTTTGGCAGGTTGGAGGTGATCTCATCGTCAGGAATGGTTTCCGACATGAGTTGTTCAGCATACTGGGGATCCAGATATTGAGCATAATCGCCCGAAGTCTGGTCGCCGGAGGAAGGTTCTTCGTCAACATTGATTTGACGCATGGCTTGCGAGAAATCCTGTTCAGTGGCCAAGGCTCTACCTTCAATGCAGGCATCGGCGATCTTGGTGGTGAACAGGCGGATGGCACGCAGCGCGTCGTCATTGCCGGGAATTACGTGATCCACAACGTCAGGATCGCAATTGGTATCTACAACAGCCACCACAGGAATACCCAGTTTGCGGGCTTCCAAAACGGCGATGCCTTCCTTGTTGGAATCAATGACGAACATTACATCAGGCAGGCCAGGCATATCTTTGATGCCGGCGAGATTCTGCTGCAAATGCTTCCGTTCGCGTTCCAGACGACCGACTTCTTTCTTAGAGCGGCCAGCCCAGTTATGATCGTTCGCAAGTTCGTCCAGTTCTTTCAGCCGTTTGATGGACTTTTGAACTGTGGTCATGTTGGTGAGCAATCCGCCCAGCCAACGGTTGTTGACATAGTACATGCCGCAACGGGTTGCTTCTTCGGCGATGGCTTCCTGCGCCTGGCGCTTGGTGCCGACAAACAGGACATTCTTGCCCATGGCTGCCATTTCGCCGACGTACCGCATTGCGTCTTTGAAAAGTTTGAGAGTTTTTTGTAGATCTACAATGTAAATCCCATTACGTTCGCCAAAGATGTATTCTTTCATCTTTGGATTCCAGCGCTTGGTCTGGTGCCCGAAATGAACGCCTGCTTCGAGCAATTCCTTCATTGAAATCGACGGCAAAAGTGCCTCCTAAAATCTGGTTGGGAGTCTGTATTCCCACAATCCACACGGCACGGCCCTAAGCGAAATTTGTGCGTGGGGAACTTCTTTGGGGAAAGACAGCTCAGTTGCGAAGTGTTGAGGCCGGAAATTCCAAGTGGAATAGCCGGCCCCAATGAATAACTAGCGTTTGGAGAACTGGAACCGTTTGCGGGCGCCCTTCTGTCCGTACTTCTTTCGTTCGTGAGCTCTGGGGTCGCGGGTAAGATAACCCAAACCTTTCAGCTTGCCACGAAGCTCCAAGTTGAAGGCGCACAATGCGCGGGCAATTCCGAGACGGGCTGCGCCCGCCTGACCGGTAATGCCACCGCCATCGGCGACGATCAGGACATCAAACTTCTCCGCCATTTCTGTAGCCTGCAAAGGCTGCTTTACTAGCGAAAGAGCTGTGTCATTGGAAAAGTACTTCTCGATGGTTCGACCGTTGACGGTGATTGTGCCCTTGCCATGACGCAGGAAAACCCTGGCCACAGCCGTTTTGCGGCGTCCCGTCCCTAACCATTGCGTAATCGCTGCTGCCACTCTTTTTCCACCTTAACCCTTACCGGGTTTTAACTTCAATTACAGAGACATCGCCACAGGCCCTTGAGCCTGATGAGGATGCCGGTCACCGGCGTAAACTTTAAGTTTCCGGTACATTTGCTTACCCATTTTGCTTTTCGGCAGCATGCCAGAGATGGCCTCTTCGATCATCTTGGCAGGACGCGTAGCGCGCATACGGCGAGCGGTAATCTCCGTCAACCCACCTGGATAACCAGAGTGGTAACGGTACAACTTTTGTTCTTCTTTCTTACCGGTAAGTTTAATCTTATCGGCGTTGATAACCACGACGTGATCTCCCATATCAATATATGGCGTATAGATCGGTTTGTGCTTACCCATCAACAACAATGCGGCTTTACTGGCAACCCGGCCAAGGATGAGGTCTTTGGCATCAATAATATGCCAACTACGCTCGATATTTTTGCCGGATGGAACTACGGTATTCATAGACAGACTTATCTCCGTGCGAGACTTTCAGACGTTTCTAGTTTAACTAATTTCTTTGTTTTGTGTCAAATTGGTTTAATCTGGATCCGATAGAAATGCTTTGAGTTTGCCTAACGAAATCCTTCACTGAATAATGATACGGACATCCCTAGCTGGAATCGATCCTGGTAAGGAGAGGGCAATTGTCAAAGCTCTATCCAGAAGTGAGAGTTGAAGTTCACTCAGCTTTCCGACGTAGTTCGTTAGGAAGGTTTTGGGAATGCTTATTAGTTCATCACAATGCAAACTCGAAGGAAATTTCAATCCTTCGGTTGTCCCGATCGCTACTTGAGTTTCCAAATCGTCGTGCCTTGAATAAACTGGGGCACAAATCACGCTTGAAAATTTTGAATCTATTAACGTTTGGCGGCTGACAATGGCAAAGACACGTTGCTTTCTAGGGTCGCTCGAATTGGGTTTTCGGACCAGATACAATTCGCCTCAGATCATGGCCGGCGCTGATAGCCAAGAACGTCTTCGGCCTCTTTGTTAAGCCGCTTCGCATTGCGGTTGATAATTTCCAAATCGCGCTCTTCGCGGAACCGGCGATCCAAGGCGGTCAAATAAGCTATGGCTGCTTTCTCCAGGAAAGCTGACCTGTTATCTTCAATTTTGTCGATCGCTTCCAATAAACCGGATGGTAACGTGACCGAAGTCTTGACGCGCATACCTCAATAATACTCCAATGTCTTTGGGATAGAAACCATGATTTATTGGTTTAAACCCGGGTGCTTCAGCGCCGCTTTCAACCCTGCGGAGAGCGATTTTTCGCCTGCTCCATGGCTATCTGGTTAATATGACCCAACGCCCTTGATCCAGATGCTCCTTCAATTGCCCTGACGGCGATATCCTGCACTTGCTGCTTGGCTTCATCCAACTGTTTTTGCAGAGCCGTGATTTGCGCTGCCTGTTGCGCCATGCCTTGTTCCATCGTCTGGATCCGCAAATCCGCCAACCTCTTCTCACTCTCCGCATCCTTCTTCGTCAACAGCATCTGTTGCTGGAACTCGGCATCTGCGCGCTTGGCGGCTTCGCTTGCCGCACGGGTGGTTTCACTCTCCAGTCGGGCTGGAAACTGCTCGGCTTCCTTCGACAACTTCTTCCAATCGGCCTCGCGGTCGGCCAACGCAGCCTCGCGCTGTTGCCAACTCTTTTCGAGAGCCTCCTGCTTTTCCAGATTCTTACGCTCTTGAACCCGCTGATCTTCATCGTATTTGTCCTGGGCCTTCTTTCGTTCCAGAACCTTCTTATACTCGTACTCGTCGATTTCGCGCTGACGCTGCTTCTTCAACGCCTCTTCCTGTTCCTTGCGCTCCCTCTCTACGGTCCGGCTCTCCTCTTCCCAAGTGGCGCGTTGCCCGGCGATTTCTTCTTCCTGCTCCTGACTTTTGCGTTCGTAGTCTTGAATCAGCTGATCAATTGCCGTGGCGGCGACGTCAATCTTGTGGAGGCGCTCCAATTCCTTGCGTTCCAGGGCGACGGCCTCGCGGGCGGAGGATAGGCGGTTCACTTCTTCCACCAATTGGTCGGACAAGCTTGCCAGCGTTCTGGAAACTTCCAAACCCAACGCGGGCAGCCGTTGGACAATGCTGTCCACGGTGAGGTTCTCAACAGCGGTTCTAATTTCGGCCTCGCGGGCCCTATTCTGTTCCTCTTGCTTGGGCATCACGGATTCACGGGCCGATTCAGATTGTTCACGAACCTCAGCAAATTCCCGCTCCACTTCGGAGCGGGTACTTCTTACGGGTTTAGCCGCAGTCTTCTTGGTTGTTGCCATAAGGCACCTCCGTCGATTCAATTGGGTGAAAAGCTAGAGTAGCAGAAGTTCCAGCTGAATAGTTCCAGCATCTCTACTCAATCGTAGAGCATGCTATACTCACTGCATGAGTAAGCGACTTCAAGTTCTTATGCCCGATAAAGAAATGGAAGAAATCCAACTCCTTGCCAGTCGACAAAAACTTTCAGTTGGTGAGTGGGTCCGAAACACTTTGAGTGAAGCCCGAAATGCAAAATCGTTGCTTGATCCGGAATCGAAATTGAGAGCCATCCGTAGCGCTACGGAATATTCTTTCCCCACTGCCGATATTGATCAGATGCTCAGTGAAATAGCACAGGGTTACCCAACTGATCTTCCTTGATTCCAATATCCCGATGTACCTTGTGGGGGCGCCCCATCGGCACAAGGTTGAGGCTCAAATTCTGCTGGAGCGTTTGGTTGCCGAGGGGTGGCCATTGGTGACCGACGCCGAAATATTGCAGGAGATACTCCATCGATATACTGCCATCAACAGAAAAGACGCCATTGAGCCTGCACTGCGGACAATCCTGAAAGTTGTGGATAACGTATTCCCTATTGAGAAGGAAGACGTCCTGCGAGCTTCCGAAATTATCCACCACCCGGCTTCATTGAGCGCTAGAGATGCGCTCCACATTGCTGTGATGGAGCGGCATTCGGTGAAATCAATATTTACGTTTGACAGCGATTTTGACCGATGGATCGGTCTGAATCGGATTCATCAAATCTAAAAGCTAAACAGCCCAGGCGTTATCTTCTGCGAATTTTTCGCTGGCCCACATCAATTCAAGCTTGATTGCAGTCACCAAGGCATCCCAACTGGCTTCAATGATGTTGTCGGAGACACCCACCGTTGACCAGTTTTCTTTACCATCGGTCCATTCCACATGGACTCGGACTTTGGCTGCGGTTCCGACGTCGGCAGAGTTTAGGACTCGCACCTTGTAGTCCACCAAGCGCACTTCGTTGATTACTGGATAGGCGTGCCCCAGACTGGTGCGCAGGCATTGTGCCAAGGCGTCGAACGGGCCGTGTCCTAATGACACTTCCGTATGTTCTCCGTCCTTGGTTCGCAGGTGAACCATAGCAGTTGTCCTGGAATCAGATTCACCGGATTTCATGGTGCTGACGTTGAAACCAACCAACTCGAAAAATTCCTGTTTGGGGTGAAGCGCTTCCAAAATCAGAAGTTCAAAATTGCCTTCGGCTGATTCCAACTCGTAACCGGCATGCTCCAAATCTTTGATGCGGGCAAGCAATTGGCGGGTGGATTCGTCGCTCAACTTTTTGTCCAAACCGCGCCGCTTTAGTTCGTAGCTGATGTTGGCTTTTCCGCTCAAATCGCTCACCAGCACTCGCTGTTTATTGCCGATTTTTTCGGGCTGAGTATGTTCGTAAGTCGCAGGATCCTTCATGATGGCAGCAACGTGGACGCCACCTTTATGAGCGAAGGCACTCTTGCCGACATAGGGCTGGCCACGCAGGACCGGCAAATTTGCACGCTCGGCGATGAATTTGGCAAGTGCCGTTAGTTGGCGCAAGCCATCAGGACCAATTGTCTGGTGCCCCATCTTGATTTCAAGATTGGCAATGATGGAGATTATATTCGCATTGCCGCAACGTTCGCCGTAGCCGTTCACACAGCCTTGCACGTGCGTTGCGCCTTCTTCCACCGCAGCGAGGGCGTTGGCCACTGCCACGTCGGAATCGTTGTGCGAATGGATGCCGATCACACCGCCGAAGCGCTTACGAATATCTGCGACGATTTCGCGCAGACTTTGGGGCAACGTGCCTCCGTTGGTGTCGCACAGGCAGAGCACGTCGGCCCCGGCCAGCTTGGCAGCTTCCAGAGTTCTTAAGGCGTAGTCCTGGTTGTTGATGTAGCCGTCGAAGAAATGCTCGGCGTCGTAAACCAGTTCCTTCCCTTGCGCTTTCAGATAACCCACCGTATTGCTGATGATCTTCAGGTTCTCTTCGAGCGTGATACCCAAGGCGCGAGTGACGTGGAAATCCCAGGTCTTTCCGAAGATGGAAATTGCAGGGGTTCCGGCGTTCGCCAACTCTTGCGTATTGGTGTCAGTCTCCACCGTGTTACGCGCGAAGTGGGTTGATCCGAAGGCGCACAATTTGGCGTTCTTCAATTTGAGTTCGCTCTTGGCGCGAGCGAAGAATTCTTTATCTTTGGGATTGGACCCGGGCCAGCCGCCCTCTATATAGTCGATCCCGATGTCATCCAGTTTTTGGGCAATAATCAGCTTGTCCTCCACTGAGAAAGAAACTGCTTCGCCTTGTGTACCATCGCGAAGCGTCGTATCGAAAGTAAATATACGCATCTGATTTATTGCCTCCTTGTTGGAATTTTATTGACTACGAGAAGGACAGACCCGGAGGCCTGTCCCACATTGCTGATTTAAGCCTGGGGAATTCCGGCTTCCTTCTTCTTCTTCAGGAACGGCATCATTTCCCGCAGTTCCTTACCAATTGTTTCAATCGGCTGGCTCTGCTGTGCTTCCCGCATGGCTAGGAACTTCTTCCTGCCGCCGCCGCGATTCTCTTCCATCCACTTGTTGGCGAATTCGCCAGATTGAATTTCGGCCAGAATCTTCTTCATTTCCGCACGCGTCTGCTCGGTGATTACACGAGGTCCGCTGATGTAGTCGCCCCATTCTGCTGTGTCAGACACGGAATAACGCATGTAGCTTAAGCCGCCTTCATAGATCAGGTCGACGATCAGCTTTAGTTCATGCAGACATTCGAAGTAAGCGATTTCAGGAGCATACCCGGCTTCCACCAATGTGGTGAAACCAGCACGGATCAATTCCGCAGCGCCGCCGCAAAGTACGGCCTGTTCGCCAAACAGATCGCTTTCGGTCTCTTCACGGAACGAGGTCTCAATGCAACCAGCCTTCAAGCATCCCAAACCCTTGCCATAAGCAAGCGCATTTTCGAGCGCCATGCCAGTAGCATTCTGATGAATGGCAACAAGACAAGGAACGCCAACGCCTTCGGTGTACAGTTCACGAACACGATGGCCAGGAGCTTTAGGCGCAATCATGGAAACGTCAACATCTGTCGGAGGCTTGATGAACCCGAAGTGAATATTGAAGCCGTGGGCAAACATCAATGTCTTACCTGCGGTAAGGCCGGGGGCGATTTCCGCATTGTAGACGTCGGCTTGAATGTGATCCGAAAGCAAAATCATGATCACGTCAGCAGCCTTAGATGCTTCGGCCACAGTCATCACTTTCAGGCCCGCAGCTTCTGCTTTGGCCCAGCTCTTTGACCCTTTGTAGAGACCTACAATGGAATTCAAACCTGAATCGCGCAGATTCAGAGCATGCGCATGCCCTTGGCTTCCGTAGCCAATAATGGCAATTGTCTTGCCTTCCAGGCGCGCTAAGTCGCCGTCTTTTTCGTAGTAACGGTTAGGCATTAACCAACTTTCTCCTCAACTTTTTCTTGCGCACCTTTTGCGACCGGTGGCGACAAACGTAACTTCTTTGCTTCAAGCGATAGTGTCACTGCACCGGAGCGTGTAATTTCAATTTCTCCGTAGCTGCGCATAATATCGGCAAACTCATCCAGCTTTTCCGTTTCGCCAGTTGCTTCTAAAGCGAACCCTTCCACGGAGCTATCTACAACTCTGGCACCGAAAATTTCGGCTTCCTTTAAGATGGAAGTGCGCGACTCTTGCGGGGCTCGCACACGCATCAAAACCATTTCCCGCGTCACCGACGGACCTTCTGAAAGGTCGGTAGCCTGTAGGACATTGATCAGCTTGTTCATCTGCTTGATCACTTGTCGGCGCATGTTCATTTCGACATCGACCGTGATTGTCATGCGCGACAAACTGGTATCGAGCGTTTTGGCCACTGTAAGGCTATCGATGTTCCAGCCTCGGGCGCTGATTAACCCGACAATCCGCATCAACGAGCCGGGCTTATTTTCAACTAATAAAGATATAACTTGCTGCATGATTTCCTCGCCGCTGTGCCGTCTGAAGACTAGCGCGGCACCTCCACAGGCTTGGGGGGACCCAATACCATTTCATTGATTGCGCCGCCGGCAGGAACCATTGGATAGACGTTTTCTTCGGGCGATACTTTCACATTCAATAAATATGGACCGGGTTCGGCCACAGCCATTTCAAGGGCCGCTCTTAATTCCGAAGGATGCGACACGGTAGAACCCTTGAAGCCGTAAGCAGCGGCAAGGTGAACCGGATCAGGAAAGCCATCGAGAGTCACCTGACTTAGACGATTGTTATAGAACAGTTGCTGCCATTGGCGAACCATTCCCAGGTAACCATTGTTCATGCAAATAATTTTGATAGGCAAACCATGGTTAACAATGGTGGCCAATTCAGGCAGGGACATTTGGAATCCACCGTCCCCAACGATGCAGAACACCAACTGATTGGGGCAACCCATTTGCGCGCCCACTGCGGCTGGCAAACCGAACCCCATGGATCCCAGTCCGCCGGAAGTGAGCCAAAGGCGTGGTTTATTAAAGCTGATATGCTGTGCCGCCCACATTTGGTGTTGACCAACGTCAGTAGCAACAATGGCTTCCCCTTTTGAGATGCGTTCAATTTCCGCCATCAGGTGCTGCGGCTTGATTTCCGTTGTAGAGAAGCTTGGTTCCAGCGGATGTTCAGCCTTCCATGCCCGAACTTGTTTCCACCAGGCACGGAGGCCAGGACGATCGAGCGAGGCTGGATTCATTTCGCGCAGAACAACATTCAGCTTCTGCAGCACACGTTTGACGTCGCCTACGATTGGCAGGTCGGCGTTACGATTCTTGCTGATTTCCGAAGGGTCGATGTCAACATGGATCACCTTGGCATGAGGGGCGAAGGCTTTCAAGCGACCGGTTACGCGATCATCAAAACGAACACCCAATGCGATGATCAGATCGGTATTGTACATGCCCATGTTGGCTGCGTAGGAACCGTGCATTCCAGGCATGGAAATGTAGTTGGGATGGTTGCCGGGTAGAGCACCGATACCCATTAAGGTGCAAACTGTTGGGGAATCGATCAATTCCACCAGTTCGCGAAGTTCGGCACTGGCTTCGGAATGAATCACGCCGCCGCCGGCATAAACCATGGGACGTTCCGCTTCGAGCATCATCTGTGCGGCTCGGCGGATTTGCCCAGTGTGGCCTTCGGTATAAACCTTGTATCCCGGTAGATGGATGGAAGTCACCGGGGTGTACTGCATGTTGCCCTGGAACACGTCTTTGGTGATGTCGACAAGTACCGGACCTGGTCTGCCGGAAGAAGCGATATAGAAGGCTTCGTGAATGGCTTGGGGCAGGTCAGCAATGTTTTTGATAAGGAAGTTATGCTTGGTTGCCGAGCGGGTGATGCCAAAAGTGTCAGCTTCCTGGAAGGCATCGGTGCCGATTAAGGTGCTGGTGACCTGCCCAGTGAGGGCGACAATCGGAATGGAATCAAGCAGCGCGTCTACCAAACCAGTAGTCAGGTTGGTTGCACCCGGGCCTGAAGTAGCGCAGCATACGCCAGTTTTGCCGGTTGCCCGGACGTAGCCTTGCGCGGCGAAGGCGGCATTCTGTTCGTGGCGTACAAGAACGTGCCGGATCGGGTGATCATACATGGCGTCGTAAAACGGGATGGTTACCCCACCCGGATATCCATAAATGGTGTCGACGCCTTCGCGCACCAAGCATTCGAGGAGGATTTTTGATCCACTCATCAGGTTCGACATAGCTGTCATTGACCTCTTGCGATAGATTTTACGTTTCTAGCTGCTATATAGCAGAAAAGGCCACCGGCTGGGCTTGTAACCCCCGCCAGTGGCCTTTCCGGATTCCAACCGGTAAGCCCATCAGGCGGGGTAGCCTACTACGGTGACCCCTACAATTGAAATAATAATTACGGGTAATACAGGCAAGGACACCAAACCCTTGGTGAAGGGGCTCACAGCGAACTGGAGACAGGTGTTTTCCACATATTGATGTTAGCCTACAAGCGGAGCAAATGCAAGAGCGGATATGTATTATCAGCGATTCCGCAACCAAACGAAGCGCCATGTAATGATACTGGCAGGCATGCCTCGATTCCAATGATTCGTGCCGTTGTAGGGTGAAACAAGAGCTTCC
>JAYTTF010000179.1:0-18891 GCA_043745195.1 Bryobacterales bacterium | reverse complement strand
AGTCCCAGCGCAATCTATGCCCTCGCCGTCGTTGCCCTCCAAGAGCATGGCGACGCTCTAAACCAAATCTCGCGCCAAGGTCGCCGTTTGCTTTCTCAATATGAAAAGCTCACGCAGCAGCTTCTCAATATGCGCCAATTATTCCCACCCGTTGCGCCTGAAGCACCAGACTTCGAACCGCAGAATGAGGGTGTTGAAACGAACCTAACTGAGGACCACCAACCCACCAACGAATCCACAGAAAGTGAAACGGCTGAAACCGAGCCTATTGAAGCAAATTTGGCCGAACCCGACCCTGTTGAAACGAAGCTAATCGACTCGGTCTCGTTCAACTTTCCATTCCCCCGCGAAACCCGATTTCACAACCCACACAGCCTCTTATATGTTGCATTAGCCCCCATAGAGAAGGAAGCACCCCCAAAAGTGCAAAGGGCAGGTTGCGTCTAACCCGCATGTCTTACGAAGTTTTTGCCATCAATGCTGAAAGGATCATAAATGCTGCGTTTTTTGTGCAGTTGGCTTCGTGGTGGAGCAGCCCCCCTGGTCTGCGCGACCTCTACCGTTGAAGCAAAATTTCCGAATTTCCCGATAAACTTAGCCCTGGAATTTCTTTCGCTGTCACTTACGCCATACCCTGGTGAGAAATTCGGGATTAATGGCACCATACGAATGCTCAGTTTGACAATCCGCGAACAAAAGGCGAAACTACTAATAATTATGTTGATAGGAATCGCCAAAATGGCTTCCGAATCCCACTTACTCGAAGCCAAGCGGCAAGTGGACTACCGGGAACTCCCAGCTCGCAGTTACATCAGCCGCAACACGGGCGTGCGCATGCCATTTGAGTGGACCATCAACCCATACCGCGGATGTGAAATTGGTTGCCGCTATTGCTACGCCCGCTATACTCACGAATTTATGGAACTGGATCCGGACGTGGATTTTGAAACAAAGATCTTCGTCAAGCAGTGGAATGCCGCTGAATTTCGCCGCGAGTTGCACACTATCCCCCGTCACGAAGTGATTGCATTGGGCACCGCTACTGATCCCTACCAACCCGCTGAACGCCGCTTTGAAGTTACTCGGCGAATGCTGGAAGTTTTTGCTTCCGAGAGCGGCTTACGGTTGGGGTTGATTACAAAGTCAGATTTAATTCTGCGCGATTTGGGCCTGTTAAAGCAGATCGCCGCGCGCAATCATCTTCACATCACTTTGACCATCACCACCACCGACGAGGCTTTAGCGAGGAGTTTGGAACCGCGCGCACCCCGGCCGGAACTGCGATTTGCAGCGCTTCGACAATTGGCCGAAGCAGGCTTGAGTCCAGGAATTTCCATTGCACCGCTGTTGCCGATGATCAATGATTCCCAAGCGTCTATAGAAGCCGTCGCCCAAGCGGCTAAGGCTGCGGGCGTGATTTCCATCAGCGGTGGGCTTCTATTTTTGAAGCCCACCACCAGAATGGTTTTCCTTCCCTGGCTGGAAACTAATTTTCCACATCTGTTGCCTCGATATCTGGAACGCTACGCTTCCGGTGCATTTCTACGAGGCGATTACAGCGACCTCATTCGGAAGCGGATGGAAGGTGTGCGCAAACGCTTTGACTTTCAGGAGGATCCGCGCATGCATCGGCATGCGCCGGACGAATCGCAGCTAAAGCTGTTTTCGTAGTAAGGCTTCTTTGCAAATCAAAGTACTTGCTAATTAGATCTGCTTGATCTATACTCACTCCATGGCGCGAACCATTGAAATCCATGAACATGCCATGGATCAAATTAAGTACATTCGGAAAACCATGGAGCGCTCATCCGCCTTCACTGCTGTTCCTGGATGGGGTGGTGTGGCCATGGGTGTTAGCGCGCTCATTGCTGCCTACTTTGCTTCTTTGCACCTGAATACCCAGCAGCCGGCATTTAGGGATTGGTTTCAAGTTTGGGTTTACGAGTGCTTGCTGGGAATTCTTATCGGCGGGGCAACTCTATGGCGCAAGGCGCAGACCTTTGAGGAACCTTTGTTTGAAGGAGCCGGGCGTAAATTCCTTTTAAGTTTCGCTCCTCCCATATTGGCAGGGGCACTGGTAAGCTACGCTCTGTTGCACAGCGCTCCCTGGCTGGTTCCTGGAGTTTGGTTGTTGATGTATGGCACTGCCGTTGTTGCGGCTGGAACATTTTCAGTCAAAATTGTACCGGTTATGGGTTTTTGTTTCATGGCGACCGGAGCTATCGCTCTGTTTCTACCTATATCTTTGGGTAACATGCTGCTGGCCGCAGGATTTGGCGGCCTCCATATCGTATTTGGATTTTTCATCGCAAGGAAGTTTGGAGGATAATTCATGAGTTTTAGAAGTAGCGCTGCCGCCGCTGAAAGATTGGAAGCCGTTGTTCCAATGCCAGGGAAGCGAGCCTCCGATACCGCCCAGCAGTTGGACCGCTTGATTCATGAACGAATGCGCCTGGGTATTGTCAGTGCGCTTGCCGCCAACGAAGTACTCACGTTCACCGAACTGAAACGTCTGCTGGAAACAACTGATGGAAATGTCAGCGTTCACGCCCGTAAATTGGAAGAAGCAACCTATATTTCCTGCCAGAAATCCTTTGAGGGTCGAATGCCCAAAACTGAGTACCGTCTGACGGAAACAGGCCGGGCCGCCCTGGAAAAATATCTAAATCACTTAGAAGCTCTCCTCCAAGCGATGCGACCAAAGTAACGGTTGCAACATTCGGGCCTGGGCCTTTGCCTGGGCTCATTTTTTTGATAGGACACTTTGCTATGACAAGTTCTTTACATATCGGAATCATCATGGATGGCAATGGCCGTTGGGCCGAACGACGTGGTCACCCTAGAACTGCTGGCCATCGCGCCGGTGTGCGCTCCGTTCGCCGCATCATCGAATGCGCACCTGCGATGGGAGTGCGCATGTTGACTGTTTATGCCTTCTCTGCGGACAACTGGCGCAGGCCGGAAGTGGAGGTTCGGGCTCTTATGCGGTTATTACGCAGTTACCTGGTTTACGAAACGGACCGTTGTATTACTGAAGGTATCCGAATTCAATTCGTAGGGCGCCGCGATCGGCTGTCGAAGATACTTGTGGAAACAATGGAAATGGCCGAGGCGCGAACGAGGGACGGAGCGCGATTAACGTTGCGCATTGCCTTGGATTATTCCTCTCGCGATGCCTTGGTTGAAGCGGCGCAAAAAATGGCTGAGCGTGGCCGTTTTGATCGGCAGGCTATGGATGAAGCTTTGCAGGCAGAAGATATTGATCTGGTGATCCGCACTGCGGGTGAGCAGCGGCTGAGTGACTTCTTCCTTTGGGAATGTGCCTATTCAGAGTTCGTATTCACCGACCGGCTATGGCCTGATTTCAATGCAGGGGATCTGAAAGCCGCCATTGATGTTTACTCGCAGCGAACCCGTAAATTCGGTGGACTTCCCGCAATGGCCAGTTAACGACCCGGCAGATAGAGCGCTGCAGGAATTGCAGTAACCGTGCCTGGAATAGCGGCTGTGATTAAGTGCGCGGTACCAAAGAGATGATGCTTCCGCGTTGGCGTGGTACCGCATGTGATACCATAGGATTGTGTCGAACGCGGCGAAGCTTATTGCCAAAATGCGGCGCAATCCACGCGACTGGCGGATTGATGATCTAAAGGTTGTTGCCGACCGGTTGGGCATCGATCACGATCAGCACGGGACGAGTCACGTCGTCTTTCGCCACTCCAAGGCTGGGCGGCTCTCCGTGCCGGCACATCTGCCCATCAAGCCGGTGTACCTGCGTTTGTTTGTAGACTTAGTCGACAGAATAGGCCAGCAAAATGAAGATTGACAAGACCCTCATCAACTCCTACCCGTTTTCGATCCGTCCGCTCTCCGAAACGGATGGCGGAGGATTCGCTATTGAGTATCCCGATTTGCCCGGCTGCATCTCCGACGGGAGCACTCCAGAGGAAGCTCTCAAGCAAGGCTGTGACGCAGTCAAGTCCTATCTTCTGAGTTGCGCCAAGCACGGCGACCCCATTCCAAAGCCGAGAGAAGCCAGCGGGCAATGGCGACAACGCGTGCCACGAAGCCTTCACTCGCGCCTCGCCGCCAAGGCACGGCAGGAGGGCGTTAGCCTGAACACGCTCGTAACGGCCATGATTGCCGAAGGACTGGGTACGCGGAAGATTTCATAGGACCAAGGGCACCGGTTACCCAACCCTTTCCTGCATCTGGTCCCTGCCCAGCTTTTCGCGTTCGCCTTCGAGGATCAACATCGCGTAGAACTCAGTGAGACCCGAGGCGGTGCAAGGCCAGCGGCCCGCGCTGCACAGCCATATTCCGCGCGGCTTCGGCTATCATGAGACGTTAACATGGTTTGTTATGGAATGTCCGAATTGTAAGCTCCTAAATCCTGCGTCGGCTTTGAACTGCGACTGCGGATACAACTTCGAGAGGAAGATTGTCGAGCGTGTGGGCACGGCGGCTATCCCCGGAAAGGCGACAGAGGCGGTCGGGCCAACTCCAAATGGCCTGCGTTGTCCCTATTGCGGGAAGAGAGCAATGGCGTACTCTAAAAAGCAGACCTTAGCACCTTCGAAGGCTCTTCCGTGCGATAGTTGTGGCAAAAAGGTAGGTATTTCATGGCTGCCCGCAATACTGTTTGCTTTTTTTGCGATGGTTCTCGTTTTGATAGTGCCTCCGGAAGTGCGGTTGCCCGGCTTACTAGTGGGAGTCCTATCGCTCTTCATCTTTCTTCGATATGGTCGGCTCCGCAGGCGTTAGAATCTCAGTTGGGAAAGCCCTCGGCTGTGGCTAACTAACTAACTAAAAGCTGCAATTGATGTGTGCTCGCAGCGGACCCGAAATTCGGTGGCCTTCCTGCTATAGCGAGTTAACGCCCCGGCAGATATGGCGCAGCAGGAATTGCAGTAATTGTGCCACTCATAGCGGCTGTGATTAGATGCGCGGTACCCAGTGACGTTGTTATTCCCAGCCCCTCATGCCCGGTGGCGAGGTAAACATTTGAGTGCTCGGCGTAACGTCCGATGATTGGTAAATGATCGCTGGTGGCTGCGCGAAACCCAGTCCAGGTGCGAATGATTTCCAGACCAGCCAAGCTGGGCATGTAACTCACGGCGCGCTCCAGCATGCGCTGTAAGATTGCGTGATCTATAGCGGAATGAGTCTGTCCAAATTGGCGGGATGAACCAATCAATACCTGCCCGGTTGCACGCGGCTGAACATTAAAAGCAACCGAATCTTCGTTCACGCCGTGAGCATTTTTCAAGTAACCCAGTTCAATCAACTGATGGTTCACGAATGCTGGATAGCGGTTTGTAATAGCCAGGTGACCCTTGCGCGGCTTCACATCAAGCTCAGGAAACCAGCGAATCGCCTGCTCCCCGGCAGCGCAAACAATGTTGCCCGCTGCTACTTGAGTTCCATCGGCAAGCATAACACCGGCTTTTTGAAAAGAAGATACCTCAGCGTGGAGTAAGCGGGCACCGCGAGCAACCGCTTGTTTTAAGAGCCAGGCTGCAGCTCGAGGGGCGTAAACAACGGCGTCATCCGGCACTAACAAGCCACCAGCTAAGCCAGGTCGCAGGTTCGGTTCGGCGTTACTCAATTCGAGTGCACTTAGTACAGAACTGCGCACGCCTCGTGCGGAATAGAATTCATGCTTACTACGGACGGCTTCCATCTCATCCTCATCAGAGGCCACCCACAAAGTGCCGCGCTGTTCGTACTCCACATCGTCAGGCATTTCCGCTGACAACTGATTCCACAAATCGCGGGAGTAGTTAGTAAGTGCAAACTGGGCTTCGGAATCGTCCATGACGACTATGTGACCCATACCAGCAGCAGTTGCGCCGCCACCAACAATGGCAGGTTCAATCACAGTAACTGATACGCCAGCTTCGGCCAGCATCTTGGCACAAGCAGCGCCCACAATTCCGGCGCCGACAACGACCACATCTGTCACCGCCGAATTCCGAAGCAGAACGGATCGTTCGGGTTTAGTATCAGATCCGCCTCGCCAGTGACAAAGGCCGACCCTTTTATAGACGGCAAAATACGGCCCGCATCTAACCGGTAAGATGCTTCAAACACGCTGCCCACAATGCTTTCCTGGCGCCAGATCTTTCCTGGTGGCAACTTACTATCAGCCGCCAGGCACGCTATTTTCGCACTTGTTCCTGTGCCGCACGGCGAGCGGTCGTATGCTTTTCCTGGACACAAAACAAAGCTGCGGCTGTGGGCACCGGCAGCCTGTGGAGGGCCGAACAACTCAATATGATCAATCTCGCTCTTGCCTTCGCCCATTATGCCTTCACGATGCAGCGCTTGCCGGATGCGCCAGCAGAATTCTGTAAGATGATCGGCATTCCTAAGAGACAAGTCCTGGCCGTGTTCACTAACAAGGTAGAACCAGTTTCCACCCCAAGCCACGTCGCCACGGATTGAGCCATAAAATTCCACCGTCACCTCAACACTGGCAGCAGTCCTGTAACTAGCCACATTTTCCACAGTAACTTCGCCGGATTGGTGAAGCGTGGCAGTTACATCACCTACAGGAGTTTCAATCAGATGATCTCCCGGTTGAATGCGGCCCATGTGAGAAAGCGTTGCTACCAGCCCAATTGTCCCGTGACCGCACATACCCAGGTATCCAACGTTATTGAAGAAAATTACTCCTGCGGCAGCCTGCGGATTCACCGGCTCGCATAACAACGCGCCGACCATCACATCGGACCCGCGTGGCTCATTTACCACAGCAGAACGAAGGCCGTCATGATGAGTGCGGAATTCGGCTAGCCTTTCAGCCATGGAGCCCGAGCCAACATCGGGTCCACCGGCAGTTATGATACGAGTCGGCTCGCCCCCAGTGTGGGAGTCAATAACATGGATCCTCAGAGCTGACATACTATTTGTACTTACTCAAGTCAGGCCGATTCGTTAGTGCCGAGCGAATGATACCCAGAATCTCAGTCCGCTCCGCACCTTCCACAACCAGCCTAGGAGGCCGTGTTAGTTCGCTGCCTAAGCCGAGTTCAGCAACACACATTTTGATATATTGAACCAGCTTGATTTTGGTATCAAGATGCAGCAACGGCGTGTACCAACGATACAGCTCCAGCGCCTCAGCCCAACGCCCGGCCATTGCCAAATCCCACAGCACTCGATTTTCATGAGGAAAAGCATTCACTAAACCAGATACCCAACCTTCGGCCCCGAGCAAAGCACTTTCCAGAACCAGATCATCAACACCGCTGAACAGCGTGTACCGGGTGCCGCATGCATTGCGCAGATCAGTAATGCGGCGGGGATTGTCGGAGGATTCTTTGATGGCTACGATTCTGGGCTCATCAGCCAGATCGAGGAACATTTCCGGGGTGCAATCAGCGTTGTAAGCTGGTGGATTGTTGTAGATCATCACTGGCAAACTGGATGCCTGGGTCACAGTGCGGAAGTGGGCCAGTATTTCGCGCCGGTCCGCTTTGTAGACCATGGCTGGAAGCACCATCAGGCCATCCAAACCGATCTTTTCGGCATCAGCCGCAAACTGCGCAGCGGTAGCAGTGGTGAATTCGGCAACGCCGGTAAGCAACGGCACACGGCCTGCCACCACTTGCTTGGATATTCGCATTACTGCAAGTTTCTCATCGGCAGCGAGGGCTGTATTTTCACCCACAGAGCCGAGTACGATCAACCCGTGAACGCCTGCTTTGATAAGCATGTCCAGATGATTGGCCGTAGCATCGAAATCAATTTCATAGTTCGGTTTGAAGAAAGTGCATGCGGCAGGATAGACTCCATGCCAGTTGGTTTTCATGAATTAGAATCCTTGGTAGAACTTCCAGTTTGCAACAAAGTTTTTCTCAACGGGGCGGCCGGAAAGCGAAGCACGCACCATTTCAATTGGAATACGTCCGGTTTTCAAAAACGCATCGTGGAATTCGCGATTCTTCATTTTGCCTGAAACTACAAGCTCGCGGTGAAGCGCGCGGATTTGAAGGCCTCCCAGCATGTAAGCACATTGGTACAGCGGTGAGTAAGTTGATTCAAAGGACCGGCGCACTTCGCCGGCGGCGTTTTCATATTCGTGGCCTACCTTATTCACCAGAAAATCGACGCATTCCTGGGCAGTCATTTTTCCCAAGTGAAAGTTCAATGAGAAAATGATTCGCGCACAACGGTGCATGCGCCAAAACAACATGCCGATGCGGTTCTCAGCCGTTTTCGGAAAACCCATTTCCCACAATTGCAGCTCCCAATAAAGGGACCAACCTTCCGTCCAAAATGGTGTTGAAAAGGCTTGTCGATATGGGCGGTAGCGGGCTGTCATATAAGATTGCAAGCGATGTCCGGGGATCAACTCATGATGCACGGTGGCACGCGAGAAATGGATATTGTTCCCGCGCATGCTCATCATTTTTTCCTCGTGCGTCATGCCATCGGTTGGGAAGCTGATGATGATCGATTCGCCGCCCAGAAAGAAAGGATTCAGTCGCTGCCGTTCCGGCGTCATCATCTGCACTCTCCAGGTATCCATGGCCAACGGCGGAAGTGTCAGCAGGTCGTTCTTGGTCATGAATTCTGCGGCTTCTGCGGCCTGTTGCATGATCAGTGCAGGCTGTTGGCCGGGAGGGACATGTAGCGTTTTGACATGTTCCAGAGCCTTGCGCCAATCGTCGCCAAACCCCAGATCCCGCGAGGCTCGCAGCATTTCCTTTTCACACCAGGCAAACTCTTTGTTAGCAATTTCGACTAACTCTTGCGGAGTGTAATTAATCATTTCCGCACGCAGCTCGGCCATTAAAGCATCATTCCCAATTGGATCGCCAAGGATGGTGTCTTTATCCTCCTTCTTCAGCCCCGCGACCTTTTCGCGAACCAAAGCAGAGTAAGTTTCCAGGTTTTTGTCCAACTTCTTGTAAGGCTCGGCCACCCACCACGAAAACAGCGGGTCGTAGCCGGTGTAGAAACGGTTCCATTGCTCCAGGTAACTTCTCAATTCCGCGATAGTTTGGACAGCGCGTCGGCCCATGGTGCGCGACAACTTCAAGTCTTCAGGTTTAGCAGCGCTGCGGACCCATTTCGATACTTCTTCCAACTGCTTGGTGACTTTAACCAGCGCCGATGCAGCTTGCTGCGGGTCCAGCGGATCGACGCGTTGCCGTGCTTCCTTTAAGCTGACAATGGATGCGGCAAAGGGTATCAGAGGTTGGATTTCAGAGAACCGTTGCTGTTCATTTTCCAACTGCTTCAGCTCTCGGGTGAGCTTGTTGCGGAATAGAACAAAATCGATGCGGGCCTCTGGGGCGAGCGTGGCGTAATCCAGCTTTTCAAGGCTGATCAGCCAGGCGTTGTAGAAGTTGCGCAACACGTCGCGACGGGGTTCGGAAATGGTGACGTCGTAGAAAAGTTCGAAGTTGCGCTCATCGGCAGCAAACCATTCCAGGAGCGGCCGAAGGTCCGCAGGTTTAGGACCGGCAAGGGCAGTGAGATCGGGCGTGAGGTAGCGCCCAGGCACGGGGCGACCGGATTCAGAAGGCTTGGACTGAGCCGAGGCAATAGCTGTCGCCAAAAGTAAAGTGCAGAACAACCGCATGGAGGATTATTGCATTTTTTTGGCGGGGCAAATGGCGTGTTTTCTCCGATGTATTCACCGGCGGTCAAAATTTGACTGGTGAACTTCGGAGAAAACAAGCGCCTTGATAAAAAATCTTTAAAGCTATTTCCTGGAGCGGGCCAACATAAGCGCCATTAGTCCAGCCCCTGCAAGAGTGAATGCGGCAGGTTCCGGGACGGTGCCGCCGGGTTGCTGTTCCAGACCCTGCAAATTGCTGGAATTCGATTCCGTTGACAGGGAAAAAGCAACCTGATTTCCGAGCTGCTGCAAGGTGGCGGCTGTAATAGTTGCCGTGTTGCCATAGTTCAGGCGTTGGCTCGAATTTGGGCCGAATGTTTGCGCTGCAAGTTCGAACAATATTGTTACAGGCGTGGCGGTACCAGAAAGAATTGGCAAAGCCAGCGTATAAACTCCTCCACCATTCACGTTGGTACTGACGGTGCTAAAGTTACCTGAGGTTCCTTTCAGCTTCACGCTTTGCGCCCCGCTGCTTCCTGTAGATGTGGTTGTGCCGGTAAGTTGAAAAGTAAGAATAAGGGAGCTTAGTGTTCCTACTGGCCCACCATTGACAGTCCAGGTATCGGTGAAGCCGGATCTAACCAGTCCAGTCCAAACAGGATCTAAGGGTGCCTGGGGAAGGACAGAAAAAAGTTGTTCGGCACCAGTAACAATATTTAGATCGGCTTTCAAAACGCCGAAGTTGGAAATCGGCGATCCTGACCAAGTAACGGTAGTTCCTACGAACGGGGGGCCAAAGCCCGTGAAATTGTTTGCATAATACAGTTGGCGCGATCCCGTTGGACCGTAGTTAACGCCTGGGCTGTTGAAGTAGTGGAAGTCAGTCTGGCTTACCAGGGTTGCCGCTGCGTGTCCAATACCCGTTGTAATAACGGCAAGTGAGCAGGAAAGTAATATCTTCAAAGTTTTCTCCGATGTTTTGTAATGACGGATTGGGCATGGGCCCTCCGCCTAAATTGATATGCGGAAAAACTTTGGGTGTTTGCAATAAATAAGAAATAATTGGTGGCGGTGCCTCAATCCGGCAATTCTTCCCTCACCGATTCATCCTCCATCGACTCAAATTCCTCGGCACCGGCTGCGTAGCGCTTCAGAACCTTAATTGTCACGCTGGAAGAAAAGCCCGCTGTGCGGAGCCGACGGTAAGCGGTCTGCAAATTCTTTGGTTCAGCCAGAAACTCAACTAGGTTTTTGCTGCGAAATTTACGTTCCAAAAACGAGGCCACCAGTTGCGATTCGTCCGTTCCAGCGTAAGTAGTTTCGGCAATCTCCTTGACCAATTCGGTTGGAACCCGCTTGACAGCCTGGTCTCGCAAGATACGTCCTTGCCAAAGGAGGTAGCCGTGGAGCCGTGGGGGGCAACCTGTACGCGGTGCATATACCGAAAGATAGAAACTATGTACATTGAAGCGGGCCGTACTTGCGTGGACACCGATTGGCAAGCATTCTTATGGCGAGGGATTGAGCCTATCACATATGTCGAAACGCTACGGCCTCGCTAGAACTCGCCTTGGCGAGGAGATCTCCATCAAGGCCGGAAGTGATACAATCGGCCTACCGCTTGCGATGACCCTATACCAGTTAGGGCAATCATTCGAACTTGTTGATGGCGAGAGAGTCAAAAATGGCGGTAGCGGCGGCTCTAGCGATGGGAGTGTAGATGGAATTGTCATGGCAAAACAGGAATTGATCGACAGCAAAGGCTCAGTGGTTGACGAAAGCCGAATCCAGCACTTCCGGGGTGCATTCCGGGGAGAAGTTATCGGTCCCGGTGATGCCGGATACGACTCCGCCCGCAGAATCTGGAACGCAAGCATAGACAAAAGGCCGGGCCTGGTAGCGCGTTGCTCCGGAACCGCTGACGTTGTGGCCGCAGTCAATTTCGGGAGGGATAACGATCTATTGACCGCCGTCAGGGGCGGCGGACACAATGTCGGTGGGCGCGCCCTCTGTGACGGTGGCCTTGTCATCGACCTGTCAAACATGAGGGGCATTCACGTCGATGCACCGAAGAAGACGGTGCGGGTACAGGGCGGTGCCACGCTGGGCGACGTCGATCACGAGACTCACCTATTCGGGTTGGCTGTTCCTGCCGGCATCGTATCCAAAACCGGGATTGCCGGCCTCACGCTCGGAGGCGGCGTGGGATGGCTGATTCGCAAATACGGCCTGACCATTGATAACGTGCTGTCGTTCGAAGTGGTGACCGCCGCAGGAAAGGTAGTCACAGCAAGCACCGGTGAGAACATCGATCTCTTCTGGGCACTGCGCGGCGGCGGCGGAAACTTTGGCGTCGTCACTTCGTTCGAATTCCGCGCCCATGCGGTGAGCACGGTGCTCGGCGGACTCTTGGTTCATCCGCGCTCCGAGGCGGTGAGCGTTCTCCGATCGTTCCGCGACTTCATGCGCACCGCGCCCGATGAGCTCACCGCCTATTGCGCGCTTCTGCACGGCCCCGACGGAAATCCTATCGTGGGCATCATCGCCTGCTACTGTGGAGAAATCGAAGAGGGTGAGCGGGTACTGCAACCACTCCGAAGCCTCCCGTCGACGTTGCTCGACGCGATCCAGCCATTACCATTTCCCGCCATGCAATCCATGCTCGACGCATCCTTCCCGGACGGTAACCACAATTATTGGAAATCTTCGATGCTCCAGGATCTGAGTGACGACGCGATCTTTGCATTGGTGGATCAGTCCAATCAGATGACCTCTCCGCTGTCGTCGGTCGTCGTGGAGTATTATGGCGGCGCGGCCAGTCGGGTTAGCAACTCCGAAACGGCCTTCCCGCACCGTCAGGCACCCTGGGACATCGTGATCGCGGCACAGTGGGCGAATCCCGCCGAGACGCCGAAACACCGGGCCTGGGCGCGCGGCGTGGCCGATGCCATGCAGCCTTACTCCACAGGCGCCCACATCCTGGCCGCCCTAGATGAGGATGATGTCGTCAACACCGCCTTTGGAGCCAACCTAGAGAAGCTAGCATGGATCAAGAAGACGTACGATCCCGCGAATTTCTTCCGCGTTAATCAGAACATCAAACCGGCCTAGTGGCTCGCAACGGGGGCGATCAGTCGCAACTGGTCGGCGGCAGTAGCGAAACCCACTCGCGGCAATCATCGGGTATGTTCTGAGATTGTGGTCGGCTGCGGAACGATGCGCTTTTAACTCCTGCGCCAAGAGGGCAGATGGCCCGAAACCACCGGCATCATCACATTGAAATGGGTAAAGCCCAATGGACAATGACGCGAATCCGTCCTGGCTGAACGGAAAGTTCGCTCCAGCAATCAAACCGGCCTTCCCAACAACACATTACCCTGTACCGATGCACTGTTCTGGCTTCGAAGACGTTCTCTGAGGACAGACTTCAATCCGGCAATTCTTCCCTCACCGATTCATCCTCCATCGACTCAAAGTCTTCGGCACCGGCTGCATAGCGTTTCAGAACCTTAATCGTCACGCTGGAAGAAAAGCCTGCTGTGCGGAGTCGACGGTAAGCGGTCTGCAAATTCTTTGGTTCAGCCAGAAACTCAACTAGGTTCTTGCTGCGAAATTTACGTTCCAAAAACGAGGCTACCAGTTGCGATTCGTCCGTTCCAGCGTAAGTGGTTTCGGCAATCTCCTTGGCTAATTCGGTTGGAACCCGCTTTACGGCCAAGTCACGCAAGATGCGTCCTTTTCCAAACCCGCCGCTTTCTTTTCGCACTTGAGCAAAGGAGGTAGCAAAGCGGCGATCGTCAAGAAACGAAAATTCCTCAAGCTTCTCCATTGCTGAAGCAGCATCTCCGGGTTGAACGGCCCGCCCCAGTAGTTTGGTTCGCATTTCAGCCTTGGAATAGTCCCTGCGGCCAAGCAATCCAACCGCGTAGTGGTACAACTCCTCGGGAGCAAGTTTTTTTGGTTGCTTGAAAGCCATGTAACAAAATTCTGACAGTGTGAACAGGTAAGCGCAACCATAAGGTACACTGGCTTTATAGGAGCACTGAAATGGAAGACGACAAAAAGCTTTCTTACTTTTGCCTTGGATTAGGAATTGGTGTAGCTGTGGGCGTCCTATTTGCCCCCAAATCGGGCGAGGAAACGCGCCTGTTGCTCCGCAGTAAGGCGGACGAAAGCAGAGATTTTGTAAAGCGCCGTGCCGATGAGTTGAAAGAGCAGGCCGGTGATCTGGTGGACCGCAGCAAAGATGTGATTGCTCAGAAAAAGGAACATCTTTCCTCCGCAGTGGAAGCCGGAAAGCAGGCCTATCGCGAAGCGGTTGCAGGCGATCCATTAAGCTAAGGCCCGCTATATACGTTTGGTGAGTTGCATACGGAAACGATCATGGACAATACGTTGTTGACGCTTTTGGTGTTGGCTGTGGGGATGATTGCCATTGCTTTGACGGTGCAAGCCCTGGTTCTCTACGGCCTCTATAAGAAGTCGCTTGATTTGCACGTCAAGTTGGGTGAGTTTCTTCCCAAAGCGGAGGCTTTGCTGCGCACCACGGAAAATTCCGTGAAAGACACGCGGCGGGAAGTGTTGGAAGTGACCGCCAAGGCTAATGAACTTTTGTCAACAGCGAAATCGCAAATGGCCCGCGTGGATGTGGCCATGACGGATGCCGGTGCTCGCGCGCAAATTCACATGGCTAAGGCTGAAATGGTGTTGGACAACACGTTGAATAAGGTCAATAGCACTGTGAACACTGTTCACAAGGGTATTTTGACACCCATTCGGGAAGTATCGGGTGTGGCTGCTGGATTGCGCGCCGCATTCTCGAGTCTGGTTACATCGCAACGCCCATCCGTTACGAATGCAACGCAAGACGAGGAGATGTTCATCTAATCCCGTGAGGCGGCTGAACGTACTATCCATAGCCGCTTTAACTTTGCTTTTGCGGGCCTTTCCGCTGTCTGCAGCAACTCCAACTGCCCGCGATTTATCCACTGCCCTAAGCGCCGCCTCTTTTGATTCCCAACAATGCTTTCGTGTAAGGAACATCCGCCTTGAAAGGGAAGATGTGCGCATCTATCTTACCGAAGGGTACTTGCTGTTTGCCCGTCCCGTGGAAGGCAAGATCATGGCTGCCTATTTCTATGCGGAGAACGAAGCCGGCGATGGTGAGGTGTTGGTTGTTCCGCCCGATGCGGCGGAGCGCACTACGCTTGCGCGATTCACTGGCGCTCCTAATTTGGATGAACATTTCCGTGGTGCACTGCTGCTATTCACGGACCAGACGGGAGATGAACTTGCTGCGTCGATCAAAGAAAGTGGAAGGGCTCCCAGTCAGGAAATGGGCACTATGCTGGCTGGCCAGTACAATAGCCTACTGAAAAACCTTTTCAAAAGCTTTGAAATCCGCCTGGTTTCCGACTTAATTTTGAACAACCCAAAGCGCGGACTGTTCTTCATGGCAACGGCAGGTTCCAAGTTAGGAAACTTTGATATTGCCTATGACCCCACTGCTCACGATCAAGTGAATGTTGGGCAGGTTACGTACCGCAATGAGACAGCTTACTTTGATGTCTGGACCAGCTTCGCCGGCCGCTCCGTTCGGAAGGGACTGACACCTAAACCGGAAATGAGCACAGGCGTTAAGATAAAAAACTTTGATATTCAAGCGGAGATCACACCGGAATTCAAATTGAAATCTGCGACTAAGATCAAGTTTCAGCCAACCGGCCAAGCTACCCGTTTGATGCAGTTTGAATGTTCGAAACAAGTGCGCATTCTTTCGGCAAAGTTGAATGGCCGTGATGTTGAATTCTTCCAGCGTGAGAGTTTGCGCTCCAATCTGATTCGCGGCCGCGATGGTGATGTGTTTCTGGTGATCCCCAGCGAGCCTTTGGTGGAGGGCCAGACAGCTGAGATCCTGTTTGAACATGAAGCCGATGTGATTCGTCCAGCGGGAAATGGCGTATTCTACGTAGGCGCGCGCGGGTCCTGGTATCCGCAAAGTGGCATTCAGTTCGTCCCTTACGATTTGACATTTCGCTATCCCAAAAATCTTCAAGTTGTCTCAGCAGGAACCTTGGTTGAAGACCGAACGGAAGAAAGCACAAGGATTACCAGGAGACGTGTGGAACAACCGGTCCGCATGGTGGGATTCAACTTGGGTAACTACGGGAAAGCTTCAGCATCGCTGAAAGGTCTAAGCGTGGAGGTGTTTGCCAATAAGCAACTGGAAGCGTTCATTACTCGTAGATCGTCATCGGACATGCCCCCACAGTTGCCATCCCCATTTCCCAGGCGCACTGCGAATCCGCAACTCCCGGCACCTCTGGAACAGCGGCTTCCGCAGGCCAACCCGTTCGAGAGAGCGGAGCGGTTGGCAACGGAGATTGTGGATATCTTTTCCATGTTCCGCGACCGTTTCGGGCCTCCGCCCGTTCCTCAATTGGAAATTTCTCCTGTTCCCGGAACATTCGGTCAAGGGTTTCCAGGCATGATTTATCTGTCTACCCTGGCTTATCTCAACCGGGATGAGTTGCCTCCCGGGGTGCGCGATCAGCAGGCCCAACTTTTCTACACTGATTTGCTGCACGCTCACGAAGTGGCTCATCAATGGTGGGGAAATCGAGTGGTGGCAATTGGGGCAAATGACGAATGGATGATGGAGGCTTTGGCTAACTATTCCGCCCTGATGCAGCTGGAGCGCAAGAAAGGTGTAAAGGCCCTTGATTCCGTGCTGGAAGAGTATAAGAAACGGTTGTTGAGTAAACTGCCTTCTGGAGAAACACTGGAAAGCACCGGGCCCATCAAATTGGGGCTACGGCTGGAGAATTCACAAGCTCCAAACGCCTGGCGCACGATCACGTATGAGAAAGGTGCCTGGATCCTACATATGTTGCGGCGCAGGATGGGTGATCAAGCTTTCTTTTCCGCTTTAAGAGAAATTTGTATTAATTTTGAAGCGAAGCCATTTTCTACTTCCGATTTCCAGGCTGTGGCAGTTAAACATCTCCCAAAACACATCGGCGATTCGAAATTGGAGGACTTTTTCGAGCATTGGGTGAATGGCACAGGGATTCCGGAATTGGAACTGAAATGGAAATTGCAGGGGAAAGGCACTGCGCTGAAAGTGGTGGGTTCTATTCATCAGAAAAACGTGGAGGAGACCTTCACGACTTTGGTGCCCGTGGAGATTCAGTTTGCACGAGGAGTGAAAAGCCGTATTGAATGGATTCGCACGGATGGCACGGAGGCTGAGTTTGAGATTAAAGTACCGGCCACCCCGGTAAAGGTGGTCCTGGATCCGGCGGGGTCCGTATTGGCTGTGCGTAAATAGGCGCTAAAGTGTGCTCCTGACTTAGCCGATAAAAGGTAGAGTCCTCAGGAGCCAAATGTCAGTTCAAGGTCCGAAAAACTTCTTCCCCCCTATTCCCGAAACTTTTGATAGCCTCGGCATTTCTGAAAATTCAGTTACCGATCTTGTAATGCGTCGAATGCTGATTGAAGGGCAAAGCACGCTTGAAAACCTGAGCAACAAATTGCGTTTGTCTCTTCCCATTGTCGATGCGGTTTTCCGGCAGATGCGAAGTCAGCAACAAGTGGAAGTAAAAGGAATGCGCGGCAACGATTATTTTTTCGTACTCTCGCAAGCCGGCCGCCAATACGCCGCCGAGCGCTGGCAGTTGAATCAATACGCCGGTGCTTGTCCGGTATCTCTAGATGATTATTGCCAGGCAACGAAGGCCCAGGCTGCGCAGATCAGTATTGACCGAAGTATTCTGCGGCAATGCTTTAGTGACTTAATTGTTACTGACAGGATGTTGGACCAACTGGGTCCGGCACTGATTTCGCAAAGTTCCATTTTCGTGTACGGCCCGACAGGGAATGGAAAAACCAGCTTGGCGGAACGAATGCTGCGCATTTACGACGATGGCGTTTTGATTCCTTACGCGGTTGAAGTGGACAACCAGGTTATTAGTTTGTTCGACCCCGTAGTGCATGAACCGCTGCCGTACGAAAACAACAAGGTCGATCCACGTTGGATTTATTGCAAGCGGCCCTGCATCGTGGTTGGTGGCGAATTGGTACCGGCGATGCTGGAATTGCGGCTGGACGATTCATCAGGAATTTATTCAGCTCCTCTTCAAATGAAGGCCAACAATGGTATTTTTATCATCGATGACTTTGGCCGGCAATTGATCAGTCCGAGGGATCTTTTGAATCGTTGGATTGTACCGCTGGACCGGCGAGTGGACTACCTATCCTTGCGATATGGCGTGAAATTCCAGATCCCATTTGAACTGATGGTGGTGTTCTCAACCAATCTTGAACCCAGCGATTTGGCAGACGAAGCTTTTCTGCGTCGTATCCACAACAAGATATTTGTCGAAGCAGTGCGTTCAGAACAGTTCGACAATATTTTTGAACGTGTCTTTTATAGCCGCGGCGTGCCCTATGAAGCGGGGACTCCTGAATTAGTTAGAAAGTTGTGTTTGCGTGAAGGCCGCACTGAATTGCGTGCCTGCTATCCGAATGATATTTGCAATCTGTTGTCGGCGATTGCAAGTTACGAAGGTCGACAGGTTACGTCCACTCCAGGGGATCTGGAGCGGGCCTGCTCGCTCTATTTCGCCAAAACCTAAATCCGCGATCGGCAGACTGTCCAATGCACTCATATTGCACCACTTCAGCTAGAATGGTGCAGATAACTTCAGGTGAAGTATCGTAGGAGCGATTGTATATGAGCGATTGGAAATATGCCCAAACAGATCCCAGAGAACAGTTAGCGCAGTTGCACTACTTTTCAATGAAGAAGATTCAGGACGGGGCTGAAATTGAAATGCTGATCACCGTGAAGGAAACTTTCACGCCTGCGCTGGGCGTGATGCACTTTTTTGCGCAGGCTGACAAGCAGACCAACCAAAAAGTAGCTCCTTACACGTCTACTGGCTGGGGAAGCACAATGCTGGAAGCGTTGGGAGGGTGTATTCGCGAGATTAATCGTTTCCCGTATCAAGAGTAAAGTACACTACGGCATCGCGAACCAGTAGCCGAGGGTTGAATGAAGCTTGGTCTAAAACAGGCACGCTGATTTCCCCCGCTCCTGTCGAGGTGAAATCAATTTATATAGATAACCAAATGCGACGACTTTATGAGAAGACCTCTCTTGTCAAGTCTCGCGACGTTTTTGACTGGAATCTAAAACTCAACATGGCTGAGCACCATTGATCCCAAAAACGGCAGTTGCAAGCCGTAACCGGCACCCTGTCTGTCCAATTCGTGAAATCCGGGACGGGGGTGCAATTCTTTTGCAAGTCTTCCGT
>JAYTTF010000178.1:0-4967 GCA_043745195.1 Bryobacterales bacterium | reverse complement strand
ATGCCGCTTTCGCGAGACAGCCCCGACCCTCAGGGGTGCAAAAGTGTTACCTATGTCATCGGACCAAAGTGTTACCTATGTCTCCGGACCGGACCCCGCCAGATCCCCCGATTATCATCGGGGGCTACTCAGACGTTCCCCCAGTATATAACTGCCGTTTTTAGGATTGCCCGAATCCAGATCGCAGGAAAAATTACGCCGAGATGGCGATCGCTTTGGCGCTTCGCCGCAAGCACAAGAAGTAGTCTAGTCCGAGTCTAGTCCACTATAGTCAGCCGCACAGTAACCAGCATTTAGAACTTTCAGTGAAGTGAAACGATGTCCGGTCCCCAGATGGATGACCAATTTTGTGGAAACCCCGGTTTTGTCCCGTGCGAGTATTGCCTATGCGAGCTTTGGTTTGCAGCCCAATGTTTCCTTTGTATGTTCGCGATGCCGTGGTGCACTTTAATTAGAAAACTAATGTTCCAATGGATAACCGAACGCGTAAACAGTTCCATCATAGCTGCTGATGTACACTTGGCTGCCCGCACCGGAAATCCCCAAACCCTTGGTAAAAGACGTAATTGCCTTGCCACTAGTCCAAAGCTCCTTACCAGTCGTGGCATCAAGCGCATAAAGCACAGCCAGAGTGGTCCGATTTCCTCCAGCAGCAGCGAAGATCACGCCATTGATAATGGAGGGTGTAAGCGGCGAAATCATTTCGCGCGATGTCCAACCTTTTTCCAGGCTGCCATCTTCCTTCATCTTCCAAGCTCCGACGCCCGAGGCAGTGGTAGCTAGGATCCAGCGCGTGCCAGACCCATCTTGCCAACTGGATATAGCGCCCGCTGCCCCCACTGGAGTCTTGGAAACTGCCGACGAAAGGGAACTGCTATCAAGGATATGAAGGTTCCCGTCTTTGCTTGTAACTGCGATTCTCGTCTTCCCTTTACTTTGGAAAAGTAAAGGTGACGAAGTAAGTTCCTGCCCGCTTGAATAGGAGTCTTTGACTTTAAGATTTTGACCATCCAGCGCCACAAGGTCGCCCTTCGCTGTTGCCGCATAAACAGTTCCGTCGGGGCCAAAAGCAGGTCCGGCTGCGCCAACTACTCCGCCGCTGTTTGACTTCCAACTGGTCACCTTTCCAGATGCAATATCCAGCGCCCAAACGCCATCATCCACACCACCACAACCTTGCGAAGTTGCAACATACGCCACTTCGTCAATCACGATCAAACCGCTGGCATTGGCTTTCGCCGGCAAAAATGGAACACCCGGCTTGGGCTCCTCACCATTTGAAACATACATGGAATGAAACAGGCCATCACTGGAAAGTGCATAAACATAATTCGGCATTCTGCGTGGTGGACCTCCACCAGCTGGCCGAGGGCGCTGAGCTCCTCCAGGTTGTTGCGGCGGTGGTGCTGCGGAAAGAGTAACGGCACCCTGGTTTGGCTCACCAACACCGCTCTTTGCCGGCCCTCCACGACCGCCGCCGAATCCCTGATTTCCACCTCCCGCCGGGAAAGCCAGCGTTGAGGTACGAGCCAGATTCGATGTCATCCCGCCAGGGCAATTCCCATTTCCAGCCATCGGCCCAGAGCCGATCTTTTTCTGCCATTCAATCCGGCCAAGATCGGTATCAAATGCCACAACCTGATCGGAACTGCCGCCAATATAACCCATGGATCGAAATCCACGATAGCCGATGTAACGATCCATCAGCATCATTGTGGATGGCGCGTTGCTATTGATCTTCATCTTCCATAGAAATTCAAACCCGCCCTTTTCAAGGCCTGCCTTGGAAATCTTCGGATCGGTCCGCACCCAGGATGAGCGGTGAGCGTCGCCTCCGCTGGTGCCCCAAGCATTGCCGCCCCGTCCGAATTGCGCATTCGCCATTGTGGCCCCAAGAAGGGCGCAGGTTGCTAAAAATCCTGAAAGGTTCCACATAACTGAAAATCTCCTCTACTTACTCGTTCTTACTTACTTACTTACTTACTTACTTACTTACTTACTTACTTACTAGCTAATGCCTCAGCAATCGCTTTTTCAGCAACAGCCGCCATCAATTTGTAGCCAGCCGCGTTGGGAAGCAAGCCATCATTTGTTAGATCTTTATTGAAATCCCGGCCCGTGGCCAAGGCAGAATAATAATTCAGAAAGACGCAGCCGCTGCTTTCGGCATATTCTCTAATCCATCCATTCAGTCCAATAATTTTGCCTTGTGGCGGCACCGCATGTTTGCCGGAATAAGTAGCAGAAACCGGAGTCAAGGAAGCAAGCACCACTTTAATGCCATTGAACTTGGCTAACTGAACCATGGAAGAATAGTTATCGGCAACAACGCCCTGAGTTGCTCCCAGCAAGTCATTCAAGCCGGATTGAATCACCACAACCTTGGGATTAAGGGCTATTACATCCTGCTGAAAGCGGATCAGCATCTGTCCTGAACTTTGGCGCTCAATGCCACGATTCAAGTATGGTTTGCCATTAAAAAAATCAGCATCCCAAGCTTGCGTAATGTCGTCACCTAAAAACACTACCCGATTTTCACCCGCCTTGGGCTTCGGCAATTCGGAATCCTCACTGCCGTAGCGGTTCAGTCCGCCCCAATCCCACAACAGCTTCCGCTGCGCTTCAATGCGTTTTTCCAACGCCTCAACATTCAAATTCCCCGAATGCTGCGCCCAAGCGCTGCACCCGGTAAGAATAAGAACTCTAAGCATTCGAATGTTCAGCATTGTAGGCTATTGCTTAATGCCGTAGCAGTATAAAACGTTGTCGAATGTTGCGATGTAGACTCGGCCATTGGCGACGGAAAGTCCGCTCCAATGATTCCACGATTTAATGTCGTCACCACTGTTCCACAACTCTTTACCAGTGATAGCATCAAGGGCATAGAGTACAGCGTTGGTGGAAGCTGGGATGCGTCGCTCAGCAACGTCATCCAGGCCGATGTCTGGATAAGCCTGATCTGTATTTTCGCCATTGCCATATGCGAAGATCACGCCGTTGGCAATCACCGGCGGCTCAGCACGATTCATGTCTCGCGAAATCCAAGCCGGAGCCAACTGCAACTTCCCGTTCTTTTCTTCCATCTTGAATGCCACAATGGCACCGTCTTTCACCACACCATTTTCAATAGGAGCTTTGAACTTGGAATGCTTTGCTCCCCAAATGGGAGTTAGTACCCAACGTGTGCCCTTTGAATCTTCCCAACTGGCAAGCGATCCCCAAATACCGGCAGAGGCGAAGTTTACGTCTTCATTACAAATCAATGGACCGCGGAATAGCGGAGTACGGTGATCGTCGCCGCCAATGGAAGTTGTGTCCATCAGAAACAGCCGGCACTCTTTGCTGGCGTCCACCATTAACTCTTTGCCCTTGTAATTAAAGATCACAGGAGTAACTTGCATGTCTAAGTCACGCTTCACCAGCCATTCAGCGTTGGAAGGTCCGTAGTAATCTTTCAACTTCATCGCTTTGGTTACTGGATCCTGTTTCACGCCAATCATGCCGTTGCCATAGATGCCATTTTCCGGATCCCATTTGCCATCGCCGGTTCCAGTGTAAAGAGTCCCGTCTTCGCCCATCGCTGGACCAGTGCGGCCCCACATGCCACCGCCGGCTGGACCCCAAGTGCCAACCTTATTGGTAGCCAGATCGTAGGAGTAAACAATGTTCGGATTGCCGCCGCAACCCTGAGCAGTATGCGTGTAGATCACGTTCTTGTAAAGGTTCAGCGCGTAAGGCTTACCATTAGCAGGCATGAACTTTGCAGGTGCCTTGATGTCTTCACCATCAGCAACGTTCAGTTGATGCAGCATTCCATCCCAGGAAGCAGCGTAAATTGTGTACTTACCTGCTGTCGCCGTTGGAGCAATTACCGGGGTGGCCGTAATCCCACCAGGGCAGAGGATTCCGGGCCCTCGTCCACCTGCGGGTGGCGTGAAGGAACTTTGAAAATGCTTCTTCCAAATCACCTTTCCAGTTTCCACATCAATGCCGTAAATGTTGTCGGATACGCCCGTTTCAATAAGGATCTCACGTGGACCCGTAGGCGTATTGACACGATGGACGATAAGTGGCGGGAACAGTGAATGCATTTGGCGCGGCTCATTATCCAACTTGATCTTCCACAGCAGCTTCATGTTTTTCACTGTGCTGGGTGAGAGGATTTTTTCGTCTCGCTGCCAAGCGGTACGTTTAGGGTCACCACCATCCGTCAGCCAGTCGGCCGCAAAAACATTCGCGCAGCCAAGTGTGATCGCCATCATGACGATAAATCGCCGCATGCCTCACCTCGTTTCGTATCGATATTCAGTGGGCCTGTTCAAGCGCTTAAGCTGACAAAACTGAGACCCGGGTTAAGCATAAAGGTTTGCGGAGGTTTGCGTCAAGGAGTCCAGCAAGGTTGGGTGCACGACAGGAAAGTTAAAGGAAACCGGAGATCCGTTGTAGCAACTGTTGTCCTTTTATTTCTGACATCATTACTACTGTCAGGTGAATCAATATCTTCCTCTTCTGACCTTCCAGCCCTCCGTCTCCAACGCGACCAACTCAAATCACAACTCACTCAACTCGGCGACATGCGTCCTGGGGCACTAGTTCCGCGCTATCGCAGGTGCGGCAAACCAAACTGTCGCTGCGCCAAGAAGGGGGAAAAAGGGCACGGCTCTTCCTAAATTAACGTTCGCCTTCGCTATTGCCCTACTGCCGCGACTGCCGCGACCTTTCGGAGTGGCTGGAGCGCTGGGTGGGCGACGATAAGGATCTTCCTGTTGGCCGACAACTGGTCGAATACTTCGTGCCCTTCCTTGTTCACCTCGCCGAGTCTGGTCTGTCGAAAAGGACCATCCAATACCACGTCGACAATATCTGGGTGCTCGGCGGTGAGATCATCCGCGACGTGAACGAAGAGCCTCGATTGAGAAAGAGATCGGCGGAACAACTTGTCCGCGACGTGATCCATGAGGACGGCG
>JAYTTF010000177.1:0-4986 GCA_043745195.1 Bryobacterales bacterium | reverse complement strand
CAACAGATATCGCTGGAGAGACATCGAGTAAACCCAACATCGTCAGGAGCAGCAAGCAGGTGAGTGCGAGAAGTCGAAGCATCTAGCAACATCAGGATACTTCGATGCTGTCGATCAGTCAACAGAAATTGCAACATTTCCCACCAGAAATGTTCAAGACGTACGTTCCTGCACAAAGTGCTGGCGACCGTCTATGAATCCACGGCACTTACTCTACGAATTTTGCGCCGGAAAGTAGTTAGAACATAAACATCAAAGTCAGATTCATTAAAGGCTGACCACCAAGCGACGCCGTACGCGGGTCGTCTTGTAGTTTACCGAAGGTTGCGGGGTTGCGGAAATCCACCGTTGTGGTGGGTCCCGTAAAGTTGTAGGTTTTGTAGGCGTTCTGCATATCCCAGCGGATCTGCCCCTTAACACGTTCCTTAAGAGCGAAGTTCTTCTGCACCGAAATCTGTGCCCAAGCCATGCTGGGACCAGTGAGAATGTTGCGCCCGGCATTACCAACCTGATACGCAGCCGGGTAGGCGAACGCAGCTTGATCAATTACAGCAGGGCGGTTATTCAGCACGAAACGATCCGGCCCCCCATTGTTCCACTTACTGAAATCATAATCTGGAGTGCCAACAAGATTGGGACGGCGTGCGCCGGCGAAACCTGGCCAGTAATTGTTAGGGCTGTTGGCAAATCCGAAGTTCAGTGGGTTGCCGGTTTCCATGGTTTGGATGGTGGAAATTTCCCAACCACCAAACATGGCATCCTTGAATCCGCCGCCGGACATCCATTTCTTCCCCTTGCCGAATGGAAATTCATAGTTCGCGGTTGCGATGAACCGGTGTGTACGGTCAAAGCCTGCGCGGCCCTTTTCCAGTCTACGATTTTGAATAGGAGCAACGCCGCCTCCTGAGTTATCCGTATCCGCGCTATTCAATGTCTTGGACATTGTATAGAAAGTGTTCAGATAAAAACCAGAAGACATCCGTTTTTCCAGCTTGATGGTACCTGAGTGGAACGTGGAATGACCGAAATTGGAGCGCATAGCAATGTTACCAAAATGCGGATATGGCCGTAGATTCTGGGCCCCTGCCAATGCGGTATCGCGCTGCGCCGGAGTTGCCGAGGCCATGAAGTCACTCCCGAATGTATTCAGTTCCCAACGTTCAATCAGGCCCACGCTGCCCGACGCCTGATAGCTGGCTTCAATAAGGTAGTTGCGGGTAAATTCATGCTGAACGCTTAAGTTCCAGTTCATCACGTAAGGGTTGCGCAGATTTGGATCCCACAAGCTGACGTTGCGTCCTCCATAGTTGGTTCCCAGGAATGGACTGATGCCGTTCACAATAACCGGCGAGGCTGGCTTCACACCCTTGCTAATTTGGTAAACGGGCGTTGGATCGCCAGGGGCTGCCTGTTGCACTGCTGTGCCGACGTACTCATCATACTGATCACGTCCAGTAGGGAATTTCACGTCTACCGTATAGAAGCCGAAGCCGCCACGGAAAACCCATTTTTGCAGTGGATGCCATGCCAATCCCAGACGCGGGTTGAAGTTGTTGCTGTCCCGTTTGTTCAAACCTGACGTGGGATGAGTTATTCCACCCTTTCGGCCCGTCAAGGCATCAGTCGCATTTGGATCGAACTGGCTCATCAAACCGTACTTGGTGTTGAAAGGATCTTCGTTCGAATACCGCACTCCAATGTTTGCGGTAAGTGTGGGGCTAATCTTCCAATCGTCCTGGAAATAAAAGCTGTGAATAGAGGATCGGGGCAGCCAACTGCTCAATTCCGAACGGAAGGTGGCCGAAGTGACGTAGCCGGTAAGGAAACCGGCAAACGGGCTGCCTGTATTGGGTGCAGCGTTTCCCTCCGGCCGCAAGCCAGTTGTGGACCCGGAAAAATCGAAAGCCACCGGATTCGCCAGCGTTGCAGTGTTCAAACGGAAACGAAGCAGGTCGTACCCCATTTTGAAGGCGTGCGTACCCTTGATAATAGAGAGATCGTCACGAAAAGAAACCGTTTCGTTAGCGCTTCTGTTCGGAGTTGCACCGCTCAAACCATAGATGGTGTTGGGCGTGTTCCTGTCACCGCTGCCAAAGGCCGGCATCAGGTCGCCGTTCACATTCGGAATGCCGAGTTTAGAAGCCCAATCCTGCTTGAAAGATGGAACAACTGTTTCAAAAACGCGCCTATAGTAGCCTACACGAGCATCATTCACCATGGATGGCGAAATGATATAGGTTTTACCCATGGACATGTTCTGGCTCCTGCCTGGATTACGGTTGCCCGCAGAACCATCAAATTCAGGGCGATCCGGGCGAATGTTCCAAGGCCGTTGTAATCCAGGCAAGAATTTATTGTCAGTCCAGGAATAGTAGATTTTGAACTTGGTATTGAACTGGTGATCCATTCGGAGGTTCATGTCATTCTGATAAACCTGCGCGAATTCATCGGCCAGATAATTGCCTGTGGCACCGGTGGAATTGAAAGCACCAGCACGGTTGGGTTGCTGCCATGGATCAAAATCAAGTACTTTGCGTGCAACTGGATCAATGCGATTGGTTGGGATGCGATTGCCTGGGAATGGATCGCGCAGCCATGCACCGTTTACCAGCCTTGTGGTTGCAGGATCGAATATTTCGTTTGCGCCGGCAAAGGTGAAATCCCCTTGCTTCATTCCAGCACTGGGAACACTGGCATCCACTTGAGCAACCTTCTTTTCATGCAGGCGTTGAAAGCCGAAAAAGAAAAATGTCTTGTTCCGCCCATCATAAAGTTTAGGAATCATTACCGGGCCGGACAGATTAGCATCAGGCATCATAAAGAAAACAGGCACGCCATTTGGGCGTGTCGCCGTTGCTTGCGAGGTCTTAACTTTGTCGAAAAACAAGCGATGCTGCATACTGCGTGTTCTGCCGTAAAAAGAACCCATGCCGTGCAATTCGTTCGTCCCGCTCTTTTTAACAGCACTAATCACGCCACCGGCAGAGTGACCGTATTCAGCCGGAGGCAAAGTGGTGATCACCTTAACTTCAGCAACAGAATTCAACATTGGTCTGCTGGTTTCCGTACCACCTTGTTGATCGTTACCATTTACGCCATCTTCAAATAAGCCGATCGCTCCGGCACGCTGCCCTGCCAGGTGATAGCTACCAAGACTGCCACCGAAAGCGTAGCCACCAGTGGTCATACCGGGCACAATATTCATGGTCGAATTTACAAACCGCTGGAAAAGCGGCAAGTCATAAAGTACCTGCCCCGTTACCACCGTGCCTGTGGCCGACGTTTCCGTTTCCAACAATGCGGAGGTGGCCGATACTTCCACCACTTCAGTAATGTTTCCTACCTGCAGAGCAACGTCTACGGCCAAAGTATCCCCTGTCCGAAGATCCACGGTTTCCGACGATTTTTTGAATCCCGCTCCTTCGAACGTGACCTTATATTGGCCTGGCTGAAGCGACAAAATACGATAGATCCCATCGTTGTTGGTTACGCCGGTCGAGGTGAGATTGTTGGACACCTGAACGACAAGAATTTTCACGTTAGGCACAACAGCTCCGCTGGAGTCCGTTACGCGGCCCGTCATAGTAGATGTGCCGATCTGCGCCCAAGTCGGCGCCAGCAGACAAGCGAACATCGCGCACAAGGCGAGTTTTGTCCTCATACATTTTCCCCTTCACACTGGAAGTTGAATCTTCCAGCTAGCAAAGAAGTATATCTCTATTGAAGGCCCATTTGGGGGGACACTTGCGGCTATGCTAAAGTGTTCGAGTTACCTATGAAAATCAGACTCCTTGCTTTCGCCCTGTCCTGCGCGGGAATCGCCCTTGCCCAAAAAGTGCCTCAGACGAAAAACGAAGTGGCTCGCCCTGGTGGCATGCTGCCTGGAAATCCGAAAATCGCCCTGGTGAAAATCGCTGATGGTTTTAACGATCCCACTAACGTGGCTAACGCCGGCGATGGTACTGGACGCCTTTTCGTTGTCGAACGCGTGGGCCGCATCCGAATTGTTAGTAAAGATGGGAAAGTGCAGAAAGAACCGTTTCTGGATTTGACGAACATCAACCCCCTGGGCAGCGACGTGCAAACAGGATTCGTGGAACAGGGCCTCTATGCCGTCGCGTTTCATCCAAAGTTCAGGCAGAACGGTTATTTCTATGTCCACTATTCCTCGCTGCCGTTCAATGGCGCAGGCGTCGTGGTTCGATTCCAAGTTGACCCTGCCAATCCAAACGTGATGACCCCGGAGCGCACTAACAAAACAGCCAAGGTGATTCTGCGTATGGAGCGGCCCTATTACAACCACAATGGCGGCCAGATTGAATTCGGCCCCGATGGGTACCTTTATATAGCCAGCGGTGATGGCGGTTGGGAAGGCGATCCTTATGGATCAGGTCAGGATCTTACGGTGTTGTTCGGCAAAATGCTGCGCATTGATGTGAACACCGAAGATGACGATCAAATTGCATACAAGATCCCGCCTACCAATCCGTTTGTGCAAGCACGTAAAGAAAGGCTCATGGTTCTATTCGGCGTCAGCGAATTGGAATTTTCGAAAATCAAGCCACGCGCTCGTCCGGAAATCTGGTCTTATGGCCTACGCAATCCTTATGAGTTCTCCTTCGATCTAAAAACCGGCGACCTATATATGGCCGACGTCGGCCAGAACCATTGGGAAGAGATCGATTTTCAACCCGCGTCCAGCAAGGGTGGCGAAAACTACGGTTGGAACTTCAACATGGGTAGCTGGTGTTTCCCCATGACTGGACCCGATGATAAATGTCCGCAAGTCGGCTTACTGCCTGCCGGTGAATATCCGCACGAAAATCCATATCCGGGCGCAGCACCTTTGAAAGGTGGCCATGGCTGCTCCATTGAAGGTTTGGGCGTGGCCAACTACGGCGGCATGAAAGGCGTGTATCTGGTTGGCGATTGGTGTTCTGGCCGCGTCTTCGGCATGGGCTGGGACGGCAGCAAATGGCAGTTACA
>JAYTTF010000176.1:0-4987 GCA_043745195.1 Bryobacterales bacterium | reverse complement strand
GAGACATTCCAGCCCTCTTCGCCTCCCGCCTTTTCAGGATCATCTTGTATTGGAATCACTTTTCGGTTTCAGGATCATTCTTCAATTGGAAAATGCTCATGAACCCAGAATCCAAATCAGGCAAAGTATTTGACCTCGGGCAACCCTATTTTGTAGGGATGCCCCACCATCCATCTCATCCCCCTTACCTGTTCGGCCTGGTGAAAAAGCACGGAGATTTCATCACTCCCACCGGAACCAGTTCCGCCTCCGATGCCATTGCCTTAGGCAGCCACGTTGGCACTCACATTGACGCCTTCTGCCATTTTTCACAAGCTGGCAAACTCTGCGATGGCACCCTAGCCGGCGAAGCCCAACATTCAGCCACTGGCTTGTCTAAATTTTCAGTCGATACAATCGCCCCCATCATGCGCCGAGGCGTCTTGCTCGACATCGCTAAACTCGCCGGTGTCGATGAACTTCCCATCGATTTCACCATTTCCCCAGCCCTGTTAGAGCAAGCCGCCAACGGCATATCCATTCAACCCGGTGATGTGGTTCTGCTGCGTACCGGGTGGGCAAGGTACTGGAACGACGCCGCCCGCTACATTGCCCAGGTGCATGGTCCCGGCCCGGAATTGGATGGTGCGAAATGGCTTTCCAGCAAAGGAATTTTCGCAGCCGGAAGCGATACCGTCGCCTTTGAAAAAGTCCCGTCTCGCGATATGCCCGTGCACGTCCACTTCCTGGTTGAAAAACGCATCCATATCATCGAGGCCCTAAACTTAGAAGAATTATCCGCAGCGAACGTAAAAGAGTTCCTGTTTGTCGCCGCCCCCATGAAATTGCAAGGCGCCACCGGTGCACCAATCCGGCCTTTAGCCATTCTCGATTAACAACAACTGGTAAAATCAGAACATGGCAGCGTTACATAGAAGGAAGTCGATTGCAGTGAATGTTGGCGGCGTTTGGGTTGGTGGAAACCATCCCATCGTGGTCCAATCCATGACCAATACAGATACCGCCGATACCTCCTCCACCGTCAATCAGATCATGGAGCTTGCCAAAGCCGGTTCCGAACTGGTCCGTATTACCGTAAATAACGAAGAAGCTGCCCGCGCCGTTCCAATCATTGCCGAAACCCTTTACCAGTTCGGCGTAAAAGTTCCCATCGTCGGCGATTTCCACTACAACGGCCATTTGCTGCTGAAAAAATATCCAGATTGCGCCAAAGCTCTGGCCAAGTACCGCATCAATCCCGGTAACGTAAACATCGGCAAGAGCCACGACAATAATTTCCGCGACATGATAGAAGTAGCAATCTTCTATGACCGGCCTGTGCGCATCGGCGTCAATTGGGGCTCTTTAGACGGAGCCTTGCTTACCCGCATGATGGACGAAAACAACCTGCTGGCTGACCCCCTCGATGCCCGCGCTGTTACGCTGAACGCCATTGTCGAAAGTGCCCTCATGTCCGCCAACGCCGCAGTTAGCTACGGATTAGGAGCGGACAAAATCATCATCAGCGCCAAAGTCAGCGGCGTCCAGGATTTGATTGAAGTCTACCAGCACTTGGCATCGCGCTGCGATTTCGCACTCCATGTCGGCCTCACTGAAGCCGGACTCGGTGCAAAGGGCATTGTCGCATCAACCGCAGGAATTGGCGTATTGCTGCAAGCAGGCATCGGCGACACCATCCGCGCTTCCTTAACCCCATTACCCAACGGCGATCGCCGCGAAGAAGTTCTGGTCTGCCAACAAATCCTCCAGTCCCTCGAGATCCGCAGCTTCAGCCCACAAGTAACCGCCTGCCCCGGATGCGGCCGCACAACCAGTACGTTTTTCCAGGAAATGGCCGACGATATTCAAACCTACCTCCGCACCCAAATGCCCATTTGGAAACAGCATTACACCGGAGTTGAGGAAATGAAGGTGGCCGTAATGGGCTGCATCGTCAACGGTCCCGGAGAATCCAAACACGCCAATCTCGGCATTTCCCTCCCCGGCACGTTCGAAGAACCCGTCGCCCCAGTTTATGTGGATGGAAAAATGTTCAAGACACTCCGAGGCGATAGCATCGTCGAAGAATTCAAAACCATTCTCGACAACTACGTGGCCTCCCATTATGCTCCTCAAAGTGAGGCGGACTTGAGTCCGCGCGAGGCTTTAGCCTCAACTCTTGGCTAGGACTCCGTAATGATCCTCACCCCAACCAGCGGGTTCATAAAGCAAGCTGGTTTCACCCATTCGCTCTCCCCAGCCCGCAACTGCACCTTTGGCTGTACGTATTGTTACGTTCCAACCATGCGCATCCAAGGTGGCTTGCAACGCCAGGATTGGGAACGCTGGGGCCAGTTCACAACATTCAAACCCGACGCCGCCAAACGCGTTAGCAAAGAATTGCGCCAACAGCAAATCATTTACTGTTCCCCCTTAACCGACCCCTATCAACCCGCCGAGAAAGATGCAGAAACAATGCCCGCCATTCTGGAAGCGTTCATCCACAACCCACCGCAAATCCTAACCATTCAAACCAGAGGGCCGCTAATTCTTCGCGACCTCCCTGCCCTGCTCCGCCTCGCCCAGCGAACCAAGCTCCGCGTAAGCTTCTCCGTTACGACAAATCGAGAAGATATCCGGAAGCTCTACGAACCCCACTGCGCTCCATTCGCAGAAAGGTTGCGAGTCATCAGCGAACTGCGGGCCGCAGGGATTATCGTGTTCGCCACCCTTGCCCCCATTCTCCCCTGCGACCCCGAACTTCTAGCCGAAGCCTTAGTAGCAGCAACACAAAATGACATCATTGCCGACGGCCTTCACCACCGCTCCACCAAACAACGCGGAGCCACCACCCGCGATGCAGCATTCAAAATCAGCCATCATCATGGGTACTCTCAATGGCATCTCCCAGCCTTCCAGGCAGAGATTTCCGAAAGATTGAAGCACCACGTTGAATCCCTAGGCAAGCGTTTCGGCACAGGACATCCCGCGTTCCGCTGGTTGGCAACTTAGAGAGGCAAACCTACGAGGCTCACTTTGTAATGCCTACTATATAAGGCATCCATATTCCATTACCGTACAATGCCTGATATACTATTCACATGCTACACCTAATCGCAATCGGAAAGGACGTCGCCAATAGCCGCAAGAGGCACAAACTGAGTCAAACCGCGCTGTCTCGCAAGGCAGGGCTAAGCCGCGCCACCATCGATGCACTTGAGAACGGCCGAACCGGAGAACTGGGCTTTTCCAAAATAAGCAAACTCCTTGCCGCACTTGGATTAGAGTTATCGTTGCAACCAGCACGTTCCCAACGCCCTACGCTGGAAGAATTGATGCAGGAGGATCGCAATGATAAAGGTCTGGACCGACAACACTGAGGTGGGCCTGCTCGACCGCAATGGCGAACGCGGCAGCGCCTTCGTCTATTTGCCGGACTCGCCCCAAGCCCGTGCCGTGTCCGTTACCATGCCCGTGCGACTTCCCTCCTGGAGTTTGCCCTATGGACTGCCACCCATATTTGAAATGAATCTGCCGGAAGGCTTTCTGCGCGAGCGTCTCCGCCTTGCGTTCGCGAAAGCCACGGGCACCTTCGACGAATTCGATCTACTGGCCATCATCGGCCGTTCGCAGATCGGTCGCATACGCTATACCGGCGACAAAGACCAGTTGAACGAGGATGTCCCGTTCCAGTCGGTCGATGAAATTCTCGAACGGAAACGCGGTGGCGACCTCTTCCGATACCTGCTGGAGAAGTTCGCAGCCTTCTCCGGAATTAGCGGAGTGCAGCCCAAGTTCCTCGTGCGCGACGACAAGGTACGCGACGACAAGGCATTCAACGCAAGGGAGGTTGGCGGCAATCGTCTCATGCAAAGTTACCGGGGTGCCACTCACATCGTAAAACTATGGGATGCGAACGAATTTCCGCAACTGGCAGCAAACGAATATTTTTGCCTAAGAGCCGCGCGCAGGTGCGAACTCGATGTGCCTCCTTTCCGTCTCTCCGAAGACGGCATGGCGTTAGTCATCGATCGCTTCGATTTGCGCATGGACGGCACTTACCGTGGATTTGAAGATTTCTGTGCGCTCAACGCCCGTAGGACCGACGAAAAATACCGCGGCAGTTACGAAACTTCTGTCATGAAGCGTTTCTCACAGTTCGCCAACTCGACACATGTCAATGAGGATATGGAGAAGCTCTTCACGCTTATCGCGCTTAATTGCGCCCTTCGCAATGGCGACGCCCATCTGAAGAATTTTGGAATCGTCTATGACGAGGTTCAAGGCGAAGCAAGGCTGGCCCCGGTCTACGATCTTGTAACCACTTCGGTGTACTTGGCAAAAGACAGCCTGGCTCTTACCCTGAATGGCACCACAAATTGGCCGACCGCGAAAGAGCTGAGGAGGCTGGGCGAAACGCGCAGCGGTGGCACTCCCGCAAAGATCCGCCGGACGTTGCAACGCATCGATGAGGCAATTCGCGAAACCGCAAAAGAGGTCAAGACATATATGCTGGAACACAAGGAATTCGCCGAGATCGGCCAACGACTTCTCGACGAGTGGGAAAGCGGTTCGGCGGTCGCCTTACGCAGCTAAATGCAGGAATACTAACTCCGTGGCCAATCACCCGCGCTTGCTTCCCCAGCACCATTTTGCGGGTTCTCCAAATCAACCCGTCCGTGTATCGTTGAATGGCTCGGCGACTACTTGAAACTCATCCTCGTAAAAGACGTAGCCAATTCGCTCCTCACGGATCATTTTCGTATTGTGGCCGTGGGCCTCGACTATATCTTGAAGGATACGCATGCGTGACAGGCACTCCGTTGCGGAATCCTTGAACCAGGAAATCCCTCGGGTTTTACGTCGATAGAAGCCCTTTGAACGAGTTCGATTGAAGCGAACAGGGATCGTGTCTGGCGTCAATTACTTTTCCCTATCAACGACAATTATTATTCCCTATTGGCGACAACTACAATCTTGGCAAAGTAACCCCTTGCCTCTATACTGG
>JAYTTF010000175.1:0-19138 GCA_043745195.1 Bryobacterales bacterium | reverse complement strand
GATTTCATTCGGAGTTCTGTCGCTTCAGGCCAGGGAACCATGTCCCCGTTTGGCTCGCGATACCCTGATCTTCGAGACAGTCAACTGCCGTTTCCAGGATAAAGAGTCTCATTGGCTTTGTCTTGCAAATTTGGAGTTCAGAATTAGCGCTGCCTAGCCTCTTGCCCTGCTCCGTATTGGCCATTGGTTTGCAAAAGGCTTAGCCAAGGAGATTACTAAATGGCCGAGATGAATACCGTGATGGACCTGCTGAAGGAAGAGATTAAAGATCTCTACTCAGCGGAAAAGCAACTAACCAAGGCGATTCCGAAAATGGTGAAGGGCTCAAACGATCTCGCCCTAAAAGAGGCTTTTACGGCCCACCTGAAGGAAACAGTAGAACAAGTTGCCCGGCTTGAACAGGTGGCAGAAATGCTTAAAACTAAGCCAACTGGAAAGAAATGTGTGGGCATGGAAGGCTGTATCAGCGAAGGTGCGGAGGCTCTTGAAGAGAAGGGAGAGGAGAACATTCTGGACCTGGGCATCATTGGGGCGGGGACGCGAGTGGAACATTATGAGATGGCCGGTTACATGTCGGCGATCAGCCTCGCCCAGAGCATTGGGGCCAACGAGGTTGTTGCCTTACTGCAGAAATCGCTTACCGAAGAGCAAGCAGCTGAGCAAAAACTGCGTTCGATTGGATCGGGATTGATGAAGGGCACGATGGCAGCCAGAGCCTGACTTTTCCACATAGTGGGCCGCTGCGCGGAGCTGACCTTCCTATCCGATTTGGGAAATGAAGTGAAGCTACGGCAGCGGCAGTCGGCTTCAACAAGTAATCGAACGATTCCTCTCCTGCTTCATTTCAAAATATCAAAAGGATAATAATTTCATGCCTAATAAGAAGAGTGCTAACAAAACTGCTGCCGACCGGCCGGACGGCAAGACCACCGAACGGAGAAGGGGCGGAGAGCTTCATCAGATTTCAGGGGACGGCGTTCCTGAGTTGACCACGCAACAAGGCATACCTGTTGCTGACGACCAGAATTCACTCAAAATGGGGTCCCGTGGACCCACAACGCTTGAAGATTTTCACTTGCGCGAAAAGATTTTCCACTTTGACCACGAACGCATCCCGGAGCGCGTGGTACACGCCAGGGGCTATGGCGCGCACGGGTTCTTTGAGAACTACGAGTCGCTTTCCGACATTACTAGTGCAGACCTCTTTCAACGTCCGGGAGAAAAGACCCCGGCGTTTGTGCGGTTCTCAACGGTAGCGGGCAATAAAGGATCAGCCGATATGGCGCGGGATGTTCGCGGCTTCGCTGTGAAGCTATACACGCAGCAAGGCAATTGGGACATTGTCGGCAATAACATTCCAGTATTTTTCATCCAGGATGCCGTGAAATTCCCGGACCTCATTCATGCTGCCAAGGCCGAGCCCGATCGCGACTTTCCACAGGCTCAAACCGCCCACGATAACTTTTGGGATTTCATCTCTCTGATGCCGGAGAGTATGCATATGATCATGTGGGCCATGTCCGACCGTGCTATTCCCCGATCACTGCGCTTCATGGAGGGTTTCGGAGTGCACACGTTCCGATTGGTTGACGGAAAGGGAAAGAGCACATTCGTCAAGTTTCACTGGAAACCCAAGCTGGGAATGCAATCGGTGCTTTGGAATGAAGCCGTAAAGATCAACGGAGCGGATCCGGATTTTCATCGGCGTGATCTGTGGAACGCCATCCAGGCGGGTAACTTTCCTGAGTGGGAGTTGGGCCTGCAACTCTTTGACGAAAAGTTTGCTGAAGCTTTCGAGTTCGACATCCTGGATGCAACGAAGCTGATTCCGGAAGAACAAGTTCCGATACGCAGGGTGGGCCGTCTGGTGCTTGATCGCTGCGTAGACAATTTCTTCGCGGAGACCGAGCAAGTTGCGTTTTGCACCAGTAACATTGTCCCCGGCGTGGATTTTACCAACGACCCTCTGTTACAGGGCCGAAACTTTTCGTACCTGGATACGCAAATCAAGCGGCTTGGCGGACCCAATTTCACCCAACTGCCGATCAATGCGCCCAAGTGCCCGTTCCACAATTTCCAACAGGATGGTCATATGACAATGTTGAAGCCCGTGGGCCGTGCGAACTACGAACCTAATTCATGGGGTGGCGAGGCCGGTGGACCACGCGAAGCACCTGAGACCGGCTTCCGATCCGCGTCCGTTGTGGAAGAGGGCCCGAAGGTTCGAGAGCGGTCAGAGACGTTTGCCGACCACTATAGCCAGGCGCGCCAGTTCTATCTGAGCCAAACGAAAATTGAGCAAGGACATATCGCTGACGCTATCATCTTCGAGCTGAGTAAAGTGGAAAGACTAGATATTCGCTTAAGACTGGTATCGCACCTGCCGCATATTGACAGCAAGCTTACTCAGCGTGTGGGTAAAGGTCTGGGCCTAGTTGAAAAAGTTGTCACTATCGAGGCGGCAAGAGAGCCGCGTGATCTCCCAACCTCGCGGGCACTCAGCATTATGAAGAATGGACCGAACTCATTTACAGGAAGAAAAATCGGCGTACTTGTTACTGATGGAGTGGATCGTGCTATCTTCGACGCTTTAGTTTCCGCAGCGGGTAACGAAGGCACGGACGTGGAAATTATTGCGCCCACCGTTGGAGGTGTCACGGCGAGCGATGGCAGTCGGCTTATGGCCCATCATAAGATTGGCGGAGGTCCCTCGGTGCTTTTTGATGCCGTTGCGGTTTTAGTGTCGAAAGACGGGGGTGAGACGCTGATGAAGAATACCGCTGCTAAAGATTTTGTGTCGGACGCTTTTGCTCACCTCAAGTTCATCGGATACAGTACAGCAGCCCTGCCGTTATTCGAGAAAGCCGGAATTGGAGCGGCAGATATGGATGAAGGCTTTGTTGTGCTTAAGGATGCTGCAAACCCCGCCGCATTTATTGCTTCGTGCCGTGAGCTACGCCATTGGGAACGCGAGCAAAACATAATAACTTGATAATCTGATGCAGTCACTTTACGGCAATACGCAAATTTGCGCGGAACTTGCGGCAGTTCGATCTGGCCCGTGCGGCAAGTGTTCTTTGGTCTGTTGATATACAAAGGGCTTGCGGAGATATATGAAAAGGACGAAACCGAGTTCCGCTGCGGCTGATCGTAACATCAGGGCAATAAGCATATTAGAACAGGAGGCCTTGGAGCGGCGAAGTTTAGCGGAGCGATTCAGTGATCAGGTTACTAATCACGCGGGAAGATTGTGGTTTCTGCTTCTGCACGTTTTGTGGTTTGCGATTTGGATTGAATGGAATCTCAATTTGATTCCGGGAATAATCACCGGCAAACCATTCGACCCGTTCCCCTTTCCCGCGTTATATACAGCCGTTTCGCTAGAATCTATTTTTCTTTCACTCTTCATCCTGATGAGTGAAAACCGATCATCCCGGCGGGCTGATGAAAGAGCGCATTTGGACTTGCAAATCAACCTTCTGGCTGAAGACGAGACTACTAAATTGTTAAAGCTGGTGAGGGCGCTTTGCGCGTTCCACAATCTACCGGAGGCCAACGATCCAGAGGTTAAAGAAATGCTAAAAAGGACCGAGCCAGCCGTATTGGCCCAGGAACTGGAGCGTCAATTGCCGTTTGATAAAGGGCCGCAAGGTCCAGGTGCAAAAACTCCGTGAATTGTGCGGGAAGTAGCAGCAGAAATATTGAATTTCCGTGCGGGAGTTAATAAATATAAGTCACCCACAAGAGTGAAGACTGAAGTTCCGAAAAATTGCCGCCAGTGGGGACATGAGTGGCCGGCAGCCCGCATAGGGCAACATATTAATTTAATGGGAATGCTGTAGCTTGTGCCAGCCACTCATGTCCCCACTGGCTTGCGGTATCCAGTTTAAGGAATCGTGCAACCGGGAAGTTGAAAATGCCCCTGGCACGGTGTTCCAGCGGTCTCTGGATTAAACGGCCTCGCGGTCTTCCAGAATTTCCTCTTCCCCACTTTCTTTGCCTTGCTCCCGCATCTCCCCTAGCCGTGTCTGCAATGTTCGCAGGCTAATGCCAAGAGTGGCCGCAGCCTCGCGGCGATTATTGTTGAGGTGCTTTAGGGTGAGTTGAATGTAGGCCTCTTCCGCCTTCGACAATGATAATCCGGCGGGTAGGGTCAGAAAATCCTTCGATACTTGAAGAATTTGTTTGGGGAGAGATCTCACATTGGAAGTGTCGAGCCGGAGATGTTCGATACGAATTGGACCTTCCGCAGCAACAATCAGAGCTCTTTCCACCACATTGCGCAATTCTCTGACGTTGCCGGGCCAGTTGTGATCCTGGAGCATATTGGCCACTGCCTGAGAGAGATTCGTAACGCGGGTACCGTGCCGACGGTTTAGGTGGTGAATCATCACCTCGGCGATGGGGGCGATGTCTTCCTTGCGGTCGCGCAGGGGCGGTAATTCAATGCGGAATACGTTCAAGCGGTAGTACAAATCTTCACGCAATTTTTTATTGAGAATGGCGGTTTCAAGAGGGACATTGGTAGCGGCGATGACGCGCGAATCTACTTCAATTTCCACTTTAGCGCCCAATCTTCTTACCTTCATATCCTCCAAGACACGCAGAAGTTTCGATTGGGTTTGCAGAGGCATGTCGCCGATTTCATCGAGCAAAATTGTCCCTTCGTTAGACTGTTCAAAGCAGCCGGCGCGGCGTTCCACGGCTCCGGTGAAAGCGCCTTTTTCGTGGCCGAACAGTTCACTTTCTATAAGGGTTTCCGGCAGGGCTGCGCAATTGATGGCCACGAAAGGACCTGCCGACCGGCGGCTGAGGCGGTGGATTTCCCTGGCCACCATTTCCTTGCCGGTGCCGCTTTCTCCTGTTATCAAAACACAAGCGGAACTGGGTGCCACTTGTCGAATTAGGGAAAACACTTCCTGCATGGACGGCGCTTTGCCGACCAGGCTACCCAATAGACCTTGCATCGAAAGTTCGCGATTCAGTCGTTCCGTTTCGCGGACCAAATGATTCTGCGTAACTGCTCGTTCGAGTAAGGGGACAAGAACGCTAAGTTTCACGGGTTTTTCAAGAAACCAGAACGCCTTGAGGCCATGTACAATTCCGACTGCCTTTTCCACGTTGCCAAAGGCTGTTAGAGCGATGATGGGAATGGGGCAGTCGCGGCGGCGAAGCTCGGTGATAAACTCAATGCCATCCATGCGGGGCATGTTCAGGTCGGTGAGGATGACATCGGGCTGAAACGGTTCAAGAGCATCCAGAGCCGCCAGGCCGTCCTCGGCCGTCCTCGTTTGATACCCTTCCCCGGTAAGCGTTTCGGCGAGCAGTTGGCGCTGCAATTCGTCGTCGTCAACGATCAGCACTTTTTGCTTTCGCGGTGTGGGCATTAGCTCATTATCTAATATTGAAATGTTCAGTGGAAATCTCCTTGGCTCCCAAGGGACGAACCGTAAATTGCGAGCGGTTCCGCAGACTGTTGCGGCTCACCAGGAACTATAGGTTGAGTGAATTCGGAAGACACAGGTCCGCTATTGTCGAGCGCAAATACGGCAGCCGCAATCGCTTCACTTTCTGGGGAAACTTGGCGGCGCACTTTCAATTTCCGGGGGTTGCGCAACCTAGTTTTCACTTGAGGGGGTTCCATTTGCTTTCCTTTATATCTTCTAAAAAACAGGCACAAAAGCGGACTCGCTTCGGCGAATCCACTGCTGTTTCTACAAAACGCATCGCGGTGCCGCCTAAGCGGCCTTTGCGCCAGATAGTAAAGATGCAATTGAGTGGCCAGTTGACATCTGCCCACATTAGGGCGCAAATTTCATGGACATTGACCTATGATCAATGCAATATTTGCGCTGAGTGTTCCATATTTACTCTTTTCTGCAAGGCCACAGGTGAAGGTGGTTTTACTTGAAGGTTTCAGGCGTGCATTGGTTGCAATGGGGGGAGAACCGGATCATCAATATTCCAATCCCCTTCATCTGGATCCGGACCGGGAGGATACTTGGGTTCCAGGTCGGGATCCGGATCGGGATCAGGTAAACGCGGGTCTTTCAATAAATAATCCATTTGAGCTCCTTCAGAATTAGTGTTTGCAACCGGAATGTTCACATTCACACTTGGCCATAGCTTTATCCGCCTGACCTTCGCAATAGGCACTGCAAAATTCACCTTCTCTTTCCACGTGGCAATTACAACCCTTATGAGGGCATTTTGGTGACTTATTATCCATCTGCTTTTCCATATATTATTGGCCTCCTTGTGGGGTTAGATTCCCATTTCACGGAAAGCGTTCACTGGTTTTATTAGCCTTTACCGGTGACGGCCGCTTTTTTTAGAGGAGCCGGTTCATACTTACTTTCATCTTCCTGGCAGTAAGGGGTCCAAGGAATTTCTTCCAGCCGATGCCAATTTATTTGTTCCCCACATGTAATGCAAACGCCGTAGACTTTAAATTGAATTCGACGTAACGCGTCCTGCACCTGCACCAGAGTGTGGGAAGCATGAGTTTCAGATATCCCTTGGCCTGATTTTACTTCCCTAATTTTGGAAAGCTCCAGTTCTTTTTCGCGCAAACGCATATTCAAGATCTGAAGCTGTTTCGTCGTTCTTTCCACGAACACCTCTATGGACGCTTACTTACCTTTCATCTTGCCGTTCATCTTAATGTCAGTGACGTTGATTAAGCCTGCTTCCATGTCGCCCGTTAGTTTTACGGTATGGCCGGCGTGCTCTTCCAATCCGCTGAACATCTGGTTCGTGATGGGGTATACCTTACCGTTGGTCACAAAAACGTATTTACCTCCACCTTTTACGCATGCCACGGCGCAATCGTGATCACTCATAGCTTTTCCGCCGTGTTCGGCAGCGCTTTTGTGTTTAGCTCCGCAGTCACTGTCACTAATCTTACCGGTCCAAGTTTGATGTGAGGCAAAGCAAGTGCCAGCCGCGATTGCGAAAACAGCTAAAGAAAGTTTGATTGACATATTTATCTCCTGGAGAGTTGATTTCCTCAATTCTCGTAATTCAATAATGCACGCCCAGGGCCATTGGGGATGACATTCAGTAAATAAATGGTTTAAATTACCTATATTGCCTTTGGTGCAATAATGACCGGAAATGCAATTACTGCGTCGCAATGGAGGAGGCTAATGGATTGATAAGTACGTAAATCCTGATTTGGTCATTGGCTTGCACACCATAAACGCGCGTTGAAGGAATTCTTGTAAGTGGCATTGAAGAAGACTCGGCGAAAGGATACTATCCATGCAGCTTTCGTTGATCATTCTGATCCTGCTGCTAGGTGGAGGTTGGGTCTACTACGGCTACCTCCGCTGGGGGTGTGACGGCAGCGTCAGAATTGGATTAATAACGATGTTGCTGGTTGTTCTAGCGATGGTTTATTTAGTTGGCTGTATTCGTTGAGCCGCCAGTCCAGATTTCGTTGTTAGTTACTCCTTCGAAGTTTTCCAAAGAGCAACCGAATATTCATGAATAACACACTGAAAAATTGCACAGAGATAGAGTTGGACGATCATAGCTTGGTTAGAATGGCGCAAAGTGGCGATTCGAACTCATTTTCCACGTTGGTGCAACGTCACCACGCGTATTCTTTGAGTTTGGCGGTCTCCATTCTTCATGATCGGAACGACGCCGAGGATGAGGTGCAAAATGCTTTTTTAAACGCTTTTAAGCATATTCGAGACTTTCGGCTGGATGCTCAATTCTCCACTTGGCTATCGCGCATTGTCATGAATCAATGTCGCATGCATCTGCGAAGTACGCGGAGATCGCGAACCATTTATTTGGATGAAGCCAATAATAATACATTCTTTAAGCCAATCAGCCTTCAAGACACGGCAAAGTCCCCTTTCCAGGAATTGTTCAGTAAGCAAATAACCACTGGTGTTCTGAATGAAGCAGGACGCATGCCACCGGCGCTACGCGAGGTTTTTCTGCTGACGCATTTCGATGAACTACCGATGAATGAGGTGGCCTCGGAGCTGGGTATATCTGTTTCTGCGACAAAAAGCCGACTGCTTCGCGCACGCAGCACATTGAAAGTCCGTTTGAATCGTGTGGGACGTCTGGGCCTAAGAGATGCCCAACTTAATCCACAGCCTGGCGCTTGACTGCATCCGAACGCGTCTCGGAAGCTACCAACGGCAGAGTGAAGTAAAAAGTTGCTCCTTGGCCCAGAACGGATTCCGCCCAAATTTTGCAGTCATATTGCTCAACGATTCGTTTGCAGATGGCGAGACCAATTCCTACTCCGGGATATTCGCTCTTGTGCAGACGTTTGAAAATTCCAAAGATCTGGTCCAGATATTGGGGGGCAATACCAATCCCGTTGTCCTTTATTGAAAATCGACAATTCATTCCTTCTTTCGCCGCCGAAATGTGAATATGTATCGGATTCTGCGAATGATACTTCACTGCGTTGGCAATTAGGTTTTGCAGAAGGTGATACAGATGTGCAGCGGTGCATTGAACAGCAGGGAGTGGGTTGTGCGTTATGGTGGCCTGACTTTCATAGATCGTGGCTTGCAAGTCTCCCAGCACCTGAGACAGCACCGCATTACTATCTATTTCGCGCAAATGTTCGCGGGGTGCACCTGCTTGAGAAAAGGCAAGAATTGCTTGCAGAAGGCTATCCATGCGGCTGACGCCATCAAGAACAAATTTGACAAATTGTCCAGCTTCGGGGCCTTTGTCCCCATAAGTTTGTACCAATAACTGCGTGTAGATGGACACCATTCGTAGCGGCTCGCGCAGATCGTGGCTAGCGGCGAATGCAAATTGCTCCAGATCTTCATTCGAGCGGCGCAAAGCCTGTTCGGTGATTTTTTGTTCGTGAATGTCCGTGGCGCTACCGATCCATTTGACGACCCTGCCTTGGTCGTCCGTTACAGGCGCGGCATGACTGAGGAACCAGCGGTACGCCCCGTCTTGCCGTCGCAAGCGAACCTGGTAAGAGAAGGGCTGCCCGCCTCCAAGCGACGATTGCCATTTGGCTTTTATGGCATCGTGGTCATCGGGATGAGTGATAATGACCCCTTGCAAATTTAATAGACTTTCATGATTTGGTACACCCGTATATGCGAACCATCGGGGGCTGAGATAGGTCATTTGACCCTGCGGATCGGCAACCCAAACGAAATCAGGAAGCTTCTCGGCCATTTCTCTGAACTGACGCTCGCTCTCCAAAAGAACGTTCTGCTGCTTCCGCAACTCGTCCACATTGGTATTGGTTCCGAACCATCGTACAACCCGGTCCTCTGCATCGCGAACAGGAATTGCACGCGTCAGGAAGGAGCGATAAACGCCGTCAGCGCCGCGCAGGGGAAACTCCATGTCGAAGCGCTCTCCGGTGCGTATCGCCGCAGGCCAACGCTCCAGCACTTCCGGTAGAACTTTGGGATCATGCACAACTTGCCATCCCCAGCCTTCCATCTGTTCCGGAGTTGTCCCCGTGTAGTCGTACCAGCGTTGGTTGTACCAGAAAATATAGCCATCCGGATGGGCGATCCAAGCCAAGTGATCAATGGAATCCATCATGCTCAACAACTGCCGGTCTCGTTCAGCCAGGGATTCTTCGGCAAGCTTCCAATCGGTGATGTCGGCAACGGTTCCCACATGGCCAACAATTCCCCCATCGGGGGAAGTAGTGGGAGCCAATCGCCCTTCTACCCAACGCACGGCGCCGAATGCATTGAGAATTCGGTGCCGGTGCACCCACGTGGAACCTTTCGCCATCGCCGCTGCGCAACTGGCGACCACATCTGCCCGATCCTCAGGATAGATCGCCTTTGCCCATCCGCTGCCCAAGGATTCCGCCTCGGAAAGACCCGTCATGTCGCACCAGGCAGTATTCACATAAAGGGCCGCCCCATGTGCGTCGGTACGAAAAATACCTAGCGGCGCGGATTCGGCTAGCAGGCGGAAATGCTTGTCGTATTCGCGAGCAGCCTCCTCCGCCAACTTACGGTCGTGTATGTCAGTAACCGTTCCTATGCTGTATTGGTGGCGGCCCTCGGGGTTAAGAATCCTTCGACCAGTGGTTGAGACCCAGCGGAAACTGCCATCTTTACGCAGGTAGCGCTTCTCCATGTGATAGATTGAGCCCCCTTCATCTTTAAGGAAGGAGGTCATGTTATCTTCGTGGCCCGGCAAGTCGTCCGGATGTGTAAGATCGGCAACCTTCATACCGGTCATTTCAGCGGCTGAATATCCTGTGATTTCGCACATTTTCTGATTGACTTTGGTGAAGCGAATATCCGTGCCGATGTAACACATCCCTACTGGAGCCAGATCGAAGACAATTTGCTGATATTGCTCCGTCTGTTTGCGATCCGTGATGTCGGCAATCACACCTATGAGCGGCGACGGTGAACCATCGGAATTCAAAATGCCTGTTCCAAAAACTTCTATGATACCCAGCGTCCCGTCGTTGCGATAGATACGGCATTCGTGCCGCAATCGTTCGCCGGTGCGCCAACTGTCGGCCAGCACTTTTTGAAGCTGGTCCTTATCTTCGGGATGAACAACTGTGTCGAAGAAATGCGTGCCGCTGAAAACTTCGTCTGCCTTCGTGCGCCCAAAGATTTCGTAAGCCCGGTCATTCTCCCAATGAATGCGATCTTGGGCAAAGTCCCATTCGAACACAGCCAACTCGGCGGCGTCGGTGGCGATCTTAAGGCGCTCCGCCGCTTCGATCCATGACCTTTCAGCAAGCTTGCTGTCCGTGATATCCTGCACTACGGCGTTGACACCCGACACTTGGCCAGACTTATCAATCAACGGGTAATAGCTTGAAAGATAAGTCCGCTCATTTCCAGGACTGACCGCAAGGGCGTGATTCAACTCCAGATTCAACACGGGCCGGCCGGAATCAATCACGCCCTGATAGATGGGGACTAATTCGGGAGATGTTTCTTCCAAAGTCCGGCCAATGTAATCGGCGGGTGCGGCGCCTTCCATTGAAGCCAAGTGTTCATTGACGCGAATGAATCGAAGGTCTTTGTCGACGAATGCAAGCCCAACCGGGGCGCTGGCGTAGAGGGCTTCGATCTCATCCTGACGGAACTCGGCAACGGTCACGCTGTTTTTCAGGTCATGCTCAATCCGTTTTTGGGTGTTGATATCTTCAACCACTGAGATAGCATATCCGGGGCTATGCAACGTTGGCCCAACCAGACTTACCGTTAAGTTGATCCAGATGATGGATCCATTTCGATGAAAGTACCTTTTCTGGATTGAGTAAGAAGGAATGTCTCCCTGCTTCAAGGCTTCATATTGATCGAGATCCAATTGCAAGTCATCGGGGTGGGTGATCGTTTGAAAATTGCTGGCCAGCAGTTCCTGTTCGGTATAGCCCGTAATCTCGCACAGTCGCCGGTTCACTCGCAGCCAACTTCCATCGAAAGCAACATGTGCGATTCCGACGGCGACTTGATTGAAAGTAGCCTCGAATTGCTCTTGCCGTTGCCGATTCATTTGCGTTAAACGTGCGTTGGCAATCGCGGGGTATAGTCGTTCGATGACATCGCGAACTAAATCCATTTCTCGCGGCTCCCACTGACGAGAGGTGTTGCTGGACACCGTGAGGCTGGCAACCCAGAGGTCTTCCTTGTGCAGTGGAATCGCAAGAAAAGACCGGATGTCGCGAGGCTCGTAAAATGCGGAATATTGGGCCGCTGTGCGCGGATTTTTTTCCGTGTTGGTGATAACAACGGGACGGTTGGCTATTAAATCCGCCAAGACGTCTCCGAAAACATCCAGCGAATAGAAACCACCGAGGGGAGGTTCGTCGGCGGCGGAAAGGCCTTCCAGTACTTCACATCGATTGTTGGCTACATCCACTTCTGCGTACATGTAGCGGAGGAGGCCAAGGTAAGCGGAAAGTTCCCTGCCCGCCGTCGCAAGCAAATCTTCCGGACTGCTGGATTGTGCGAGTTCGGCGCTGAGGTTCAACAGGAACTTCTCATCCAGTTCCTGTTCCCTTCTTTCGGTAATATCAACCGCCGCGAGAATGGCCCGCACGGGCTTTCGCAACACGCCCGAACCGGCGAAGAATACTTGTTTACGAACACTCAACCAGCGGACGCTCCCATCCGGCCAAACCACGCGGTGTTCCATCTTGAACCAACCTGGACCGTCAGGATCCAGACAACCGGCTATCGCTTTAGAGATTTCCGGCCGGTCATCAGGGTGGAACGTTGCGTGGACTAACTCGCGGGGCAAGCTTGTTGCGTGTTCGGCAACACCAAAGCAACGGGCAGCCTCGGCGCTTAGGTGAATCATTCCGTCGTCATAGGTGATGTCAGCCAGCGCCAGTTCGGAAACCTCCACGCCCAGCGCCAACCGTTCCCTAATCAGCCGTAAATGTTCCTCGGCCTGCTTGTCCGCGCTTATGTCCCAAATGACGCCAATCAGTCCGACGGGTTCTTGAGCGCCATTAAGCTGGACCTGCCCTTGAACGCGCAGCCAGCAGAAGTCGCCATCCAACTTGAGCAGCCGGAATTCCAGAGAGTAATCAGGGCCGTTGTCGAACGCCGCATCGATACTCTCCCGAATGGCCCGGCGATCTTCCGGATGAACCAGCTCGAGGACCGCATCGAAGCTCTTTTTGACAGCGCGCGGAGACCCTTTATCCAGCCCCGTTGTTTCCGGCCACTGCACTTCGCGGGTTTCCTTGTCATATTGCCAAATGCCCATTTGGCCGGCCTTCAATGCCAGGTTCCTTTGCGCGCTGCTGGATTCCAAATCGACTTCCGCTTGCTTGCGGGCGGTGATGTCGGCGTATACTTCAATCACCGACTGCGGCCGCCCACTTCCATCCCGATGCAAGGACCATTGGCTGGCTAGCCAAACTTCCGACCCATCCCGCCGACGCCTTTTTACTTCGCCGCTCCACTTGCCGCTTCTTAGTAAGTCGGTTTTGATTTCCGAAAGCGGTTTGGGAAACTCCGTCTTCAACAGCGCCTGCGATTGCTGCCCAATTGCGTCAGATTTAGACCATCCGAATAACTGCTCGCAGCTTTGCGTCCAAATGAGGATCGTTCCGTCAAGCTTTCGTACTATGGCTTGGGCTAGATCCAGAACCTGGAAGAGCTCATCGAAATAGGGATCGGTTAGATGGGCGACCGGCTTTTCGATTGGAGCCAACTTGGACGATTGTGCGACGGTTAGCGTTTTACCCGATTCGGTTTCGAATGGGATAAGTTCGGCGGGAATGGTGAAGGAGAACTTGGCGCCTTCGCCGGTTTGTCCGGATGCCCAAATGCGTCCTCCATTTCGCTCTACAATGCGTTTGCATATAGTGAGACCGATTCCGGTGCCTTCTACCTGTCCTTGATGCAAGCGTTCAAACACACCGAAGATGCGGTCGGCAGATTCTGGCGGGAATCCAATTCCATTGTCTTGGATGGAGATCACCCAATCCGAGGCAACCCGCTCCGAGGAAATATGAACTACTGGAGCCACACCAGGCTTACGGTACTTGATGGCGTTTCCGATTAGATTCTGGAACAGGTGAGTCAGTTGCCCGGGATCTCCGGAAACCAGAGGGAGATCGGCGTGGGTGACAGAAGCACCGCTCTCGTCAACAGCGCTCCGGAGGCTCAGCAAGGAAGTGTCCACTGCCTCGGCTAAAGGAGTTTCACTGAGCACTTGGAGAGGGCTGCCTGCGGCCTGAGCCACCTGCAGCAGGTCGTTTAGCATTGTGCTCATTCTCGCCGTGCCACTTACGACGAAGTCTATGAATTCGCCGGCCTGCGCATCCAATTTGTCCCTATAAGTGAGTTCCAACAATTGCACGAAGCTGGTGACGGTACGCAAGGGAGTTTTTAAGTCGTGGCTTACGGAGTAGGCAAAGTGGACCAAGTCTTCGTTGGCGCGTTCCAACTGAGAGACCCGATGACTTACTTCCACCTGAGCCCGCCTTAATTGCTCGTTGCGTGCAATCAATAATTCGGCGTCGCTCTCCGCCTGCTTGCGAGCGGCCACCAACTCCTTTTCGTAAGAACGCCTATCTCGAGCGTCGAATAAAATCACTCGGCTGAATTGGGGAACTCCCGTTGGGTCTTGCAACTGGGCGGCATTGATCAAAACCGGGATTGCGTCACCAGTTTTTCCGATCAAATCCAAGGCGATTCCGTTGACCCGTCCGCTCGAGCTCAACAGGAGCGCCAGGTGAGTTTCGTAGAAGATTTTGCCGCCCGAGCTAAGCAGATCCACCAGCCGCATCCGCTCTTCCACTTCGCCTTGTTCGTAACCGGTCCAACGCAGCAGCTCTGGGTTGCACCGCATAACCAGCCCGTTGGCCGCAAGGTACAGAATTCCACAAGGGGCGGAATCAAACAGCTCGTCTCCACTTTCCGGAAGTCTACTGCCGTGAATCTCGTCCTTGGGAAATGCGCGGTTCATGACTGATCGATGAAGGTTCGTATACACGCGATCACTTCTTGCGGCGCGCTAACCTGCGGGCAATGTCCCGTGGCAGCCATTACGACAAGACTGCTATTCGGCATGTGCTGGTGAATGTAGTGGCCGACGGTGAGCGGCGCTATGATATCGTCCGAGCACTGCAAAATCAAAGTAGGCAGCGTATTTTTAGGAAGCTCCGTTCGAAGGTCACCGTAAAAAGTGACACGGGCGAAGTGGCTGGCGATTTTGGGATCGTTGCGGCAAAAAGCTGCTGTTAGGTCTTCAGCCAATTCCGGCCGGTCCGGATTTCCCATAATGGCCGGGGCCATGCTGCTGGCCCATCCTAAGTAGTTTAAATCCAAAGTTTCCAGCAGGCTTTCAATCTCGCTCTGCTCAAATCCACCAATGTAATCCCCGTCATTGATATAACAAGGGGAAGGCCCAACCATTACATGCCTACGAAAATGGGGATGGCTGGGAATGCTACCGTCTGCTTGGATGGACGCAATTAGGCCGGTCATTGCGCTTACCGCATGCCCTACCAGCGTAACCGCGTGGAGGTTCAGTTCCTTAATGATTCCAAGAAGATCGTTGACATGCCCCTGTAGCGTGGAATACTCAGTGGAATTATACCTGCTAATGTCAGATTTTCCAAAGCCGGTAAGATCGTAGCACACGGTCTTAAAGTCACGGCGAAATTCCGGTTCGACGAGCTTCCACATGGTCTGGTCGCAGCCAAAACCATGAATGAAAACCATGGCTTCGCTACCTGAACCTTTCACTTTAATGTTGTTGCGATAAAGACTCGACATGCAAAGATTATCCAACCGGAAATGAAGTTTCTGTCACTTGCCTAATTTATAAGGATCTACCGTATTGTAAACGAAACTAAACCATGGCATGACCAAAAATACGACAATCTCAGATTCGAATGTTAAACGGATTTCATTTTCAGAACGTCTGAAATTTGCATGTAGAAGGCAAAATTTGCGTGCGTGAAGCCACCAGAGTTTTCGACATTCCAGACACTCATCTTCATCTAACCTAACTTGCTGGCATAAATCAACGGGTTATCCACCGCAGCATTCCCCCTTTTTTAATATGCCTTAAATTGGCCATCAAGTTGCTTATGTAATGGACGAAAGTTGGTAGGCGAAATGTCTGCAACTTACCTTGCATTGGAGGAACGGATATGACAATCGTGGCCTGGATGGTTTTAGGATTAATTGCCGGATTTATTGGAAGCAAGCTGGTCAACAAGACCGGGGAAGGGCTTATCGGTGACATCCTGCTTGGCATTGTTGGCGCTGTAGTCGGAGGGTGGCTGTTCAACAGCTTCGGACAACCCGGAGTCACTGGAGTAAATGTCTACAGCATTTTTGTGGCAGTGATAGGATCGATCATTTCGCTTATGGTCTACCACACCCTATTTCGGCGTGTTGGTTAAATCGATTTTCGTCGACAAATAGTTTTGAGTTAAGTCTAAAGGAGAGAATAAAAAATGGATAGAAGCACAACTTTTAATGGACCTGCGGATTCGGTTTCCGATCAGGTGGCCAACGCCGCTACGCAGTGGAAAGATAAAGTTTCAGACTTAGGCAAGTCCGCTGTCAACAAACTTGATGGCAGTCGTGAATCTGCTGCGGGAGGGCTTGAAAGCGCCGCTTCTGCGATAAACACGAAGGCTGAAACGGTCAGCGGCATGGCGCAGTCTACCGCATCAAAATTGAATTCCACAGCCGAGTACCTTCGGGGAAACGACGTGAAGGCGATGATGACGGACTTGGAGGATGTAGTGCGCAGGAATCCTGTTCCGGCAATGGTGGCGGCGGCTGTAATCGGATTTTTGGCAGCGCGGGCGTTAAGCAGGAATGATTAATGGCCGAAGACATGCCCAGAAACGGAACCCCTCGATCTTTTTCGGATGTTTTGCAGGACATTATTGCAAACATCCAGGAGATTGTAAGGTATGAAGTCCGACTTGCCAAAGTTGAGATTCGCGAAGAAGCAGTTGCGGTCAAGACCCCTGTTATATTGCTTGCCGCTGGTTTAACTCTGGGGATGTTTTCCATGCTGTTCCTACTATTGACCGCATTCCATGCACTTTCAATGTTTGTTCCAAACTGGGAGGCGGCGCTGATAGTAGGAATCAGCTTGGGAGTTATTGCTTTGGGAATACTTAACGCAGCCAAGCATGGCTTAAAACGAACCCACCCGATTCTGGAAAGAACGGCAAACACTATTAAGGAGAATGCAGAATGGATACCACAGCGGACGAAATAGTTTCCCAAATCCACCGAACGCGGCAGGATCTGAGTTCCAACATCAATGAGTTGGAGAACAAAGTGAAAGCCGCCACCGACTGGCGGGAGCACTATCAATCGCATCCAATGATGATGATTGGAATTGCTTTTGGAACAGGGGCGCTGCTTGCAGAAATGACTTTGGGCGGTAGAAGAAGGTATGGCTATCCACAAGGTCAGCCCAAGGCGCAGTCTCGAAGCCAAAGTAACAGCGGAACGTCTGAAATTTGGGGTGCTACAAAGACGGCATTCACAGGGTTGATCGCCAGCCGTTTGAAAGATGTGGTTAACGAGGTTATACCCGGATTCAGAGAGCATTTTGATTCGGCCCAGAATTCCCGAACCGGTAATCATTCTTGAGTCATAGCTAAGCTTTGAAGTGTTAATTAGGAACAGCCTCATGGAACTGAATAATAGCGAACCTTTCGCAACCGAAGCATACTCGTCCGGTGTATCTTGGCCTGCGGTGATAGGAGGCGCCTTTGTATCGGCTGCTTTATCAGTCATTCTGCTTGCGCTAGGGGCTGGTTTAGGATTATCGTCAGTTTCACCATGGTCTAATTCAGGCGCTTCGGCTACTGCGATTGGCGGAGCGGCGATCATCTGGCTGGTTGCCATGCAAATTATTTCTTCAGCAATGGGTGGTTATACAGCCGGCCGTTTAAGAACTAAATGGACCTCGGTTCATTTTGATGAAGTCCATTTTCGAGACACTGCCCACGGACTTTTAACATGGTGTACCGGCTTGGTAATTACAGTTTATTTTCTATCCTCGGCGGCGACTTCAATGGTTGGAGGTGCTGCTGTTTCGCCGGCGGACGGAACCGGGTCGATGATCAACTCTTACTTTGTAGACATGTTGTTTCGCGCCCGCTCAAACCCACCGGCGTATAATCCAGCCATGAATACGGAGGCGGCTCATATTCTTAGCAATGCTATATTCCGGAACGATTTGCCGCCTGCGGACCGGGATTATCTAGGCCAGTTAGTTACTTCCAGAACGGGGCTGAACCAAGTTGATTCCGAAAAGCGTGTTTTGGAAGTTATTACCAGCGCCAAGCAATCGGCGGAATCAGCCCGTAAAATCGCGGCACACACTTTGTTGTGGGTCTTTATCGCCTTGTTGATCGGCGCATTTTGCGCCAGTTATGCAGCTACCATCGGTGGTCGACAGATAGACCACGTCAAATCCATTTAAATTAGCGGAGATCCATATGCGTTCTATATTGCTTTATATGCTGGGACTTCCTATCCCCATTATTATTTTGATCGCTCTGATGGGCCGTTAGCGAGTTTGGGGGCATCCATTATGGCGAAGAAATCCACAGGTCAGAATAAAATTCATAAAGTTATGAATGAGTACAAGGAAGGACATTTGAAGTCGGGCAGTGGCGCGGTTGTCAAGAGCAGGAAACAGGCTGTTGCTATCGCTTTAAGTGAAGCTCGCGAGGCGGGCGCAAAGATTGCGAAGCCATCGTCTTAACATCTTAAAGGTAACTATGAGTAAAAAGCCCTCAAACAAGGCAGGATTGGATGCGAAGAAATTTGCACAACTTGCAGACAAAGACGCGCGTGCAATCACACAAACCAATACTCCGCAAGATCCAGTAGTAGAAAATCTTCAGCATCAAATAGCAAACGCTATCATTCAATTTCTCAATTATCAATCGTGCGCGTGGCAAGCCGAAGGAATTGCAGCTTACCACTTGCGGACAACATTTGCCCAATTCGGCGAAGAGCTGAAGACCATGTTCGATAGAATAGGTAAGCGCTTACGAATGATTGGACAAGATCCGGAAGTGGGGCTGGAATATATAATTCAAAAAGGAACGGTGCGGCAAACACAATCCAGACGATCATTTGTCGACACGATAGCCGATTTGGATGCCAACGCTATCGTGATGATTTTTGAGATCAGGGAGGCGATTAAGGCGCTTGGGAGAAGCAGTAATGATCCCGGTTCAGTTGCTCTGTTGGTCTCGATGGTTGAAGTGTACGAAGAACAGGAATGGTTTCTGCGTCAACTATTGAAGCCGACGGACGCCGTTTAGACATACACAGCAATTGTGCTGAAACCCATCCTCTTCGTCTAACATAGTGTAGACGCAGCTCACTTACTAACCTTAGACACTTTCTCGCCCTCAAGCCACTTATCCTAAAACAGCAGAGTAGGTGACAGTACAACGAAATGGCCTAAAACAATTGGACTTGCCGTCATAGGATCAGCGCAATAGCATCACCCGAATGGTGAGACTGAAGTGCGTAAAAAAGGTCGCAAAGGGGACACGGTACCCAGGCCGCTACGCCTAGTGCTCTATAGGATTTCATTCGGAGTTCTGTTGCTTCAGGCCAGGGAACCATGTCCCCGTTTGGCTCGCGATACCCTGATCTTCGAGACAGTCAACTGCCGT
>JAYTTF010000174.1:0-5032 GCA_043745195.1 Bryobacterales bacterium | reverse complement strand
AACAGACGATGCTCGATCTTATTCCATTTGCTGGTTCCGGGGCGGGAAGTGGCTGACCGAGATCTCCAACCTTGTTTCGTCGGCCAGCTTTTGTAACTCCAGTTTCCACAACCGCACTCGTGACCCGTTGCTGCCTCCGCCGTCCGCGGTAATCAGCAGTTGGCGCGCATCGGGATACGCCTCTCGACCCATCATGTTCCACCATCGCCTGATGCTCTCGACGGCGAACGCCGAGGTGTCGTAATCGGTACCAACATTGACCCAGCCAGCATTCAGGCCCAGATCGTAAACTCCATAGGGCGTGTCTTTCTTCTTTCCAAAATCATGCACCTTGACGGGTTCGGGCTCACCCTTGGGATGCCACTCGCGGCCGCCATTCTTGTATTCTCCTGCCTGTTCCTTCTTTTTCGCGTCCACCGAGATCGCTGGCTGACCGCTTTTCAGGAAGGCCGTTGCACGCGCATTGATATGCTCAAACTGCGCATTGCGGTCTGGATGCGAAGAGCCCTCTTTTGTCTTGCGGTTCGCCTGGAGACTATATTTCTGTTGATGCAGTAGCTCCGCCACCAGCACATGGCTCACCTGGTGTCCCTGAGCTTGGAGTTCCGCTGCCAGATTCCGCACGCTCTTGCATGTCCAACGCAGCGGAGACTAAGGATCCCCTCGCGTTGTCGGCTCCAGCAGCTTTTCCATGTCCGCCAGTAGAGCCGGATCTTTGAGTAATATCTTCTTCCGTCCGCCGCCTTTTTGACGAATCGGAAGCCGCGTCCCCTGTGAGCGATCCGGCTCCTTTTGTAATTCCGCCAAACCCACCGCGATGGCTCGCCGGGAAACGCCACTGGCGCGCGAGACCAGCGATATGCCGCCCCGTCCATGGGCTACGCTCTCTGCTGCCGCCCAAAGTCGCCGCGAGCGCTCATCCAGCCACGCATCCAACTGAGAGAAACGCTGCTTGACCTCAGACTCACTGGCCATAAGAACATTCCAGGTCAGAAATGTTCCAATTGCTACACTTATTTTCTAACAGATACTAAGGTGCGGAGGGCTGCGAAATCCGGGACGGGGCTGCAATTCAATGAAGATGTTCTGCTTACTGAAGACTTGCAAAAGAATTGCACCCCCGTCCCGGATTTCACGAATTGGACAGACAGGGTGCCGGTTACGGCTTGCAGCTGCCTTTTTTGGGATGAAGCAGTAGGGGGGTGACGGGAGTGGAGGTGTTGACCGTGCACCGCGCGCAAGGATCGGAGCGGTGGGTGGTGATTTTCGACCCGGTGCGGTCGGAATTGAAGTTTCTGAGCTAGGCGGCAAAACGCTTTTCGAGTGGGCCTGGCGACAGGGGAGATTGCGTCGCCACGGCAAAAGCGCATCGGATTATGGATTTGTGAGAGATACGGGCTAACGCGCCGGAAAGGGTCGCAACTGCGGAGCGTTCAACACTTCCGGCTTCGCGTCGCGCAGCCGTTGCGACGTTTCCTTGGCCGCTTTGGCGGCATCGGCTTTCCCCAGGCGGAAGTAGGTCTGGGAAAGAAGCAGATAAGGCTGCGAGTTCTCCGGATCCTGCCTAGTAGCCTCTTCCAACTCGACCACCGCGGCGTCGAGTTTCTCTTGCGCGATCAGCGCGCGGGCTAAGGCGAGCCGAGCCACGGTGTAATCTTTCCTGCGCTCCAAGGCACTGCGAAAGGCGGCTGCCGCCAGGCCCGCCTGCTCCCGCCGCAGCAACACGTCGCCGCGAAAGTAGTAGGGCTCTTCGTAGCTCGGGTCCGCCGCAATCGCTTTGTCGAAGTAGGGTATTGCTTCGTCTAACCGACCGAGCTTGTGCAGGTGGAAGCCCACTTCAAAATTGGCGCGCGCCGAGAATGGAAAACGCACCAGCGCCCGTTTGGCCAGAGCGAAAGCCTCCTCCATCTGAGCGGCGTCCTGACGTGCTTGCCTGGCGAGATAGTACAAACTTTCATCCTCCGGCGCAACACGCAGCGCGAGCTCCGCTACCCGCGCCGCCTCCTCAAAGTAGCGTCCCTTGCTATATTCGACACTCATCGCCTGCATCAGCTTCCGGTTGGCCGGCTGTAGCACCAAAGCAGCCCGCCATGCGCGCAAAGCGTCCTCATTGTGCCCCAGTCGCGAATGACAGGCGCCGAGCAGGTACTGCGTATTGAAGTCCTTGGCGTTCACTTGCGCCGCGCGCCGCAGCCAGATAATCGCCTCAGCATCCTGTTGGCGCTGCACCGCAAGGTAACCCAAATTAAAAAGCGAAGCGAAGTGCGTAGGCGCGGTGACCAACGCCTGCCGCCACAGCGCCTCGGCCTGCTCTAACTTTCCTTCGGACGCCAATTCCCGGGCCCGATCCGCCAGCGCGCCTGGGTCCACCTGTAGTAAAGCCATTGCCAGGAAGATCCCGATCATGACTGGCCTTTGCCCTCTTCGAGCCGCAGCAATCGATTAATATCGGGCACCGTGAACCGTTCCGTCCGGCCGCTGGGCCAAGCCACGGTGAGCGCATCCACACGAGTCGACCTGCCCAATCCGAAGTGCAGCCGCCGCCCGTTATAAGAGAGAAAACTGGTTTGGCTCAGCACCGTTTGCGCCTGTTTCCGTCCGCCCGCTTCAAGCGTCACCACGGTGCCCATGGCCGCTCCCTGTACCGATACTTGTAGCCACCCATTGCCGGTCTTACTCTCGTTTCGTAGCAGGGAGGGCGCTTCGTTCATGTTCATAATCAGTACGTCCATATCCCCGTCGTTATCGAAGTCGGTGAACGCCGCGCCTCGGCTGGATGCGCGGTGCGTGACTCCTGGCCCTGCCATTGCCGAAACGTCTTCAAATCGCCCGTTGGCCAAGTTGCGATAGAGCAGCCGCGGACTGCGAAACGCTTCCCCGCCGGGCTTCTTCTCCAATTCCGGATAGACATGCCCATTCACCTGAAAGACGTCCAGCCATCCATCGCTATCAAAGTCCACAAAGCCGACACCCCAGCCCACGTACTGCGGATTAATGGCCAGTCCGGCCTTCATCACAACGTCCTCAAAAATGCCCCTGCCTAGATTGCGGTACAGGTTCGGATAGTCGCCCGCGAAGTTGGTCTTGGCGATATCCAGCCGGCCATCGTTATCGAAATCTCCCACGGCTAGCCCCATGCCGCCTTGTTCGTACCCGTGCTCGCTGAAGGCCACGCCCGTTTCGGACCCAATCTCGCTGAAGGTGCCGTTTTTATTGTTCCGCAGCATTACGCTCGGAGACGAATCACCGGCGACGTAGATGTCGATCCACCCATCGTGGTTCAGATCCGCCGCCACGACGGTGAAGCCGTAAAAACTCCCCGCAGCGCTCGCTCCCGTCTTAGCGGTGACATCCGTGAAAGTGCCATCGCCATGACCTTTATAGAGCCTCAGCCCGCCCTTCGGCAATCCTCGCGGTCCACAGAACACGGCCACCCCCTTCCATTCACAGTTCGGCGGGGCGCCCGGCAGTGGCACCTTCGCAGGGTCGAACTCCATGTAGCGCGTCACCACCAGATCCAGATTCCCGTCGCGATCATAATCCAAGAAAGAGCACCCGGTGCTCCACTCGCCCTTATCGGGCCAAACCTCCGCGCGGAAGCCGCCTTTGCCTGTGTTGCGGTAGAGCACGTTCGAGCCCCAATAGGTAACGAAAAGATCATCGAACCCATCATTATCAATGTCGCCCCCGCAGACGCCGAAGCCCCAGCCCTTGCGAGACATTCCGGCCTTCTCGGTGACGTCGACGAACTTGCCATGATCGTTGCGGAACAGGTAGTTCCCGCCCGCCCCCGGCTCGTTCAGCCGGGAACCGTTGACGAGGAAGATGTCCTCCCATCCGTCGTTGTCAAAATCGAAAAAGGCCACGCCAGTTCCATTCGCTTCGATGATGTACTTTTTCACTGTTTCGCCACCATTTACGAAACGCGCCTTAAGTCCTACCGATGCGGCGACATCAGTGAAATTAACGAGGTATGGTTTGCCGCTAGGCGTCATGCGGGGCGCGGCGGTCGCGCCCCGCGTAGCTACCCCCTGTGAATGGACTCGCAGCGTTAAGCCCACACCCGACAGCACAACCGCTAAAACCAGCCAATTTCGCATAATTCGATTTATATTACCTCAGAGATTAACCTAAGAAACGGCAGTTGGACAGCCCTTAGAGGCTTCATGTGGAAGAATCCATTGGTATTTTCAACTGCCGCGCAGTTCACCCATTGAGTGGCAACTGCTTTCCGCATAACCACTTGCACCTGTAACAATTAGCCATTTCAGTACGTTCCAACTGCCGTTTTTAGGATTAACCGGCTTGACATGTGGCAAACACTTGTGAAATAATCTCGAAACCTCTGTAATTCATTGTAAGGAGTCTTTGTATGACCCGTCCAGTATTTAATCCTGTAGTTCTTACTCTTCTTGGAATCAGTCTGTTTACCGGTTTGCTCTCCGCACAGACCACCAATGCCACCATGCTCGGCACCGTTCTTGATGCGCAAGCCGGCACCATCGCCGGCGTCACCATCACGGTGAAAGATAAAGGTACGGGCATTTCCCGCTTAGTTACCACCGACGCGTCGGGCAACTTCCGAGTCTTCCCGCTTAACCCCGGACGCTACGAGGTTTCGGCCTCCATTGCCGGTTTCAAGCCCAAGTTAATTTCTGAAGTGGTTCTCGAAATCGCTTCTGTAGTTAAGGTCGATCTGACTCTTGAAGTGGGTAAAATCACCGACACTGTGGAGGTCACCGCCTCCGCCGCTATTCTGCAAACCCAGGAAGCCTCCGTCGGCGGGACTGTCACCAGTTCAGAGCTTTCGCGTCTTCCCGTCAACGGCCGCAACTATACCCGGCTGATCCTGCTTATGCCCGGCACCAGTGACCAGGGCGGATCGCAGAGCAAGGGTACATTCTCGGGGACTCAGTTGATCTCCGTCAACGGCCAACGCCGACAGGACAACAACTACACCATGGATGGCGTAGACAACAACTTCCAAATGATGAACTCTCCCGGTGCCTCGCCGCCGATGGATTCCATCCAG
>JAYTTF010000173.1:0-5042 GCA_043745195.1 Bryobacterales bacterium | reverse complement strand
GTTACGCTATGCCGGTGATTAAGCCAATCCGGATTATCGTGAAAAACGGCAATGTGACGCTGGAAGGAGTGGTTGATTCCGAAGGGGACAAGAACATTGCGAATATTCGGGCAAGGGGAGTAAGTGGGTCCTTTTCAGTCAACAATAACTTAGTAGTTAGTAAGTAACTAGCGTGCTTCGTCCCGCTGCATCCAGACGTTGCCAGTGATCTCGCCCAAGCTAAACACCAACTGGCCTGGGCGGACCGTCAATCCGATGGCGGCCACGGTGCCTGGGATGCTGGACAAAGACCGGTTGACGCGGTGGAAATGCTGCACGCCGTAAGCTTCCCCGCGCGGATGCTTTGTTGCAGGGTCCAGCTTTTGCGCCCAAATGCAGCGGAAACCATCGCGTTCGCTCAAGAAGTACAGGATATTGTCATCGGGGGACCAAACCGCTTCGCGGTCTAGAGAGTTTCCATTAGTGATTGGGATGCAATCTTTGAAATCGAGTTTGGGGAACCCCGAGCGGAATGGAAAAATGAAGATCTGGCGGACCTCAGGTCTGCCGTCGTTGATATGGAACGATACCCATTTGCCATCATTGGAAAAAGATGCGGCATAGGCTAAACTCTTGTTCTGGCCAAAATCGAATAATTCACTGGATTTGCGCGCGCGCCAATCCATCAATACTGGTGCAGGGGGTTTTTCATTAGATTCCAGGAGGATCAGGTTTCCATCCCCGGACAGGCCGGTTGGCACCCCACATTTTTCGCAAAGAAACTCTGGCGCACCGTACTTTCCATCTGGTCCAGCGGTCATCACGAATAGCCGTCCATTTCCTTCTCTATAGGCGATGGTGGTTCCGTCCCCGCTAATTTTCGGTTGGGTCTCACCGACAGTCCCAGTGGTTAATTGAGTCTCTTTCCCCGAACTCGTTTCCCTTAGCCACAAGGTCCGCAGTCCTGAACGTTCCGAGACAAAGATCATCTTACTGCCGTCCATCGACAGAGACGGATAGGCTACGAAATAGGGTCCCCCAGCAAGCTTCTGCAAATTTCCTTCCACGACTCCGCGCTTGTAGTTGATTGGTGCGCGCCAGATTCCAGTTGTTACAGTAGCGCTGGAAAAAGCCATGGCAGTTGCGGTTGTAGAGGGGTGCAGTTCATAGTTGGTTCCCGCGGTCAGCCGGCTAGGCTCGCCGACAACTTTTCTGCCTGGCTTAGGCAGGCCAATATCCCATAAATTCACTCCGTCGGCCACCCTTGAAGCGAACACCACACGGTCTCCAAAGAAGGTCTCTGGGGCAATGATATTGTAGCCCGGAGCGGGCCGCATTTTCTTTGTTCTAAAAGATGCAAAAGCTCCAGTCCGTAAAACTGGACCTTCATTTAGCGGCGTGATCCACCAATCCCGACTTTTAACGTCGTTCCCATTTTGGCCAAGGAACAACAAGCCTGATCCATCAGGCAGCCAAACCGGATAGGATGCTGCGCCAAACTCGCGCTGCAAGGTTTTGGGTGTTCCTCCATCGGCGGGCACTATTTTTATCTCAGCCGATCCAGGCTTATAAGTAAACCCTACCTGCCCCTGCCAATAAGCGATCCACTGACCGTCTGGCGAGTAGCGCGGACGGCGGCCGCCTTTGGCAATCAGTCTCGCCTGTCCGCCCAGAGAGGGGACCACATAAATTCCGCCATTGTCGCGCTCGGAACGGAATGCAATCTTGGAGCCATCGGGGGAAAAACAGGGTTCCGTTTCGTCGGCTTCGTCGGAGGTGATGCGGACCGGCTGGGCACCTTGTTGGATTTGTTGCATCCAAATGTCCAGGTTGCCACCTTCGCCCCGATCAGAAGCGTAGGCTACTAACTTGCCGTCTGCAGAGAGCGAGGGCACTCCGGTATAGCCGCTGTCAAATGTCAGCCGCATTAAGATGTGTTCGCGAGCGGTATGAGTTAATGGGGAAATAGAGCGCGGAGCAAACCAAGCCACGGCAGCGATGGCCGCTAAAACCAGTGCTCCAACAGCAGTCCATATGCGCGGACTCGCATTGAGCTTTGCTTTAGCCGTTAGAGTTGGGCTTGGGTCCGGTAATGGACTGGCCTTAAAAGCGGAAGCCTTGATTTGAACGCCAATGTCCCGAAGTTGAGCGAGCACGTCACTCATGGCTGGACGGTGAGTGGCATCTTTTTGTAAGCATGATGCTACCAAGAGTTCCAACCCCAAAGGCACACCAGTTACCTTTTGCCCAAGCGGAGTAGCCTCAGTCTTCAACATAGCTGCCAAGCGAGCCAGGTTCGAGGTGCCTTGAAAAGGTTTGGCCCCCGAGAGCATTTCGTAAAGAAGCACACCAAAAGAAAAGACGTCTGTAGGCGAGCCAGTTACTTCGCCCTGCGCCTGTTCGGGAGACATATAGGCAAGAGTTCCCATCATGACTCCGGCTATAGTCTTTGGGCCTGCGACCATGGTTTTGTCGGCATCTTCCTCAGGCAAAGGTCCGTCCAGTTTCGCCAAACCAAAGTCCAAAAGCTTAACGTCATCGCGCTGAGTGATCATCACGTTGGCTGGTTTAATGTCGCGATGGACAATGCCCGCCTGATGGGCGGCAGCGAGGGCATCGGCTATTTGCTCGGCATAATGCACTGCGCGGCCAATGTGCATAGGACTTATGCCCATGTGGCTTGCAAGAGTTTTTCCGGTAAGGTACTCCATGGCAATAAAGTCGGAGCCGTCGGCCTCGCTAATATCGTAAATAGTGACGATATTGGGATGATTGAGCGAGGAGGCGGCGCGGGCTTCCTGCATGAATCGCAAGCGGCTCTGCTGATCGTCGAGTTGACCGGGGGCAAGAACTTTGAGAGCAACCGGGCGAAGCAGGCGAGAGTCTATTGCGTGGTAGACAGACCCCGTACCACCTTCTCCTAATTTCCCCTTTATGGAGTAGTGGGAAATCTCCGATCCGGATGTCAATTGTTTCATTGAATGGCTTGGCTGCAAATGCCGTTTGTACGGCTTAAGTTTATCGTTGTAGTGGAACCGGCGTCAAACAATTCATTTTGTGTCATGGACGTGCAGAGGATGCGCTGTTTGAATCAGGGTAAAGTGGACATCTGAGCTTTTTCGTCAAGAGGCCAACCCGGTAAAGTTCGAAAACCCTGCTTGCGTTTTGAAACCGCGAAGCAGTGCTTTGCGGGCATTGGCGTTCCGCTGGAGTTTGTATCCGGAGATCTTGTTTTTCATTTCTTCTTGTTACCTTGACATTCTTCTACTTACTCGTGCGACTTACTATTGTTATTCGGCTTCAACTAAAGCTTCATCGTCAATTGTCGTCATCGAACATCGGAGGAGGTCCGCCGACAGAGGCAACTAACTAAGCGGCCCGAAGCGTTTATCTTCATCCCGAATGACATGTTGAGGACGGTGAGGATTTCTTGATTTCGTTGAGTGACTTGCGTCCGAAATTCTTGGTGCGTAGCATTTCCGCTTCAGTCTTCTGCCTAAGGTTGCCATGGATTGAATATTGTCGTTCTTCAAGCAGTTGTAGGAGCGGACGCTGAGTTCCAGCTCTTCCACAGAGCAGGCGTACATAGGCTACCAGCGCCCTGCTTTGTAGGTTTTTGCTGGTGTTTCGGCCTCTGTATTTAGAACATGTTCGACGGGCTTCGAGATGGGTGGGAGCGCTACATAGAGGGTGCAGTGGTGGTTGAGAACGCGGGTTTCGTGAGGTAGAGAAATGTGGTTGACCGACCCAGTTAGCTTTGTTTCAACGGGCTGTTTTTCAAGAAGATTTGTTTCAACCATTCCATTTTCTGCGGGCTGGGTTTCGGTTTGTTGATCCTCAGTTAGGTTCGTTTCAACGGGTTCGTTTTGACTGTCCAAGTCTGGCTGTGATTGAAGGTTAGGTGGTTCAGGCGCAAAAGGTGGAAACAATTGGCGCATGTTGAGAAGCTGCTGCGTGAGCTTTTCATATTGAGAAAGCAAACGGCGACCTTGGCGCGAGATTTGGTTTAGGGCGTCGCCATGCTCTTGTAGTGCAACGACGGCGAGGGCGTATATGGCGCTGGGACTGGCGGTTGCGAAATCTTTAAGGATTTCGCGGGACATGCGCTGAATTTGGATACCGATCAAGGCTGATTCTGCTGGGGCTTGACGGCGGAGACGCCAAAGGGTGCTGGCCATTTCAAAGACGAAAGTATCCTCGATGGGGTTGGTGGGTTTCCAGTTATCGAGGTGGGCGTCCAAGATGAGTTGAAACTGGGGAAGTTCTTCGCCAGGGAGAATGAGTTCCTGGACGTAGGCAGCGTGCGTGACCGCGTTGAAGGCAGAGCGGCGTTTGCCTTCAGGGGTTTTGGGGCCGGTGGATTTCAGCGCGTTGAGGCGCGAGGTTTCTTTGCGTTTGTCGTCAGTTCTCATGGCGTTTACAGGATAGCAGACGGGTTCAAGGGCGCTATGGTTAAGTGCTTTAGAATGCTAGCGGAATGGCTTGTGATCGCATAGAGGTTTTTTTGGTTCCGCGCGCAAAAGGCTGAGAGGACAAAGAAAAGCCAATGCGATGCAGCAGCGTTGTCCAGAACTTAACTTCCGCTGGTCGGCATTTCGTCGGAGGAAAGAAAGACGGCGCTAAGTCGAATCGCCCTGCCATCAACCGTGATCACGTCACCCTTAAGAAGTAATCGGTCTTCTCGGTAGATGCACCTCGTTTGCCCTAGTAGATCCTCTTCGGGATTTGCCGTGAGCCGTGAGGATGCGGTCTGCTCATCAACTAGTGCCAAACACCCGCTGACCTTGCGGCCAGCGGGAGGCTGTTGCTTGATCACGGCGAGAGGGCAGTGAACTTCGCGTTCGATGATGACTTCGTTGCCTCGTTCGATTTTTTCGAGCACGGCCCGGACGTCTTTGCACAAGTTCGGCTTCGGTGATTCGAAAGGCCATACTAACGTACGTCGGGCCATAGCGAATCCTCTGGCGGGCCGTTACGCTTATCTGAGGGCTGCCTTCGCTGCCAGTAAAATCCCAAGAATCAGCGAACGTAAAACAAGCCGGTGGGCTGCTTTTTAGGGCAAC
>JAYTTF010000172.1:0-19228 GCA_043745195.1 Bryobacterales bacterium | reverse complement strand
TGATCGCCGCCGTTAAAGTCGTCTTGCCATGATCGATGTGGCCGATGGTGCCGATGTTTACGTGCGGTTTGGAACGATCAAATTTTTCTTTTGCCATGAATTCTCCTACTGTTTTAGGCCAAACGGGCTGGTTACCCTGCCCCTTGTAGATTGAAGCTGAAACTAAAAATGGAGCCGATGACCAGGATTGAACTGGTGACCTCGTCCTTACCAAGGACGCGCTCTACCAACTGAGCTACATCGGCCCGTTACACTAAATTTGCCCCTTCCAAATTGCTTTAGACAATCTGGAGAAGTGGTGGTGGACAGGGAAGGATTCGAACCTTCGTAGCCCGGAGGCGACGGGTTTACAGCCCGTTGCTTTTGACCGCTCAGCCACCTGTCCGCACTGCTAAGGGCACTCGATTCACAGACAAGCGGTTTAGGCGACCGCTGTGAGCAAGCATTCTTAGTTTAGCATACGTTTCTTTACTTCGCATTGAATCGAAATTGGATTCGTTCCCACGAACTAAATCTGTTATGAAATTTGACCCTGCCCTATCGGCTTCACTACAATAGAAAGTGAAGGGCGGGGGTAACTCAATGGTAGAGTCACAGCCTTCCACGCTGTTGGTTGCCGGTTCGAGCCCGGTCTCCCGCTCCAAAATTTCCCTTCAAGCTAAAACTTCAGTAACCACGCGCGCCGGAAATTGATCCGTCAACCGTTCCTTTAATCCCTGCCGCTCCAAAGCCAGATCGCGCGCATTTAGTCCAAGCATATGCAAAACCGTCGCGTGGAAATCGTGAACACTCACCTTATTCTCTTCAGCTTTGAAACCAATATCGTCGGTTGCGCCATAGACAGTTCCGCCTTTGGCACCGCCTCCAGCCATCCACACGCTGAAACCATTCGGCCCATGATCGCGCCCTGCGGCCTTCCCTGCCCCTTGCGAAATTGGCAGACGACCGAACTCGCCACCCCAAATCACTAACGTTGAATCCAGCAAACCACGCTGCTTCAAATCTTTCAGTAGTGCTGCTACGGGCTTGTCCGTCTTGCCGCAAGCATAGTTCAAACTACTTTGCAGATCGCCGTGACTGTCAAAAATTTGCGATTCAATATAGAGCTGCACAAATCGGACACCGCGTTCAATCAGCCTGCGGGCCATTAAACAGCGCTTGCCATAGGATGCCGTCGCGGGGTCATTCAATCCATATGCTTCCCGCGTAGCTTCGCTTTCCTTATTTAAATCCAGTGCGTCCGATGCCGCCATCTGCATACGGGCAGCCAGTTCGTAACTGGAAATACGCGCATCGAGTTCCGGCTGATACGGGCGCTGCTTGCGATGCGCTTCATCCAACTTGCGAACCAGCGAACGCTCCGCCTCAACTAATGGAGATGGAATTTCGGGCCGCGGCTCCAAATTCAGCACTGGCGGACCTTCGGTACGAAAACGGGTTCCCTGATAAATAGGCGGAAGCCAAGCGGATTGCCAGTTGGAAATTCCATTGATCGGCAGGCCCTTGGGATCATCCAACACTACGTAGGCCGGCAGATTTCTATTCTCTGTGCCAAGCCCATAAGCTACCCACGAACCAATGGAAGGACGGCTCGCAATAGTCCTGCCTGAGTGCATCAGGAAAAGCGCAGGTTCATGATTGGCATGCTCGCCATACATGGAACGGATCAACGCAATATCATCCACGCATTCACTTAAATGAGGCAACGCGCTGGAAACATCCATGCCACACTTGCCGTGTTTTTTGAATTCAAAGGGAGACGGCATCAGCATGCCAGCTTCCCCACCATTGGAGATGGCGAAACTCAACTCGCGGCTGGGCTTGGTTCCAGCTAACTTCGTCAGCATCGGTTTCGGGTCGAACAAATCCACCTGGCTCGGGCCGCCGTTCATGAACAAATGAATCACTGCCTTGGCCTTCGGCTTGAAATGGGGTTGCTTGGGATTCAAATCGAATACGCGGGAATCGGCATAAGCCTTAGCCGAGAAAAGATCAGCCCCAAGCAACGAAGCAAGGGCGGTGCCGTGCAGTCCATCAACCATGCTGGAAAAGAAATCGCGGCGAGTATTTTTAGGCATTGTCATTGTCCTTCGTTCTCAATCAATGAAGCTGAATTCAGCGGAGTTCAAAATCGCGTGGCAGTAGTTGGCAACGGCCATCCACAAAGCGCTGCCGGCACGAGGAGCGTCGCTATTATCAGACTCCAGGCGTGCAGGCCATTGCTTGCGGAATTCGTCGATTGCCGTCAGGCCTTCCTTGATTTCGCTTTCAACAGGTGCCCGCGAATAGGCGCGGAGATAAACATTTTCTACCAACTTTGAACGGTCCCCATCGGATTCGTCCACCACTCGACCGGCCATGTAACGGGCAAGATCCCAAGTCATGGAGCCGTTCATCATGTGCAGCGCCTGCGTGGCAACGTTGGATTGCCGCCGCTCCGTGCAGTTTGGAGTCATAGTGGGCTGATCGAAAGAATCCAGCAAAGATACCGGAGTTTGACGGCGATGAAGAGTAAAGATTGCCCGACGGAAACCAGCTTTAGTTGCCTTCACGGTGACTTCCTTATCGGGCCCAACCATGATGTCAGAAGGTGCGCCAAGCGAGGTTGGGTCCAGCCGGCCGGCTGCGGTGATCAGCGAATCGTAAAGTGTTTCGGCATCCATCCTTCGGAAAGGCATCCGCGATAGGAGAGCATTGTCCGGGTCGGCCGCAATCACCGATTCAAGGTTGCGCGATTCCTGACGGTAAGCCTGTGAGGTCATCATCAACCGGTGCATGGACTTCATACTCCAATTGTTCTTCGTAAATTCCGTTGCCAGCCAATCCAGCAATTCGGGATGGCTGGGCGGAGTACCGGAATGTCCGAAATTGGAAACCGTTGGGACAATGCCACGGCCAAAGTGACGCATCCAAATTTGATTCACAGCCACCCGCCCAGTTAACGGATGATTGGGTTGCGTCAACCAATTCGCCAAAGCCAAGCGACGTCCCGTTGAACCAGGAAATGGAGAAACAGGCTGGTAGGGTTTCAAGCTGGCATTGGTAAGAACCGCTGGAACCCCGGGTTCAACGGGATAGCCAAAGCCAACCGAATCGCCGCGACGAAGCAGATACGGAACAGAAGGTTCTTCATTATCGGTGAGTATCCGCACGTGGGGTTTCTGCTTCATCTTGCCCCGAATATCGCCCATTTGCTTTTGCAGAGGCTGCGTCTTTGCCTGCAACTCTGGAAACTTGCGCGCCAAGTCTCGGTTGTTCACATCGAATGTGGATTTGAATTTCGTCACCAGGTATTTCTGCAATTCCGTTCTTGACTCCGCAGGAGCCGCATTCGCAGCTCGAAGATCTTCGCGAATGTCATCCGGTAAAGCGGCCAATCGTTCATCAATCAACTGCTTCTTAAAAGGTTCATTCGCCTTTTGCAACTCTTCTTGAACTTTCTTCAGCTCAGCTTCAAAGGGTTCGTTATGCTTGGCAATTTCCTGAACTTCGCTTTCCAGGGCCAAAGGATACTCACGCTTGTTAGGAGTCTTCCATTCATAAGGATCGTATGCACCTTGCAGAATTGCGCTGATGCGGTAGTAGTCGCGCTGTGGAATTGGGTCGTACTTATGATTGTGGCAACGAGCACAGCCCACGGTGAGCCCCATCACGGACGAGGCCAATACTTCCACTTCGTCGGCAACAATGTTCATCCGTTCTGCAATCAAACCACGCTCGTTAGAGTTTGTAGGATCAGGAACCGTACGCAGAAACCCAGTGGCCGCAAGACGGTCAATCATTTGCTGGTCGGCCTTCCCTTTCGCTGTTTTCCAATCATCGGACATCTCATCGCCGGCAATCTGCTCGGTAAGAAATTGGGTATACGGCTTGTCCTGATTCAGCGACCGAATCACGTAATCGCGATACCGCCATGCGTAGGGACGCACACCATCATCCTGCCCGAAACCTTCCGAATCGGAATAGCCTGCCAGGTCAAGCCAATGTTGTCCCCAACGTTCACCATAGTGGGATGACGCCAAGAGTTGATCCACCAACTTTTCATAAGCGTCTGGCGATTTGTCGTTGAGATAGGCATTAATTTGAGCTTTCGTGGGCAACAGGCCAATCAGATCAAGGTAGGCCCGGCGCATCAAAGCCAGCCGATCTGCTTCTTTGGAAAAGCTCAAACCTTTGGACTCAAGTTTTTTCAAAAGGAAAGCGTCGATAGGATTCTTGACCAGCGCCTGGTTCTTAGCGTTGGGTACTGCGGGACGAACGGGAGGTTGGAATGACCAGAATTGCTGCGCTTCCTTTTTCACAATTGCGTCTGCAGCAACTGGGATTGGCAAAGGTGCTGGCGCTCCGGCTGCAATCCAAGCACGAATAGTTTCCGATTCATTAGGAGTCACCAGTTCCACGGCCAGAGTCTTGGCCATTTTATCGGGTGGCATTTCGCCGCTGGCAATCCTCTTATACATCAGGCTCTCTTCCGGCTTCCCAGGAACCAAGGCTGGACCCGACTTGCCGCCTTTCAACCGGCTGGCAACGGTCCGCAAATCCAGGCCGCCCAATTTCTGACCGCTACCATGGCAGATCACACATCGAGCTTGCAAAACAGCATGAGCATCCTGCTCCCGAACAGCAGCTTCCACTACTGGAACCGGTTTTAAATCCTTATCAATCCAGGAACGAATTTGATCAATTTCTGTGGCCGTAAGCTTTACTTTGCCAGGCGGCATTTGATTGGTAACAAGCTTGTCGATCAACAGACTTTTCGCCGCGTCACCCGCCACCACAGTAGGACCGGAAGCGCCCCCCTTAAGGACGGCTTCTGGTGTCCGTAAATCTAGTTTTCCTTGCGCTGTAGACCCATGACAAACGACACACTTCGCCTCGAAAATTGGTTTCACTTTAGCGCTAAAAGTGCCGTCTTGAGCGAACAAGGACATCCCACAAAAGAGGGAAGTGAAAAATCGAGCTTGGATATGCATAGCGGAAGTGATGCCGCTATTATATACGAGCTTAAACGGCCCCCGTGTTCATGCGGAGTTTCTTGGAAGGTGGCGCAGCTTCCCTGACCCTGGCAAACTCGTCTTCCTTCTGCTGCCAAAGGGCGGCCATTTTCTTCACTCTATCCGGTTGCGATGCTGCAAGATTGTGCTGTTCACCGCGATCCTTTTTAATGTTGTAAAGTTCCCATGGTCCACCTTTGCCAGTTGAGACCACCTTCCAATCACCCATGCGGATTGCCCGATTGTTGTTGTGATGGAAATAGATGAATTCGTGAGCAGCGGTTCCGTCCTTATTAAATGCAGGAGCAATGCTACGGCCTGAAAGTTTCGGGACTGGGCCCCCTGCCAAATCCACAAGCGTTGGCAGAATATCCACAAAGTGGCATGGCTCATGCCGCAGCTTGTTTTGATCCTTAATTCCATTAGGCCAGTTAACGATCAACGGCGATGCAATACCGCCTTCATTCACCCAGGATTTATGCAATCGAAAAGGTGCATTTGAATTCGACGACCAACCAGGTCCCAACCCCAAATGCGTCGCAGCAGAACCGGGAGGCGCATTGCGATCGTGCCCATCGCCACGAATTAATTGTTCGGCACTTGCACCGTTGTCGGACAAGAATAGAAACACCGTGTCGCGTGCTGCTCCCATCGCCTCTACTTGTTTCACGATCTTGCCGATCTCAGTATCCGTGCGCGTAATCATGGCGGCATGAATAGCCATCTTCATCCGCTGAAAACTTTTCTGTTCGTCATTAAGAGTGGACCACGGCACAGCATGAGCCACTTCACCAGGCCCAGCTTTTTCAATCAATTCTTTTTCCGGTGTGTTCCACGGGGGCCATGTTTGCGGTTCCAGCGGTGCAATAGGATGATTCACCAGACCCATTTTTTGCATACGCTGACCCTTTCGTTCGCGGGCCGTATCCCAGCCTTCTGTGAACTTCCCGTTGTAATGTTCAATGTCCGCTGCGGGGGCTTGTAGCGGAAAGTGGGGACCGTGGAACGCTACGTAAAGGAAGAAAGGATCTTTTTCATGATCCTTTGCGTGCTCTTTCAAAAATGTCACGGAGTAGTCAGCAATCGCAGTTGTGCTGTAATAACCCTCTTCAGTTTTGGGCAGCAACTTGCCATCCAGCTCATGCCGTTTTTGGGTAAAGAAACGGAGTTCGTCCAGCATGGTGTAGGTGTGATCGAACCCAACGCCACCTTCGCCTAATGCAAAACGCATGTGCCACTTTCCAGAATGATAGGAACGGTAGCCCAATGGCTTGAGGTATTCGGGAATGAACTTAGTGAAATCGGGAACGTTGCCGGGTGTCATCACGTCGCTAGCGGTTTGTTGAGCGTAGTTGCCGGTAAGCAGACAACTCCGCGAAGGCCCGCAGCGTGCCGTGGAATAGCATTGCGTGAAGCGCAGGCCTTTTTCAGCCAGCTTGTCCAAGTGCGGTGTGTCAATGTCGCCGCCGTAGCATCGGGCATCAGAAAAACCCATGTCATCGACCAGGAAAATCACGAAGTTTGGCTTTTTAGAGGGAGCCGCTCCCAGCGATGCAGTAGCGAACGCCACGCCCGCAGTCCGCAGAAAGTCTCTTCGATTGAGGTTGGTAGACACTTCAAAATCATAACGCAAGAGCGTATGATGATGACTCATGGTTTCTAAAACATTAACTCTCGTTGCGCTGTTGTCCTTGACGATTTCTTACGGTGCGGACTACTATCCAAAACCCGATGACAGGGGCGGCTGGAGAACGTTGAAGAATCCCACCAGCATTGATACTAGGAAGCTGGACGAAACGTTTGACTACGTCCAGCAGACCAGCCAACATGGAGGCTTATTGGTTGTTCACCATGGCCAATTGGTTTATGAACGCTACTTTGGGCGAGGAAACCGTGAGGCGCTTCCGGAATTGGCATCTTGCGGGAAAGCATTCACCAGCATGGCCGTTGGAATCATGCTTAAGGAAAAAGCTGCCCTGATTCCCAATGGATTGGACGAAAAGGTATTCACTCCCAAATATTTGGGCGATGAAGTTCTTCCGCTGGACGACCCTAGGAAAGCTGAAATCTCCCTAGGCCAGTTGCTCTCCATGTCCGGTGGAATCCGTGGAACGAATCCGGTGTATGTGAAAGGCGTGAAGCAGACTTGGGAAAATCCAACAGAAGACAATGGCCCTTATTCCACCACTGACGGCTTCGCCATCAAACAGTCTCTGTGGTGCGCCCCAGGCGAATGCTATTCCTACACAACATCATCCAGCCACCTGCCGGCAATGATTGTACGCAAACTCACCGGAATGGAAATGGAAGACTATATGCGTTTGCGCCTTACTGGACCCATGGGGTTTGGCACTTGGGGTTATGCCATGTATCGCCCGAAATTGAAAGGTGGCATTGATGCCGATGGCCGCATGTTCCATACGCCCGGCGGCGGCAGCATTGCTGTTCGCTCCACCGATATGCTTCGTTTTGGATATATGTTGCTGCATGGCGGCAAATGGAATGGCAAACAAATCGTGCCCGAAGATTTCGTGAAAATGTGCGGTCGCATGGTGAAATACAATCCGCACTACAATCACAGTTTCAACTTCAACGTCAATGAACAAGGTCAATACCCAAGCGTGCCTCGCGACGCCTTTTGGAAGGGAGGATCAGGCGGGTACGCAATTTACGTTGTCCCATCGCTTGATTTGGTGATCTATAAAATGGGCGGCACGGAAGGCCAGTACGACCCCGCATTGACGCGACTGCCGGTTAAATATTCCTACGACGGATCGCGTGCCAATTGGAAGGCCGGAGATCCGAAATTGATCGGAGATTCAACAGGTCGCACGCTGCAAATGGTGGTAGCGGCAATCACCGAAGGAAAAATATCCAAATGACCAAGCGTCGTGAATTCCTTAAAAGTCTGGCCGCAGGTGCGGCGCTTACCAGCTTAAAAGCAGCAACCAATTCGCGCCCGAATGTTCTAATCATTCTTACCGACGATCAAGGCTATGGCGACCTTTCCTGCCACGGCAACCCGGTATTGAAAACTCCGAACATGGATAAGCTTCACGAAGAAAGTCTTCGCTTCACAGATTTCCATTCCGCGCCAATGTGCACACCCACTCGTGGCCAATTAATGACCGGGCTAGACGCACTTTATAACGGGGCAACATCGGTCACTGCGGGACGTGCCGTTTTACGGAAAGGCATTCCCACCATGGCGGATATTTTCAAAGCCAACGACTATAGAACCGGCATATTTGGTAAATGGCATTTGGGAGACAACTACCCTTATAGGCCCATGGACAGGGGCTTTCAAGAAGCAAAATACTTTTACGGATTCGGCTTGTCCTCCGCGTCTGAATTTAATAACGACTATTTCAATGGTAAATATCGGCACAACGGCAAGGCCAAACAATTTGAAGGTTACTGCACCGATTTCTGGTTTAACGAAGCCATGAGTTGGATGAAGCAGCAACAGGCTGAGAGCAAACCATTCTTGTGCTACTTGCCAACGAATGCTCCCCATGGTCCGGCCTGGGTGGACGAAAAATATGCAGCCCAATATCGAAAACCGCAATTGCCGGCAGCATTCTTCGGCATGATTGCCAACCTGGATGAGAATTTGGGAAGACTGGATACCTTTCTAAAAGAAACTGGCCTTCACGAAAACACCGTCGTGATTTTCATGACGGACAATGGTGCCACCGCAGGTTTCGCTGTATTTAACGCCGGAATGCGCGGCCGCAAAACTATGATCTACGAAGGCGGCCATCGTGTACCGTGCTTCGTCCGTTGGCCCGCAGGCAAATTTCCGGCTGGTAGAGACGTCACCACACCCGCACAGATGCAGGACATTTTGCCGACTCTAATCGATCTGCTTCAACTAAAGAATCCAACACAAGCTAAGTTCGATGGCCAAAGCTTAGCAGGCTTGGTCTTAGGCAATGCCCAGGATCTGAACAACCGCATGATGGTGGTGCAGTATGGGCAAATTCCTGTGAAGTGGGATGGCTGCGTAATTTGGGAAAAATGGCGGCTTGTGCGCGGAGAGGAATTGTACGATCTAAAGACCGATCCGGCGCAGGAATCGAATACTGCGAAAGCGAATCCCGAAGTATTTGAGAAAATGCGTGCTCACTATGAAACATGGTGGAAACGTGTTGAACCGGGTCTGAAGAATTTTTCCCCTATCAGTTTGGGGTCAGAACAGGAAAATCCCGTTCAACTCTGTTGTTCGGATTGGCAGGATATTTACTGCGATAATCCAACCCATGTTTCCGAAGCAGTGGGTGGCCCAAAGGGTGGACCGTGGAACGTTTTTGTGGAGCGAAGCGGAGCGTACGAAATTTCCGTTTACCGTTGGCTACCTGATTTGAACTTGCCCTTGACCGCCGGTCGCCAAGCACAAAAGATGACGGCCGGTCAGTTGCCTGCAGGAAAAGCGTTACCTATCGCAGCGGCAAAATTGACAATCGGCGGACAACAAGCCAGTGCCAAAGCCAAAGCTGGCGACCACTTCATTTCATTTCGATTGAAGCTCGCCGCAGGAACCAAGACGCAACTGCATGCCTGGTTTCAGGACGCAGAAGGAAATAATTTAGCGGGTGCGTTTTACGCCACAGTTCGCCGGACGTAAATCGATCAATGATATTGTGCTTGATACAGGGATCCAATATTCATGTCAACCAAGTCGTTTACTCTGGTTGCCACGGAACCAGCATCGGTGTTCAGATTCGTAGCGGTAACTTTTGCGCCAGGAACGATGGCGCCTTGAACTAGGCAACCTTGGCAGAAAGCTGCCCAGTGCGAATCTATCGTTGAATCAGATTCGTCCGGACGTTCTCAGTCCTACCCGCCAATCACAAGCAGACAGGCCGTTCCCGCAATTCAGCGGCGTCACAATGCTTGCTCCGCCACTTGGCATTTCAAACTACTACGCCGGATTGATCCGCTTCCGTAAACGGTTTTCACATGGAATGAGTTTCGGCGGAAGCTACACATGGTCAAAATTCCTTGGCAATGTCATCAACCCCGGCGCGTCGGTGGGCGACGATGCTGGACCCTACTCCAACTTCTACAACCGTGGTGCCGACTATGGTCCCTCTGGTAACGATGTGCGCCATCGAATGGGGTTCGATATGGTTTACGAATTGCCATTTGGTACGGGCAGGCAATGGTTATCTAATGGAGTTGTTGGAAGAGTAGTGGGAGGCTGGTCCCTTTCCAATGTGACGGTTCTTCAAAGCGGCGCCCCGTATACCGTGTTGACTCAAACGAACACCACCAACACGTTTGCGGCAGGCGGGCTAAGAGCGAACGTTTCAAGGAACCCCAACAATCCGGCGAATAAGTCGCTGACACAATGGTTCGATACAAGTGCCTTCACTCAGCCGGCTACCTTCCAATTTGGTAATCAAGGTGTAGGAATTTTGCGAGGTCCTGGGATAATTAATGTGGACTTGGCGCTTCGCCGCGAATTCCGTTTTACCGAGCGCGCTAAGCTCCAATTCAGAGGCGAATTCTTCAACGCCATCAATCACACAAACTTCGCCTTGGCTGCTCACACTCTTGGCGGCCCCGGGTTTGGATTAATCAGCGGCGCCGGGCAGGCTCGTCAAATTCAGGTGGGCGCTCGACTGGTCTTCTGATAGGACTCAAAAAAGGCATATAATCAGATTGACCGATCTGATCTCTGGAGGCCTTGAATGCGCCGTAAGGCTGTTTGTATCCTGTGTTGGATACAGGTTGTTTTCATTGCTGGCATTGCAGCTGCGCAAGATCGCGCCACGCTGAATCAATATTGCGTCGGCTGCCACAATACGAAAACCAGAAGTGGTGGCGTTGCGCTTGATACCGTTGATGTCGATAAGGTCGAACAAAATCAAGAACTCTGGGAGCGCGTCACCAGAAGGCTCGCAGCCCGGAACATGCCTCCGGCTGGACTTCCCCGCCCCACCGACGCCGTATACAAGTCACTTCTCACTGGATTGCAACAACGATTGGACCAATCCGTTGCCAGCAATCCCAACCCTGGCCGCACCGACACGTTCCGTAGATTGAATCGGACCGAATATCAAAATGTGATTCGGGATCTGCTCGCTATCGATGTTGACGTTGCTGCGCTGCTGCCCAGCGATGAATCCAGTCACGGCTTTGACAATGTAACAGTGGGCGACCTTTCACCAACCTTGCTGGAACGCTACCTTAACTCTGCACAAAAAATCAGCCGCCGCGTTATTGGAATTCCCTCCCGCTCCCCTGGTGGCGACTTAATCCAAATTCCGCCTGATCGAACGCAAGAAGAGCACGTAGAAGGGCTTCCATTTGGCACGCGCGGCGGCACCAAAATCCCCTACACTTTCCCGCTTAACGCCAAGTACGATATTCAACTGCGCCTGGCTCGTGATCGAAATGAACATGTGGAAGGACTGAAGGCAACCCACGAAGTGGAACTGATGCTGGATGGAGCACGCGTGAAGTTGTTCACCGTCAAGCCCCCACCGCCCGGCACCGATCATAGCTCCGCCGATCAACATCTTACGATCCGCATCCCAGTTACCGCCGGTCCCCATACCATTGGTGTAGCTTTCCTAAAAAAGCAGTCAGCTTTGCTTGAAACCGAACGCCAGCCCTATCAAGCGCACTTCAATATGGACCGCCACCCGCGTCCACAACCAGCACTTTATTCAATCTCCATCAACGGGCCTTATGACGTTAGCGGTCCTGGCGACACCCCGAGCCGTCGCCGTCTTTTTGTTTGCAGTCCGTCAAAACCAGCTGAAGAAGATGCCTGCGCCCAGAAGATACTTCTAACACTAATGCGCAGGGCTTACCGTCGCCCGGTAACCGCTGCAGATTTGAAAATGCCGATGAAGTTCTTTACTGACGCAAAGAAGGAAGGCGGCTTTGACAATGGAATTGAAATGGCCTTGCGTGCTGTCCTGATGAGCCCGGAATTCCTCTTTCGTGTGGAACAGGATCCAGCCAACATCGCACCCAAAACCGCTTACCGCATTAGCGATGTGGAGTTAGCCTCACGCCTTTCCTTTTTTCTTTGGAGCAGCATTCCTGACGATGCATTGCTCGACGCAGCCATTTCCGGAAAGTTGAAAAACCCCGCAGTGCTGGAACAGCATACGCGCCGCATGTTGGCGGATCCTAGATCAAACGTCCTAGTAAGCAATTTTGCAGAGCAGTGGTTGCATCTTCGCAATCTGGCTTCAACAACTCCAGACATGCGCGTGTTTCCTGACTTTGACGATAACCTTCGCCAGTCTTTCTTAAAAGAGACCGAGCTGTTTTTTGAAAGCATCCTCCGTGAAGATCGCAATGTGCTGGATCTGTTGAGTGCCAATTACACTTTCGTCAATGAACGATTGGCCAAGCACTACGGAATCCCCAACATCTATGGAAGCCGCTTCCGCCGCGTAAACTTCGATGAAAGTAGCCATCGTGGTGGATTGCTGGGGCAAGGCAGCATTCTAACCGTGACTTCCTACGCCACTCGGACATCGCCAGTGATTCGCGGCAAATGGATTCTCGACAATATTTTAGGAGTCCCGCCTCCGCCACCACCGGCATCAGTTCCAGCATTGAAGGAACGGGAAGGAATTGGAAAGAATCTGACCATGCGGCAACGCATGGCTCAACATCGCGATAGCCCTGCTTGTTCCGGATGCCACCAGTTAATGGATCCCGTCGGATTCTCGCTGGAGAACTACGACGCCGTAGGACGTTGGCGCACGCATGACGAATCGTCCATTCCAATTGATTCCGCTGGGAGCCTGCCCGACGGCAGCAAGTTCGCAGGTGTTACCGGCTTGCAGCAAGCATTGCTCCGCCATCCGGAATCCTTCATCTCCACTTTTGCAGAAAAACTTCTAACTTATGGATTGGGCAGAGGCGTCGGATTCTACGATGCCCCCGCGATCCGCAAAATCGTTCGTGAATCTGAAGCCAATAATTTCCGGTTTTCTTCGGTAATCGTCGGCATCGTCAACAGCACTCCGTTTCAAATGAGGAAATCCCAATGATCATCACCAAGAAGGCTCTGCCACGAAGAACGTTTCTGCGCGGCGCAGGTGCAACCCTAGCGCTGCCGCTGTTGGACGCCATGATTCCATCCATGACGGCTCTGGCTGCAACACCTGCGGCCCCAGTGCGAAGACTCGGATACGTTTATGTTCCAATGGGCTGCACAATTTCCGAATGGACACCATCCACCACAGGGATTCTTGGTGAGTTGTCACCGACACTTCGCTCACTGGAAAAAGTGCGCGATCAACTCACAGTGCTCAGCAACATGGAACTGCGCAACGCCTACCCTGGCACGCACGCAACATCCAATGCTGCATTCCTCAGCGCCGCAACTTCAAAGTGGACGGAAAGTACGGATTATGAATTGGCAACCACGGCCGACCAAATTGCAGCCAAGCAGTTAGGTCAGGAAACTCGTCTTCCTTCACTCGAACTTTCCATGGACTTGCTAACCACGGTTGGCCAATGCGATAACGGCTACGCCTGCGTCTATCAAAATAACCTTTCCTGGGCATCCCCCACCACTCCACTGCCTGCTGAAGCTCATCCCCGTGTGGCGTTTGAGCGCCTTTTCGGTGATGGCGGCACTGCCTCCGACCGGCGCATTGAACTTCGTAAAAATGCCAGCCTGCTCGATTGGGTAAGTGGTGATATCGCCCGCCTTCAGAAAAAATTGGGCGCTGGAGATCGTAACAAAGTCAGCCAGTATTTGGATAGCGTTCGCGAAGTGGAACGCCGCATTCAAAAGGCCGAAGCCGCCACAGCCGATTCCCATTTGCCGGATCTGGATCGTCCAGTGGGCGTTCCCGGCGCATATGCCGATCATGCCCGCCTCATGTTCGACCTTCAAGTATTAGCCCTTCAAGGCGACGTCACACGTGTCATCACCTTTCAATTGGCTCGCGAAACCAGCACGCGAACCTACCCTGAAATTGGAGTTCCTGAAGCGCATCACCCCACCACGCATCATGGCGGCAATGTTGAAAAAATGATGAAGGTGGCAAAAATCAATGCCTTCCACGTTTCCTTGTTCGCCTACTACTTGGAAAAATTGAAGGCCACTCCCGATGGGAACGGTTCGTTGCTTGACCATTCGCTGATTATGTATGGAAGCGGAATGGGCAACCCCGATAAGCACGATCACGTAAATCTTCCCATTCTTGTAGCTGGCGGCAGCGGCGGCCAAATGAAAGGTGGACGTCATATTAAGTACGCTGAACCAACTCCGCTTGCCAACCTGCATTTGACGCTGTTGAACAAAGTGGGTGTGCGGCTGGATAGTTTTGCCGATAGCAAAGGCCAGATAAAGGAACTGCTAAATGACCCGCTTTCTCTCTAAAACTGCGATACCTGCAAGTCTGGTTTTCGCCTTCAGCCTTAACGGAGCCACGACTGAAGCCCGTCTGGCCGACGCTGCTCAAAAAATGGATCGGGCGGCGATCCGCGCCCTGTTGAATGACAAGCAGAATATCAGCGCGCCTCAAATTGACGGCACAACTGCTCTTCACTGGGCCGTCTACCAGGACGACGCAGAAACAGTAGAACTATTGCTTGGCGCAGGTGCCGATGTTAAGGCAGCCAATCGTTACGGAGTTACCCCACTTTCATTGGCCTGTACCAACGGCAATGGCTCAATTGTCCGCTTGCTTCTCAAAGCTGGAGCCAACGCCAATGACTTCTTGCCCGGGGGCGAAACTGTTCTAATGACAGCCGCCCGCACAGGGAAGGTTGATGCCGTAAAGGCGCTGCTTTCCAAATCTGCTGAGGCGAATGCCAAAGAATCAAAGTATGGCCAAACTGCCCTTATGTGGGCCGCCGCAGCCGGAAACGTCGAAGTGGTGGAAGTACTGGTGCAGTCCGGTGCCGATATTCATGCTAAATCAACCGCTGCGTTTACCCCGCTTCTGTTTGCTGTCCGGGAAGGCCAGCGTGGCACAACCAAGGCCTTGCTGAAGGCTGGTGCCGATGTCAACGAAACAGTAAAATCCGAAGCAAGGAGAGCTGGAGGCGTAACAGGGCCTCCCGTCGCCGGAACGAGTGCTTTGCTTTTGGCTGTCTCCAATGCACACTTTGACTTGGCCTCCGATTTACTGGATGCAGGAGCTGATCCAAACGCCGCCGTCCCCGGATGGACCCCGCTTCACGCCATCACATGGATCCGCAAGCCAGGCCTTGGCGATAACGATCCTTCTCCGCAGGGTTCGGGTTCCATGACCAGTTTGGAGATGATTGAAAAATTGGTGAAAAAGGGTGCCAACATCAACTTCAGAATGACCAAAAAAGTGAACGTCGGTCTGACAGCTTTGAACACCATGGGCGCAACTCCTTTCTTCTTGGCTGCAAGATCTGCCGATGCCGAAATGATGCGTTATCTTGCCAAACTAGGTGCCGATCCACTGATGCCCAATGATGAGAAAACTTCCCCTCTGATTGCCGCCGCAGGCCTTGGCACTCGATCTCCTGGTGAAGATGCCGGCACAGAATCAGAAGTCATTGAAGCAATGCAGGCAGCCCTGGACTTAGGCGCGGACATCAACGCACCCAATAGCAACGGCGAAACACCAATGCATGGCGCGGCCTATAAAAATCTTCCTAAAGCAGTGGAATTTTTGTATGCCAAGGGGGCCAAGCTGGAACTCTGGAATCGAAAAAACAAGTTCGGGTGGACGCCTCTGGAAATTGCCGAAGGTTACCGCTTTGGGAACTTCAAACCATCGCCAGATACCATTGATGCATTCCGTCGCATTATGATTGCAGCCGGGGTTTCTATCGCAATCAATCCAACCAAGCGCGCCTCTGAGTGGTAATATGCCTGCAAATTTCTTCTAAAATTCCAGTCGGGCGCCAACCTGCAGGTTCCGGCTATTTCTTGAGCGCGAAATAGTTCCCCCGCTGATCACATCCACTCGATTCTCCGGCAAATTGAAGTTCGGATGATTAGGCAGATTGAAGGATTCCCCACGCAATTGTAAGGTCACCGATTCTGCAAGTCTAAACCGGCGCGAGGTCGACATATTCAAGCTGAAAGTACCCGGGCCATCCAAAATATTCCGGCCTGAACTGCCAAACCGGTAGGCCGCCAAAGGAACCACCGGAAATGCTTTGCGGTCGTACCACTGGTCAACAGTTGGATTTTCAACTGTCCCCTTAGCAATCCGATCCGGACGGCTGGCTTCCCCGTTCGCAAAGTTAAAATTGGCCACTCTGGGTGTAAACGGCTGCCCGGTATACATAATGCTGGTTCCGGAAATTTGCCAGCCACGCGCGAGAAAATTCTTTGAAAACGTCGGCGACCAGATGAAGCTGCCGGCGAAGGTATGGCCGATATCGAAATCACTGCGCCCCCGTTCCCCTTTCAGGTTGCGCGAATCCTGGGCCGACGAAAAATTGTATTGAATGGTTCCACCAGTGTTGGAGCTTTCATCAATCGACTTGGCATAGGTGTAAGCTGCACGAACAAAAAATTGCTTTGTGAAACGGCGTCGCACAGTAACGGCTCCAGAACTGTAATTGGAATTAGAACTATCGGAGATGATGTTAATCCCGTTGAAACCTGTATATGGGCGAGTGGAACGAAGCGCCTGCTCCCGGCCGGGTTGGTTCAAATCGTAGCGCCGCTGCAAGTGCGTTCCCTTTGACCCTGCATACCCTACTTCCAGCACTGTTCCTTTTCCGAATTCCCGTTCCACAGTCAGACTGTAGGATTGCAAATATTGCGTCTTTGGTTCCGACGGTCCACCGTAGGTTGTCGTAGTGCCGCCAACGCTTCTACGAGCCAGTGGGAAGGGATTTGAAACCGTCACAGCGCTTGGTGTACCGGTAACCGCGTTATAGGTTTCATTGATCGAAAACGGAAAAGTATCGCTATACTCATCCATACGGTACAGCGAACTGGCTCCATAGAAAATTCCGTAACCGCCGCGAATCACATTGCGTGTTCCGCCAAACGGCCTCCAGGCAAAACCAAATCTGGGCGCAAAATTGTTGTAGTCGGTTTTCACAATCGTCGCAGGCAATCCAACTTCAGATGCACGCGCAACACTTTTCTGTAATCCCGCAGTAGCAATGCGCGAATCGAATTCCGCTTGCGTTAAAACACCTGTCCCGGAAATAATCTGCTTACCCAATTCAGGAATAAACATTGACCAGGCCCCGAACTTCTCTTTGGGTGGCTTGGCCAATTCGTATCTCAATCCTATGTTCAGAGTGAGTGTGTTAAACACTTTGTAGTCATCCTGGTAGTAGCCTGAGTAACTGGAAACCAAATGGTATGGTCCCGCACCGTCCAATTGACGGGAAGTGCTGTTCGGCCACCCTAAAAGCAGGTCCGCCATCGGTTCGCCGGTATTGCGGCCCAGGAATGTAAGGCGTCCACGAGTGCCTCCATATTGGCGGGAAAAATATTGAATGCGCAAAAACTCCGCACCAAACTTTATGGTGTGCTTGCCTTTGATCCACGTCATGGAGCCAGTGTATTGGTAGTTGTTGTATGACCAGATTTTCGGCAAATCATAGGCCGGGCCTAAAATGATGTACCCTGTTGCCGTTAGCTCAGGAGGTCCGCTGGCGATGGGATTAGAAATTCCACCCACAAACCCAGTCTCACCAGTCCAGTCCTTATCGGCACCATAAGGCCAGCGCTGATTGTTGGTCTTACGAGAAAAGGAAGCCTTGGCCTCCAGAAACATATTTGGAGTAAGCGTACGCAGATAGCGAAGATAGGAAAGTACGTCGAAGGTGTTGTTTTTCGACCCGAAGATAGGCAACGGAGATCGCGCATCTGCTACTGGATCGAATGTGGCGTTTGGTCTCCAAATTACTGCAGCAGTCAATTTATCTTTTGAACTTATCTCCTGGTCCACCTTAATTGTGAAGTTGTTATTACTAGTGGTGCCATTCCCTTGTGAAATAAAGTTGTTCACTCCACCTGCAAGGTTTGGTTTTGGGTAGTAGGCGGCCAACTTCACGGCAACAGGATCAAATCGGCTCACCGGAATTTGATTTCCAGGAAAAGGCACTTTAGCGATTGGATCAGTAAGGGAAATCAATTTACCGAATGCATCCGTTGCTTTGGAGAAGTCGCCCGACAACATCTCGGCAGTTGGCGTAATTCCCCTCTGCGTTTTCCCATTAGCCAGACGCAACGAATCCCAGCTGAACATAAAAAAGGTACGGTTCCGCCCATCATAAAACTTTGGAATGAACACTGGACCCGAAATAGTTGAGCCAAACTGGTGACGCCGCAACTTCGACTTAGTGACGTCAAAATAGTGTTTAGCGTCGAACACATCATTCCGCGCAAATTCGTACATGGATCCATGAAGTTTGTTGGTGCCACTTTTGGTAACAACACTAAGAACTCCGCCTGCATACTTGCCATATTCCGCGGCGAACCCCGATGTGATCAACTTGAATTCCTGAACACTTTCAATAGAAGGATTGATCATGGCGCCGGTATTGCGCCTCTGCGTGTTCTCCACCCCATCAATCACAAAACCAAAATTATCAGCGCGTGCGCCGTTCACAGCATATGCACCATCGCCGCCATCGCCCTTAGGAATCACACCACCGGTAAGATACGCAAGGTCTGAAAAATTCCTCCCATCCAATGGCATTTCAGCAATTTCTTTATTAGTTGTAACTTCGCCCCTCGCCCCACTTTCCGTGTTCAAAACGGAAATGGATTCAGTAACAGTCACGCTTTCAGTGGTGGAACCAATTTCCAAAGGTATATTGATCCGCAAAACATTATCCAGGCTCAAGGTGAACTCAGAATGCTTGTAACCACGAAAGCCTTTCTGAATAGCCTCCATCGTGTAACGTCCGGGTGACAGAAACGGAATCGTAAAATCACCAACATCATTCGATTTACCGATGCGCGAAACATTGGTATCTAAATTAGTGATCTTAATTGACACCCCAGGAATAATAGCACCCGAAGGATCAGTCACTCGCCCCACTACACTTGCCGACGGCTGCTGGGAATACAGCGCCGCATTCGCCACCAGAAATATAATGAAACAAACAAGCTTCCTAAGCATTGAAGACCCTCCAAAGATAATCTGATTTTATACCGAATCAGAATTGCAAAGGAGGGTCAATTTCACTTAGGCAGCGTAAACAAATAAAGGTAGCAACCTAGCCTCTGGGTGCGGTCGGCGAGATGACGTAGTTCCATTCACCGTGAAACTTATTGGGTTTAAGCT
>JAYTTF010000171.1:0-57421 GCA_043745195.1 Bryobacterales bacterium | reverse complement strand
AACAACCGCAAAACTCGAGGCCAGGATGGTTTGCTACTCCTTTCCCGTAGGACTCTTTCATTCCCTACTACATGCCGGTTTATCCCGGCGCACTGCCTGGCTCCCGTGTCCCCATTGGCGGCCCTTCCCAAACACTTCAGCCTTCACTTTGCCGGGGCTACCGGATCACGCCATAGAACCTTCCCAACTTCTCCGGCGGATAACCCAGTGAAAACAGCGTTTGAATCAAAGTCCAAACCATCCAAGTACGCACCAGACCTTCCTTCCGCCAGCGTCGATCAGAAACTACTATGGGCTCGTTCAGCAACGCCATTTCGCCCAACTTCCACATCCGCCGCGCAAACTCGTAGTCTTCCATAATGGCGATGTTCCGGTAACCACCCAGCCGTTGAAAAACGTCGCGCCTGCAAAAAATTCCAGCATCCCCGTAGACAATCCGCAAATGCCGCCTGTAATGATAGCCAACAGTGAATAGGTGAGACACCCAATCCCCACCGTCGAAAATAACGTCAAGACATCCCCCCACAACTTCAGGGTTCGACATTGCGCTACAAATGGCGTTGATTGCAGACGATTCCAATTGCACGTCAGCGTGCAAAAAGAGAAGAACATCACCCGTAGCCGCAGCCGCGCCGGCATTCATCTGAGGACCTCGTCCAGGCTCACTAGGAATTGTGCGAGCAAACTTGCGCGCAATTTCCAGTGTACCGTCACTTGATCCGCCATCCACCACAATCACCTCGCCAGCCTCTTTAACCCAAGGCTGCGTCAGCAATTTCTCAATTGTGGAGGCCTCATTCAGAACAGGAACGACTACAGAAACCGAGCAAGGCACTTCAACTCCGGCTACCTACCGCATCCGTCCGGCCTGCTAATGGTTTCACCGGTCCAGCCCCGCAAACCGCTACACCGACGTTCAACAAGGCTATAAGGAAATTCGCAAGCAACTTGTAAACCACCTCTTCCGAAAGCAGCTGCTTTCCTGGTAGTTTGAATTCTGAAGGCAGTTCCTTTGTCACTTGAACCTTTATCGCATTGGGGATCACGTGGCCGGTAAGATCCTTCACGTTGGCCACAGCTATTGGCGTCTGCAGCACGTTGCCACTGACTCCGTCCACATAGAATTGGCAGCGGGAGAACCATCCCAGGTTTCCAGGATCCCTTGCATCAAACAACAGCAGCGGGGAATCCCGATCAATGGCCAGCAATTCCAATTGCAAGTGGCGTTTCCGTTCTTCGATCTTGTAATGGAATCCTAACTGTTCAAGCATCGCCTGAATTTCTTCCAGATCCAGCTCAAGCAAAACCATCTTGTGTTTGCCCGCGTCGAGCATTTGCATTGTTTCTATTCTAGCAATCAGTCGCCTGATGCAGGCATAGTTACTTGCGAATTCCGGTTAAATCGTGCGCGAAGCCATTCCCTGCTCTCTTCAACCCACGCGTAACTAACCGGCACAACCAGCAGCGTCAGGAGTAAACACAGCAGTTGCCCACCGATGATAGTTACCGCAATAGCCGAGCGCTGCGATGCTCCAGCCCCAACTCCAACAGCGGTAGGAATCAACCCTGCAACAATTGCAAATGTGGTCATCAAAATGGGCCTTAAACGAACTCGGTTGCCCTCTACAATTGAGTAGCGCAACGCATTGCCTTCCGACCGCAATCGGTTCATATAATCGATCTGCAAAATCCCATTTTTCTTCACAATGCCCAGAAGTAGCAGCACTCCAAGCGCGCTAAAAAGATTCAAAGTCCGCCCAGTTGCGTACAGCGAAAGAAGGGCGAATGGAATGGAAAGCGGCAAGGTCAGCAGAATGATAAAAGGATGCACCAGACTTTCAAATTGTGCAGCCAAAACCATGTACATGAAGATGCTGGCCAACCCGAAAGCCATTAACATGTTGGCTGTGGTTTCATCCAATACCTTCACCTGCCCGGCGAACTTCACACTGTATCCCGGCGGCATTTCAATATTGTTCAAGACTCTGGACGCAACTGCGGCAGCTTCACCCAGCGATCCGCCATTGGGTACATTGCCATAAATTCCCACTCCAAATTGCCGGTTGTAACGATCCACACGGCTAGGTCCCAATCCGTGTTCCAGCTTCGCAACAGCGTCCAACCGAATCAAGCCCTGCTTTGCACTCGGCACCAGCAATCTGCTTAAAGCTTCTGGATTATTCCGTTGCCCAGGCAGCAAACGCATCATCACTGGATACTGTTCAGAGCCTTCCTTGAAAGTGGAGATCTGGTCTTCCCCTGACATCAACAACCGAACAGCACCACCAATATCGGAAACACGAACTCCCAAATCAGATGCCAGCGGCCGATCCACCACCACCTGCAATTCAGGATTGTTCAGATTCAAATTCACCTTGATATCCGTCAGCGCCGGCTCATTGGAAAGTGCCGTTTGCGCCTCCTTGCCGATCCTCACCAATTCCTTCAAATCGGGGCCAAGCAGCACCGCTCGAATTGGCGCAAAAGAATCACGACCTCCCAGTACATTCGGATAACTGATGCGAGGCCGTGCCTCTGGGAAATCCTTAAATTGTTCGCGGATCTTGTTCCCCATCGCAAGAATTGGTCCGCGCTTTTCCGGCGCCTCCAACAGAACAGTAATGCTTGCCATAGTCACACGTTCCAACATCGTAAGACTCGCCGGAATCACCGCAATCACGCCAGGAACCGCCTTCAATTTTTCGGCGATTGCCAGTGACGTTTTCTCCGTTGCGTCAATCGACGAACCTTCAGGCAATTCCAGGAACACGCTCAGTTCACTTTGATCTTCCTGCGGCATCCAATCCCTGCCAATGATGGAGTTCAAGTAAAACGTGGATGAGAATACAGCCAGGCTCACCAGACCAATGGCCCACTTATGATCCAGCGACCATTCCAGCATTCGTACATAAGACCGGTCCACAAAACCGTGCTGAAGGTCATTCTTTTTTCCATGCCCACCAGGAGACCGCTTCAGCAGCCGAGAAGCCAAAGCCGGAGTCAGGGTAAATGCCACCAGCATGGAAACCATGATCGATGCCGACATCGTCCACCCAAACTGGTTCAAGTAGCGCCGCGCATATCCCGTCATGAACGCAATAGGCACGAAAATAATTACCAGGCTCAATGTAGTAGCAATCACCGCTAAAGCAATTTCACGGGTTGCCTGAATCGTAGCCTGCCGCGGCGGCAGCCCCTTTTCCTCCATGAAGCGATAAATATTTTCCAGCACAATAATCGCGTCATCAATCACAATGCCAACGGCCAGCGTCAGCCCCAAAAGCGTCATCGAATTCAACGTATAGTCCAACATCTTCATCACTGTGAAGGTGGCCAGAATGGAAGTGGGGATGGCCACCGAACTAATCAATACCGTGCGCCAATCTCGAATGAAAATGAATACAACAATGGAAGCAAGCAAGCTCCCCAAAATTAAATGCTCTTCCAACGCCTTTACCGAATTCTTGATGTAAGTGGCCTGTTCCTTCACCACAAAAACCTGGATTCCAGGGGGCAGTTGCTGATTTAATGTAATTAACTTCTTTTGCAGCCCTTCCACCAACTTCACGGTGTTTGCACCAATCTGCCGCCGCACTTCAAGCGTCACCGAAGGCTTGCCCTGATAGTAGGCAAACGCTCGCCGCTCCTGCATAGAATCCTCAGCATGACCCACATCACGAATCCGTAAAGGTGACCCGCCAACATTCTTCACAATGATGTTTCCAAATTCAGGAACGGTTTCAAGTCGCCCCATTGTTCTTACACCAAGTTCACTTGCTCCACGAACAATGCGGCCCCCGGGAGTTTCCACGTTCTCCGTTCGCAACGCATGCTCCACATCTTGAGCACTCAGGTTATAGGCATTCATTTTGTCCAGATCAAGAAACACATTAATCTGCCGATTCAACCCGCCTGTCAAATCAATGCCACCCACACCGTCCACTGTTTCCAGAATTCTTCGAACCTGCTTGTCGGCCACTTCCGTAATTTCCCGCACTGGCCGATTCCCACTCACCGCCAACGTGATCACTGGATCGCTATCCGGATCGGACTTCGCCACATTCGGCGGCTGTACATTCGGAGGAAGCTTGCGCATAGCCGACGCCACTTTTTCGCGCACATCTTCAGTTGCCTCGTTAATTGGACGTTCCAAAGCAAAGGTGATTCCCAAGCTGCAGGATCCTTCCGTAACCATCGCTCGGATCTCGTCAATGCCACTAATAGAAGACACTGCCTCTTCCAGCGGAAGCACCACTTGAGACACAACTTCCTCTGGACTCGCACCAGGAAGACGCACGCGGACGTAGACTGTGGCTGGATCCGTTTTCGGAAATAAGTCCACGCCAAGATCTAAAAAAGAGAACACTCCCAGCATGACTATGAACATAATCAGCATGAAAGCGAACACCGGACGTTCTACACAAATTTCTGAGAGTCGCACGAAATGATTTTACCGCGATGCAAGATACACTAGTAGGTTCATGTCAAAAACTGTTTTTCTTTTCCCCGGACAAGGCTCCCAATACGCCGGTATGGGGAAATCATTGGCAATGCAGTTCCCGTCAGCAAAAGCTGTGTTTGAAGAAGCTGACGATGTTCTTGGCTTTGCACTTTCTACACTCTGCTTTGAAGGGCCGGAAGAAGAACTGAAGCTTACCGAAAATACCCAACCTGCTTTAGTCGCCACTTCCATCGCGGCTTTGGCCGTGCTTCAGGAATTCGGCCACTCACCCGACTTCCTCGCCGGTCACAGTTTAGGAGAATACTCCGCCTTAGTCGCCGCTGGGTCCCTCCAATTGGCCGATGCCCTTCGCCTTGTCCGCAATCGCGGCCGCTATATGCAACAGGCCGTTCCACAAGGAGTGGGTGCCATGGCGGCGTTGCTGAAACTCCCCGAAGGGAAATTGGCCGAAATCCTGCATGCTGCTACCCAGGGTGGTGAAATAGTCACCGCCGCAAATCTCAACTCACCCGATCAAATTGTCATCGCCGGACACGCCACCGCCGTCGGACGCGCTATGGAATTAGCAAAACTCGCAGGTGCCAAACGCGCAATTCTACTTCCCGTCAGCGCACCCTTCCATTGCCCGCTGATGGTTCCCGCTCAAACATTGTTGAAACCCGATTTGGACGCCACCCACTTCGCCGATCTTTCCGTTCCGCTTGTAAACAACTGGCAAGGACATCTGATTCACTCCGGCGACATGGCCCGCATTGGTCTGTATGAACAGGTTCCCAACCCGGTACGTTGGACAGAATCTATTCGTAGCCTAATTGAACTGGGAGGGTCCCGTTGGATCGAAGTGGGGCCGGGAGCAGTGCTGGGCGGTCTGCTCAAAAACATTGACGGCAACCATAAAGCAATGAAATTCGGCGAAGCCGCAGATCTGGCAAGTTTGCAACTTTGCTTGGAGCCTGGATCCAGGATCGAACTGGAGACATCCTGATTACAAATCAGGTGCTCTACCAACTGAGCTATCCAGGCTTAATTCCATTTTACCCAAATTTTTACCCCGTGGGGCAGGCCCCCCGGCCTGCAGCCGGACGCCCTCGTCCGGCTCTCCAAAGTTAGGTAGGGATCGGGACATAACCGAACCCCGTTAGTGAAATCTAACTTATCGCTTTAGCAAATTCAGCCGGAGAGTAAAAACAAACTAAACCACCGCCACAAACCTCTTCTCCACCGCCGCCTGATGCGCCGCTAACGTCACCCGGTTCGATCGGAACATATCGTCCCTCGAAATCAACGCCTTCTTCCCGTTATATAAAGCATCCAGATAATTCAAAAACACCTGCTGCTGCCTCGGCAAATCTGTAACCCGTTCCTGATTCCGCCCTTCCACCAGCAACGTCACCCCAGTAGCATCCATATACTCCAGCACCCCTTTCGGCCCAGCCAAACGAAGCCGATCATCCCCATGCGTTGGTGCAGAATCCGGCCGAAAATAATCCATATGTAGCGACGCCACTCCGCCATTATCCATGCGGAAAATCGAACCCGTCGTGTTCTCCATTTTTCCAATGGAAGCCGGCGCACCCACTTGCGATTGATAAGATGCCACCTCTGCAAACTCACGCCCACTCGTGAAACGCATCAGGTCAATCATATGAATTCCTATCCATGGAATCGTCCCGCCATAAGATTTGTACTCCTGCATCCACACAGGTCGCTCCCCGGCCTTATACGATTTCTGCGAACTAATCTGCGCCACCTCTCCAATAGCACCACTCTTCACAATCTGTTGCATCGCAAGATAAGGCGGATCAAAACGCAATGGCAACAGAATTCCCGGCTGAATCCCTGCCTCCACTATTTTCTTTTCCACCTTCAAGTAGTCAACCAAATTAATAGCAAAAGGCTTTTCAGCAATAAACGGAAGCTTCCGCTCGCAACAAGCAAGAATCGCTTCCCCCCTATCTCCATTAGAAGTGCACACCGAAACAATGTCGGGGTTTTCGTCGTCCAGCATTTTGCGATAGTCCGAATACGGCTTCGCCTTCGCTAACGCTGGATTCTTCAAAACCTTTTTCAATTCCTTTTGATCCGGCTCCCAATAAGCCACTACTTCAACTTCTGGCAACTGCGGCAGCGGCTTCAACACTTCGCCCACGTGGCCCAAAGTGCCCAACAAAACCAACCGCACTCTCTTCGGAAGCTTCACCGCCGATGGAGGATTCGCCGCCCAAAGACTGCTCGCCATCAAGCCGAGGGAAAGATCACGCCGCGTCCAATTTGCCATGAAGTGATTGTAACTGGATACCGCAAGCCAGTGGGGACATGGGTGGCTGGCACAAGCTACAGAACTTCCCATGAAACCTATGCGTTGCCCTATGCGAGCTGCCGGTCTCCCGTGTCCCCATTGGCGGCAATTTATCTGAACTTCAGTCTTACCCTAATTGGATGACCCAAAATTGCGTAGTTGCCGCAGAATTTTCATCTTGATCCCTTAGAAACGCAAAATGGAATTGAACAACAGCTTCAGCGTCTGATAACTCTGCGCCCTATATTGTGGCCTCATGCCAAACAAAATTACTCGTCCCTTCCCCACCGGAACGTCCAGCAACGCCGATCTCCCAGCCAAATGTTTTTCCCCTAAAAGCCAACCCGAAGCCAGCACCCCCGCCGTCGGATACTGCGCAACCACACCCGATTGACCCTCCCATGCCGGACTTCCTTCCGACCAAATTGGAATGGTCTTCGGTAGACCGTAGGCCAACGGGCTGTTCTTATCCAGCGTCACGTTGAGCAACGAACCAGGACTGTAGAATTCGCGATTCGATAAACCCTTCACGTTGTTCTTCACCTCGATCCCCAACCTTGACGCGTACTCGGTGGAATGGTTCATGAAAATGACGATCCCGCCATCTTCCACAAATTTCTTCAAGCTAGCAGCACCTTGTGCACCCAAGCCGCCGGAGTAAGCTTCAGGCATGCTCCCTTTGCGGTACCCATCGCTGATAGAAGCAGGAGATTGATCAGGGAACAGGATCACATCGTACTCTTTCCGCAAATCCTCTTTCTGCAAATCGGTGACACCCGCGCTGCGATAACGGTATTGGAACTGCTCCAGAATCCAGCGAGTCCAGCCCTCATCCATTTGCGGAACATGGCTTTTGAAAACCGCTAGCCGGGGCTGTTTCAAAGCGGAAACTTTGACATCAGCAGGCGGAGTTCGGCCAGTTCTGAAATCCCCATTCTCGGTATCTCGCCACACTAGCTGACCTGCCGTCCAAGCCTCGTTGACAAGGCGGTAGCTATCCACGTTAGCCGCACTCAACCAACCAGCGCGTGTAGTTTCAGGACGAAAATCCAGATCGCCTGCTTTGGCCGTTCGCACAGCAACAGGAGTTTTCCATTCCGTTACGGAAACACCCATCAGCATAGGCAAAGTATGAGCCGTAACATCATAGGGCCGCTTCGGAGGCCCCCCAGGATAAAGACGCAGATCAGGATATTTTTGCTGCTCCAGCAACGTCTTTGCAAACGAGGAATATGGCTGCTGCATGCGAATAATGAAATCGCCTTCCTCCACCTTCTGCCCACCGGATTCGAATGCGGCGGTGGCCGTTTCAATCTCCACTTGTCCAAAAGCCAACGTCTCCAGCATCTTCTTCGCTGATCCGGGATCGAACTGCTTGCGGGAAATGACAAGGGCTGCGGGTGAAGTCCGTGCCACCGCGCGTTTCCCTACCGAATAGAACATTCGCAGCAAATCCGTTCGCCGCACAGCAGCCTGCCACAGAACACTTTCCATGGCGATCAATTGGTAATCCACAATATCGCGCACACGCCATTCCCCGCCCTTCCAAGGCTCCAGATAATTCCAACTGGATTGTCGCGGATCATAACCCAACGCTGTTTCGTTAATATCTTCCAGCTTCACTGTTATGGGGCTGGCCATTTTTGCACTAGCCGATTCACTCAGCAACCGCAGCGCGCCGTGGTAGGACTGATAATGTCTTGCCGGCGACCAATAATCGTACATCGCATTCATGGCCACCCCAGTCTTACCGGCGCTGGTTAAATCGGCAGCCATGCCGGCACCCATCATGTTGCACCATTGCACAATCATCGGATCAATATTGGGCTCCACCGGATCCATCCACGGCGGCACAAACATTCTCGAGGCAAATGCCCCCTGCTGGTGTACATCGTAGACAATTTGCGGATGCCAGACATTGTGCAATTTATCAATGGTAGAACGTGTCTCCGGCTGCGAGAAAATGTACCAATCGCGGTTGTTATCGTGACCAACATAGCGATGGTACAACGTCGGAGGCGACGTCCCTTCATGCGCAGTTCCCAATGTTTTACGGTACCAATCGGTGACAATATCCACCCCGTCAGGATTCAAGGAAGGAACCAAAATAAAAATGGTGTCATTCAGAATCGTTCGGAATTTTGGCTTGTCTTCAGTGATCAAGCGGTAGGCGAACTCAACAGCCGTCGACGTGGAGGCTACTTCCGTCGCATGAATGGAACAGGTAATCAACACTACGGCTTTGCCTTGCTCAATCAGCTTTTCCGCTTCCTGATCGTTGGTCTTGCGCGGGTCCGCCAACTTGCGTTGAATTTCCAGATACTTTGGCAAATCCTTCAGCGTTTCAGGCGAAGATATGAACGCAGCCAACATCGGTTTGCCATCCACTGTTTTTCCGTATTCGCTCACCTTGACACGGTCGCTCGATTTTTCCAGGGCATGGAAATAGCTAACCACTTTGCTCCAATCAAGCAGCTTGCGATCCTCACCCATGGCGTGGCCGAAGTGGCTGGTTGGAGTTGGAATTTGCCCGAAGGTAAGTCCCAAACTAAGAGCAGCAATAATGAGAAGCTTCATGCGCGATTCAACTCCTTCCACAAAGCGCTGTACCAGCGAAGGAATCGCTCCGGCTCCTTGCTTTCCTGTGCTTCGCAAAGGGTGTAGCGGTCGTACTTAGCTTGCCGCAGCAACGCAAACAATTCGCGGTATGGATAGTCGCTCACCAGTTCATTAATGTGGCAATTCTTAATCCAAGGCTTCAACAATTGGAAGGATTGCTTCACGCTGCCGTTGACAACATCGGTTGGATTGGAATTCCAGCACAGGCCCACATTCTGATGTTTGGTTTCGCGCATAATGGCCGCAGAAACATCGGGGACTTGCGTCTTGGCACCGTGAACTTCCATCCAAATTTCAACACCGTAGCCAGCGCCATAGTCGCCCAATTCCCGCAAACTGGCACCGATGTTGGCGATTGTCTTTTCCTTGGCCACTGCATCGGGTAAACCGTTGGGACGAACTTTCACAGCCCAGGCACCAGTATCGTGGGCTAACTCAACAAACTTCTTGCCTTCGTCAATATTTTTTCTGCGGATGGATTCCTCAGGGGAATGAAACTCGCAAGTGGAACCGAAACTAAGCAACCGTACTTTGCTTCGTTCAAAGCGGCTGCGTACTTCCGCCCGAGCGCGAGCATCCATTGATGGCTCCACACCATGCTTGTGCCCGGTGCGAAGTTCAACAGCTTCAAATCCACTGCTTTCCAGATTCTTTAGGATGGTTTCAATATCCCAATCCTTGAGGATGTTATAAGTAACGGCGCCAAGTCGCATAGTTTTTCCATTATCCTAGAAACGGCTGTTGCACGACTGGCGGCAATTTTTCAGTTGGTCAGTTCTTCTCAAATAATCTGGCGAGCCAGCGGGGACATGAGTCGCTGGCACTAGCTACGGCACTCCCATGAAATTCTTCAATGCCCAAAGCGAGCTGTCAGCCTCTCGTGTCCCTTTGGCGGCAATTTTTCAGTTGGTCAGTTCTTCTCAAATAATCTGGATACCGCAAGCCAGTGGGGACATGAGTGGCTGGCACAAGCTACGGCACTCCCATGAAATTCTTCAGTGCCCAATGCGAGCTGCCTGCCTCTCGTGTCCCCATTGGCGGCAATTTTTCAAAACTTCAGTGTTACCCTTTGCGGTTATTTTGTTGGTTCTTCTCAACTGCGTTTTTCCATTACACAAGTGCCGGACTGGTACTTTGTGTTTCCTTAAAACCAGTACCAATCACCCTGCAGTTGGAGTGCTTCTATGCACGCCGCACTGTATTCTGTTGCGGTCATGACGAATCGCTTGCTCCTAATTGCCCTAGGTTTTACTGTCGGCCTGCCAATATTTGCTCAATCCAGTTGTAAACCGCTGGACTTGGCATTCGATTCCGCCACCAACTTCACTCTCTCTCCAACAGACTGTCGGCTGCGTGACCTGTTAGCAACCACATTCGTTCAAGACGCGAAAGCCAAAGTTTTTGCGATTCCGGCTAGCACTGAAGGCATTCTTACCATTACGTTGAAATCGCCATTGTTTGATCCAGTAGTGTATCTGCTCGATTCCGATTCTCGCGTCCGGGCCAGTGCCACTGGGAAAAACAAGGAAGGGAAATTACAGGTTCACGTTCCCAAAGGCACCTTCGGCGTGATTGTTTCCGCGTCCACTGTCATTCTAGGAGATTTTCAAATTAATGTTTCCTTTGAGATGCTCAGAAATTGCGAAATCAGTGACTTGATTCCCGGGCAGTCCATTCAGTCAACATTCACCGCAACATCGTGCAGGGAATTGGATTTGACGCTCTTCTCCATTCGCCAAACTCCGGTTCAACTTTACCGTGTGAAAGTGCCGAAGGTCTCAATCCTAAGTATGGAAATGACCTCAAACGAACTCGATTCTGCGCTCACGGTACTGAACGCGAAAAACGTTATGATTGCCACTGATGACAATGGCGGTGGAGAAAAGGATTCCCGCCTTCTAACAAGCATCACCGCTGGGGAATACATTCTTCACGTGAACAGCCAGGATAAAAACTTAGGAAATTTCAGCCTCACAGCAAAGCTGGAAGATAGCCGTCCTTGCCCGGCAAAGACCTTGGTTTCAGGAACGCCGGTCTCCACTGCATTTAGCGCCGATGGCTGCCGGTATCTGGACGTTTTCGTACCCAGCACAAGAACTTCTCCCATGGATCGTTATGAGTTCACCAATGAAGAAAAGGGTTGGATTGACCTGACTTTGAACGGCCCCACCATTCAGCCTAGCCTGATGATTTTTGATTCAAATGGCGCGCTGCAAACAAGGCAGACCGCTTTGTCGCAAGGCCAGAAATCGCAAATCATTTATAGCATGAATCCCGGTGTTTACACTCTTTTCGCCACCACGGTGGGCAACCTGGTCAACGATTATTCCTTAAGCTTGCAAATCAACAAGGCTGAAAATTGTACGGTTCAGAATCTCCCAGCGGCTGCCGAGACTCGCAGTTTAGAAAACGCCAATGCTTGCAGGGTATTGGATTTTGTAGTCCCCAGCAGAGATAAAAGCTTGGCGGAAGCCTTCAGTATTCCTGGAACAAAACCCCGCATGTTGAAGTCCGTGCTGCAATCCTCAATGTTCGATTCTTACCTCTACCTGATGGATAACAACGGCACGGTTGTACTTGAAAACGACGATGACGGCGGCGGAATCGATGGCACGGATTCTTTAGTCAACTCTCTAATTCCCGGAGGCAATCATACTTTGGTGGTGACCAGTTTTGATGGTTCTGTTGGTGATTACAAAATCACCACGACGCTATCCGAGGCCCGGAATTGCGATTCGGGCTCTTTATCATTGACCGCTACGAAATCCGCTGCCTTCACCGCCTCCGATTGTGTCGCCCGGGAGGCGATCCCCTACTTTGATCTGGACTACCAAACGAATCTGTATTCGTTAAATGTTCCTGTGAATGGCACCGTATCCATTTCCGCAAAGGGCACTGGGTTCCCCATGTTTAGCGTTGTGTTCAACGAACGCTTTGCCGTTTTTGGTTTGGCGACGACCACCGCCACAGGGCCGCTGGAAATCAAAACTGCTCTTCCTGCTGGACGTTACAGTATTGCCATGTTTGCTCCACAAGGAAGGATCGGGCAGTACTCGGCAACGGTAGATTTCCTGCCTGAATCTGGACCGATTTCTACAAGCTTAAGAACCACCAAAGGTCGCACAACGGATTACCGTGGGAAAGGACTTAAGGAATTAATATTCCCCGCTAGCCAAGCGGCGGACGAAATCGATGTCCCCTTCCAGAAAATCAAAAGAAGGTAAGCGTTTCGGCGATACCCATTTCATTTGTTCGAAGATGACATTTGTCGGATCACCCGTCCAATGCTCCACGCGATAGAACATCAAAACAATGGGAATGCGTCCTGGATATTGATGCTCATAGCGGACAATTTCCTCGCCAATGGTAGCGATTACAGCTAATTCTTCCGACAATTCCCGCGCCAAAGCTGGGCGAGGTTCTTCGTCAATCTCTACTTTGCCACCTGGGAATTCCCACTTAAGTGGATGTCGATCCGTCTTCTTCCGTTGGCAGATCAGAATTTTCCCATTCTTTTGGATTACAGCAGCGACCACGCGAATTTCGTTGCGAATTCTTTTCGTTGCCATGATGCTGAACGATTCCAGGATTTAGCCCAGAAGCACTACACTAGAGTACAGCATGTACTCTGTCAGATTATTGGACCATTTCCAAACCCCTCGAAATGTTGGGCAACTGCCGGAGCCTTCCATTGTGGTTCAAGTGGAGAATCCGGTTTGCGGTGACATTCTTCGGCTGAGCGTGAATGTTTCAGACGGGATCCTTACTGAAATTCGCTATAAGACCCGCGGATGTACGGCGTCCATTGCTGCTGGTTCCGCGTTGACAGAATGGTTGAACGCGAAATCGAAGGCGGACATGGAAGCGTTTCAACCGAGCATTGTTGAGGATCTGTTGGATGGGTTGCCAAATGAATCAAAGCACGCAGCACTGCTTTGTGCGGATGCCGTGAAGGCGCTGGCACTGAGGATGAAATGAGCAAGCGTGAACTGATTACCGATCTGGTCCAAATCAAACGGTTGGGCGAACAGAAGCGTGAGGAAAACCAACGTCTGCGGCGTCACATGAAGAGCCATACCTATGTGGAAAGGCGGCTGCGAATTGTTGCTCAGGAAATTGAGGATGAAATTGATTGCCAGGCGTGCGCCAACTGCTGCCGCGTGGCCACCGTCAAACTAACGCCTCGTGACATTGAAAAATTACTTCGCGCAACAAGCATGCGTGCCAACGACTTCAAGCGGGACTGCACAGAGCAGGCTCCCGATGAAGGGCTGATCTTGAAACGGACCGAGAAAGGCTGCGTGTTTTTGGAAGGCAATCAATGTTCGGTGTATGACGCCCGACCTCACATTTGCCAGGAGTTTCCTCATTTGGTACGTGGAGAGGGAAGCCTGGTTTCCCGGATGTGGCAAATGCCGGATCGAGCGGTTTACTGCCCCATTGCCTACAATACGTTGGAGGCCTACAAAAATGAGGTTGGATTTAAGAAATAGAATTATAAGACATGGTTACCTGGGTGAAGCGACACAGCTCCGAATGAAATTATATGGAACTCTAAGCGTAGCGGCCTCGGACGTTGTCACCTTTGGCCACCTTTTTACGCACTTCAGCCTTACCTTTGGATGATGATATTTAGAAATGTTGTCTTACTGTTTCCAATCCAAATGCAGTTTCTAGGATAATAGGGCAGGTGGAAGAGACAACAACGGTACCGGGAGACTATCTTAGTCTTTACCAGCGAGCATTCGCGAAGTACGGAGTTCGCGCGCTTTGGAATAAACGCCTGATCGAAAAACCCACTACTGAGGATGCCCTTGTAATTGCACGAGCTTTGCGTATTGAGGGCGACCGCGAAGCGCGATATCTGGCGGAGCAAATAGAGCAGGCTTGCCGTGCCGCTCACTAAAATTCAAAGCGACGTTCTACTTGTACTTGCTGCGCACCGCGACCCGGAAAGTTACGTTGCAGGCGCAACACCTTTGAATCGGCGTGCTGGGCGTTACTCAGGGGATATCGACATTTTCCATGACCGCGAGGAACGAGTTGCAAGTACCGCATTAAACGATGCCTCCATCCTCAGAGCTGCAGCTATCAAGTTGCATGGCTAAGGCAATTACCCCTTATCTACGCTGCCGAAGTGACATTTCAGAATCAGGGAACGCGCTTGGAATGGGTAGCCGACAGCGATTTTCGATTCTTCCCTACAATGCGAGACGAAACTTTTGGCTACCTTCTCCATCCAGTTGACCTGGCCACCAACAAAGTTATGGCAGCAGCGGGGCACCGCGAGGTACGGGATCTGGTTGATGTTGTTACGATTCACGAAACTATCTTGCCGATTGGTGCAGTTATTTGGGCTGCCGTTGAAAAATCTCCTGGCTTTACACCTGAGGGATTGATCGCAGAAATCCGGCGGAACGCTCCTAAGAAACAAAAAGAATTTGTTGGCCAAATGCCCACGGACAAAGTCGGATTGCTGTTTCTTGAAGGAGAGAAAGTGGTTCAACCCGATCCTGGCCGGTTGCAGGATTATCAAACGCACGCGGGCCAAAGACGGGGTCAATGGCCGAGTAATGCTGAAATCAGCGCAGCCATGTTCGAACGGGCGCAAGAACAGGGTTATTCAAAGTAATGGATCAGTAAGTTGTGGGCACTTCCAGCTTCACATACCGGCTGCGAAAATAAAGCAAAGGCTCACCATCAAAAAATTCCGCTGCTACAACTTCTCCCATAAAAATCAGGTGATCCCCAGCTTCGATGACCCGTTTTACAGCACATTCAAATTGTGCAATTGAGCCATCCAGAAGCGGCACTCCATACTGGCCGGCATGCCAGGAAACGCCTCCAAATCTGTCTTGACCGCGTCCTGCAAAGCGGTTGGAAAGATCTGCCTGACTGGTTGCTAAAACATTAATTCCAAAGTGTTTAGCTGCTCTGAACGGATCAACGATATTCGCTCTTTCATCAATACAAATCAACACTAAGGGTGGATCCATTGAAACGCTGGTAAACGAGTTCGCCGTCAGCCCATGGGGTGCGCCATCTTCCCCAATTACCGTGGAAATTGTGATGCCGGTGGCGAACCTGGAACAGGCTTGACGGAAAGAATTTTGGGCTGAGAGTGAGTGGGGCATCTTGACAAGCGTATAAACCTAATCCTATCATGAGGTTTACTAGTTCTGCCGGTGGCAGTTAACGACCGGGCTAGGAGGTTTCCTTTGATCAAACTCGACATAATCAACGAAGTGGTGAACCGTACAGGTATCACCAAGACAAAGGCTGAAATGGCGGTTGAGACTGTCTTTGAAAGCATGAAGCGTGCGTTGGCCCAAGGTGAGCGCATTGAACTCCGAGGTTTCGGAATTTTCAATGTTCGTCCTCGCAAAACCGGCATCGGCCGCAACCCTCGCACTGGTGCGGAAGTTGCAATTCCTCCTGGCAAGGCTGTTCGATTTAAGCCAGGCAAAGAACTGCAAAGCCTTCAATAGCAAATTGTAAAGCATTCGTAACTCCCGAACCTACGTGGACATCAAATTCAGGCCGAGGCATTCAGCCAGCCAATTGGTCCGGGCTGCAGTTTTGTTTCTGCTAACGTTTTTAACAACCTCCACAGTTGGGGCGAATATGGCTCTGAAGTTTGAGTCAAACCAGGCGGCATTCGATTTGGAAGAAGATCTCCAATTCTTTGTCACTGTGTTTCATAACCCCAAGCTTCTGCTGCTGGGTTTGCCATTTTCCCTTACGCTGCTCACTATTCTGTTCGCGCACGAAATGGGTCATTACCTCACTTGTGTTTTTTACAGAATTGACGCCAGCCCTCCCTACTTCCTTCCAGCTCCCAGCCTTACAGGCACATTTGGCGCATTCATTCGCCTACGATCCCCAATCTATTCCATGTACCAACTGTTTGATATTGGTGTGGCTGGTCCCTTGGCTGGCTTTGCTTTCATTGTCCCGGCGTTGGCTATTGGAGTGGCCTATTCCAGAGTCATTCCCGGCTTGGCCGAACAAGGGGATATTGTGTTTGGCACTCCACCGCTACTCAGTTTTTTTGAGAGTTGGCTTTTCCCCGGAGTACAAACCGCTGATATTTCTTTGCATCCTATTGCACGCGCGGCTTGGGTGGGCATGTTTGCCACAGCGCTGAATCTGCTCCCTATTGGCCAACTGGATGGCGGCCATATTCTTTACTCTTTCTTTAGCCGCTGGTTCAAATACCTTTCCCGCGGATTTGCTTTGCTATTGCTGCCTCTGGGATATTTCTGGCTGGGTTGGATCTTGTGGGCGATATTTTTCTTATTCACGGGATGGAAGCGGCCAACCATTTACGATTCGCAACCTATGGACAACAAACGGCGTATGCTTGGATTACTGGCTGCCTTCATCTTTTTACTGTGCTTTAGCGTCCAACCAATAAGGGAAGGCTTGGGTGCCCGTTGAAGATTTCCGCCACCATCATCACCTACAACGAGGAGCGCAACATCGCACGCGCCATTGAAAGCCTTCGTTCAGCTGACGAAATCGTTGTGGTGGATTCCGGCAGTTCCGATCGCACAGTGGAGATTGCGGCAAAGTTGGGAGCTCGTGTAGTTGAACAACCGTGGTTAGGCTTCGCAGGACAGAAGAATTATGCCGCCGAACAAGCCACGCATGACTGGATTCTTGCCATTGATGCGGACGAAGCGCTGAGCGAAACACTGGAAGGTGAAATCTGGCAATTGAAGAAGAACGGCCCGCAGTTTGACGCCTATTCCATGCCTCGACTGGCTCAGTACTTGGGGAAATGGATTCTGCATTCCGGATGGCATCCCGATCGCAAAGTTCGTCTCTATAACCGAAGGAAAGGACAGTGGGTGGGCAAGTACGTTCATGAGAGTGTCCAAGTGAATGGTTCCGTTGGCAGTCTGGACGCCAATATTCTTCACTTCACCTGCCAATCACTTTCTGAACATCTGAAGACCATGGACCGCTACACGACGCTGGCAGCAGAGGAGATTGTGGCCAGCAATCGGAAGATCGGCTGGCGGCACTTATTGGTTGACCCCGTATGGACTTTTCTTCGCACTCTCATCTTCCAGCGCGGATTCCTGGACGGTGTCGAAGGATTGGCAATTGCCTGGATGGGGGCTTTGTATCAATTCGTGAAATTCGCCAAGGCCCGCAACATGCGCCCCGGAAGGGATCTGTGAATCATCGGGGGGCAGGCCCCCCAAATCGCAGGGGAACATGAGGGTTCTTCACATTGATTGTGGCCGGGAGATGCGCGGCGGGCAGTGGCAGGTTGCCGGCCTGATTCGACAATTACGGCAACAACAAATCACTTGTGAGTTGCTTTCCAAAGTGATTACCGGAAGCACGGGATTCTCTCCATCCAAACTGAGAAAAATCTGGCGAAGCTTCGATGTGATTCACGCTCATGATGCCCGCGCACATAGCTGGGCTGCCATGTTGGGCGTACAGCCTTTAGTAGTTTCCAGACGAGTGGCGTTCCCCATTCAGTCTGGTTTTCTTTCCACCTGGAAGTATTCAAAACCGCAACGGTTTATCGCGATTTCTGAGAACGTAGCCCAGACCCTTTATGCAGCCGGTGTTCCGCAGGAGAAGGTCAGCGTTGTGCATGACGGGGTACAGGAATATTGCTGGCAATCCGATCTTACAGGTAGGGCAGTGGCACCAGCTTTCGACGACCCTCAAAAAGGAATTGATTTGATCAAAGCATCCGGAGTGGATGTTCATTTTTCAGACAATTTGGCGAGGGATCTAAAAACCGCCAGTTGCTTTATTTATATCAGCCGTCAGGAAGGGCTGGGATCCGCTATCTTGTTAGCCATGGCCGCAGGGGTTCCCGTTATAGCAAGCCGAGTTGGGGGCATCCCTGAATTGGTTGAGCATGAGGTAACAGGTCTGCTGGTAAACAATGAACCGAGTGAAATCCGAAATGCCTGGGAAAGGTTGCAAAAGGAGAAAAGTTTGACCATTGCTTTAAGCCGGAATGCACATCAGCGATTCCTTGCTAACTTTACTGAGCAGCAAATGGCTGCCAGCACTTTGCAGGTGTATCGGGAGTTACTTTGATCCTGGAATCGTTATTAGCCGCACTATTTGGTCTGCTGATCGGCAGTTTCCTAAACGTGTGTATTTTCCGCCTCCCTTACGATCTAACCCCGGCGAATCCACCACGCAGTTTTTGTCCACATTGCGAAAAAACCATTGCCTGGTACGACAACATTCCAGTTCTCAGTTTCTTACTCTTGAAAGGGAAATGCCGTTCCTGCCAAGAGCCAATTTCCTACCGTTATCCGCTGGTTGAAGTACTTACTGCCGTCTGCTTTTTTCTGGCTGTTTACAGACTTGGTTTATCCTGGGAAGCCTTGAAGCTGATTCTATTTTCTGTGATTTGCATCGATCTTATCTTCACCGACTTCGAAGAGAGGATTTTACCGGATGAATTCACAATCGGGGGTGCCGTGGTTGGGTTTCTGCTGTCGTTCAAAGTGATCCTGGCTCCCTATTTCATCTTTTTCATCATGCCCATGGAATCGCGACCCTGGTTAAAATCACCGCTCGAGTCACTTTTGGGCGGACTATTTTGTTCTGGAATGCTGTGGCTGGTTCGATTTCTATACTTTCAGATTCGACACAAAGAGGGGATGGGATTGGGGGACGTAAAGATGGTTGGCATGCTGGGAGCATTCTTTGGATTAATGCCCGCATTGTTCAGTCTGATGGCTGGAGCAATGCTGGGATCTGTCATCGGGCTGCTTCAAATTCTTTTTACCAAGAAAGATGCAGGCACCTACGAAGTGCCTTTTGGCTCCTATTTGGGTATTGCCGCCCTGGCAATCGCTTTCTTTGCCCCGCGCATGTAGGCCTGCTGGTGTAAACTAAGAAAGTTGTCCGCAATGCAGGAATTCCTCGCATCACTCAGTGAAAAAAATCCGGACCGCTCACTTGCGTTAGCTGTGAATGGGGATCGTTTGCCCGGTCACATTGCCATCATCATGGATGGAAATGGCCGCTGGGCAAAGCGCAGAGGTTTACCCCGAATAGCTGGCCACAAAGCTGGAGTTGAACCCGTTCGCACGGTTGTAGAAGCTTGCGCGCAAATGGGGATTCAAGCTCTGACGCTGTACGCATTTTCCATGGAAAATTGGAAGCGGCCGCGCCAGGAAGTGGATACTCTTTGGCGTCTGCTGCGCATTTACATTCGTCGTGAAGTTCCCACACTCATGCGAAACAACGTGCAGTTGAAGGCAATCGGTCGGCTGGACGCCCTTCCTTCGCATGCCAAAGATGAATTGCACGATGCGGTGGCGCGGCTCAGTGGGAATACCGGCATGGTTTTGAACTTGGCGATTAATTACGGGGGGCGCACCGAAGTGGTGGATGCCGTGAATTCTGTGATCAATGAGGCACGGCAAAAGGGACAGCTTCAGAATTTGGTTGTGGACGAGGAAGCCATCACCTCGCATTTATATACCTCAGGGCTGCCCGATCCCGATTTGTTGATTCGAACCTCAGGGGAAATGCGAATCTCCAATTTTCTACTTTGGCAAATCGCGTATTCAGAAATCCACGTCACCGACACCCTTTGGCCAGACTTCGGACGTCGCAGCCTTTTGTCAGCTATCATCGACTTCCAAAAAAGAGACAGGCGATTTGGCGGACTCAGCGTCCAGGAAGAGTCTTTAGTTGAGGCCGTTCCTTTAGGATGAAACGGGTCCTAACCGCACTCATCCTAGGTCCATTCATGACCTGGGTGATTTTTTGGGGAAGGTATGAAGTTTTCGCCGCAACCGTTGTTGTTTTGGCTTCGTTTTGCTGGTACGAATTCTGCCACATCGCTAAACAAAATTACCCGCAGATTCCCAGTTGGGCTGGATACATTCCAGGCATAGCTTTTTTACTGGTGCCAGAACGTCCGGAACTGCTCATAATTCTGACAGCATTTTTTGCCCTTGTGGTTGCCATGCGGGGCGATAATTTATCAATGGTACTACCTACTGCGGGGATTTTCCTTCTGGGAATCGTGTATATATTTGGTGCCTGGCGAACGGCGATCCTACTTCGGGAATACAGTCCTGCATGGTTGTTTTTTTCAATCGTTATTAATTGGATAGGCGATTCCGCTGCCTTCTATGTTGGGAAAAACTTCGGGACAAACAAATTAGCGCCCACCATCAGTCCGGGAAAAACATGGGAAGGCACCATTGCTTCATTAATTATCGGAAGCATTGCTGCAGTCGCAGTGTTGAACTACCTTGTGCCAGGTCTGAATCCCGCAAAGGCGCTGGTAGTTGCTGTGATCGCCAACGCTTTCGGACAAACAGGGGATTTGGCGGAATCGGCAATGAAGCGCGGCGCTGGACTGAAAGACAGTGGCAACATGCTGCCGGGGCATGGTGGTTGGCTGGATCGAGTGGACTCCAGCCTATTCTCAATGCCAGTGGTTTACGTACTTTATCCTTGGCTGGGAAAGTAGCAGAGCCGTCAATTACTCAAGGGCTTTTCCACTTTGTCGACGACAAGAACTTCGACTGGTGCCTTGGTCGATTCCAGCTTTAGCCCCAACTGCTCTTGGATTACGGTAAAAAAGTCGGGGCGTGAATCGATGGCGTCGGCCGGACGCGGGGGTCTGGGCCCAAAACTGGTGAACTGAAATTCATTAGGAGTCCACTCCAGCGTGAAGTCGTATTTTGCGGGTAGTGCGGTTTGATCGACCACAGGCCGGTCAAAAACCATGGTCTGCATCACTCCGGCAAAATCCGCCATGTTTGCATTCCGGACAGTAAGCAAACCAAGTCCTCTAAAACCCAAGCCAGGAAGACCGTTAGGATCGGCTTCGCTTTTTATGCTGAGGATGTGGACGGGCGGGATGGCAAAGATTCAGATAAGTGCGGATCGCAGCCGGGTTCAGGCTGGCGGAGTTTGCTCCTTTGACGCATCGGCGATAGCATCGAGAACCTCTTTGGTAATCTTGGGGTGCAGCGTATCGCCGGAATGAAAAGGAACTACAACCCTTCGATCTGCTGCTTGGTAAATTCGATGACTACCCTTGGATCTAAGCCACATGAATCCCGCCCGAAGTAGCCTTGCCTCCGCTTCAGCGGCGGTCAGACGGGGCAGCTTAGGTATGAACTTCAACGGCTGTGGTTAGAACAACCTGACTGAGAGCCACCGACCGTTCCGCGTCGCTCAGCGTTTCCAGAAAGAGCTCGATGGCCTCACGCACATTTGTGAGTGTCTCTTCGATGGTCTTGCCTTGAGACTGGCATCCCTTCAGTTCCGGACACCATGCGTAGCAACCGTTCTCGTCTTGTTCAATAACTACACTGACCTTACGCGTCATGACCTCATTCTAACTCACACCTTCGGCAAGCGGCTGACCGCGCGGATCGGCAAGTGCTATTTCATCGGGATTACCCGGAGATAGACCAGTGCAATATTCAATTTTCAAATATCTTACGAGTAGGATTGGACTACTTCTTATCGCGCCCGGGGAGCGCTCCCGCTTTTCGCCGGTGTGATTTCTTAGGTGAAGGGTTTGGATGGTTGTGTGCTTTTTGGCGCGATTGTTGCGATTTCAAGAGATTCCGATTGCCAGGTTTGCTTGGGAGCTTCGAGGTAGCGCAGCACTTCGACTACGTGATTTAGAAGCGCGGTGAGAAATTCATTCAGCGGGGCTTGGTGGCAATAGTTGATTTCGATATTGAGTTGATTCGCTTCGATGTGTATGGGGGCATCGGCGGCGATCAGGATTGGGCGGTGGATGGTTTCGTAGAGCGTACGGTTTCGATTGATTTCGCGGACGCGCACGGGGACTCCACGACGGATGCGGGTTAGGGCGGCTTTGCGTTTTTCAGAGATGTAAGGGCTTGCATCGAAGGCGAGGACGCTATTGCATTGGGCCATTTGGCCGAGTTGATTTTCGGTGGTGGGCATGGGGAGCAGCGGGTGGATCACGGGGTCAATGATGTTTCGGAGCAGGCGGGCGGCTTCGATTCGGGCATTGCCGGTGATTACTAAGATGGGCTGGGTGGCAGTGGGGATCATGGATACAGCTAACCAATTGGATAGAGTTTCGGCAATGGGTTGGGTGGTGGAGAAGGCTCGCATGAGGTATTGAGCTATGGTGGCGTTTGTGATGGCGGGGGTGGGGATGGGCAGGTTTAGTTCGGGTCGGCGGAAGAGGGTGGGGTGATCGCTGGTGATGCGCCAGTGATTTTTTGTGATTTCGATTACCTGGTTATCGCTGGTTTGGGGATCGATGGATTGAAGGTCGACTAGGAGAGCGTGGTTTTCAGCGGCGATGCGGGTGTGGACAGGGATGATTTTGGATTCGTAGGAGTGCAGGATATCGTCGTGGTGACGGAGCAGGCGGCCCATTGTGGAAGCGGATGGCCAAGCAAGGCCGAGGGATTCGATGCGGGTGAGGAGCCAGCCGCGGAATTGTTCGGAATAGAGCGGGGCGGCGGTGCCGTTGAACTGGACGTAGGGTTGGCAATTTGGGGTTAGGAAGAAGGCGGCTTTATCGCAGGCGAGAATCAGGTGATCGAAGGGGGAGAGCTTTCGCGGTTGATGATGATTTCCTGGCATGCGCTTCTGGTTGAAAGATACTAGGGGGTTTGGGATCCCCAACTGGATACAGCAAATGGCAGGAGCGAAAGTTGTTGAGGGGTGGGGAGTTAGAGGGGAAAGAAATATTTCAATGCTGTGGGACTCAAGTTTTTTCGTGGTTCCATTTCTGTCAAATTTGAACAGGAGTTAGGATATGAGTGCGTTGATAAAAAGTTGCGACTCTCATTTTATGGGACGGCCAAATTGCGGCCGTGCGAATCTCGCTAACATGATGGTGCAGAAAAGTGACCGTACTAATTTGGGTAAGATGAGGAGGAGATTTTAGTTATGGATGCACTTGCCGAGAAGCTGGGTACGGCGGCTCAGGTTCGAGAGCGTGTCGCCGAGTTGATCGAACTCGCCGACGAAAATGTCCTTGATGCAATGCGCTTCCGGGTCCGCGAGCAGTGCTGGACATTCTCTATGAACCCCAAGCCAGGTGAAGTGTGGCTGGCTGATTTCGGCTTGGCCGCAACGACTCGCCCGGTGGTGAGCTGGTATCCAGCGGTTCGTTCCAGCGGATACTGAGACTTTCTGCGATGCACGCACAACCAGTAGTGCTTTTTATTGAGGCTTGGCGACAAATGACGGAACGCCTCCCGTCACCACGTTTTGCCAATGAGAACGGCGTTGCCTCTTGTTTCAGCAATGTGCCGAACCTGTTCTTCAATCTGTGGGTTCAGAGCCAACCAGCAACCGCTGAGGAAGAATTTCGGGCATTAATCGCCACCGCCGCGCAACGCGCCGCGACCTCTGCATTTCAGACCGGCGGAATCATTAGGGTCGATTGGTCACCAGCGGGTTGGGAAGAGATCGCTAAAGCGGCTGGGCTGGCGCCGATGGTGCCCATGATCAGCATGGAAACGGACAGCCTGCTTGAGCCCAGACGACCCCCGGCTGACCTGAACATACGACGGGTTGTCGACGACAAAGGTGCGCGGGACTTGGCCATCCTTAATGCGCGTGCCTATGGGATGCCGTTGGAATTGTGGGACTGTGTTTCAGGTATGCATTTCTGGCCGTCAGATTGTTTCGCCTTCGTCGGATACTACGGAGAGACGCCCGTTTCTTCTGCTGCGGCGTTGCCAGTCAACGGCACCGTCTATATAGCTCTTGTGGCGACAGCGCCCGAACAGCAAGGCAAGGGAAGGGATTCGCGGAAACCGTGATGCGCCACGCCGTCGCTGAAGGGCAGCGCGCGATGGGCGTTCAGCGGACCACCCTGCACGCGTCGATGATGGGACATCCTGTCTATGCAGCGATGGGATATGTGCAAGGTCCACGGCTGGTCCTTGTCGGAGTTGAGCATTGAAAACCGGTCGAGACAGGGGACGCGGGCCGACACAGTTCGAGCAAGCATAGGCTATCTTGAGTAGTATGAATGACAAAGTAGCTTTGATCACGGGTGCAAGCAGCGGGATCGGATGGGCAACTGCTGAAGCCTTTGCCGCCCGTGGGGCCAAGGTCGTTCTCGTGGCACGGCGCGAGAAGGAACTGGCCGAACTCACGCGCTCCATTCAGGAACGCGGCGGACAGGCGAGTTTCGTCGTCGCCGACGTTGCTGTTGCCAAGGACGTCGACAAAGCAGGTGCCGAACGAAGGTCCGGTTCATGGCGTCCTGGCGATGGCGGAAGGGCCTTTTGTCGTTCAGTCCTAATTCCGCGTATCTGCTTTCACGGTTTGTTGCGAGGCCTTTAGCAAACTGAAGATATGCTCCCACAGCGTAACCAGTTCAGGGAATCTGGATCGGTAGTGTTCGGAACTGTTGTTCGCATTTGTCTCGTCCAAGAACCGCTCAAATACTTTTCGCTTCTCAGCAATCGCGCCCTGATACGCGCGCGCGGCTTGAACGTAATTGCTCCAGACAACAGGTATGAGGCTGCCGCCGTCGGCTAATAAATTGTGCCGCCCGAGAAACAACTCGATACTCGCGGCTGTGCCGTTGACATCAATACTATGCTCGCCTTGCGGTCCGATTGTCGGATACGACCGGGCAATCTCAATATTTGGCAATTTCGTCACTGTGATGTTTGCAGGAAGCGGGACTTTAGATGCCACGTTGAAGGCTTCAAGACCGGCAGCATCATTGTCAAAAATCGCGAGGATGTTCGTGTTTATCCGCGCGGCCGCAAAGGCTCTCAAAAACTTTACAAGATAGCCGGCGCCTCCATCCACGCTTGGTCCATCATGATCGAAGAACGTGAAATAGTCTGTTAGATGCGGATAAAGCCTCTGAAGGGATCTCTTTAAGACCGTTACGTCGGTGCTTCCTTCAGCGACGATCACAGTCGGTTGCAGGTCTGAACGCCATTGTAGGTGTGGGGCCCGACGTGTTTCACAGATCTTTTCCGTTGGGTCGACATAGCCGCCGTTGATGAGATCGCCGATGTCGAGGGAAACTTCACGGACTTCCGGGAACGCATCGAGCATCGAACGAAGTGCCGGTAGGAAACTGTTGCCGTAAAAAAGCCAGCCCTCTGACAGGTCCCGCATCTGTCGGTCGATCTCGTCTTTGAACTCATCAATCGGACGAGTGAAGTCGTATCTCGTCAGCAGGACATCTCTGGCCCTTGAGAGCCATTGCTCATAGCTGAAGCTTCGTAATGCTCCCGCTGTCTCAGAGGCCCACGATCCGCCACCATCCTTCTCAAATTCGCTCCATGTGGCACGCTCGCGCGCGAGCCATTCGTCGAAATGACTACGCGCGTTTTCCGAGCTGTAACCCAGCAAATCAAGCCTTGCAAGGACAACCGACCTTTCGGCGAAATACCCAACACTGCCTGTATCGTCATCGGGATCGTCGCCAACGGATTCGCGACGGTCAGATTCTTGGAAAAGACAGACGAAGTCGTCGGGCACCCCGGATTTTTGACTGAGCAGCGATATGTCATCAAATTTCAATTCGCAAGAACTTCCCATCCCTGTCTCCTAATCGGGCCCCCCTTCCGCGAAAGCGCAAGACCCTTTATGCGCCGCGCCGAAGCGGCCTTCGCGCTGGCTAAGCTAGAAAGAATATAGCTCGACGACCCGCTGACTTTGGAGCGTTGACTTGAAGCCATACTCCTCCCTGGTCGCAAAGTGTGCCGGATCCGCGCTGTTGCCTGTAGGAGGTCGCCATCGGCGCGTTAGCTTTGTGATGCGCTAGTTGTCAATTGGCAGTCCGGCGAGCTTCATCAAGTGGCGCTGTAGTCCGAACTTGAGTTTGACTGAACCATGTATTGGGATCGAAAGGCGAACACTGATTCCGGGCCTTGCGTAAACGTGATGGCTGCCATTGACCCGAAGCAGCGTCCAACCCTTGGCTTCTACCAGTTTGGCCAGTTCCTTGCCGGAAAGGGGTGTCACAGGGCCAGTTCGATCACCTGATCGTCCAACTGGAGCAGAGGTTCCTCAACATCCGCAGAAAGGCAACCTTCAATAGCCTCGCGAACGTTGGCTTCGATCTCAGCCATGGTCTCGCCTTGGGTTGCGCAGCCAGGTATCGAAGGCACCTCGGCCCAGAACCCTCCCTCCTCGGCCTTGTGGACAATCACCCGGATTCTCATACGTTCACTTCCAGTCTAGTCGAGATCACATGGCCACGTCAGGCTAGGTCCATCCCCGCAATAGCTCCTGTGAAGTCGCGCTGTTGTAGAGTTATCAGTACCTGCCTAAAACACCCGGCGCTTCAATTTTTACAATGGTGAACTTTGCAGTATCCGCCACCGCCATCACCCCGGCCTGCACCGATCGGCGACCACCCAATCCGCCGCATCAGGAACGCTGCCTGCCATGTTCAGACTATATTACCAATGGAATGGGTGGGGCGGCGGTGCCGTTGAACTGGGCATAGGGTCGACGATTTGGGGTTAGGAAAAAAGTGGCTCTATCGGAAGCAAGCAGCAGTTTATCGAAGGGGGAGAGCTTTCGCGGCTGATGATGATTTCCTGGCATGCGCTTCTGGTTGAAAGATACCGGGGGTTTTGGATCGCAGTTGGATACAGCAAATGGCAGGAGCGAAAGTTGTTGAGTGGAGGAGAGTTAGGGGGAGTAGGAATATTTCAATGCTATGGGACTCAAGTTTTTTGTGGTTCCATTTCTGGCAAATTTGAACGGGAGCTAGCTAGGATATGAGTGCGTTGATAAACCTAAAACGGCAGTTGAGTTGGTAACAAGTACAACGAAATGCCTCAAAACAATTGGACTTGCCCTTCATAGGATCAGCGCAATAGCATCACCCAAGGGTGAGACTGAAGTGCGTAAAAAAGGTCGCCAAAGGGGACACGGTACCCAGGCCGCTACGCTTAGAGCTCTATAGGATTTCATTTAAAGTTCTGTTGCTTCAGGCCAGGGAACCATGTCCCCGTTTGGCTCGCGATACCCTGATCTTCGAGACAGTCAACTGCCGTTTCTAGGATAAAAAGTTGCGGCTTGCATTTTGTGGACAGCCAAATTGCGGCTGTGCGAATCTCGCTAACAAGTTGGGATAGAAAAGTGACGTACTAATTTTAGGGTTGACTATGGCGTTAGGCAGGAGCTATTGTGGCCAAGCCTCCAAAAGGCATTACGGCCAAGGACTTCCAGTCCAATCGAGAGATGGGACGAAGAGCTATTTCAGAGCTTCGTTGATCTCAATATCCCGCTTCAAAACGTCGGTGAGAAGCTGTGAAAGGCCGACCCCCTTGCGTGCGGCCTTGTCTGAAAAATACTCCCAGACACTCTTCTCGATCGATGCAGGTAGGAAAACAGTCGCTTCCGCCGGAATATGATGACGGCCGCGCGTGGCCTTACTGAAGTCGATTTCCACCGGCATTTCTTCGTCCATGGGTTGGTTGGTCATTGGTTTTCTGTGTAGTAGCGAATCTCCGTCGCAGCATCATCGTCCGTTTAAAGGTAGGCTACCGACATCGGCACCCCATTGCTCGCCAATCCAATCGAAAACCAGCGTTCTTCCAACTCGCTGTGCGTCGTGTCGGAGCGGGTGAGAATTTGAGGATCACCAAAGATCGACGATGCCACCTCGAAAGAGACACCGTGTTTGCGGTGGTTGGCCGCAGCCTTTGCCTCGTCCCATTCGAATTGAAACTGATGTTCATCCAAGCCGATTCTCTCTTACTATGCTATACCGTCGTGCTCAGGTTGAAAAATCCCAGGGGATTGAAGGTTAGAGCAGATGGCAGGAGCGAAAGTTGTTGAGGGTGAGAGTTAGAGGGAATAGAAATATTTTAATGCTAGGGGACTCAAGTTTTTCGTGGTTCCATTTCTGTCAAATTTAAACAGGAGTTAGGATATGAATGCTTATGGGACAGCCAAGTTACGGCTGTGCGAATTTCGCTAACAGTTGGTACAGAAAAGTGACCGTACTAATTTAGGGTTGACTATGCCGTTGATCGAGAGCTATCGCATCTGTGCGGTGTACAGTTGCTAGACTATGAGGTATGGTGCGTCAATTTGATGTGATCATTGAACGGGACGAAGAGGGCGTGTACGTCGCCTCCGTGCCGCAATTGCCGGGATGTCACACCGATGGGACGTCCCTTGACGAACTTATGCGAGAGGTCCGCGAAGCGATTGAGCTTTGCTTAGAAATAGACGGCCAGCAAGCAGACAATCTGGAATTCGTCGGCATCCAGCGCGTCACCGTTGCGGCATGAGTACGCTCCCCCGGCCAACTGGAAAGGAACTCGTGCAGGCATTGGAGCACACCGGTTTCACCACGTTGCGCGTGAAGGGCAGCCATCATTTTCTCCGGCATGCCGACGGCCGCTCCACAGTCATTCCACTTCGATCTCGCACGTTGGGCCTCGGCCTGCTGCGGAAGATTCTCAAGGATTGCGGCATCGAGCCCGAGCAACTGCAAGACCTGCTGTAAATCAAAAAAATCGGGCGAATAGGCAGCAGCCGGTAGCGGTTCCCATTGGCGTTTGTGGGAGCTACCCCTCGGCTGATTCTTTCAGTCCCGCAGTTTGGGCGTTCGGTCCGACCTCGACCACTAACGCGTAGATCGGATCTGCCTGCCCCCATTCTCTAAGTCGAGGGTAAATTTTTCGGCAAGCAGATCAGAAACGATCAAGCGCGCAGCCGGAACGTCCTGAGCCCATCCCACTACTTGATCCGAAGTGCGCCAACTATGGGTCAACAAATCGACGAGCTAGACTTGGGGACCTGCTGCGTTCGACCCGTGAAGCACGTGTGCACCACGCGGTACAGGATGGCCGCCTGCCTCACAATGATCGCTGTAGTCTTTGTAAAGGAAACGGCCTTGGAATGTTTTGCGGAGTTGGGCCAGTGTAAACGATTTCATCTATTCTTCTGCAGTACTGTCAAGCCATTTTGCGGCGGGAGTTGAGAATATTTGGCTGTAAGCTAGCCTAAAACACCCGGCACTTCAATTTTTCCACCGTGAACTTTGCAGTATCAGCCACGGCCATCACCCCGGCCTGCACCGGATCGGTAACCACCAAATCTGCGGCATCGGGAACGCTGCAAGCCATATTCAGGCTAATTACCAATGGAATGGAGCGGAGCGGTTGTGCCGTTGAACCCGCATAGGATTGACGATTTGGGTTTGGAAATAAGCTGCTTTATCGCAAGCAAGCAGCAGGTTATCGAATGGGGAGCTTTCGCGGTTGATGATGATTCCTGGCAGGCGCTTCTGGTTGAAAATCCCAGGGGGTTTGGGATCGCTAAGAGGTTAGAGCAGATGGCAGGAGCGAAAGTTGTTGAGGGTGTGGAGTTGGACGGAATGGAAACATTTCAATGCTGTGGGACTCAAGTTTTTTCATGGTTTCTTTTCTAGCAAATTGGAACAGGATGCGGAACGAATGGATAGAATAAGGCTATTGATCCAAAGTTGTGGATCGCATTTATTGGACGGCCAAATTGTTGCTTAAGCGAATCTCGCTAACAAGTTGGTACAGAAAAGTGACCGACTAATTTAGGGTTGACTAAGGCGTTACGCAGGATCTAACGCGTATGTCATTATGACTGTGGAGCTTGTCTATGAAAACCGTCGAATTCGAGACAACAGTGAACCGCAACGGAGAGATCATGTTGCCCGCTGGAATTGGCAGACGATGTTCCGTCGGGTGAACCAGTTCGCGTCGTGCTGATGTGGGAAGGCTCATCGTTGGATTCTGCGGATTCGCGTGGCGGGACGCGGGCCGACACAGTTCGAGCAAGCATAGGCTATCTTGAGTAGTATGAATGACAAAGTTGCTTTGATCACGGGTGCGAGCAGCGGGATCGGATGGGCAACCGCTGAAGCCTTTGCCTCCCGTGGTGCCAAGGTAGTTCTCGTGGCACGGCGCGAGAAGGAACTGGCCGAACTGACGCGCTCCATTCAGGAACACGGCGGACAGGCGAGTTTCGTCGTCGCCGACGTTGCTGTTGCCAAGGACGTCGACAAAGCTGTTACTCACGCCCTCGAAACGTTCGGCCGGCTTGACTGCGCGGTGAACAATGCTGGATATGAAGGCACGCTAGCGAGCATCACCGACTTTCCGGAAGATGAATGGGACAAAGTGATAGCTACTAACCTCAAGGGCCCGTTTTTGTGCATGCAGTTTGAGGCTCGCGCGATGCTTGCAGGAGGACGCGGCGGCGCAATCGTTAACGTAGGATCCATCAATTCGTTTCTCGGAATGGCCGGTTTCTCTGCGTACTGCGCCTCAAAGCATGGGCTGATTGGATTGACAACCAGTGTATCCGCTGAATTGGCACCCAAAGGCATTCGTGTCAACCTAATTTGTCCCGGCATCATCGACACACCAATGCACAAACGAGGCCGCGCGCTTTTCGGCGACGCACCCTATGACAACATATTGGCGACCCGTGTTCACACAAGGCGCGCCGGACGGCCCGAGGAGATCGCGCGTTCCATAGTCTTTCTTTGCTCAGACGACGCAAGCTACATCACCGGCACCACGCTGACGCCTGACGGCGGATTTGTTCTCACTGCATGACACGTCGTTTTTCGCTTAACGAAAATCGCTCACAGATTTCACCGTATCGCGTAACCGCCATCGACACGAATCGTTTCCCCGGTAACGAAGTCGGATGCACGCCCAGCCAAGTAAACGGCCGTTCCGGAAATTTCCTCGGTTTGACCCCATCGGCCAGCGGGCGTCCGCGCAAGGATCTCGTCGTTCATGGGTTTCATGGCCTCCGTGCGCACAGGAGCGGTCATTTCGGTTTCGAACCACCCAGGTGCGATCGCATTGACTTGTATATTGTGCGGAGCGAGTTCAATAGCCATCGACTTAGTGAGTTGGACAATGGCGCCCTTGGCCGCGCTGTATGACGGAATGAGACCTGACCCAAAGTACGAATACATGCTGCCAATGTTGATTATTTTCCCGCGTTTGTGAGGCACCATCAACCCGGCAACCAGTTTCGACAGAAGGAAGACGGAATTCAATTGGGTCTCAATAACGCTGTCCCAATCTTCGGGCCGTTCATTCAGCACACCGCCGCTCAACGAGACGTTTCCAGCATTGTTTACCAATACAGAAATGCTTCCAAGCTCGCCCTGGACACGATGGAGCGCCGGCTCGAGCCCGGGCCGAGCAGTCACGTCGACCACGGCAGCCATGCACGGAACGCCGATTGCCTTTAATTCGGCAAGTACGCTCTGATTCTTTGCCTCGTTTCGTCCCCACACGGCGACGGCCGCCCCAGCTTCCGCCAATCCGAGCGCGATGCTGCGGCCGATTCCACCGTTACCGCCAGTTACTACAGCGACCTGGCCAGTTAAGTCAAACAACGCAGACGTCTTCATCCATTGCCCTCATTCCACTTGAAGTTGAGTGTTCCCGCCGCGCAAAAATGCCTGCGGACTGAACATCTGCCCCAGGATACCAAACAGAGAGTTTCGACGACGATAGGACCCGCAAAGTCGCGCAATTAAGAATTGATCAGTGCCTTGCATTCCCTTTGTCACTGCGAGCATCTCTTACAAAGGCTACAAGCTAAACTAAAACACTCCGGCGCTTCAATTTGTCCACGGTGAACTTTGCAAGGTGACCACCATATCCGCAGCATCAGGAACGCTACCGGCCATATTCAGGCTGATCACTGGAATAGAGTGGGGCGGTGCGGCTGTGCCGTTGAGCTGGGTATAGGATTGGCGATTTGGGTTAGGAAAAAGTGGCTCTATCGCAAGCAACCAGCAGTTTATCGAAGGGGAGATCTTCCGCAGTTGATGATGATTTCCTGCCATGCGCTTCTGTTTGAAAGGTACAAGGGGGTTTGGGATCGCCGACTGGATACTGCAAATGTTAGGAGCGAAAGTTGTTGAGAGGTGGAGAGTTAGAGGGAATAGGAATATTTCAATGCTATGACTCAAGTTTTTTGTGATTCCATTTCTGGCAAATTCGAGTAGGCGTTAGGAACGAATGGATAGTGGACCTCTCTACACGGGACCCACAAATCACTTGTAATTAAAGGGTTTCCCACACGTCCAGGTCGATGTGAGCCTGATGGAGAATACTGCGGAGAGTACCAACAGGAACATTGTGCTTCCTGGGTACAATCGCGGTGTCGACTGCGGCCTGGGAACGGCGTACAAATTTGACGTGGCTGCCCTTCTGGCTTGCTTCCACAAAGCCCGCCGCCTCCAGTCGGCGCTTAATCTCGCGGAATGGTTGCGGACTAAGCCGCGCCAACCTCAACCTCGATCAAGCGGACCTGAGGAGGACGGGAGGCACGCGGTGGCTCAAAGTACAGCTCCAAGGCTTCTTTTAGATTCGAAAGGGCTTCCTCTTCCGTCTCCCCCTGGCTTGCGACGTCGATTTCCAAACATTGGGAGACGTACCAATCCCCCTCTTTCCAGACGCTGGCAGCAAACGGGCGCTTCATATTTCCATTATTTCACAGTGATTCCCTGACCGGCGCAATTGCCGTTTTACGAGCATCCAAAATAGTAAGCGGAAGGTTTGAGGCCAATAGATCTATGCGACAAAGCCCGCCAACCATATTTCAGGCGGCACGCTCACGCCCGATAACGAGTTCATCTGACTCGGATGTTTAGCATGGCGCGCCGGTACTAATTTATGGATGACTACGCCGGTTACGGAACAGCTTACTAGTCGTCGGTTTCGTGAATTTCAAGTGTCCGGCTTCCATCAACATGGCACTCGTATCGCCGGGTCTGGTTTGGGTACAGCCGCCGCAAGATGCCGTTTACCCGCTGGCGGGTCGTTTCAGAAATCCGCGCACCGAAGTAAACACCTGTGAGGGCAGCGGGGCTATAGTTGAGAATCCTATCCTCGGATAAGGTCGCCTGAAAGCTGACCTGAACTATTCGCCACTCCTTCTCGTAGCTCCATGGACAGAGCTTCTCGAGGAAGGTCCTCCTCAGATCGTCGGCAAATGGATGCCAGCGCGATTTGGAGAGGTTCATGAGATCGACGTCACCTGATTCAGAAACACCGGCAGAAAATTAACAAAGTTGAGCCCGGTCAATTCCACTCCGTAGCTCACCCGGCGGACATCCATTTTATAGGGAATACAGTCTCTGCCAAGTGATCCGTATCCCAATAGAGGCAAGTGGGCGAGTCCCGCATCTTGTTCCTCGGTCTCAACCTTAAACTCAAGGCAGATACCAGCGTGACCACCAGCATAATGAGACCACATTAGGAAATCGTCGGGTCGCTCCGAAAAGCAGACCGCCGCACTATTGTTGAGAAATTGATGGAAGAGCCGGTCAAGAGCGATGATTAATTCCTCGGCATCTATCCCGACAACACTATCGTCGTTCTTTCCACATTCACTATAGAATTCCCTTACGGATTTGAAGAGATCGCTTTTCGCCATGAAGTCGGCCTGGTGACTTACACTGTTACGCGTAAGGAAAGGTGCAAGACGCTCCGGCTTCATCCACTTCAGCATGCGTACGCCGATCTCAACTCCATGGACAGTTCCATGAGCAATGAACGCCTGCCTCTGAAGGAACCAGGCCAGCGCTCGGGTCTCGTCACTGGTCCTTTGGAAGAAGTTGAGCGGTGCATTTAGGTCAAGCGGATCGTTGAGCTCATCTCTGGATGCGAGATAGAGCTCACTGTATCGTAACTCTTTGAATACGAGTTCGGTAGCTGGTCGGTATCTGTAGAGCTTCATTGAAAATGCTTTGATGTCCTACGCGCCCAGTTCTTGTTTAGCTGTCGTGAAAGGCGAGATCGTGTAGTTGGCCAATGCAATACTCCCAGGCGCGAAATTAATTGAGACGAAATAATTGGGGGCTCATTCGCTTCTTTGACATTGGCTGCCGCAAGCCAGCCTAAAACACCCGGCGCTTCAATTTTTCCACCGTGAACTTTGCGGTATCAGCCACGGCCATCACAGCCATCACCCCGGCCTGCACCGGATCGGTAACCACCAAATCCGCAGCGTCAGGAACGCTGCCTGCCATATTCAGGCTGATCACTAACAGCCCCTGCTTTCGCACTTCGCGAACTGCCAGTTCAATCTCCCCGCCCATTAACGAACCGGCCAGCACCAACGCCTTGGCTCTGGGTAACCGACTGACCGCGCGCACGGCTTCGGCAAGCGGGATTTCGCCTACCAGCGGAATTGTATCGACGGATATTTTCTCGCCGCGGATATTATGGCGGTCCGCTTCGGAGATTGCGCCAATGGCAACCTGCCCAACCTGCGCCCCGCCACCCATGATGATGATCCGCTTGCCGTAGATTTTCTGCATGGTTTCAAAACGCTCGACCGCTTCCACAATACTTAGGTTCTTCAATTCGGCGAACATCATGCCTGGTTCGCCCGGCATTGTGACCTCAAAATAAACTCGCGATTCGGGATGGCTTTCGAGAATCGCTACCTGCGAAATATCGGCGTTGTGCCTGGCGATCACACCGGTGAGTTGATGCAGCACACCGGTGCCATTGCGTCCACGAACAACAAAGGCGATGGTTTCATGTTCCAACATGGCGTTATGGTATCACTTCATATTTTTTCAATATCTCGTCCCAATGGCCTTGGGCACGCAGGATTAGTTCGGCCAATTCGCGAAGTACTCCATTGCCGCCTCCGCCTTGGGTAACCAGGTTGGCTACCTGCTTCACTTCAGGCCGGGCATTGGCTGGACAAACTGAAAAGCCGACGCGCCGCATAATTGTGACATCTGTTAAATCGTCGCCTACATACACCACTTCATCGGAAGACACGCCCGCTTTGGCCATGATTTCCTCGAAGATCGGGATTTTTTCAATGTGCCCCTGGTAGATGTATTTGAACTTGCATTGCTTGGCTCGTTCCTCGGTGGCAGGTGACACGCGGCCGCTGATCAGCCCGCAAGTAATGCCATACCAGCCTAACCATTGCAGGGCGATTCCATCCTGCGCATCGAAACCCTTGGTCTCCCACATTTTTCCGTCAGGGCCGGGAACATTAAAAAGCTTGCCGTCGGTCATCACGCCGTCAACGTCGGTTAGTAGCAGGCGCACACGGGCGGCACGTTGTTCAAGTGTCAATTCTGATTTTTCTCCTGAAAGCTTTTGAATCGCGGACCCTATGGGGCCTTCAACCGATTACAATTGAAGGAGCCACGTGGACGTCTTCGACAAGATCACCGAATCCATCTCTCGTTATAACATGATTCCCAGCGGATGCCGTTTAGGCGTTGCTGTTTCTGGTGGAGCAGATTCCACGTTCTTGTTGCAGGCACTGTGGCAACTGGGCCATCGGCCGTTAATCGTGCTGCACATTAACCACCACCTGCGCGGTGCGGAATCGGATGCGGATGAAGCGCGGGTGCGGCAGATGGCGCAGAGCCTGGGTTTGGAGTTTCTATCGTTCGACTGGCATTACAAGCAACAGGAAAATTTAGAGCAAGCTGCCCGTGAAGGTAGAAAGGGCTGGTTCACAACCCTGATTAAAGATGACGTGATTGATAGGGTGGCGACTGGCCATACCAAGTCCGATCAGGCAGAAACTGTTTTGTTCCGTTTGTTGCGGGGAACTGGGCCTCGCGGTTTGGCTGGAGTGTTGGCTAAAACGAGGGAAGGGCTGGTTCGGCCGCTGATCGAAATTGAGCGTGATGAGGTGGAACAATGGCTGGGCGATCGGGGGATTGATTGGCGGGAAGACGCTACGAATCGGGACACGTCGCTGGTGCGGAATCGAATCCGCCATCAGTTGCTACCGGAATTGCGGAAAGAATGGAACCCATCGATAGTTGAAGTGCTTGCGCAACTGGCGGAATTGTCGGCTGACGAAGAAACCTACTGGCAGCAGCAAATGGATCGGCTTATGGCCACCGTTTGGAAGCGCACCGGAACTGCTTTTGTAGCCCATGTGGATCAAGTAAAACGCCTTCCCAGGCCAGTGCAACGGCGCTTAGTGCGAGCTATGATTGAACAGGCCAAAGGCGGACTGCACCAGATTGACTTCAACCATATTGAAAGCATTTTGCTGTTGCTGAATGGTCCGGATGGGTCAGGGCGGGTGCAGATTCCGGGGTTAGACATCTTCCGATCCTTTGATTGGGTTCGTTTCGCGGAACCGGGCCTGGATACTTTGGAGAACCGGAATTACGAATACAACCTACCGATTCCAGGAATGCTGGAGTTGCCCGGCGGCGAAGCCACAATTACGACGAAACTAGTTGAGGGGGATTACGTTTATACTAAGGGTAGTGTTGATATTGATTTGAAACATGTTGGTGGACGGTTAGTTGTCAGGAACTGGATGCCGGGAGATCGGTACCATCCTGAGGGCGCTTCAGAAGAAGCTAAGATCAAAACCTTGTTTCAAGATTTCAGAATTCCCTTATGGGAAAGGCGGCATTGGCCGATTGTGTGTGTAGGGGATCAGATTCTTTGGGCGGATCAATTTGGTGTTGCTAAAGAGTTTGTAGCGAAGCCTGATTCGGTAAAAGTCCTGCATCTTGATGTGGCTCGTAAATAGTGCTGGCGCTATAGTCAGGTAAATGTTTTGCATTTTTAGTTGGGTTATGAATCGGATAGAGACACAGTGACGTCTTTATTATTGAGGAACAAATGAATTCAAACGTCAGAACGGCGATTATTTGGGTTGTGATCATGTGTATGGCGGTCATTTTATGGACTGTCATCCCACGTGGTAAAGGGAAGCCGACACAAGCGCTAACCTTTACTGAGTTCGTGAAAGAAGTGGAAGCTGGCAAGGTGAAAAGTGTAAAGGTGAATGGCTCGGAAGTATCGGGCAACTTTGCAGACGATCCTTCGGCCACGTTGAAGACCACCCTTCCGATGAATTACCCCGACATTTATAAGACCCTTCGCGAGAAGAACGTCAATGTGGAAATCGCTGAGACTTCCAGTGGCAACTTGGTTTCCATTCTGATCAATATTGTCCCGTTTGTGTTGCTTTTCGCATTCTGGATTTTTATGATGCGCCAAATGCAGAGTGGCGGGAATAAGGCGTTGAGCTTTGGCAAGAGCCGAGCGCGCCTGCATTCATCTCAACAGAAGAAAGTAACGTTTAAAGACGTGGCTGGTGTGGATGAAGCCAAGGAAGAATTGCAGGAAATTATTGAATTCCTGCGCGAACCCCAGAAGTTTCAAAAGCTGGGCGGGCGCATTCCAAAAGGTGTCTTATTAGTAGGTTCCCCTGGAACTGGCAAAACTCTCCTGGCACGTGCAATTGCCGGTGAAGCGAATGTTCCCTTTTTCTCAATCTCCGGTTCAGACTTCGTGGAAATGTTTGTTGGCGTAGGTGCCAGCCGCGTTCGCGATCTGTTTGAACAGGGCAAGAAGAATGCACCTTGCATTATCTTCATTGATGAAATCGACGCAGTGGGCCGCCATCGCGGCGCCGGGCTCGGCGGCGGTCATGATGAACGAGAACAGACCTTGAACCAGTTGCTGGTTGAAATGGATGGTTTTGAATCTAACGAAGGTGTGATCCTGGTTGCCGCAACCAATCGTCCAGACGTCCTTGATCCAGCATTGCTGCGCCCTGGCCGGTTTGATCGGCGTGTGGTTGTCAGCCGACCGGATGTGAAGGGTCGTGAACAGATTTTAAAGGTTCATACGAAGAAGACTCCGCTTTCCGACGATGTGGAGCTTTCCGTAATCGCTCGTGGCTGCCCTGGATTCTCTGGAGCCGACTTGGCGAACCTGGTGAACGAAGCAGCGTTGATTGCTGCCCGGCAAAACCGTAAAGTTGTCACACAGTTTGATTTTGAATTGGCAAAAGACAAGGTCATGATGGGCGTGGAACGCCGGTCCATGGTTCTTAGCGATGCAGAGAAGAAAAACACGGCTTATCACGAAGCCGGCCATGCTGTTGTCGCAGTGCTGATTCCAGAAGCAGACCCGCTGCATAAGGTCACAATCATTCCTCGCGGAATGGCATTGGGACTGACCATGCAGTTGCCGATTGACGACAAACATTCCTACGACACAGGTTACCTTGATGCGCAGATCACCATTTTGATGGCTGGCCGCATTGCTGAAGAACTTTTCATGCACCACATTACAACCGGTGCCGGAAACGATATTGAGCGTGCTACCGATTTGGCTCGCAAGATGGTTTGTGAGTGGGGCATGAGTGATTTGGGCCCGATGAGCTTCGGTAAGAAGGAAGAGCAAATCTTCCTGGGCCGGGAAATCAACCAACACCGTGATTACAGCGAAGCCACTGCGATCAAGATTGATGAGCAGGTTCGCCGTATAGTGGATAAAGGTTATACACGGGCAAAGGTAATCATCTCTGAGCATTCCGAAGCGCTGATTAGAGTTGCTGAAGCGTTGCTGGAACGGGAAGTGCTAGATGGTTCGGAAGTGATTCAGTTGATCAACGGGGAAACGTTGGCTGCGGCGAAGTATACATCCAACAGCAAGGGTGGAGAAGCAAAGCCACAAGCCATAAAGCCTGAATCCAAGCCGAATGGTGGTTTACGAGTGCCACCTTTAATGGATGGACCTCAGCCCGCGTGATGGTTCCAGAATTTCAGGTGTATATATTCGATGTCGACGGCACGCTAACAGATAGCGCCGTCGACATTTGTTCTTCTGTGGCACAAGTTTTGGAAAAGTACGGGATGCCACCGCAAACGCACAATCTGCTGCAATCCTACATTGGGCTGCACTTGGAAGCTTTGTTTCGTGACTTGGATCCTGGCATTACAAAAGAACGAGGCGATGCCATGATTGCCGATTACCGGACTATTTATCACGCCCGGGAACACAGTGCTACCCGCTTGTATGAAGGGGTTTCGGAAATGCTGTCAGGGTTACCGGGACGCAAGTCAACGGCTACCACAAAAGGCACTCCAGCAACGAAAGTGATTCTGCAAAAGTTCGGCGTGATTCACCATTTCGAACATGTGCAAGGGACCGATGGATTTCCAGCCAAGCCTGAGCCTGACGTGATTCTGAAAACGATTGAACTATTCGGGGTTCGTCCCGCGGATTGCCTTTTCATAGGCGATTCAGCGGCTGATATGGAAGCTGGCAAACGGGCAGGAGTAAAAGTATGTGGAGTCAGTTATGGCTACGGCAACCACGCTTTAATGCGCAGCCTGCAGCCTGACTATTGGATCGACACACCCACTTCCCTTCTACCGCGCTAACAGCTTTTCTATTTGGCGTTCCAACTCTGATTCAGCTAAGCGGCCGGGATAATACAGCCTGACAATGCCCTTGCGGTCGATGAGTGCGAAGGTGGGCGTGGTGCTAACTCCATAGCGAACCATGACGGGCTCACTGATCACCACGGGGACATCGGCCAGACCTTTATAGAGTTCCTTCCAGACTCTGCTAATTTCGGCATTTTCTTCTTCGGCGGTGGCATTCTCACTTTTCTTTTCGGTGGAACCATATAGGCGAGTTGGCGCAATTACCGCAAAGTCTCGATCTTTGTACTTGGCGGTGACTCGAGCTAACGAGGCCGCTTGCAATTTGCAATCGCCGCACCAGTGCGCCCACAAAAACACAAGCACAGGCTGCCCTTTCAGCTTCGCCAAACCTTCAATTTCCGGGGCAGGCTGGCCTTCTAAGGTTAGAAGGTTGAGATTCTTTTGAATACGGCTTCGAACCCAAAAACGGCAGTTAACGCACCGTCCATAGATCAACTCCCGTACCCACCGACAGTTGCGTGGAAATCATCTGTCACCTGAATGGTGAGCGCTCTTTCGATTCTAAATTTGATCGTGGGGCTCGGCGTGGGACTAAGGTAAGGTGCGAATGGCTGCGAAATCCGGGACGGGGCTGCAATTCAATGAAGATGTTCTGCTTACGGAAGACTTGCAAAAGAATTGCACCCCCGTCCCGGATCCCACGAATTGGACAGACAGGTGCGGGTTACGGCTTGCAACTGCCGTTTCTAAGTTCGTTGTACAAAGGACTCTTTGCTGAAATCCCTAAACAGATAAAGGAGCTTCGCTAACCGCTGGAAAAAATGCCAGTCAGGAATCTTAAGACTAGGTAGTCACTCAATCTTGTCAGCCAAAAGGTTCGATTCCCAGGTGGCGTCAACTCCGTTTTGAAGAAAGGGGCGGCTCTGATATCGAACCCACCTTACTTCACCCAGATGTCGCGAAACGCTACGGGCGAGTTCGGGAAAATCGAGATATCCCGATTGGAGAGGTTTTGCTGGTAGCTCATGTTCCCATCAGTTGTAAAGAAAAGGAATTTCGCTGACCCTTAGAAAAATGCCGACCATCCAAACGGTTGGGTTCGATCTATAGATAAACGCGGTTTCACAAAAGCAGAATCTGCTCCTGCAACTGGATGCGTTTCTTAAATGACCCATCGGCGATACCGCTTTGGATCGCGGAGTCATTCGTGAATCGTTCAAGAAACGGAACGACGATTTCTGTGAGGTCCGAGTTAACTTTGGTGACGATGGCGTCCTCGCAATCTCCCGCACAGAAAATATAACCTTGTTCGCCCGCCGTCATCAGATTGGGAGACAGCTTTGGCAACATCATTATGAAGGGCAACGGTTGCGAGTGTAACGTCAGTTTGAGAAAGAAGCGAGCTTGCACACGGTTACCGAGGCCGGGCTCTAGCGCCAGCGTCTGTCGGACCTCTGCGTCGCGCGACCACAGATTTCCGTCTCGCGTAAAATGAATCGGAGCAAGTGTCTTCGCCAGACTCCGTTGAGTAAGCTCAGCGAGCCGAACGGGATCCACCTCAGATGGCTCATTCGCCGGTTTGGGCTGCCAACGCAGGTGCGCATCCACTTCGCCGAATCCAGCAGCCATCAACAAATCGCGAAAATCTAAATTGCCAAGCTTGACCGCGTTGTCCAGGTAGTCCAGCCGCCCATCGCTGTACTTCAAAGCCGCAAACTGAATGCGCTCCGTCTCTTTATATGTGAGTTGCGCCAATAATTCTTTCGCCCGCTCGCGGGTTACCTCGGGAAACAGAATATCGACACGGCGAATGGTTTCCGGGTTCAATCTGGGACCCGTTGGATGTTTAGAGAAGGTCATTCACTTGGCTATCGGCGTCCGGGGCAAAGAACTTCACCGATTCTTTACAGGATCCGATTTCTGTCCCGAAACTTACTCTTATTGGAACGCAACTATTCTTTAAACGGAACCTCAACTTCAAGATAGCTGCCGGATACTGCCGCGTTGACTGCGGCGACAATCCTAGCTGTAACCATCTTGACCATGGGCCATTGGGAATGTCCCAGCATGATCAGGGCAAGCTTTCAGCCTTCCCGTTTTTGCTGATAGCGGGTAATTTTATCCGTGTTCAGCCATAAGGTCAAAACCGGTTTGCTCAGCGGCTTCGATCAATGCGCCGTTAGCCCTTTCAACCTACTGCGAACCTATCCCTCTAGTGTCGAACCCACCTTACTTCACCCAGATGTCGCGAAACGCTACGGGCGAGTTCGGATAGGACTGAATGCCGATAAACCCTGCTGGTGCCCCGGCAATTTTGCCCACGCCCCGCTCGGCGTCCGTATTGTCAAAAACCGAAGTAAGTTGCGAAACACCAGTTTCGGTATCGGTCAACGTTACTTCGTAGTGATTGCCGGTTACGGTAATGTCGTACTGCATCCAGACTCCAGGCCTGACGGAAGGTCCCGGGGTGTATTGCTGAACCACAGTGTCATGACCTCCGGTATGAACAATCAGGTCCCCGGCAGGGATTTTATAGATCGCCCCGGTGCGGTTTTTATAGAGCCCATCGGGTTCGGGACGCCGGCCATAGAAATCCTTCGACAGATCGCCTTTGGCGTTATCGTCAATCTGCACTTCAAACCCGGAATAGACAGCTCCCCAAGCTGGATTACCGGCGATTGCCGCACCCTCGGCAATGGCGCGCTGCCGAAGAACATTTGGAAGTTTGGCGAGTGGATTGCGAAACCGGACGAACACTCCGCTATTGGCATTGGCCGCATCAAACACTTTGAACTGGAGGCGTAAATGAAAATCCTCAAACGCGTGTGGTGCAAAGTAGAGTAGCGAGAAATCGGACCCTCCATAACTTACTAACTCACCAGCAATCAAAGCAAAGCCCTGACCACCGGCACCTGCCAGTTGCCACTTCTTGAATGTTCCGGCGGTTCCATCGAATAGCGCCGTGAAGCCAGCCGCAGCATTCCGAGTCACCGGCTTGGGTAATACGCTTGCTTCCAGCAAATCAGCTGTGCGCCGCGAAAGCGCCACACCAGTCAACATTGGATTGGGCGAACCCAGGCTAGGAAACAGGGCCGGAGCATTGATATAGCAGTTGGTGGTGTCATGAACGCGGCCGAACTCGTTGGTTACCGAAGTTGCCGGATCGGAACCCATCCACAGCGTGCCTGCGTCGTGGTGGGTACTGCCTTCTTTATCGCGCCGGTTCTTGTGCGGATGAGCGGCACGGAGGTCGGCAGTATTGGCTCCCGCGCCAACTGGAATAGTTGCGCCGTTGCTGGTCATCAGAATTTCAAATGGCTGGCCATTGGCGAACACCAGCGCTACTTCATCGGCCAAAGCATCCATTGCATCCCAAATCTGCTTGTCGATATTCGATTGCGGGGTATTACTGGTGCCAGTCTTGACATCGGCAAGCGACACTTCAGCAACCGCCCGGCCGTCTTCGGTTCTGGTAGGCGATAGACGCACGAAGCTATCGGGGTTTTGGGGAGTCATCTCGCCGATGCCGCGCAGCACAATCACCACATGAGTGTCACTGGCACCCAGCATGGCCTCCACTTGCTCCGTGTCAGGAATTTTCTTGAATAACTCAGCTTCAGAATCCTGAGCTAACTTACTAAGTCCTGAAGCGGTGATTTGCAGATGGAAGAAGCGATCCTCCCCATCAATATTGACCTTCCCTTTCACGAACAACGCGGAAGCCTGCAGTGACGTTTGCGTTGCCGCTGGGAGTGCGGCAAGTGACGACGCGGGAATTCGAATCGCCAAATTAGAACGCAAGTGCGCCACTAGATTCTTGCCCATGCGCTGAGCCGCGCGGCCAGCAAGCGAATCCTTGAAAGTGTTCAGCGCCAAACGGGTGCTCTCAATCGCACCTAAAGCAACTACCACTGCGGGCTGCCGTCCATTGGATTGCGGTGCCAGCGAAATCATAATTTCCTGACCATCTACATCCTTCACTCGCACTCCAATCACCCGCACCCAATTGTCACTTTGCGTTTCCGTAACCATGTCCAGCACACGGACTTTTGGGACAATCATCAATCGTTTGCGGGCATCTGCTTCAGTGCCGATACCGCCAGATTCTGTGCTCGCCACCCTTGCCACTTTGATTAGCTCCGGTACTGAGCTGAATTTGTTGAATGGAAACAGGCCTGGTTCAGCGCGCGACTGCACCGCCAAGGGAGCTTCCAGTTTCAGCAGGTTCAGCATTTCGGAACGGGGAGTTGTGTCACTCGATTTGAGGCCAAGCAGCACTCGAAGCTGGGTATCGCTAACCGTTTTGCCGGCTGGGATGGTGGTGGTTCCGCCACTGGCTGCACCAGCTGCGACGGCCAAGTCACCCAATGCTCCTAAGCCTGCGAATCGAACTGCCGGATGGTCCGGCAAAGCTGCGAGTGCAATTGCGTGTGGCACCATGGCTGGCGACGATAACCCGTCAGCCAATTGCCGGCGCAGCGCAGTGTGCAAACGACCATAGATGAAATCGTTGCTGGTATTGACGCCAATTTGATCGCTGGCCTGCCGGAAGTATGGGTCCGTGAGCGCGGCAATGACCGATGCGGGCCAGTTCTTGAATTCCTGTTCCAGCATTTGAGGCGACCAGCCGCCCCAGGTAAGCGAACGTCCACCAATGCTATATAAAAGTCCGGTGTAACCAAGGCCTGGATGGCTGTCCCAAGGGACGCGGAAATCAGGGGCGCCGCCTTGAAACGGCATGTTTTGCGCGTGTTCGGGTATGGAAAAAGGGCCGGCTTCCAGAATCAGGATACGGCGACTGCGGGTGGGATCGTTCAGGAACAGCCTGGACGCCATGACTGCGCCGAAGGTGCCTCCACCAATAATGATGACGTCGAACCCGCGTGGCTTGCCGCCTATGGTTACAGCGGCACTGTCCCGTGCCTCGTTCAAAGTGTTACAAAGAAAGCGACCCATGTTGTCCAAGGTGAAGCTTGTGGTTTCTGCGGTCAATCCCATATCGAATCCTCCTAAGAATGGCAATACTTACTAGTGTTTTTCAGGTTGAATTCGTTTCATTGGAATTGTCGCTCAAGGGGGGCGATGGAAAAGTTTGCACATTTGGAAGCTATTTCATTACTTTCATGCAGCTGACCTCATTGAAGTTCTTCTGAGAAACGAAACTCCGCAGCAGAGTGCAGTTGCCAGTTACCTTTGGCTTTCAATTCCAAAACTTGTGAGTGAAACTTAACCAAGGCTGGATGGTGGCTCACGCTCACTAGGGTGATGGATGTTGCGGTTAATTTTTGGTAGAGTTCTGATTCGTTCTTGCGGTCTAGTGCGCTGGTTGCTTCATCAAGAAGTACATATTGTGGGCGGTTCAGCAACACCCTTGCGAACGCCAAACGTTGCCGTTCGCCAACGGACAGGATTTTTTCAAAATCCAGTTGGGAATCAAAGCCGCCGCAACGCTCAACCATGTCGGGAAGATTTACTTGATTTAGTACTTCGCGAAGCTCTTCGTCAGTTACTTTACGATCAAGATTTGGATAACTTAGCTGATGCCGGAGGTTGCCCAGCACCATATATGCGTGCTGTGGAAGAAACAACATTTCCTCATCTTTGGGCCGCTCAACGGTACCTTCCCCAGAATTCCAGAGCCCCGCCAATACGCGGAGTAATGAACTTTTACCAAGGCCGCTTGCTCCCACAATCATCAAACCTTCCCCTGGAGGTATGGAAACTGTAAGTCCCTTGACTAATGTTCGTTCGTAATTTGGAGTCTGTAATGTTAAGTCATTGAAGCTTAGATGCTCGCCATCCTTGGTTACAATTTTGTGGCGTGCAGGATGCTTTTTGGCAGGCATCAGACTTTGGGCGAAAGTATCCAGACGACTTACACCAGCGGCGAATCGGCTCAAGTTCTCCAGGTTCTCCAGCAATACTGTAAGTGCACTCAAAATAGCCGAAAAGGCACCGGCCGCCTGGACGATGCGCCCCACTTCGAGTTCGCCGGAGAGCACGCGCGGCGCCAGAATCACGCTGGGCAATACCATAGAAAGAAGGCTATGAGCATATTGGAAAAAATTCAAACGCAGCGTCCATGCAATCAATTTGTTGTAGTTGGAGAATACGTCGCTGAAACGCCCTTGAACTTGAGTCTGCTCCTGCTTTTCGCCATGGTACAAGGCAATAGCCTCGGCATTTTCGCGGATCCGCACCAGGCCAAAACGGAAGTCGGCTTCGCGCCGACGTTGATTGAAATGCAGTGAAACCAGTTTTTCTCCGAAGACTCCAAAGGTTATGAATGTTCCTACTGCCGCATAGAAGAGCAGGAAGAATACAAGGTTCCTAGAGATTGACCACAATACAGCGCCGAAAGCAAGCAGTTGCAGGAAGGCGCTTGCGAACAAGAGCAAAAAATTCACCGACTGCTGGGTATAAGATGAAATATCTTCGGATATCCGTTGGTCAGGGTTGTCGATCTCCGGCTTTGCGAGAAGGTGATAAAAGGCACGATTCTTGAAGTAGCGGCCGAGTAAATGATTCGTCAGCCAGCGCCGCCAGTTCACCGCCAGCTTATCGCGCACGTAATAGTAATATGCATAAATGGGCACTGCCACCAACAACAAACCGAAGAAGGTGCGGATGGAGTGCCAGAAGCGCGGCCCGTCTTGAGCGGCCAAAGCAGAAGCCACTTCACCCGATTGTTCATTGAAAAAAACGTTGAACTGAGTGTCGCCAACCAACAGCAATCCAAGCAAGATCAGCAACCAGCGAGCCTGGGACTTTTCATCGGAAAACCAATACGGTTTGGCGAACGAGAGAGATCGCTTCAGTAGCTTCCAATTTAGTTTGTTCATGAGGGGAGCAGATCAGCCACGGCCCACATAGGGCATTTTGGTGGCCATCACGGTCATGAATTGCACGTTGGCTGCCAAAGGCAGGTTTGCCATGAAAACTATGGCTTCGGCCACATGCCGGACGTCCATGCGAGGTTCCACCATGGTGCTGCCATTGGCTTGCGGCACGCCGGCGGTCATGCGTTCCGTCATCTCCGTTGCTGCGTTGCCGATGTCGATCTGGCTGCATGCGATGTCGAAGGCGCGGCCGTCCAGAGAAATGCATTTTGTGAGTCCGGTGATGGCGTGTTTGGTTGCGGTGTACGGTGCCGAGTTTGGGCGAGGAGTTTGCGCCGAAATGGAGCCGTTGTTGATAATGCGCCCACCCTGCGGTTGCTGCGCTTTCATGAGCCGCATGGCATGTTGGGCGCATAGAAACGCACCGTGGAGGTTGACGCCAACAACCGTATTCCACTGCTCAAACGTGAGTTCGTCCATGGGAACGGCCGGCGCGCCCATGCCGGCGTTATTGAACAGGACGTCCAGGCGGCCGTAAGTAGCTTTGATTGTGGCGAACAGTGCCGAGACTGCTTCGGGCTGACTAATGTCGGCGGGGATGGCAAGCAATGTTGCACCGTCAGGCTCACCCATTTCAGCAGTTTGTTGCAGTTCGGATGCTCGACGCCCAGTAAGCACAACGTGGTAACCAGCGTGATGCAGGGCCAAGGCCGATGCACGGCCGATGCCACTTCCCGCTCCAGTGACTAGAGCAATTTTTCCATTTTTCATTGTCTAACTGTAGCAGTTTCATTTTCGACTAAGGACAGGCGTGGTGGCTTCGAGTTGCTGTTCCAACCTGTCAAGCTGATGCTGAAGGTCGGCCAGCTTCGCCTGTTCGGCCTTCAGATCCAAGCCTGCTGATATCTCCTCTATGCGGCTCTGTGATTCCACGGGAATCAAAGTTTCCAATTGAATCTTAAAGTATCGGATTTGTACTTCGGCGCCTGGATGCTTCGCCGCTTCGTCCTGAGCCGTCCTAATATTGTTAACCGTTTCGGTGTGCTGTAATTCCAATTGCTTCACAGCCATCTTTGCCTGATCAAAGCGTTCGGCGGCCCTCTTGCGGATTTCCTCCTGCAGTTGGGTTCGATAGAGAAGGAGTTGAACCCGCTGTGCCAAAATCGCGATGCCTTGCATGTCCTGCCGCAGTTCGCGAAGTTCTTGAAGAAGAGTTTGAAGGGTTAAGGAGTCGCTGGATTCAGCGTGGATGGTGTAGGAAAGTAGAAAGAAAATTCGCGTGATGCGGATCATGGGTAGCCTCGTGATATAAGAGACACCCGCGCCTCAGCTTTTGTTTCCGGCTTTTCTATTGAAGCCCGGGCGCACTGCAGCCTCGCGAAACGGATAAACCCAGATTTATGTTGTTGGTGTTCTTCATTCACCTTACAGCCCACATTATCGACATCGAACGCCGTGTTTGCTATTCGGATTCAATTCGGAAAACCAGTAGCGGTAATCAACGCGGATTGTTCGCTGTTGAAAACCCAGCCGACTTAGAGCCATTCTGGTCGTGCCCCTGTTGGTTGGCTTGCAACGCACTGCATTTATACAACGAAGGCAAGTGGCGCGTGGTCTTAAATTAATCCCGTCGCACAGGGCCCTGGTATCTGTCCAGCCAGTCCAGAATTTCCCGGATAACCTGAGTGCGTACTGCGACAACCTCGTGGGCAGCTTCAAACAACACACGCTTTTTGTGAGGCTCCAACGTCCCAAGCAGCCGGAATAGGGCATTTTGCGAGGTCGCAACCGGATAGATGTAGTCATGTTTTCCATTCAGCATCAACACGGGAACGCGGACCCGAGGGGCAAAGTGAAGCGGATCGATTTCGGGCAAGGAGGGCGTCATGTTCAAGCCTCCATCGGCAAGCACTGCGACTTTCAGCCTATCCTCCAGCGCCAATGGGATCGCCCCGAGGCTTGCTCCCACACTGACCCCAAAAAACGCCAGCCGGTCCGAGGCGATGTCGTGACGAGTTTGTAAGTAGTCGATGGCTTGTCTCATGTCCTTGACCTGTTGGACGATCATCTCGCGACGCTGCAAGGGCGTAAGGATTCGCGGGAGCCGCCGCTCGTAGGTGCCTTGATAAACCGGGTACATGACAGCTCGCCCGGCCCGCAGCAGATATTCCAGGCGCGCCCATCCCTCGATCATGAGTGTCTCGCTTGTTGCAGCGTTCAAAGCGCCGCTTCCGGGGTAGTAGACGACGGTTTCATAGGGGGGCTTGGCGTTCTTGGGAAGAAACAGCAGCGCTGGAACCCGGCCAGTGCCGTACGGCGATGTATAGGTTATCCTCTCCCTTCGCCAATAGAGCAGCGAATCGTCGGTGCGCTTCACCGATGCCGCCAGTTCGGTTCGATCATAGGCATATTGGCTGCGATAGGCGGCGAATAGTGTGTCTGAGGCCGGTTTCTCATTGGTGTCCCTCAACACTGGCCGAATGGCGCCAAGCCAAGATTCAGGCGGAGGTGACGGGTAGCGCACGCATCGGAATCCATTCAAGGCAGAGCGGTCGAATGCGGATTTAGCATCCGGATCGGTGAATGTGTAGGGTGCCTGGCTCCACGCTCCACCTAGAATCATGCGCTTTCCCTCATCCGCTTCGTTCCAGCACCATTCTTTGACGTTTCCCGCCATATCGTAAGTTCCGAAGGGGCCTTCTCCTTTGTATTCCCCTACACGGGCCACACCGGTCCCCGAGAAGTTGCTGGAGGGGAGAACCCACGTGCCGCTGTTCAGACGCGCGGCGGCGTACCAATGCCAAGCGGTAGGGAGTTGCTTGCCGGCATACTCGGCAAACGCTGCGGCTTCGTACCAACTGACGCCACTCACCGGATAGTCCTCACGACCGGCAGCAAACGTTCCCGCTTCCCATGTAGAGGGGCCGGGACGTCCGGTTGCATCGAGGAAGATCGCAATCGCCTCTTCCCAAGACCGAGCCTTGCCGCCTTCCATGAAGGGATATTTCCAGAACTTCTTGTCACGATATCCTCCGGCATCTACGAATTCCTTGAACTGCCGATTGGTAACCTCGTAGCGGTCAATCAGAAATCGGTTCGCACCGCTGGCCCTTTCCGGCGGTGAGAATCGCCGAGGGAGATCGAGAACCGCTTGGGGAACGGGAACCATGCCAGGTGGAATCTCTTCATTCGGGTAAAGCGGGAAGTTCATTCCGTCGGCAACCGCAGTGAACAAAGCGTACGTTGGCTCGAAGCCCTGCTTTTCAAATCTGAGCCGGAAATACCCCCGGGGAACTGGAGCAAGAAGTGGAGTTTTACCCAGTGGCCGCCATTCGCGCTCCCCGGATCGCAAATCGCTGTAGAAGGCGTCGGCGCCTGGGGGATCGGTGTCGAAACTAACCGTCCTTGAAACCTCACGGCGGAGATCGCCGAACTTCGCATCGGTGCCCAGCAGGGGTTCGATGCGGTTCGCAAGAGCGAAGGCCGCACAGAAGCGCCCCTCCTCGGCCAATGCCGCAATTTGAGGAAGGGCCACGCCGCGAGCCCAATTGACTTGGCTGATTCTCCAATAAATGACGGCGGCGGCAACCACCAGCATCAACCCGCCGGCCAGCAGGGCAGGCCTAAGCCAATGGCGGTGGACCGGTTCGGCGGCTAGCTGGGTGGACTCGTCATGTGGCGTGTCCACTGCATCAATCGGAGAAGCAGAGATCGGGTGAGCCGGTGGCGCAAACTGATTTTTCGGGGCGGAGAAGACTTCCACTGGCGCCGTAAATCGGTACCCGACCCTGGGAACGGTTTCGAGCCACCCCGCTCCCTCCTCGCCGAGCGCCTTTCGAAGAGTCGAGATTTGGTACAACAGGCTTGACTCCTCCACGAAGGCTTCTTTCCAGAGCGTGTCCATCAGCTCCTTCTTGGTGACCACCCTGCCACGGCTTTCAGCGAAGAGAAGAAGAAGATCGAACGTCTTTGGTGCTAGGGGAACAAACTCGCTGGCCAGACGGAGAGTACGAGCGGCGGGCGACATCCGGAACGAACCGAAGGTGATCAACTCTTCTGGATTGTTCGATATAGGCATCCTCAGGAATTCCTTAGAAATCGCTTCGGCCCTTTGAGGATCGTCCTCAGGACTCCCTCATACGCCACGGTGCAAGATTCTCCCATGAAGCGATTCCAATTGTACACCACGCTGCTGCACGCTCTTGCTTCAGCAGGGCTAGCGCAGACCGTCATCCCTGAGGTCCGGCAACCAGGGATGAATGAAACCCAAGGAACCACTCCTGGAATGGGAGATTGGCGGTCTAGATACCATAAGGGCGAACGTCTGCTGATTGAGGGTCGTACCGAGGAAGCTCTTTCTGAGCTCAAACCGGCTTTGGCGAAGGCTGGTGCGGCAGGCCGGGGCGCGTTACTCGATGCCCTGGGCAGGGCCGAGTTTCAGGCCGGTCGCTACCGCGATGCGAAGCGGCATTGGGAGGCGTCCGTCCCTATGTGGGAGCTTCACAGCCCGCAGTGGGCCCGAGCACTGAGCAATTTAGGACGGGCCTATCTTGAACTCCAGGAACACGCACACGCCGAGACGGTGTTTCTGCAGGCTTTGGAGGTTTTGAAGAGCGATGCAAGGCTTTGGCAGAACCTTGGACAAGCCCAGTTCGTTCGTGGACGTCGTCGTGAAGCCGAGGAGTCCTATCGGACGGCGCTTTTATTGGCAGACCGAAAACAGGTTCCTTCCATTGCCTGTGACTTGGCAGGATTGCTGGAAACAAAACGTCAGCATGCCAAGGCTGCAGAGATCTTGCGGGAAGCGATTTCACAAGAGCGCGCCGGGCAGGTGCGAGCCCGAATGCTGCTTAACCTGGGCGGCTTACTTTGGCAATTAAAGGAAAAAAGCCAAGCCTTAACGCAAATTCGCTCAGCGCTCACCGAGATGGAGTCCGCCGTCGGCCCGCAGCATCCGGACGTCGCGGCGATCCTGGACCGCTACCAGGAACTCCTACGCAAATCGGGGCAAAAGGCAGAATCGGTAGTGGTCGCCCAGCGCGCCGCCGCGATCCGGTCGTCGTTCGTGCGATACACAAGTGATCGGGGAACCTCGGTTGACTGGCGCGACCTGAAGTAGCCAAGCTGCGTCAGCAGCAATGTTGGTTTCCAATCCAAACCTGGCGGCGAATCAGCGAAGCATTTGGCGTTGGTTCAACACAACTTCCGATTGTCTGGCAGCCGTTCGGAACCTTTAGGTTGCTCCTACCAGGTTGCTTTGCGGTAATGTTTGGTTATCAGTTTATCCTTTGTGATAAGCATGGATTCCTGATTTGCGATGGCTTGGGCAACAATTATGCGATCAAAGGGATCGTTGGTCCATTGGATTTCAGTTGCTTCTTTAGCTACGCGCGCGAAAGGGAACTGACATTGCTGAACCCCAAAATCCAGGCTGAGGATAGAGAGCAGCTTTTTTGCCTGGACCCGAATTTTTCCACGGTGAAAAAGGTAGTCGAATTCCAGATAGACCATGGGCGAAATCAGTAGATCGTTGGCCTCAATCTGCCGTTTCGCCTCTTTGTTGAATTCTTCCACAGCTCCTGCGGCCAGAAAAACTGCGGCATGCGTGTCCAGGTATGCGACGCTCAGAAGCGTTTATCTCCCTTGCGCCAACCCTCTTCCAATTCCGCTTGTAGTTCCGTATCGGATTCAACTATAGATTGAGGATCAACCATAAGGATGTCGCGCTTGACTGCCCTGGAGAGCTTCGATGCGTTCGCCAGTGGAGAAATTCGCAGTATGGTTCCCTTATAACTAACATCCACTTCCGAACCTGCCGCTACACCATCTAGAGTTTGGAATAGTTCCTTACGTAATTGCGTTGCTGTGACTGCCATATGGTTATTGTACACTATTAAGCGTACATGTGCAATATGAAATGTACGCCTAATAAACTTGCTTCCGAGGTAGGGTTCGTCCACGTTTTCTCCAATCCTGGCTGGTGATTCCGTTCAGATCCCATGCGGTCCGACCGGCTCGCAAAGTTAATTCACATTCCAGCTTCTGGGTGCCATCCATCCGGTCGTTTTCCACATCGGTAAAGCCGAACTTTCCCTGATCCAAGCGCAATACAGCTATGTCAGCTTCGGCTCCAACAGTAAGATGCCCATGTTGTTCACGGTGGATTTCACGGGCAGGATTCCACGTAGACTTGCGAATCACCTCTTCCAGCCCCATTCCCATGTTGATGAACTTCGACATTACCGTGAGCATTGATTTCATTCCGCCGGTGACGCTGCCGCTGTGCAGATCGGTTGAAATGGAATCGGGTGCAAAGCCTTGCTTCATGGCCGGTACGGCCCATTGAAATGCCAAGCTGCCTGCGCCGTGGCCGACGTCGAAAATTATGCCCCGTTTGCGTGCTGCCTGATAGAAGTTTTGGACAATGCCCTTATCGTCAAGAAAGGGATCAAAGGGCCGGTACATGTGTGTATAGATATCGCCGGGGCGCATTTTTTCGAGGAACAACTTGTCGATAGGACGGCCAGGAACGATCAGTCCGAAGTCCACCATGATTGGGATATTGGCTAGTGTGCCCGCTTCAACCGCACGTTCCACTGGGGTCCATTCCGGCCCAGCGAAATGGGCAGTCTTGATGCCCACCACAATATCCTTATTTTCCAAAGCCACTGTTGCGGTTGCCTTGGCGTCCATGCTGGATACGTCCTGTTCATTCGAAGTTCCGCCCATCCCGTATGCGCCGATATTCAAGAGCGCGTAGATTTTAGCCTTGGAATGTTTGATGATGCGGTCGCGAAATTCAGGAAAGTTCTTGTAACCGGAACTGCCCGCATCCACTGCCGTGGTGACGCCGGTTTGAAACAGATGATGATCGGGTATGAGGCTGGCCAAGCCCCCGGCAAGGTCGGTGCCGGTGGTGCCGGCAAATACATGAACGTGAATATCGACAAGTCCGGGAGTGATGTAGAATCGGGACACATCAATCACTTTTTTGGCCTGATTTGCTGGGATATTCGAGGAAACGGCGGCGATTTTGCCGGCAGTAATAGCCACATCCCGGCGACCGTTGATGTTGTTCTTGGGGTCAATCACATGACCGCCTTTCAGCAGCAGATCGTAATTCTGCGCCATGGAGGGCAGGCTGAGAAGTGCGAGCGATAAGGAAAAGAAGACTTTTTTCATATCAGACGTTATAGTATGACAAAACATGGCTAATGGAGAAGAGCTTTTTGTAGATGCCTGTGAGAGCTTGGGCATCCATCGGATTTTTAACGTATTGAAATTTAATTGCATTCTTGTATTCATAAATTTGTGTTCTTCACTTGGTACCTTCAATGAAATCATTCCAATGATTAAGAAGGAGATTCATGCGTTTCAATTTGATAACTTTTAGAGCTTTAGCTTTTCTTGCCGCTATGGCGTCTGTCAATGCCCAAACTCGACCTGTGCGGTGGCGCACGCTGGATGGCAAACAACCTCTGATTATCGGCCATCGAGGCGCCTCTGGCTATATGCCCGAACACACCATTGAAGGGTACAGAAAGGCCATTGAATTGGGCGCGGACTTTGTGGAACCCGATCTGGTTTCGACGAAAGACGGCCGCCTCATTGCGCGCCACGAGCCTCTTATCGACGATACAACCGACGTGAAGCTTCGCCCCGAATTTGCTGACCGAAAATCGACTAAGACCCTTGATGGTGACAAGATTACGGGGTTCTGGGCCAGCGACTTTACGCTTGCTGAAATCAAGACCCTGCGCGCCATTCAGACTCGCGGGCGTTCCAAGGAGTTTGATGGCCGCTTCCAGATTCCTACTCTTGAAGAGATCATTGAAATGGTGCAGGGCGAAAATTCCCGCAGAGCTCGCGTGATTGGGATTTACCCCGAAACCAAGCACCCGACGTTCCATGCAGCGCTGGGACTTGCTCTTGAAGACATTCTGCTGAACACGCTTGCAAAATATGGATGGGACCAAAAGACTTCGCCGGTGATCATTCAATCGTTTGAGAGTGGAAATTTGAAGTATATGCGCAGTCGCACTAAAGCCCGCATGGTGCAACTAATTGATGCTGACGATATTGACGCCAATGGCAAGCTGACTTATGCTCCTCCCTTTGACAAGCCTTACAATCACGTTGTGATTGGTGACTCTCGCGGATTCGCCGAGATGGTGACTGTGGTTCAACTGGCGGAGATCGCCAAATACGCGGACGGCATCGGACCTTGGAAGCGCTTCATTGTCAGCGTAAAGGATAAACAGTCCTTCATGGTTCAGCCAAATCTGGTGGACTTGGCGCATCGCGCTGGTCTGTTTGTCCATCCTTACACCTTCCGCAGCGAAGCAAGCCAGTTGTCCGGAGACTACAATAATGACCCGAAATTAGAATATATTCAGTTCTTCGCGCTTGGGGTAGATGCGGTGTTCAGCGATTTCGCCGACACGGCTTTTGCCGCACGTGAAGCGGCTGCGTTCATCCTGCCATAGTTAGTTTCGAACAAGATACGCCCGGCTTTACCAGGTCGGGCGCTTTTATTAATAGGGACTTGTTTTGAGTTGATCCGCTTTCAAAGTCATCGCCGGGACGGCCGCCCAAGCTTGCCCAGTGCGCGACAAAATAGAAATCCCCGATAGAAACCGGTACTCGTAGCGATCGGCGCTTGGGAACGACACCTTCCATTCAAAAGCGCCGCGTAGTCCGGCGAGCTGCGGCCAAGTTTCCAACGCTTTCATGAATATTTGCACAGCCCCGTTGAATGTAAGTGTGTCAGTGAAGGCGACCTCACCTGTATCTTTACGGAACGCGATATCTAACGTTGTTGAATTCGTGGGCGACACCCAAATCATTTCGAGCGAGGCATTGGGGTCAGTCAAATCAACTGGAATTACAGAACGGCTCTCATTGCCCGGCGATAGCGGAACGGTGAAGCTTTGCACAATTTGACCATTCTCGGTTTTCGTCAACCGGGCGATTGCCCCTAGCGGTTGATCTTGCAACTCAGCAATTTCGGCGAAGCCGCGAGCCAAATCGGCAGGCTTCCCGCTGGTCTCGATGATCGTCGTTGCGCCAGGACCCAGTAAGGATTCCACGTTCGGGCCAGTTACTTTCCCCTGCGAAGCCTTCAGTTCCACTTTCCAGTTTTCCGCGAAGCCGCGGGCGGTCATGAAAGAAGTTAGCACCGTGGCGTTTTTGGATGATAAGTTGACGATGGTGATCTGAGTGGACCAACCACCGCCGTCTTGAACAAGAGAGATGAAGCGGTCAGTGTCGCCGACTGTGGCGCCTTGTGCGGACAACAGACATAAGTGGAAAGCTAGTAGCGAAAGATTGCGAAGCATCATTTCTGATGTTCCCATCTGATTGCTGCATTCGCGTGAATTTTGATGATGAGATTGCGGACTTCGGGCAGACTGAAAAGACGCTATAGTATGACAAAACATGGCTAATGGAGCGGAGCTTTTTGTAGATGCCTGTGAAAGCTTGGGCATTGATCGGATTTTTACCCTGGTAGGGGACCACTTAAACGAGGTGCTTTCCGTTGCATCAGTGCGGGGAATGCAAATTGTGGACTTCCGGCACGAATCGGGGGTGACGCATGCTGCTGATTGTTGGGCGCGTTTGACACGAAAGCCGGCGTTATCGCTGGTGACTGGCGGACCGGGCCATACTAACTCACTTACTGGGATTGCGACTGCACAACTTGCCGGCAGCCCGCTGATTGCTGTAAGTGGCGCACCGGCGATTAACATGCGCGAGCGTGTGGTGTTTCAAGATATGGACCAGGTGGGCATGGCTCGGCCTGTTTGTAAGTGGGCAGCGGAGGCCGCAAGTGTAGCACAGGTTCCTTTCTTACTTAGTCGCGCGTATCGGGAATCGTCCAGCGGCAGAATGGGAGCAACCCACCTAACCATTCCAGTGGACCTGTTTACCGGAGAAGCGAAGACGGCCATAACGGTCTCTGCCCCCGGTATGGGCAGCCGTGTGATGCCGGATAGAAATGACGTGAAGAAACTGCTGCAAGTGCTTCGGACTGCGAAGCGCCCAGTAGTAATCGCTGGCAGCGGAGTTTGGTGGAGCGACGCGGGTGCGGAGCTTAGTAAGTTTCTACAGGTGGCTAAGCTGCCTTATTACAGCGTGACAATGGCGCGAGGGATTATCAGTGATTTGGGCCGCTACAACATGGGCTATGCTGACGGCGCGCTGAATAAGGCTGTACACACCATTTTCAAAGAGGCTGACGTGGTGCTTGTGCTTGGCAAGCGCATCGATTATCGGCTGGCGATGGGGGGACCCCGATTGTTTTCGCCCGACGCGAAGTTTCTCCAAGTGGATATTCATCCGCAGGAATTGGGCCACAATCGCAAGCTGGAACTGGGCGTGTGTGCCGATGTTAAAGCGACGCTACAAGTGATGCTGGAAGAGATGGCTGGCGGACCTTCTTGGCCAGCCCTGGTTCCGTGGATTAGACGAACCAGAATATTTCGCGACGCCTGGCAGGACGAGCTGCGCACCACTGCTGCGGCGAATGCGAAGAACAAACGGATTCATCCAGCTAGCTTTTTCGAAGAACTGTGGCGGGTGATGCCGGTGACTCCATTGTATTCGTGGGATGGCGGGGATTTCATCCATTGGGGTCGCGCTAGGTTTAAGGCAGTGCGCTCTGGAGGATGGATGCGCATTGGACCGTTAGGAACCATTGGATCCGCGCTGCCCAATGCGATTGCCATGCAGATCCACCGCCCAAAGGAACGGGTGGTGATGATTACCGGAGACGGCTCACTGGGGTTCTACATAGCTGAGTTAGATACTGCTGTGAGATACAACTTACCTATCATAATAATTGTAGGTAACGATGGTGGTTGGGGATTGGAGCGCGAGTTACAAGGCGCATTGAATGGCACTAACGTGGCCTGCGAGTTACGGCAGACTCGATACGATTTAGTTCAATGTGCCCGGTCTAAACCCCCCGCCTTTCAGGCGGGTCGCTTCGAGCCACAGTGCTGCAAAATAGAGAGATGGATGAGTACCGAAGA
>JAYTTF010000170.1:0-19373 GCA_043745195.1 Bryobacterales bacterium | reverse complement strand
CCTAAGAAACAAGCGCAAAACGGACTCGCTTCGGCGAATAAACTTCCTTTGTTTCTCAACTGCATTTCGCCGCGCCGAAGCGGCCTTTGCGCTAACTAGAGTGAAGCATGCTCGTGTAGAGCGGAAGTCGGACGACCTTGAATTGATCTGGGGAATCGGCCCGGTTCTAGCGAAGCGTTTGCACGAAATGGGAATTCACTATTTCCGTCAGATCGCAAAATGGACGGAAAAGGATGTTGCGAAATTCCAGGAAAAGCTGAATACCGTACCCACACGAATCGAACGGGAAGAGTGGGTGGAACAGGCGGCTAGACTTCAGTTTGAGAAAATTCCAAAAGAAATCCGGCCAGCCAAATTCAAAACAGCTAGTACCTAATGAACATTTCCGGTGTACGGCGGGGTTGGGCAAAGTAGCCAACCACCCCGCGCTGGAATTAAGCCAGCACGGAGAACAATTCTTCGGACGCCGCTTGTGCCGGAAGTTTTTCCGGATTCTGATAGCGCGTATCCAGCAAGCGGTGCAATTCCACATTTCCCATAGCGGAAAGCATGCTCTCCTTAATACGTGGGTGATCCTTTTCCATTTCAGTAAAGAAATCTCTTAAAGAGCGCCTTACAGTGCCTGTTTTTTGGGAGCAGCCGCAAGGAATTACCGGGGCCGTCAAGTGGCCAGAATACGCCGTGGTGATGTCCTCCGTTACAAAAACCAAAGGCCGAATAATACGGAAATCTTTCTGAGATGAGTATGTGATAGGCGGCAGGGAACTGATTCGACCGTTGAACAGAACGTTGCGCAAAAGAGATTCGCAAAAATCGTCAGCTGTATGTCCAAATGCAATCACCTTCGCACCCATGCTTCGGACCACTTCGTAAACAGCGCGCCTACGGAAACGAGAACATTTGTCGCATCCATGTTCCGGCTCATCCTCCAGCAATTGGAAGCTGGGGTTGTCGTGATAATAAGTCCACTCCACACCTTTCGCCGCCAGATACTCCTTAAAGGGTGCAATGGGTTTTAGGAACTTCCCTTGTTCAATGGTGAATGCACAGACTGTGAAATCGATGGGAGCGCGTTTTTGAAGCAACAACAAAGCTTCCAGAAGTGTCACCGAATCCTTGCCGCCAGACAGACCCACTGCGACGCGATCTCCGTCCCGGATCATGTCGTACTTGCTGATGGCTTCACCGACTTTGCGAAGGAGTATCTTTTCTAAGTCCATTCCATTAATTATGACGTGATTCGGGTTTCGGCATCTGACTTCGTTCAATTTCACGAACATTTCCCTTAGACCCTGGACTGACCCCATGCAGGTTCAAGAACCCGTTCTGCGTGTTCAACATGCCTTTCCCAGCATTTACCATTGCTGTCATCAGGATCATCAGAATCCTCGCACAACTAAGCACCGCCTTTCCCAGCGCGATGCCACCATTCTGGCGCATCTTAGTTAGTTCCACTTCACCTGCTTCTCAAAAGCACCTTGCGCAGCACTTGGGACTGGCACAATCAATGCTGTCCGAAGCTCTTGCCTGGTTGGTGAAGTGTGGTTACCTCACTCGTCAACCCGCCGAGGGGCGAGAAAAGAATCTTCTGCTCGCTACGATAGGTGAAGAAGCGGTCAGCAGCAGTTCTGTGCTGGAACCCGCTCGACTCACAAAGTTACTTGAGTCCCTCAGTGCGACCGATCGCACCAAAGCTATCGAGGGTCTTGAATTGCTTACTAGTAAGTCATGAAATTCGCGTTGCTAACCCTTGCAGTAATGGTCGCAGCAGTTGCGATTGTTTACTTGATTGGAAGAATGCTGCCGCTCCATCACGTGGCATCTATCAGTGGTGAATTGTCCACGAAGCCTGAACGGGTGTATGGAGCCACCACCCAACTCGACAAGCTAACCACTTGGCGTTCAGGGTTGAAACAAGTTGACGTAGAAAGTTCAGGCAACCGATATGTGGAGCACGCGAATTGGGGTGTGATTCCGCTCAAAATTCTGGAGCGCGTACTTTTTCAAAATTTGGACAGAGATCGACGACGCTTCCCTAGGCTTTGGCGGCACCTGGACATTTAACATTGAAGCAACCCCTGCAGGCTCGCGGTTGACCATTACAGAGAAGGGGTTTGTTCCAAATCCACTATTCCGTTTCTTATCTTTCTATGTATTCGGACATCAGAAAAACGTTCGAACTTATCTGGAAGATTTAACTCGTCACCTGAATGTCGCAACGTGAAGGTGTGCCCATCTGATAAACTCGTGCGTCATGACCCCGAAGTCTCCTGTCTATTTGGCGCTGGCCGTTTTGTTCCTGATCAACATTCTGAATTTCTACGACCGCAATGTTTCCAGCGCCTTGGCGGAGCCTATTAAACATGAATTCAAGCTGAGCGATCAGGAAGTTGGGTTTCTCAGCACTGCCTTCATTTGGCTCTACGCAATTGTTGGTGTACCGTTGGGCCGGTTGGCAGATAGCAGTAGCAGGAAACTGATCCTGGTTGCTGGCGTGTTGGTGTGGACCGCATTAACCGCACTGAATGCCTTGGCTCAAAATTACACTCACCTATTGCTGGCCCGTCTGGGAGTTGCCGTTGGGGAAGCAGTGGTTGCTCCTACTGCCACAAGTTGGATTGGCGATCTGGTGCCGCCTGAAAAGCGTGCCCGCGCTTTAGCCATCTTCATGTTGGGCGTGCCTATTGGTGGGGCACTCAGTTACTCTTTAAGCGGTCCAATCGCGCAAGCTTATGGTTGGCGCTTTGCCATGGTGATTGCCGCCATACCGGCCGTGTTGTTAGCCCCCGCGTTGTGGTTCATCAAAGAACCGCAACGTGGGGCAATGGACGTTGGTAGCCATGGCGAATCTGCGAACCAGTCCATGTGGTCGGTGCTGCGAATCCCAACACTATGGTGGATCATTGCCTCTGGAGCGTTGCTGAATTTTAACATGTATGCCATCCATGTATTTCTGCCTTCGCTATTGATTCGCGTTCATGGACTGAGCTTGGCGAACGCCGGCATTTCTGTGGGAGCCATTATGGCGATTGGTGGTCTTAGCGGGGCTATGTTGGCTGCAAATCTCGGCGATAGGGTTATCCAGAAATTTCGTAACGGCCGTTTGATGCTTGCAGCATTCTTTTCCTTGCTGGGCGCGCCTGTGGCGTACTTCGGCATCATTCAGGGCAAGGGTGAAATCTGGGCTGCGGCAGCTTTTCTGGCTTTAGCCTATGCTTCCTGCAACAGTTACTATGGCTTGGTTTATTCGTCGATTCAGGACATTGTCGCACCAAAATTACGCGCCAGCACCATGTCGATTTATTTCCTGGCGATGTATCTTTTAGGTGCCTCAATGGGTCCGCTACTTACCGGCACCCTTAGCGACTGGCGGGCCAGAGTAGCAGCTGATGTGGCCGGCTCAACAATAGTGAATGCACAACACCGCGCAGTTGGCTTGCAGGAAGCGATGCTGGTGATCCCAGTGCTTTCTTTGCTGCTTGCTGCGGTGCTTTACGGTGGCTCCCGGACGATCATTGCGGATATGGACAAGCGCCAAAAAACTACCCTCCAGACAGCTTCCGCAACCTAATTGACAAATCGAGTTGGTTTGCCCAGAATAGGTCATCCCCCAAATACAGATTGAAGAGGAATGTTTCAAATGAGTTTCTTGGACAAAGCGAAAGAAATGGCTGCCGAAGCAGTTCATGCCGTGGCCGACAAAGTGGGCGACGTAGCCCATGCTGTAGTTGAAAAGGCCGGCGACGCGGCCGAGGTTGTTGCTGACAAAGCAGGTGACTTGGGAGAAGCTGCCAGCCACATGGCAAGCACCGTGAAAGACAAGGCAATGGAAGCTGCTCATTCCGACGCTGCTGAAAGAGCAGGAGATATGTTGGGCACAATGAAGGACAAAGTTACCGAAGCCGGCTCCGCAGTCATCGACAAAGTAAAAGAACTGGGCCACTAGTTCCGCTTGAAGGGCGGGCGCATTATCTGCGCCCCTTCAACTCATCGCAATCACATCAATTTCGATGAGTGCATTCTTATCAAGGCGGCTGATTTCCACGGTAGTCTTTGCAGTCCGATGCGGAAGCAGAGCCGAGTATACTTCGGTCATTTCTCCAAGTAGTGAATTCGTAATTAATAGTTACCTTTGCAATAAACTGAAGCCCTGGTGAACAAGCGCAACAAGGCATCGCGGACAGATAAACGTGAATTTCATCCTTACTGGCGCTCCTCATTTCATCGTCTGGTCTGCCACCACTAGCAGCCTGCTTTTTACAGCTCGCATTCACGGTGCTCAAAGCCGTGTTTGCGATTCAGATTCCATCTAGAACGCCATAGGATTTAATCGCCTCGAGGACTCAATATTTTGGGAAGTTGCTGGCCAGCAATTTGTCTTCCTGAATAAAATGAAACGTCGAGCCGTTGGGGCCTAAGGTGTTGCTAACGGCCCAGGGCTCTTCCGAGATTCCACCTTTTTCGTTTGCGCCGTCAACCGTACCTTCTTCGAAAGGCCGCGTCTTACATCATCAGGTGGTCTTCGGTCCTTTGCCAAACGTGATCACCCATGGAAGGGCTTACCTTACCGGTTCGCATCACGGTGGGCGGCATCGTTTTGAAATCGAAGGTTGAGACAAATCTGTACACCGTAGAGTCCCGTCTACTTATCGGACCTGTGCTTGAAGGGACTGATTTCCTTGAACCCAAAAACGGCAGTTGACGCACCGTCCATACATCAACTCCCGTACCCACCGACAGTTGCGTGGGGCCATTTCTCACCTGAATGGTGAGCGCTCTTTTCGATTCTAAATTCAATCGTGGGGCTCGGCGTGCGACTCACTAAGTTGCGGAAGGCTGCGAAATCCGGGACGGGGCTGCAATTCAATGAAGATGTTCTGCTTATTAAAGACTTGCAAGATAATTGCACCCCCGTCCCGGATTTCACGAATTGGACAGACAGGGTGCCGGTTACGGCTTGGAACTGCCGTCTCTAGGTTGAAGAGGCGAGCCGTTATGCCGAAGGCAGTGCCGGCGAATCGGCGGCATCGGGCCGCCTATACTATTATGATGACGTGCACCCCATGGACCTGATCGATTATTCCAAAGAGACTATCCATCTGGAAGCGCTGAAAGCGGCTACGCCCCTGCCGGTAAATTGCTCCCGGTTACCTATGCTACTTGTTGGCGGCGCTGGGCATTGAAAGTTCTGTGCTGGAGATAGTTCTGCAACCGGGTCCGCGCGGTCCTTATTACTTTGAAACTAAGTCGGCAGCGCAGATAAGTAAGGATAAATATAAAGTGCTTCGGATGTATTCTCATCAGTTTGTGTTAGTGCAGGGCGGATGGAAAGGTGTCGAAGAAGGCAATTGCGCGCTGGTCGGTGGAAGAATATCTGAAGGGCGGATTCATCGCAAGTGATTCCAAGTTAGTTAGAACATCGGTGACGGGGATGCGCCACTATTTGCTCGGCCCCAATAGGGGCAGATTGATTCTACTCATGGCTTGACGGTAAGTTGGACCGAAGCGTAACGAGCGCATTTTGTCTGCGCGATAGGGCTGAGCCCAACTACGCTGCTTCAACCCATCGCGATCACATCAATTTCGATCAGTGCATTCTTATCAAGGCGGCTAATTTCCACTGTAGTTTTAGCGGGCCGATGTGGAAGCAGCGCCGAGTATACTTCGTTCATCTCCCCAAGCAGTGAAAAATCCGTAATGAAAATAGTCACTTTCCCAACCAACGGAAGCCCTGAGCCAGCCGCCTTCAGGATGGTTTCAATGTTTTCGATGGCTTGCCGTGTTTCAGCTTGTATCCCACCTGGAACCAGATCGCGCGTTGAAGGGTGAACTCCAAGTTGCCCGGACACAAAGAGCAATCCGCCAATCCGCATGGCTTGCGAATATGTGGGGTTATTCGGTGGGAGTAGTGAAACCTCGATGGCCGTGAGAGGTTTCACTTCCATACTATTTGGTTCAATCAACATAAATCCGTTCTACCCGCGCGCTGATTCCGCACAGCAAGCTATAGGAAATCTCCCCGGCCATCTTCGCCATTTGTTGCGCATCAATGGACGCATCGCCTTCCTGGCCCAGCAGCGTCACCACGTCGCCGGCATTCACCTGCGCTAAATGAGTAACATCAATCGTCGTCAGATCCATCGACACAGCACCTAAGATACTCGCGTAATGGCCGTGCAGAATTACTCGCCCCTTGTTGCCCAAGCCATGCGGCAAGCCATCGGCATAACCCGCCGCCAGCACTGCAATCTTCATAGCCTTCGGCGCTCGGAACATGCCGCCATAACCAATCTGTGCGCCTTTGGGAAGATCCTTCACCGCAAGCACGCGAGTCTTCCAACACAAGGCTGGCCGTACGTTTAATACTCTTTCTGGAAACTCGCCGCGAGCCGGTGAAATATAGCCATAAATGGCATGTCCAGGCCGCACAAAGTTACCCCAAGCTTCCCGTCGATTGTAAGCAACGGCGATGGTGCTTGCCATATGCAGATATTGAGGCTTAATCCCAGATTGTTCCAGCGCATTCGTGATGCCGCGGAACTCACCGATTTGCTCTTCAGTTTGCGTGGATATGTAATTGGCTGCCGAAGCAAAGTGCGTCATCAGCCCTTCCAGTTGGGCATGGCTTGCGGCACTTACAGCTTTGATAATCTCCGATGCAGCCGCGCGAGTGCCCAACCGGCCCATGCCACTATCAATCTTCAAGTGGTAAGGTGCCATCACGGCCCGTTCCTTCGCCATGGCCTCAAAACTGGCAACATCTTCCAGAGAGTGTAGCGCCGGAGTTAGATTGTATTCAAATAAGGCATCCCGCTCACTGGGGAGAAAGTCAGCCATTACCAATAAACGCGCCGTGATGCCATCTTCACGCAATGCCACAGCTTCGCCTACACTGGAAACACCCATCCACCGGGCTCCGCAACCTGCAAGCAAAGCCGCCACTTCCCGCGAACCATGGCGATAGGCGTCAGCCTTCACCACCGGCATTACTTCTACGGCTGCGCCGACAAGGTCTTTTACAGCTTTAAAGTTGCGTTCAATTTGGCCACGCGACACTTCTACCCAACAACGATGCATGATATATTTTTGCAACCTGCGGCGTGTTAGTTGACAGGAGCGGGGATGCTTGGGTTATAAAGCGCTGCTGCCTCGGCTTCCGCAGCTGCACCTTCCCGAGTATAGTTTGAGTAGTTGATATCGAGTTCAGCCCGCCCAGCTAAACGAGTTTCAATGAAGCTCTTAATCATCTTCGGGACGGCAATGCCATCCTTAATAACATATTCTCTGACGAATTCCACTTTCTTTAAGAAGACCGAAGGGCTCTTAACCAACCGGCCACTCTCACGCACGGGCATGTAGGTCTCACTATCAATCCAAAGTTCACCTTTGAAAAGACCAACCTTCTTTGCCCTGGGGGTCAATTCGTAAACATAGACCGGGCGGCTGTTCGATTGGATCGACTTCTTATATTTGAACTTGTAGTTCTTCTGACTGATGGACATGTCAGAAACCTTCTCGCCCGAATCCTGTTCCATTTGCAGGAACCGTGCGATGACTTCTTTCTTGATCGTGCTGTCGCCAGTAAAAGATAAGGTATTAAAGGTAATCTTGCCCAGTTTTGAGACGAAGCGCAATGCCTTTAACTTCCCTTCTTTGTGAAGTTTAGGCATTTTTGCATCGAAGCTCATTTCCATCTGCAAACCGTGCAGACTCTCTTGCTGGGATTTGCTGGCTTCAAAGTACCGCTCTAAGATTTCAGGGCGGGCGTCAGCGCCCATCGCAAAAGCTTCGTCCAAAGCTGACACTGGAGAAACAACTAGGGACATGCAAAGAACGAGTGCTAAGAAAAAGGAGTGCTTCAAAATTCCTCAAAAAGGTAGTATGACTATTCTATCAATTATAGACGTATGATTCAAACTGCCGGTTCCCTTAAACTAGGGAGATGACCGAACTAACCATCGGATTGAAACTTGAACATAACACCATTGTAACCGCAGATCTCGCGGTGAATTTTCTGGGCTTAGAGTCAGCAAGGGTTTTGGGAACTCCTTTCATGATTATGCTCATGGAGATAACTTCCCGGAACTGCGTCAAGCCACATCTTCCCGAAGGCTTCGACACTGTTGGAACAGTAGTGAACATAAGGCATTTGGCAGCCACCCCGCTGGGTGCAAAGATTCGGTTTACTTCAGAGCTTATCGGTCAAGCGGGGAAACGTGTGACTTTCAAAGTGGAAGCTTTTGACGAAACCGATAAGATCGGCGAAGGCGAACACGAACGGGCAGTGATCGAGGTGGCTCGATTTGGTGCCCGTGTGTCGGAGAAACGGCAACGGTAATTTGTAATACTCGACCTCAAGCGACCTATCTTGTTGCGCCCAAACCACCAAACCTGCAAGACCGGCAGATGCCGAATGTAACTCCGCTGTTCATTCCGCTGCCAATAATGTTTATGCAGCGATTGGTGATGCTTGCCAGATCTGCTGGACTTAATGTTGCCTTCAGAAATGGCGTTTCGGTTACCACAAACGTCCCGGCCACGGGGCTTTGGATGGTTGTACCAAAAGCCAGCATGCCACCAGCCAGAGGGAACGCGACAGTCCCAGCTTGAGCAGCACTGTACGTGCAGTTCGTACCTGTGAATGTAGCGCCAGCACCCGTGTTGACAAGCTTCACGACTACTGAGTTAGGCCGAACAGCGGTAAACGTGTTGCTAATAATGTCGCTGTTGACGGACAATGATGCCAATCCGTTAGGGGTGATCAAGCAGGAGCAGCAGGAAGCCAGCTGTTCATCAGGCGAGAACGCATATACGTTCACGCAAATGTTGCCAGCTGCGCCGCCGAATCCAGGACCGTTCAACGATGCACCATTGGCACCAGTGTTGGTGAGGTTAATCACCGAATCACCGGATGTCAGGTTGACCGCATAGCGAACCTGGAATGCGTCCGGAGGAATCAAGACGTTCAAGGTAGCGCTAGGATTCTGTCCATTCAGGGCGCGGTTTCCAGTGGCAGTATTGACCTTCACACCCTCAGTTGTGCCTGTGACATTCACTACGACGGAGCAGGATCCGGTTGGCAAAGAATCTGCCCCACTCTGAGTCAATGTGATTAACCCAAAGTCAGCTGCAACATTCCCTTCGCAGGTATTGGATACGACATTCACCACTAACAATCCGGCAGGCAGGTTATCCACAAATCCTGAAACTGCGCCGAAGACCACCGCAGGTGCAATGTTATTCGTCAAAGTCAAAGTAAGTGCGCTGGTTTGACCAACAAATATTATTGCTGGCGAAAGGCTTTGTGTAAATGTGGGAGCGATAACCGTGGTAGTGGCAAATGCCGTCAATCTCGCCAGATCGCCAGAGCCTGTGGCTGTACTATTTTTCACCCCAGCAGTATCTGCCTGCACAGCAACACTAACTGTGCACGTTGCTGGAAAGGAACCAACAGCGCCACCACTTAATGAGATGGAACTAATGCCGCCAGGCACGCTTGATTTCGACAATCGTCCGCCACAGGTATTTACATCAAGAAATCGAGTGATAATGCTGAGACCAGCGGGTAAGGGATCCGTAAATTCCAAATTATTGGATGGTCCATCTTCGCCTTCAACGGTATAGGTTAGAACTGTACCAGCACTGACCACAACGCTGGAGAAATCAAAACTCTTACTAAATGTAAGTACTCGCGCGTGTGCTGCCGTTGGCAGCAATACTGCGAGTACTAAGCTCTCTATTACTATTTTCGATAGTTCCATCTCAGTATCTCGGGCAACTGTTGACCCTGAGAATACTCGAAAAGATGGGTATAAACAATCACCCAGGAGAGGTAACCAAATCGGATTAGTTAGTTACAGTCGGGGTTAGTCGGAACTAACTCGGCCCCAAGCTTACTTACTTGCCTTTCCCAGCCGCTGCAGCAGCAGGAGGCACTATCGGGGCTTCCACCGCATCCGGTGTTCCCGGCAATCCAAGTAACTTGCGCAGTTCCACGTCAATGGTGCCATACATGTCACGATTCTCCTTCAGAAATTGACGCGCATTCTCACGGCCCTGACCAATGCGTTCCCCACGGAAACTGTACCAGGAACCGGATTTCTCAATCACATTATGTTCCGAAGCCAAGTCAATCAAATCCCCTTCTTTGGAAATGCCTTCGCCGTAAATAATATCGAATTCAGCTTCGCGGAATGGGGAAGCAACCTTGTTCTTCACAACCTTCACCCGAGTTCGATTTCCCGTCACCGTATCGCCATCTTTAATAGCAGCAATGCGGCGGATATCGGCACGCACGCTGGAATAGAACTTCAACGCCCGGCCACCCGAAGTGGTTTCCGGATTGCCAAACATCACCCCGATCTTTTCGCGAATCTGGTTGATGAAAATCAGACAAGTATTCGACTTCGATACCACACCAGTAAGCTTGCGCATGGCCTGCGACATCAAACGCGCCTGAATACCCACAAACGCATCGCCCATTTCGCCGTCGAGTTCCGCTTTCGGCACTAATGCCGCCACCGAATCCACAATCAGCACGTCCACCGCACCAGAAGCAATCAAAGTGTTGGTAATTTCCAGCGCCTGCTCTGCATGATCGGGCTGAGAAACCAGCAAATTGTCGATATCCACACCCAGTTTCCGGGCATAAATGGGGTCCAGCGCATGTTCAACGTCGATAAAGGCCGCCACGCCTCCGCGTTTCTGCGCTTCCGCAACCACCTGCAAAGCCACCGTGGTCTTACCGGAAGATTCAGGCCCAAAGATTTCGATAATGCGCCCGCGCGGAAATCCGCCTACGCCCAACGCGTAATCCAGAGAAATGGAACCGGTGGAGATTGCCTCAATCGGCATCACTGCTTCCTTCGACCCTAAACGGACCACCGAACCCTTGCCGAACTGCTTTTCCAATGCGCCAAGCGTCGCGGCAAGTGCTTTTATCTTCTCTTTGTCTTCCATTTGTTTGATATTATCCTCGGAAAGTCGATTATACGCGATCATGGATGCCTTACGCCCCCTTCTGCCTAATCTATTTTGTTTCGCTGTTTGTTCGCTAGATTAACATGGGTTCGGTACTTTCGCAAGAAAATTCTCATGACGTCTTTTACAACCTCTGGTAACCTAAACGTGGAACGGGGGTTAAGGCATGACTACATTATTAAGGGACATTCAATATGCATTTCGCAGTATGGCGAAAGTGCCATCGTTTACTCTGACTGCACTTGCCGCCTTGGCTCTGGGAATTGGTGCCAACACTGCGGTGTTCAGTGTCATCAACGCCGTTCTACTCCGCCCTCTGCCTTACGCAAATCCCACTGAATTGGTAGCGCTGTTTGAAGTGAGCCCAAAAGTAGGTCCATTCAAAATCTCCGCCGCCAACTTTCAAGATTGGCGTCAGCGGCAACATTCTTTCGCCAGTCTTGGCCTGTTCCGCGAAACTTCGGCTGTGCTGACCATGGGCGATTTTCCTGAAAAAGTGGACGCTGCGGACGTTTCCCCCGGCGCGCTGGCAGCTCTTGGAGTTCAACCATCAGCGGGGCGATTGTTCTCAAACGAGGAAGAGCAGCCCGGTGCTGATCGCAGCGTTCTAATCTCCAACAGCTTGTGGCAACGCCGCTTTGCAGCCAGCCCGCAGACCCTTGGCTCCACTTTGCAGGTGAACGGTGCCGATGCCCGAATCATTGGAATTCTTCCGGCAAATTTCACCCTGCCCGAAGTGAAAGCCGAACTATTCGCACCGCTCACCATCAGCCCTGATCTGCTTTCCCTGCGCCGCCGCGGCAATCATAACTTCAAGGGTGTGGGCCGCTTGGCTCCTGGCGTCTCAAAGGAGCAGGCCAACTCCGAACTCCAATCTATCGCTAAGCAATTATCCACCGAGTATCAGGATTTGAACAACGGTTGGGGAGCCATGGCCGTTCCACTCAGCGAACATATTGCAGGCAACGTGAAACCTACACTGCTGATCTTACTTGCCGCGGTTGGTTCGGTCTTATTGATTGCCTGCGCTAACGTAGCGAATTTACTAATAGCCCGCAGCGGTTCGCGCCAAAAAGAGATCGCGGTGCGCACGGCGCTAGGTGCAGGAGCGTGGGATCTGGCTCGTCAATTGTTGACGGAAAGCATCACCCTGGCCCTGTGCGGTGGATTGCTAGGGCTGCTGCTGGCAGCCTTCAGCCTTGGCGGACTTACTACGCTTGGTGCATCGTTCCTGCCCGTTGGCACTGCTGTCACTTTAGATTGGAATGTGGTGCTGTTCACCTTTGGCATCTCCATTCTCACCGGCATTATTTTTGGACTTGCGCCATCCTTGACCGCCGCGCGCGTGGATCTGAACACCGTGCTTCGCGGCGCAGGCAGAGGCTCCATCGGCGGCATTTCACAAGCTCGCTTACGGTCGGCCCTGGTGATTGCTGAAGTTGCCCTTTCCATGTTGTTACTCACCAGCGCGGGCTTGCTGTTTCGCAGCTTCAGCCAATTGCAAAACGTGGACCCAGGCTTCAAAACAGCGCACGTCATAACCGCCAAAGTGAGCCTTCCAGCCAAGCAGTATCCCGGAGCGGCAGTGCCGGCTTTCATGGAACAGTATGTGCAAAAGCTCCGCCAATTTCCCGGTGTGAGTGCAGCCGGTGTTGCTCGCGATGTGCCGCTGACTCCCGGCAATCCAACTCTCAATTTTGAAATCGAAAATCGCCCTGCACTGCAAAGTAGCGATCAGCCAGTGGCCAGCTTCCGAGTTGCCGGCTCCGGCTTTGCCGAAACTTTAGGTTTGAAACTTGTTGCGGGCCGATTCTTCCAACGCGGAGACGATAGCCCCGCATCGAACCCCGTAGCGGTGATCAACGAACCTTTCGCCAAAAAGTATTTCCCCGGCGAAGATCCGCTAGGCCGCCGCATTAAAGCCGGTTTCGACGATAGCCCCTGGAGCACCATTGTCGGCGTCACCGGCGAAGTTCGCTACAAGGGCTTGGATCAAGCTGCTACACCGGAAATTTACTACTCCTATCACCATGTGTCGGCAGCAATGATGAATATGATTCTGCCTGCCATGACGGTGGCCTTGCGAACGGAAGGCGATCCTACGCAACTGAGTTCCGGCATGCGTTCCGAACTCCGCCAATTGAATCCTCAATTGGCACTCTCGGATTTAAGAACCATGGAAGATATCGTATCGGGCTCCATTGCAACTCCACGCTTCCGCACGGCCTTAATCCTGCTATTCGCCGCGCTGGCACTATTGCTGGCGGTGATTGGATTGTATGGCGTAATTTCCTACTCCGTGTCGCAGCGCGTAAATGAAATCGGCGTGCGTTTAGCGATGGGTGCAGCCAAGGCTGACATTGCCAAATTGATTGTGGCGCAAGGCATGAAACTGACGGGCATTGGGATAGTTGTAGGTTTGGTAGCCTCCTACTTCGCCGCCCGCTCCATGCAGACATTGCTGTTCGGCGTGACTCCGCTGGACTGGCCAACGTTCCTGGGCGTACCTCTGATCATCGGGTTAGTGACGCTGGCAGCCTGCCTGATTCCAGCACTGAAGGCAGCCCGAATCGACCCACTGCAAGCGCTCCGCCAGGATTAGATCAAAGTCCAACCAAATGTGGGGTGGACTTTAATCCGCGCGTGGCTTTAGCCTTTTTGGCAGCTACGACATCGGGTGTGCGGAATTTGGTGACTGGGCCAATTGGCAGGGTGCATTGTTTAATGTATGTTGTGCAAGACGCTATTTTCATGTCTGCAATTTAGCATGTGTGTCAGCATTTACCGGCTTAGTTGCGGCTGGGATTTTGTGCTAACCGATTGTGGATATAAGGATCAAAAAAATTACACTATGCGGTGACCCGGATTTTGGGTATCCCTTTTTTTGCTTGGCGATGGACCGAGAGAGGACGAAAGGAGCTTGTTAGGTTGTTGCCGCCGCAGTGAGAGGCTTTTCCTTGCCAGTTGGTTGAAAGATGGAGGGGAGCGCGGCGTAAAGGAGGCTGTGGGGGTCGATTACATGGTTTTCGGCTGCTACGATTAGCTTCGCTTCAACGCTTCAACAGGTATTTTATTGAAGAAAGTTGGGCAACCGAAAGCTTTTAAGAGTTGGTTCAATAGCGCCTATGGGGATGGCAGGTATCAGTCACGGATTCATCCAGTATTTCGCCTTTTCCCCAGGCGCAGGTACATGACTAATAAGGCGGAAATTACTGTCAAGAGTTACAATTTCCTTCCAAATCCCCTGAACAGTAAGATACCATTGAGAACCCCGGGACTGAACATCGATAATTGAAGGTCTCATACCCTTGGAATGATATTTTTCCAACCTGAAGTCGTCACCCAACCCCAAGTTAAGACTTTCTCGAAGCCCTGCAACTATTGACTGGACACTCTGCTGTAGTTTTGCCGTTGCGGCTAGAATTGACTTCCTTTCGGCCTCATCCAGGCTGCTGGCTTTATCTGCAGACCTTACAAATGTTCCGAAACTGAAGTAGACCAATTGGCTATCGGACCGAAACAACTTGCCGCCGGTGAGAAAAAGGTCAGGGCCGACAAGGACCTTCCTAACCACCTTGGGGGGAAAATAATGATGGAGCCAAATAAAAAATCCGGTGTTTTGATCGTAAAGGATGCATAGAGTACCGTTCCAAATATTGCTGTTTGAATGCTTATAATCTACTTCAACCAAGCGGGCCGAAATCGGAATTGGTCCCGTAAGGCTCAATGATTCAATAGTGGTCTCTCTCCTCGTTCCATTGCGTGGTAAAACTTGGCCTTGGACCAGCATGTGGAAGAGGCAGGTTGTTAAAACAAAAGTAAGTACTTGTCTCATTATCTTCGTATCCTCTTTATTGGAGCGGGCCAATGGTAATATTCGGGCCATCTGTAGGGCTTGGCGGAACGACATAGGGAGTCGACCTAACGATATAGAACTCAGTATCGGGAGAAGAGGTTGGACCATAGAGGGCCGCATACCCCTCTAAGGCCTTGCATTCAAAATCGCCGGCGTTAAGGTAGTAGGCACCATAGGAAGGATCGAACAACGGCCCCGGCGGAACATTGTAAACTGGGCAAGCCGGGTTGTACTGCTGATAAGTGAAACCGGTTGCGCCACTTGTAATGTTCAATGTTGGATCAACGTATACCAGATAATGTCTTTCAAAGACCTTTTGAGAGGGTGTTGAGATGAATTGACCTTGTCCCTTGACTCCAATATTATTGGTTAGATCAGGTCCAAAATTAATACTACCATCAAAGGGATGAGGAGCCATGAAATCTTGGTTCCCAAGATACATGTTGACGGTCTCGATAATCTGGATATCGCGAGCCAACTTCATTTCACCTCCATCAGGTTGTGAAAGGACTTTCACCTTCAAACTGTCGAACATGCTCGGCACACAAAAACCAGGAGTTCCTCTTTCGAGTAGCTCCTGGCTTTTGACTACGAACAGCAACTAGACTAGAACATAAACGTGGCTGCTAACTGCACAACGCGTCGGCCCTGCTTTAGTGTCGTGTATCCGAATAATGGTGTGTTCATCACACCTGTTGTCCCATTGAAACCCAGGTTCAGATTTCCGCCAGTGAACGAGAACAGCGGATGGTTCATGAAGTTATAGGCGTTTGCCCGGAATTGCAGCTTCCTGCGTTCAGACATGTTGAAGTTTTTGAACAATCCCAGATCGGAGTTGAAGAACGTTGGCCCGTAGATGGCTGGAAGCGTGGTTAGCTCCATTCTGTCCAACTTGCGTCGGGTATGCGAAGCAGGCACTGTTGATGAACTGGTGTTCCACCAAGTTCGCCCTCGGATCGCAAGTAAGAACAGGGTTCAACTGGATGTTCGGTGTCCCAGCAGTGTTGTGTTGCTGATGTTCTGCGTGGTGCCTGGAACATTTAGTCCGTTCAAGGCCATGCCAAAATTCTGGCCGCGTTGCCCGGTAAGGTTTACGCCGCTTTGAATTTGGGTAACTCCTGATATCTGCCAGCTATTCACAAGTCCGCCCAACAAAGGGTGCTTTGAGAATTTCTTGAATTCGTAGGAATACGCCGCATCAAGAGTGGGGCTCAAAATTCCCATGGCTTTGCCGAATGTATAGTTAGCCATGATCACGGCGCGACCCTTGGAACGCTGATACTTCGTTTGCACCGAATTGTAATTGGCGTATAAGTTGTTAGTCGCCAAAGCCAAGGCTCCGAACCCTTGTAGAGGGCGAAAGTTGTTGGCATTTAGCGTGTTGGGATCAACGTCCGGATTCCTTGAGGCCAACATCGCCCCAGCCGGAATGCGATTTAAGTCGCTGGTGCCGCCGGCGGTGTTCAACAGGTGACGGGATTGGTTGCCCACATAAGCCACTTCCACCAAACCAGACCAAGGTACGCGGCGTGAGATGGTGAAGCTGTAGCTATCGGTGTAAGGGTTTCGGTCATTATTTTTATCCACAGCCTGCAAAGTAAGCGGTGTAGTGTTAAAGGGCAATGTGTCCCAATCCCGTGCCTGCAGTGGGGAATTCCCGACGCCCTGGTTGTTTGTCAGACTTACTGTCTGCATACCGGAAGATACGTTCAGGCCGGTTGTGAATTGGCCGGAATGGTAATAGTATCGGCCCCATCCGCCACGCAACACTGTGCTGTTTCCCAATGAATAGGCTACGCCAAAGCGCGGTTGATAGAACGCGGAACGAGTCTTGAAGCCGCCTAAAGGAATTTTTGGATCGCGTGCATTCCATACAAAGCCGCAGTAATCGACGGGCTTGCAGGCGGAGTTGAACTTGGAAAAATCGAAGGTCGCAAATCCGAATCCGATGTTGTCAGTCCAGGGTGTGAAGTGCGTGATGCGCAAGCCCAGTTCCAGTGTTAAACGGCGATTTACTTTCCAGGAGTCTTGCAAGAATTCTTCAAAGGTGTGGTAGTAAATGTCGTTGATTCGGTTGAAGGACGTTTCTGAATAAGTGTTCAAATTGCCCAGTGGCGAAATCAGCATAAGGGTTGCCATAGGTATTCACTTGGCCGCCGTTGAAGCCCAGCGTGCCGTTAGTGTTGTTGTTGGCAGGTTGCGCATTGCGAATCCACTCGTAGAAAATACCTGCCTTCATGGTGTGCTTACCGGCCACTTTAGCCATAGTGTTGCTAATGGTCGGCATGTATTTGTTTGCGTAAAGCCCTTTGGGTGGGCCGCCAACTTCAAACCCACCTTGGTTTGTTAGGTTCGACATCTCTCCATTCCCTGTGATACGCGGGAACTGGGCAATGCCGTTCTTGAAAAGGCCTTTGTAGTTGTAGCCGATTTTGGTCCGATCTACTTTATCGGGTTGCTCGAAAACGTTAGGGAAGCCAATGAAGGTGTAACCAAAAACGACTTCGTTGGTCATGGAGGAACTGAAAACTTTGGTCAACGAGGCGGAAACACTATCGGAGCGGTTCTTGCCCTGGACCTTGCTTGGGTAGGGAGACTGATTTTGGGCGGCCGACCACAACCCGATTGGGAACAACTTAACTTCTTTTTGCAGATTATTCAGTGGCCCAATCAATCCCCACGAAGAGAAAGTATTCGTCAATCATACGACACTCCTTCGCTGGCCTTTCCGTGATGCCTCGACAGCCCTGTACTGGCGCTTTGCGCGCGAACTCCTTACCGGTCGTGCCTCACGGTCCGCGCCGGCGGACGCTTCTCCCCATTAGGCGCTTTGCGCGCGGCGGGATTGATGGCGCTCTCGCCGACGTGGCCAGTCACTAATGGGTTACCTCAATTAGTGATCTGTTTCAAGGGTACAGGGAATCTGCCACTAGCTCTAGCCGCAGGTCGCTGAGGTGGCTGTTGCTTCGGTCAAAAAAGATGAAAAGACAAAGCCTTCGCCAGGGCCGTCAATCGCAACGACATTGTGAATGGTGCCCTTGAAATGGGCATCCCCCTGGAGGATCACCTTGCGTTTTGAATACAAGCCATGCAGCAACGCGCTGCTGAATTGGGACTTGCAGGTAGCAGTGTTTAGGTTTCAAATCGAATCTCACCCATCGCTTGAAGCAGAATCCTATTCGTCTTTTTCGCAGCAGTCGCATCCCTCAAACCTAACTCGGTGGCCAAAGCCTGATGCGCCTTCGCCGAGGTTAATTTAGACCAATCCGGCGCCGCAAAGAACGCCAGCAGCGGAAGTGTAACCTGTTCCAGCTGTCTGCCGATGAATTCGTTTCCTGTCATTCCCCACATCGACTGATAAAACAACAGATCTTGGGCACGAAATTGACAACCTTCTTCATACGCCGTCTCAACTAGCTTGTTGGCAATCTCCTCAAGGGTGGCCAATTCGGGATCCGTGGCCGTCGTACAAATCAAATCAATGGCCAACGATTCCAACATCTGACGAATCGCCATTAAATCGCGCACCTGCTTCGGGGAAAGCTCCTTCACAATGCAACCTTTGGTTGTCTGACGAGTCACCAAGCCGCAGTTTTCAAGGCTCACCAGCGCTTCGCGCAGTGTTGGTTGACCAACCTTTAGTTCTCGCGCCAAACGGGATTCTACAATTCTTTCACCAGGCTTCCAATCTCCATCCAGAATACGCTGACGTATGGAAACCGCTATCTGATTAGCCAGTAATTCTGTTCTTTGTAATGGTTGGAAATTGGGAAACAAATGTCTAGCCAAATGCAGCTATCCTTCACGCCAAAAGACGTCGCCAGTTTCCCCCTGGAGAAACTATCTTATCAAAACATACCTGCTTCGTCGCATATTACAGATGCGGCCTGGGAATTTCCTAATGGACATCCAGAAGGCTTAAGGATGGAACGAATGGGAATTGGTATATCCCACGTCCCACTTGGCTTTCCGTCCGCTCCAGGCGAGACCGCATTCTCACCCGAGTACCGATCCATGTAAGAGTTTCCCCAAGGATGTAGAGGAATTTGTGATTGCAAATAAGAGCCTGATCCCATCAGGTTCAGCAGCTAACTACTGAATCACCTGAATCACCATTTCGAGCTTATCCTTGTCTTAGACGTCAATGTCTTAGACGTCAATGAACGATGTGTAAGCTGGATTTTGTGGTTACTCATAGCTAAATTCCCATCGCAGTGAATTCTACAGAGCCGCAAGTGCTGCTAGAACTTCCGCTGCGTGTCCTTCCGGTTTCACCTTGGCGAAAATCTTCGCCAGTTTGCCATCAGGCCCAATCACGAACGTTGTTCGTTCAATCCCCATGTACTTTTTCCCGTACATGCTTTTTTCCTTCCAAATGCCATAGGCTTCGGCGACTGCATGGTTGGTATCGCATAGCAAAGTATACGGCAAGCCAAACTTCAGATCTCCTGATCTCACCCCGCATATTTGGCTGGTTGGTGAAAACAGAATGATCCGGGAATGTATTTGCGGAGGGCGCTGCAAATGCGGTAAGAGA